>JAIOZI010000076.1 GCA_021740785.1 Melioribacteraceae bacterium
ATTTGCCTTTCGTTTTAACAGAAAGTTATCAACCTATAGAGGAAAGCTGTTTTACAGACTGATACAGCAGTCTGTTGTAACTTCGCCAAAACCATTGAATGAATTACAAAAATCACTTGACTAAAGCAGACTAGCAGTAAAATTAATTAATGAAGAAACTGAACTTTATAACCTAATTATTAGAATGAAAAGAGACGGTCAATTTATAACAGCAAATTTGAACCTCCATCGATTCAAGGATGATGAAGATAATACCGTGTATTTTGAAGGAAGCATGCAGGATATTACGGAATCTGAAAGAATCAAAAGTGAACTTATCAAAGCCAAAGAAAGTGCGGAAATTGCAAACAGACTTAAATCAGAATTCCTTGCTCAGATGTCTCATGAAATTAGAACTCCAATTCATGCTTTGTTGGCATTTACCAATTTGATGAAAGAAGAAATGAATGAACATCTCGAGTTTGGAACTGAAGAGAATTATGAAATTATTGATTCAGCCGGTAAAAGAATTATAAGAACAATCGACTTAATACTGAACATGTCAGAACTACAAACCGGAACTTATGAAAAAGTGCTTAAGAAATTTGATATTTACAAAGATGTGATACGAAGATTAAATGCGGAATTTACTACACAGGCTGAGATGAAGGGACTCAAGATTGCAGTTAAAAAGATGACAGATGAAACTTATTTAATTGCTGATCAGTACAGTGTTGAACAGATATTGAGTAACCTGTTAAGTAATGCAATCAAGTATACAAATAAAGGATTAATTGAAATAATAGTCAGCAGAAACCAAGCTGATAAACTTGTAGTTTCGGTTGCCGATTCTGGAATTGGAATTTCCGAGGAGTATTTGTCTCAAATTTTTGATGCATTCAGTCAAGAAGAAACTGGGTATTCTAGGAGGTTTGAAGGAAATGGATTGGGATTGGCACTTGTTAAAAAATATTGTGAATTAAATGATGCATCAATTTCAGTCACTAGTAAAAAAGGAGAGGGATCAACTTTCAAAATTGTCTTCAATTAATTTCTCGTTTATTACTTCAGAATTCATTCCTTTTCTTACAAATCAAATTTCTCACATTATAATTGTTATAAAAACATTTCTCATTACACAGCATTCACAAAAACTCCTACCGCCGTTTCTCTACTCGCACTTTTGAATTTTATAATTCAGCTTCTGTCGAAACAGTTTTTCATACTGATGATGCTGCAAATGAATTTCTATTATTTTAATTATATTACGTCATCATTTATAAAGAAATCGAAAAGGAATATTGGACAATTTTGAAAGGACGGATTTTCGACATAAAAAAATTTGCAATTCATGATGGTCCGGGTTTAAGAACAACAGTATTTTTTAAAGGTTGTCCCCTCAACTGTTTGTGGTGTCATAATCCCGAAGCTATTCTAGAATCAAAACCTTCTTCTTTGGAAGAGAAATTTTCCTACTATTCTTATAAGTATTGCGGTGAAGATGATATAATCGGCAGTGAGATTGAAAGCAGTGAACTTCTAAAAGAAATTTTAAAAGATAGAATATTTTATGAAGACTCAGGCGGAGGAGTAACCTTCAGCGGCGGTGAGCCGTTTAATCAAACCGGTTTTTTATATGAAGTTTTGAGGAAATGTAAAAGTGAGTGTATTCACACGGCTGTTGATACATCCGGATATACTAAATTTGAAAATCTCGAAAGAGTGTACGATTTGGTTGATCTTTTTCTTTATGATCTGAAAATATTCGATGAATCTAAGCATATTGAATATACCGGTGTATCAAATAGGATAATACTAGATAACCTCAGCAGATTATCGGAACTCGGCAATAAGGCAATCATAATTCGTATTCCACTAATACCAGGTATTACGGATACTAAGGAAAATTTAATAGATATCTCGCAATTTCTTGTAACTTTGAATAACATCAACCGGGTTGATCTTTTACCTTACAATAGATTATCCGAATCTAAACAAGAACGATACGGACAAAAATCCGGATTGACGAATCTTAATGTACAGACTGAAAAGGAACTGATTGAGCTTTCGACTTTTTTCAGCACACAAAATCTTAAAGTGAAAATTAGGGGATGACATGAACGCGCGTATAAAAAAATTACGAGAGAGAACTTTAAATACACACCCCTCCATATCATTGGAAAGAGCAAAATTAATATCGGAATTTTACAAAAGCGGAAATGGGGAAAGAGTCTCAACACCTGTTGCCAGGGCATTGGCATTCAAATATATTCTTGAAAACAAAGAACTTTATTTAGAAGATGGTGAGTTGATTGTTGGTGAACGAGGACCGGCTCCGCACGCTACGCCTACTTATCCCGAAATTTGTACGCACTCAATTAATGATTTTGAAATTCTAAATGAAAGGGAGAAAATTTCTTTTAGTGTAGATCAAGATTCATTCGATTTTCAAAAATCGGAAATAATACCGTTTTGGAGCGGAAGGTCGATTAGGGATAGGATATTTAAAGAAGTCGATAAAGAATGGATCGCCTCATACGAAGCGGGGATATTTACAGAATTTATGGAGCAGCGTGCACCGGGGCACACTGTGCTGGATGATAAAATTTACAAAAAAGGAATGCACGAATTTATTAAAGAGATTGACGAAAGTTTAACAAATTTGGACTTTTTTGATGACGATGAAGCAATTGAAAAACGGGAAGAATTAAATGCAATGCGAATTGTCTCAGAAGCATTGATCAGTTTTGCACACCGGTACAGTGAATTACTAAATAAAATGTCGCAGATTGAAAAAAATACCGAAAGAAGTAATGAATTAGAAACGCTGGCGGGAATTTGCAGTCGAATACCGGAGCATGCTCCAAAAACATTTTGGGAAGCTTTGCAATATTATTGGTTTGTACATTTGGGTGTAATTACTGAATTGAATACTTGGGATTCATTTAATCCCGGAAGACTGGATAAAAATCTCTATCCTTTTTACAAGCGTGATTTAGAAAGTGGACTTCTGACCGAGGAAAAAGCCCGTGAACTTCTGCAGTCTTTTTGGATAAAGTTTCATAATCAACCGGCACCTCCAAAGGTTGGCGTAACTGCACAGGAAAGCAATACTTACACCGATTTCTGTCTAATTAATCTAGGGGGTGTAGATGAAAATGGTGAGAATGCATCAAATGAACTTACCTACTTGATATTGGATGTGATAGAAGAAATGCGACTTCTTCAGCCAAGTTCAATGATTCAGGTTAGTCGTAAAAGTCCTGATAAACTTGTAGAAAGAACTTTGAAAATTATTAAAACCGGTTTCGGACAGCCATCAATATTTAATACTGATGCAATAATTCAAGAGTTGCTCCGGCAGGGAAAAGACATAATTGATGCACGCAATGGCGGAGCAAGCGGCTGCGTTGAAACGGGAGCATTCGGTACTGAAAGTTACATTTTAACCGGTTATTTTAATTTAGTAAAAGTACTGGAAATAACCTTGAATAACGGCACAGACCCCGCAACCGGGAAAATGATAGGTATTGAATCCGGTGATCCGAATGAATTTGAGTCATTTGATAATTTAATGAATGCTTTCAAAGATCAGCTTGAATATTTTATCAATATGAAAATCAAAGGGAACAGAATTATTGAAAGACTTTGGGCGAAATATTTGCCGGCTCCATTTCTTTCAATATTTATCGACGACTACATTAAAAGTGGTAGAGATTACAACAACGGGGGAGCACGATATAATACTTCATATATTCAGGGTGTGGGACTCGGAACAATCACTGATTCACTAACCTCAATTAAATATAATATTTTTGATAAGAAGAAAATTGATTGGAAGAAAATGTTAAGAATTCTTTCAGATAATTTTCATGGTGAAGATAATTTTCGAGATGAATTAATTAATAATTCACCCAAATACGGGAATGATGATGATTATGCTGATAGCGTAATGCGACAGGTTTTTGAATTATATTTTAGCGCAATTGACGGTAGACCGAATACAAAGGGAGGAACTTTCCGAATTAATCTTTTGCCTACAACTTGTCATGTTTATTTCGGTAGTGTTTGTGGTGCGACTCCCGATGGAAGATTTGCAAAAAAACCGTTATCTGAAGGAATTTCTCCTGTTCAGGGCGCTGATAGAAATGGTCCAACTGCTGTTATAAAATCTGCATCAAAGATTGATCATATTAGAACGGGCGGTACTTTATTAAATCAAAAATTTACACCTCACTTTTTGGAGCACGACGAAGATTTGAATAAATTAGTACATTTGATTCGTTCATATTTTAAAATGGATGGTCATCATATACAGTTTAATGTTGTTGATGCAGAAACGCTTAAAAAAGCTCAAGCTGAACCTGAAAACTATCGTGATCTTATTGTGAGGGTTGCAGGTTACAGTGATTATTTTGTAAATCTCGGAAAAGATTTGCAGGATGAAATTATTAGAAGAACCGAACATAATTTAATATAGGAAACTGAATCTTTTATGGAAAAATTGAATATTCTCGTTACAGGCGGTGCAGGTTATATCGGAAGCCATGTTGTGCATGATTTGTGCGATCAAAATTTTAATGTAATTATATTGGATAATTTCTCTCTCGGACAGCGAGTAAATGTTGATGAGAGGGCAAAATTGATTGAAGGTGATATTTTAGTTGATGATGATTTGAATACTGCGTTCGAAAATAAAATTGATGTTGTATTTCATTTTGCGGCATGGAAAGCTGCGGGTGAGTCGATGGTTGATCCGTCGAAATATGCAAAAAATAATATTTGCGGAACATTAAACCTTTTGAATAAGATGGTAGAAAATAACACGAATTATTTTATTTTTTCATCATCGGCGGCTGTTTACGGCAGTCCTCAATATTTACCAATCGATGAGAATCATCCTGTGAATCCGGAAAATTATTATGGCTACACAAAACTGGCAATCGAAGAAAATCTTAATTGGTTTAGTAAGTTAAAAGGTATTAAATATGCTGCATTGAGATACTTTAATGCAACCGGTTATGATATTAAAGGAAGAATAAAAGGGAAGGAACGTAATCCGGCGAATTTATGTCCGATTGTAATGGAAGCTGCTGCCGGCATAAGATCAAAAATACAGGTATTTGGCGATGACTATTCAACTCCGGACGGCACATGTATACGTGATTATATCCACGTTAATGATCTGTCTACCGCACATCTGAAAGCAATGAATTACATTATGAAAAATAAAGAGAGTCTGCTAGTTAATCTTGGTACGGGAAAAGGTCAAAGCGTTTTTGAAATGATTAATACAGCGGAAAAAGCCGTTAACCGGAAGATTAGTTATGATGTTGTTGGAAGAAGAGCAGGAGATCCGGCTGAATTGATTGCATCTTCACAAAAAGCTTTGGATTTATTGAATTGGAAAGCTGAATATTCTGATATTGAGACCATATTCAAATCGATGGCAAAAGTTTATTTATAGATTAAATTTGCATAAATCAAGTCAAGTTAGTATATAAAACCCCGACAAAGGAGTCCAAAAAGTCGAAATATTAAATTTGCAGAAAACGGAGATATTATGATCGTAAATCAATTCATGTTTGGTAAAACGGATAACGGAGAAGATGTTGAGGCAATTGAAATAACTAATGCAAATAAACTTGAGATATTACTGATAAATTATGGTGCATCGCTTGTTTATATTAAAACGCCAGATATTAACGGAAAAATAGAAGAAATCACTTTAGGATACGATGATATTAAGGGCTACGAAAGAGATTCAGTTTATTTCGGAGCTACAATCGGCAGGTGTGCAAATAGAATTGGAAAGGGTGAATTATTAATTGATGGTGAAAAATATCAACTAAATTGTAATAATGGAGAAAATCATCTTCACGGCGGCAAAAATAGTTTTAATAAAAAATTATGGAACTCCGAGATAATAAAAGAGGAGAACGAAACAAAAGTTATCTACAAATACAAGAGTGAAGACGGCGAAGAGAATTATCCGGGAAACCTGAATATAGTTGTTGAATATAGATTTACAGATAGTAACGAATTATTTATAAATTTCAGCGCAGAAAGTGATAAAAAAACTCCTGTTAATTTAACTCATCATTCATATTTCAACTTATCAGGAAATGCTAAACAAAATATTCTCGATCACACCGTAATGATTAACTCTCATGAATTCACGGAGATGAATGAAGAACTTATACCCACAGGCGAAATCAAAAGTGTATACGGGACTGATCTTGATTTCACTTCACCACGACAAGCAGGCGAAAGAATTGAAAACTTGAGGGAGGGATATGATCACAATTATGTTATTAATAAAAATAGTGATGGATTAAACCTCGGTGCGAAGGTATATCACAAGGAAAGCGGCAGAGCCTTCGAAATTTGGACTACGGAACCCGGACTGCAATTTTACACAGGTAATTTTTTAGACGGATCAATATCCGGCAGAATGGGCAAAACTTATTTCAAGCATTACGGTTTATGTCTCGAACCGCAGAAATTTCCTGATGCAGTTCATCATTCAAATTTTCCGGATGTAATTCTTAATCCGGGTGAAACATATCATCATCAAATTAAATTTAGATTTTGCATTGCCGAATGTAAATAATATTGCTTAATACAAATCAGAGGCAATAATGAAAGTAGTGTCATGGATTTATGCTATTCTCTTGGGTGTATCAATCCATACTTACTCACAAATTCACGATTGGGAAAACCCCGGTGTGTTTCAAATTAACCGGGAGAAGCCGCATGCTTCATTTATTGGTTATCTAGATGCTGAGAAACTGATTGCCGACGATTTTAGTGCTTCACCTTTTTATAAATCTCTGAATGGAATTTGGAAATTCAATTGGGTTGAAAAACCCTCGAAAATGCCTCGTGAATTCTATCAGAAAAATTTTGATACAAGTACTTGGGACGATATCAAGGTTCCGGCGAATTGGGAAATGCTAAGGTATGGTTATCCGATATATATTAATATAGGTTATCCTTTCCCGATGAATCAACCCTACATTGATTCAACTTATAATCCGGTCGGTTCATATAAAACAAAGTTTACGGTTCCGGGCGAATGGAGTGACAAAAAGATAGTCATACATTTTGGCGCTGTTAGTTCAGCTTTTTATTTATGGATTAATGGAAAAATGGTCGGATATAATGAGGGGAGTAAAACTCCGGCTGAATTTGATATCACTAATTATTTAACCGAAGATGAAAATGATTTAGCGGTAAGAGTTTTCCGGTGGAGCGACGGAAGTTATCTTGAAGATCAGGATATGTGGCGGCTCAGCGGTATTCAACGTGATGTTTTCATTTATGCAAAACCGGAAATACATATTAGAGATTTTTTTGCAAGAGGCTTATTAATTGACAATTATACAAACGGCAGGATTGAGTTGGATTGTGAATTGGTTAACCAGGAAAGTTCTGCTGCCAAAGGGAAAATATTGATTGATTTATTTGATATTAAAAGCAGTGAATCAATTTTCAAAGAAGAGGTTCAGTATGAAATTGGAGAAACCGATACTTTGAATATCGAGATCGGTGAAGATTTAGGTAAAGTGAAACAATGGTCGGCGGAAAAACCAAATTTATATCAACTAAGTATATCTTTATTCGATGAGAATTATGAATTAATCGAGATCGTGGGAACGAAGGTCGGATTTAGAACATCCGAAATATTAAATGGGCAGCTTCTTGTAAATGGAAAACCGGTTTTAATAAAAGGAGTAAATCGTCATGAGCATGATCCTGAAACGGGTCATGTGGTATCTAAGGAATCAATGCTGAAAGATATTGAAGTAATGAAACAGCACAATATAAATGCGGTTAGAACTTCGCATTATCCAAATGATCCCTATTGGTACAAGCTATGTGATGAGTACGGAATATATCTAATTGATGAAGCAAATATTGAATCGCATGGTTACGGCTATAAACAGGAAAATACTTTAGGAAATAAACCGGAATATATGAACGCTCACCTTGATAGAATTATGAAAATGGTTGAAAGGGATAAAAATCATCCTTCTATAATCGTATGGTCGATGGGTAATGAGGCTGGAACCGGGATTAACTTTCTTGAATGTTGCAAGTGGATTAAGCAGCGGGATACTTCCCGTCCCGTGCAATATGAACGGGCTGAAATGAATACTGATATAAAAGAACAGCATACTGACTTTATTGGTTGGATGTATTACTCGATTGACGGAATTGATAAGTATTACAAAGGAAAATATCCTGAGCGACCTTTCATTTGGGTTGAATACTCACATGCAATGGGTAACAGCAACGGCAATTTTATTGATCTTTGGAATTACGTGAGATCAGAG
This sequence comes from Melioribacteraceae bacterium, assembly GCA_021740785.1. Taxonomy (GTDB): domain Bacteria; phylum Bacteroidota; class Ignavibacteria; order Ignavibacteriales; family Melioribacteraceae; genus JAIOZI01. The sequence goes on from JAIOZI010000076.1 coordinate 8,319, forward strand.
CGCCAGCATCAAGGAGGATTTATTTGGGACTGGGTCGATCAGGGGATTACAATCACAAATGAAAATGATGAAAAGTATTGGGGTTACGGAGGTGATTTTGAACCGGAAGGTGTACGCAATGATGGGAATTTCTGCTGCAACGGGTTGGTTAATCCTGATAGATCTGTTCATCCAGGAATTTATGAGATTAAAAAAGTTTATCAAAACATTCATTTTAAATTGATTGAAGAAGATGAGATGAAGTTTGCTATTCATAATGAATTTTTCTTCACAAATCTGAATGAATTTAATTTTTCATTCGACATTTTGGAAAACGGATATGTTGTTGAATCCGGGGAACTCACAGGTATCTCGGCAGAACCTCATGATTCGATTTTAATAAATATCGAACCAATGTATCAAATGAAAAATAATTATGAATACTTTATAAATTTTTATGCGGTATCAAAAAATAATGATGGTTTAATTCCTGCCGGTCATGTTGCGGCATCTGAACAGATTCAAATAACGAATGATTTTGAAAAGCTTGATTTTGGTCAACCGGAAAGCGGTATTCTTTACGAAGAAAGCAGTGATCAGTATTCTGTTTGGGGTGAGAATTATTCAATCGCATTTAATAAAAGTAACGGCTTGATTGAATACTATAAATATAATGGCGAAGATTTGATTAAGCATGGACCTGATATTAATTTCTGGCGTGCCCCGAATGATAACGACTTCGGTAATGGTATGCCTAAGCGGTGCGGTATTTGGAAGAATGCTGGCAAATCAAAAGAATTAATTTCTGTTGATGTTGAAGAGCAAACTAACGGTATTACCAGGAAAATTACAAGTAATGAAAATGAGTTTGGCAATTTATTCATATTTACTTTTGATTACAATCTACCAGAAACGAATTCAAAATATAGATTGATCTATCAAGTAAACCTAATGGGTGAAATAATTATAACGAATATAATTGATGCTGGAGATGCAGAACTTACGGAAATACCAAGAATCGGAATGAATATGATTATTCCCGTTGAATATGAAAATGTTATATGGTACGGACGGGGTCCGCATGAAAATTATTGGGATCGAAAATCATCTGCATTTGTCGGTTTGTACGAAAGTAAAGTGAGTGATTTGTACTTCCCGTATATTCGTCCGCAGGAAAACGGAAATAGAACCGACACAAGATGGCTTGAAATTACAAATGATAACGGATACGGATTTCGAATAATCGGCGATCCATTATTTTCATTTAGCGCGCACCATAATTTAATTGAAGATTTTGATCCGGGTGAACAAAAAGCACAGCGCCATACCGTTGACATAAAGAAACGCGATCTTGTTAGTCTGAATATCGATTACAAACAAATGGGAGTTGCCGGTGATGATAGCTGGGGAGCGCGTGCGCATCCAAAGTATACTTTATATCCCGGACATTATGAATACAGCTTTAGAATTTCTCCGATTGATTTTATTCAGACTCAATACTTAGATTAGTGATATCAATCACATTATCCGGTTAAACCTATCATTAAAGTAATATGTCCAAAACTCAGATAAATGGACAACAATTATTATTTATGATTTTTTAAAATGGGGAACAGACATGAAATTGCAGATCAAAACATTTTTGTTAATTATATTTTTTACCTTTCCATTATATGCACAATGGTCATCGGAATGGACTTCGGCATCAACATCATCCGATAACGCTGCAGGCTGGGTGAGATTTGATGCCAATGGTGATTCATGGGATTACCGCTTCTACATTATCGACTACAACAGCATCCAAATTATGTCGGGTCCAAATTCCAATTCCGTTGAATATACATATTCATTTTCAGCAGAAGAACAAACTGCCGGAAATCAAATCTATTCTTTAGCTGCTGATCTGACGGGAGATAACATTACGGAATTCTATGTATTAGCTTATCATGACGATACAGAAAATCCAAGGCAGTCATTTAAGATTGTCGATATAACATCAGGGGAAATCGTATTTCAGAAATCGAGCAGCGGTTTATTTTTTACTTATCCCGTAATTTGGGATATTGATAATGATGGAATTCTTGAATGCACATTCGCAGTTTATGATTACCCGAATTTTGTTAATTATTATTATCAAGTTTACAATACAGGTGTTGTTTCGAACGTGGCAAACCAGGAAATGCCTGCTCAATTCAGATTGGAACAGAATTATCCGAATCCGTTTAATCCATCAACCACAATAGAATACTCAGTTTCGAAACCACAAAATATTAAGATAGATATTTATGATGTGAAAGGTGCATTGGTAAATACGTTAGTCGATGAGTTTAAAACATCCGGTCAGCATCAAACCCATTGGAATGGGAATAATAAAAACGGTAGACGCGTTTCTTCAGGAGTTTACTTTTATCAAATCAGCTCCGCCGATAAAATTGAAAGCAAGAAAATGATAATGTTAAAATAAGATTGGAGTACTGAAATGTCTAACTATATAGTGTCATCAAATTTAGCGATAAGCGATAGCGGTTTTTTATTTTATCCCGCAACAGGCGAATCATTTACATTAAATCAAATCGGTATTTTTATATTGAATAAACTTCGTGAGGGGAAAGATGAAAACGCAGTTATTCAATCATTGGTTGATGAATATGATGTAGATAAAAATACAGCCGAAAGAGATTTTACTGATTTCATTTATCAACTTAAACAAAATAATCTGGTGCAAGAATCATGAAAGTAGCGGTAACAGGATTAAATAATATAGACAGCCCGGGACCTGGTGTTCCGGTTATTAGAGCATTAAAAGATTCACCCGATTTTAAAGGGGATATTATCGGACTAATTTATGATTCCCTTGAACCCGGTGCGTATATGAAGGATGTATCGAAAATGAATTACCTGATTCCTTATCCTTCAAACGGACTTGATGCTTTATATGAAAGATTGGAATCAATTAACGAAAAAGAAAATATCGATGTCATAATTCCAACCTTGGATTCTGAACTATACAGTTTTGCTAAGATATCAAAGAAGTTGGAAAGCATCGGTATAAAAACTTTTCTGCCGACAATCGATCAATTGAATTACAGGGCGAAGGATAAATTGTTTGAATTTTGTACAAAGCATGATATCAAAGTTCCAAAAAATATATTGGCGACTTCAATTCAGGATCTTTATTCAATTCAGTCGGAATTTAACTATCCTGTTGTTGTTAAAGGTATTTTTTACGACGCCTATATAGTTAATAATTTTGATGAGGCGGTTACTTATTATAATAAGCTGAGTGCAAAATGGGGTGTACCGATAATAATTCAAGAATATATAAAAGGTGATGAGTACAATGTTGCCGCGCTCGGCGACGGGAAAGGGAATGCAGTTGGAGCGGTACCGATGAAAAAGTTATACATAACCGATAAAGGCAAAGGATGGGCAGGCATTACAATTAATGATCCGGTGTTGATTGAGAAATCTAACAAAATAATTTCGGTATTGAAATGGCAGAGCGGTACCGAACTTGAATTTGTTAAAGAAAAAGGTACTAATGAATATTACCTGCTCGAAATTAATCCAAGATTTCCCGCATGGGTTTTTCTTGCGGTTGCTGCAGGGCAGAATCTTCCATATGCGCTCTTTAAGTTAGCGCTCGGTGAAGAAGTTGAACCCTTTCAATCATATTCAATCGGGAAGATATTCATTCGCTATTCGTGGGATTTGATAACCGATCTCAAAATGTTTGAGGAAATTACTGTTAAAGGAGAAATTAATCATGGATAAGAAACGTTATGAACGTCCGGTAATTATTAAACAATATTCCGGGTTGATGAATAAATTCGGAAGCTCACCGGTAACAAAACCTATGACCGAAATTGACGGCATACCTATAAGAAGAATGGTTGATGAATACGGATCACCATTATTTGTTTTTTCAGAAAAAAAGATTAGAGAAAACTATAGAAAAATGTACAGGTTATTTAAAACCAGGTACCCGAAGGTGCAGTTCAGTTGGTCTTACAAAACAAATTATATGAATGCGGTTTGTTCGGTATTTCATCAAGAGGGAGCGCTTGCTGAAGTTGTATCGGGATATGAATATGATCGTGCGCGCAGACTTGGTGTTGAAGGGCGTAATATAATATTTAACGGTCCGGATAAAAACACTGCTTCGTTAGAGAGAGCGATTAAGGAAAGTGCAAAAATTCACATAGATCATTTCGATGAATTGTTTGAGATAATCGAATTGACAGAGAAAATGAATGCTGATGTAGATGTTGCGATTCGTGTTAATATGGATACCGGTATTTACCCGAAATGGGACAGGTTCGGATTCAATTATGAAAACGGTGAGGCAATGGATGCAATAAAACGAATTATAAAAAATCCCAGGCTTCATTTAACCGGGCTGCATACTCATATCGGCACTTATATCATGTCTGCTGATCCGTACCGTGTTGCTGCGTCTAAATTAGTCAATCTTGCAAATGAAATTTACAAACAGTATAACATTGTGCTCGATTATATTGATATGGGCGGCGGAATCCCCTCAAATAATACACTAAAGGGACAATACTTACAGGCAGAACAAATACTTCCCTCACTTGAAGATTTTGCAGACGCAATTACTTCACCCATGTTCGATTTGGAAATGCCTCACGATGAGCTGCCGACACTATATTTAGAAAACGGTCGATCACTTATTGATGATGCAGGGTATTTAATTTCCAGTGTAATTGCCAATAAAAGATTATCCGATGGTAAAAGAGCGGTAATAATTGATGCCGGTGTAAATTATCTTTTTACATCCCATTGGTTTAATCACAAAATTGTACCGGGGCAGCAGAGCGGTGAGTTTACTGAGAATTCGGCGGTTTACGGTCCTTTGTGTATGAATATAGATTGCCTGCGGGAAAACATCGTTATTCCTTCTTTTAAAAAGGGAGACCTTGTAGTTATACTTTATGTCGGAGCTTATAGTGTTACTCAGTGGATGCAGTTTATCACATTAAGACCGAATGTAATAATGGTTATGGAAGATGGTGAAACCGAGTTGATACGGGAAAATGAAAATATCGAGTATATTAATTCACTCGAAAAAGTGCCGGAAATATTAAAGAACTTCTCACTATAAAGTAAGTTGCATCGAAAATGAAATTTTTAATAGATTCTATTCTTTACAGCTATGCCCAAATATTTTTTTCGAATCGGAGATGGTTTGGGCTTACGGCTCTGGCTGCTACATTTGTTAGTCCGGTATTAGGTTTATTCGGCTTAGCGGGTGCATTAATATCCAACCTATCTGCTGTTGCACTTAAGTATGACAGAACGAAAATACGCAGCGGTTTTTATGGATTCAATTCAATACTCGTCTCCATTTCAGTCGCATACTTTTTTGAAGTTACACCTTTTATAATTCTTCTAGCATTTATTTTTATTCTTGTGACCTTCTTCATCTCTTCAACTTTAGAACATTTATTTGCAGAGGTTTTGAATTTACCGGGATTGAGTTTACCATTCGTATTAACACTCTTCATTTTTCTGATTTTTATCACGAATTACGATTCAATTAATTACCGGGGATTTACTTTTCAATCTTATGAAATCTTTTCTGCTCTGCCGGAATTTTTGATCTCTTATTTTAGAGCTTTCGGATTAATACTACTTCAGCCGGATATTATTTCGGGAATGCTGTTGGCTGCCGGAATATTATTTTATTCTAGAATATTATTTGTAAACAGCCTGGTTTCATTTTCACTGAATTATATTTTTCTTCACCTGCTTTTTTCGAGTCCGACTGAAGAGATACTTATTCTAACTTCATTCAATGCAATCGTTGCATCCTTTGCCCTCGGTGGTGCATTGATAATTGTTTCAAAGAAAACAATTCCTTTGCTGGTAATTGCCACATTGTTTATAATCATATTTACCGGTGCAATGTTGAAGTTTCTTGATTTCTTTTACCTGCCTGTTTTGGTTCTCCCTTTCAACATGGTCGTTCTATTTACAATCTACAGTCTGAAGTTTCGACAGGAACAATCTGACTTGGTTCTGCTTTATTTCAAACCCGGATCGCCGGAGGAAAATTTTTATTATCACAGCAATAGGAAATCACGATTCGATAAATTTAAATATCTCTTTCCTGAACTCCCTTTTTTCGGGGAATGGAAAGTTTCCCAGGGAATTGACGGTGAGATTACCCATAAAGACGATTGGAAGTATGCATGGGATTTTGTAATAACCGGTGATGATGAAAACGAATATAGCGGAGATGGAAACCATAAAGAAGACTACTATTGTTTTAATACTCCCGTTGTTGCTCCGCTTGATGGTGAAGTAGTGAAAATTATTGATAATGTTCCCGATAATAAAGTGGGCGAAGCGAATCTAAATGAAAATTGGGGAAACACTATTATTATTGATCATGATAAAGGTTTGTTCTCTTCATTATCACATCTTAAACAGGATTCGATAAAGGTAAAAAAAGGAGACCGAGTTTCAAAAGGTGAAAAAATCGGTCTTTGCGGAAACAGCGGCAGGTCGCCTTCTCCGCACCTTCATTTCCAATTTCAATTGACGGATAAACTCGGGGATAAAACTTATGAATTCCCGTTTTCTCATTATTTAGTAAAACGTGATGACAAATATGAAGTGATGTCCTTTGACTATCCAAAGGAAGATGATCTTGTCAGAAATATCGAAACACATAAAATACTTAAGAAAGCTTATAAGTTTCAGCTTGGTGATAAATTTGAAATTGAGTATCAGTTAAACGGAAAAACTGCTAAAGAAAATTGGGAAGTTAAAGTGGATATTCATAATAATATTTTTATTGAGAACGATAAAAAATCAGTCGCCTTTCTTTATCCGAGAGAAAAGATGTTTTACATTTCTAACTTTATCGGTGATAAAAAATCCGCACTTTACTATTTTTACTTGAGCAGTATTAGTGTCCCTCTCGGCTATACTGATGGTTTGGAATGGACAGATAAATTTCTAACATACTTAACTACGAATAATTTTATCCGCTATTTCTCGGAATTTTTCTTATTGGCTGGAGAACAGATTGAGTCAAATGCAAAATTGTCTTTGTCTTATAAAGAGAATAGTGAGAGAGAATTTATAATTAATTCCGAAATCACAAATTGCGGAAACGGGATATTTAGTTTTTATAAAGAGAAAGCCAATTCCCAAATGTTGATTGATAGTAACGGATCAATAAAAGAATTTTCATTTAGTTCAAAAAAGAATACATTTAGAGGAATTAATAAATCAAAGGAGAAGCAATGAGAAAAATATTTTTTTTAATTCTCATTTTTTGTTATACACTGACTTTTGCACAAACAGATAATTATAAGTATCTGAAGATATTCAATAAATCAATTGAAGAAGAAGAAATTGGGAATTATACCGGTGCCATCTCTGAATTGAATGAGATTTATAAAGAAGTACCCGATGATTATTTAATAAATTTGAGGCTCGGCTGGCTTTATTATCAGGATAAAAATTATGACGAATCAATTAAGTATTACAGTAAAGCATTGGAAGAAAGCGATGAATCGATTGAAGCATGGCTCGGTTTAACTTTCCCGTATTCGGGTCTGGAAGACTGGGGCACTGTAAAGGATATTTACCAAAAAATACTTGATAAAGATGAACTTCACTATACTGCCAACTTACGACTAGGTCAAATTTTACTAAACACGGGTAATTACGTTAACGCAAAAGTTTATCTTCAAAAATTGTATGAACTATATCCAAGTGATTACGAGATAAATCTTTATTTAGGGTGGACTTATTATTATCTCGGTGATAAATCAAAAGCGCAGAATCATTTTACACACGCATTAATTGCATCACCGGATGATTCGAGTGCGAAGGAGGGATTAAGAGTATCAAGATGAAATTATTTAGCATATCGATTTTCTCATTTATATTAATCTTTTTTATTTCCGTAAATGCTCAAGTACAAAAAAGCGCATTAAAACCTTCCGTATATTTTACAAATGGCGCTTACACTAACGGGAATTCCTCAAAGTCCGTATCAATATATAACAGTTTTATATTGAACGGTTTTGATTACATCACGCTTGGTTATGATAAATTACAAATTGAAAATCCGCTTTGGGATTACGATCAAAATTATTTTGTAATTAATGGATTCAAAAATGTATATCCATTTTATTTTTCTTTAGGGTATGCACATATTAAAGGTGATTTCAAATCGATAAATTATACAAATCTTTTCTTTAGTTCCGAATTTGGTGATACATATGGTTATATGCAGGATGCCCATAATTATTATTATGAATATTCCGATTTCACCAATATTTACAGTGCTTCCATTAAGTATAATTATAATCTTTTCTATTTCGGCGGTTCTGCAGTGTACCTAAACTCTATTGGATTTAAGGATGTTAGAAACATTCAACTCAGCCTTTCATTTGATTGGCTGATTTCACCGAAACTCACATTTACTGTAGCGCCGTATTATTCCGATATTTCCGATGGGAGAAAGCTATATTCAGTTGAGACGTTCGTAACTTACCAGTTCAATAATAAGCTTAATGTTTCTGCGGGTGGTTTTGCAGGCGAAAGAGCATATTATTACAATCCTGATTACTTGATAGTTTTCAACCAGATTGAAACTCAGAAATACCTTATTAAACTAAAAGGAGAGTATAAAATCACTCCCAATCTTACGCTCAATGCTATATATCAAAGGACGAAATTTATGGGATACCAAATAACTTATTTGACTGCAGGTATCTCATATTTTTTCTCTATCTAAAAAGGAAAGTTCATGGCTAGAAAAATTGAGAAACCAACTATTATTGAATCCGCAGGAAACAAGCCGAAAGTAATAAAAGAATTTTTTGGAAGAGTGAACACTAATGACAACAATGTAAGTATTGCGGTGATGAAATCTCCGGGCGGATGGATAGAACCGGGTCAAACTCCCGCGTTTGATGAATACACCGTTGTGCTAAAAGGAGTTCTGCATGTAAAAACTGATACAGAAGAGTTTGATATCCATGCCGGAGAATCTGTTATTGTTAGTAAAAATGAATGGGTTCAATACAGTACGCCGGATCATGAAGGTGCTGAATATGTAGCAGTCTGTCTTCCTGCATTTTCACCCGAAACAGTTCATCGAGATAAATAACAAAAAATAATTGGAAAAAAAATGGCTGATTTAAAAACAAAGATAAATGATGCTGGTGTCGTTGACTTTCTTAATAAATTAGAGGACAAGAAAAAGAGAGAAGATAGTATCAAAATAATCGATATGATTAAAAAAATTACCAAAGCCGAACCCCGAATGTGGAACTCAAGTACAATGGGTTTTGGTACCCATCGTTATGAAATTAAATCCGGTATAGAAGTAGAATTGTTTTTAATTGGATTCTCACCGCGCAAACATGATTTGTCAATATATATTATGTCTTATTTCCCAAAATATAGTTCACTCATGAACAAGCTCGGTAAATATAAAACCGGAAATTCATGTCTTTACATAAAAAAATTAGAAGATATTGATCAATCGGTTTTGAAGCAACTAATCACGGAATCCGTGAAATACCTTTCAAACGAGAAGTAATTTATTCAATTAACAATTTTACTTTTTGGAAAAATTATTTGTGAAAAACTGAACAATATTTATATATTCAATTGTGGGTTCAGTCAAATTATATCTGAAGGCGAATTCAATTGATATTTAGAATTACACTTCTATTCATTTTTATTGCAAAATTTTTTATTCATGCGCAGAATTTTTCTCCTACAATATCAAATCTTACTATTGACGATGGAATTTCGAGCAATGTGATATTTTCAATTGTTCAGGATGATATTGGATATTTGTGGATTGGTACAAATGCCGGACTTGATAGATATGACGGAATAAAATTTAAACATTATCATAATAATCCTTTCGATTCAACATCATTGTCATCCAATTTAGTTCAACATATAATGCAGGATTCCAGGGGAAGACTATGGATATCCACAAGAGCCGGATTAAACTTGTATAACCGGGATAAGGATAATTTTACGAATTTCGTCGTTGATGAATCAGACTCTGATGGTATTCCGAATGATGATATTTGGCATACTTATGAAACCAGCGATGAAATATTATGGTTGTGTACAAGGCGAAACGGGCTTCTTCGTTTTGATACCGATCAAAATAAATTTAACAGCTATCGTCATGATGGAATGGATTTATCTTCAATTCCCAATGATAGAGTGACTGATATCATTGAAGATAATAATGGAAAAATCTGGGTAATAAGTGTTTTACACGAAAAATGTATATTGAACAAATTGCAGGAAGATAGACAATCCTTCAAACGAATAAATATTGGAGAACTTCAATCATCCCCAAATGTTGTTACTAAAGATAAAAACGGATTTTTATGGCTGGGTACTTTCGATTCCCAATTAATTAAGTTTGATCCAGCATCGGAAAAATATCAATTTTTTACTTTCAGCATGGAGAAGCAAACCGTACGATCAATAACAATTGACAGGCAAGAAAATATATGGCTGGGAACTTCAGATGGGGGAGCATATAGGTTTGATCCGGATGGAGCACGTTTTGAAAATTATCCTGAGAAGTTTAATTCAGAATCCGGATTATCATTTAAAACTGTTTGGGATATTTATGAAGACGACAAAGGGATTGTTTGGTTAGGAACATTTGGAGGTGGAGTTGATAAAATTATCCCAGAACAAGAATTATTTAACCAGGATTATATTTATGATGAAAAATGGAGTATGCTGCGCGAAGTAACTTCATTTCTGAAGCTTAAGGACGGAACTTTGCTCATTGGAACGTTTGGGAATGGACTTTTTATTAAACGTGATAAATCTCTTGAGCAAATCAAACCTCAGACTATCAATTCTATTGAGCTTAGCGACAATCGTATAAATAAAATAATTATAGATAAGGAGAGTAATATTTGGATTTCTACTGTAATCTCAATAATTGTTCTAGATAGCACATTAAATACTGTAAGAGTAATTGAGGAGGGTCCCTATGCCACCGATCTTTCCAGTGGCACGGTCAATGATTTACTGCCAGATAATCAAGGAAATGTTTGGGCTGCCACCCATAATGGGATCAATATTCTGAGAAATGATACTGAGAATGTTACGAAAATATTTCACAATAAAAATGAAACTAATACAATCTTGCGAAATCATGTCTACGCTTTATTTCTTGATAGTAGGAATATAATCTGGATTGGTACTGCCGCCGGTTTATCATCGTTATCGGATGATAGAAAAAGTTATTCACATTACATTGCTGATCCAAATGGTGATAATAGTATACGAAACAATTTTATCACTGATATTACTGAGGATCAGAACGCAAATATTTGGATATCTACATTCGGTGGTGGTATAAGTAAAATTGATCGAGATAATGAAAAAATATTAACTTTTGATGAATCTATTGGTTTGGCAGATAATCGTACTTCATCAATTGTGTTAGGGAACGACAGTTCAATTTGGGTAGGTACAAAATCCGGTCTCTCGAAACTAGATCTTAACAGTAATTATATTACCAATTTTTATGATGTTCAGGGTCTGGCTAGCAATGAGTTTAGTGGAAATGCTGCTTATAAATCTGATGACGGGAAAATTTATTTCGGGAATATAAACGGATTTAATTCTTTTTTCCCTGAGCAATTGTTGAAAGGAGACAATGGAAGTAATCTGATTTTGACAAATTTCAGACTATTTAATAGAGACTATTCCTTTGATCACTGTATTGAAGATATTAGTAAGATAGAACTTACATATGAGCAAAACTTTATCACATTTGAATTTGCACTCCTGGATTATACATTTCCGAAAAAAAATAGATACAAATATAAATTAGAAGGTCTTGATCCAGAATGGATAGATTCCGGTAATAAAAATCATGCAGATTATACAAACATACCACCAGGAAACTATAATTTTAGAGTAAAAGCGGCAAACAGCGGTAATAATTGGTCAGCGAAAGAACTGGATATTTCGTTAATAATATTTCCCCCGTATTATCAATCATGGTGGTTTATTTCTCTAATGACGCTACTGTTCTTTCTGGTTCTATTTGGTATTTATAAATATCGTATAAATGAGATAAAAAAACTTCATGTGCTAAGAGATAATATTCATAAAAATCTGCATGATGAATTAGGATCAACCTTAACCAGCATAAATTATTTTGCAAGAGCATTAAAGAATAACAAAACTAAACATGCAAAATATTTGGAGAACATCATAACCAGTTCCGATGATGCAAGGGAACGTATAAAAGATATGATGTGGGTAGTGAATCCTAAAAATGATAGTGTAAAGGATTTGTTTTCGCGTGTCCGCAGATTTGCATCTGATATTTTTGAGGCAAATAATATAGAATATGAAATTGTAATGCCAACAGTTGATTACGATTTTAAAGTCAGCATGCAGTCACGTCAGAATTTTTGGTTAATAATTAAGGAACTTATAGCAAATATTATTAAGCATTCCAAAGCTGGAAAAGTGAAATTAATGATCCAAATGAATGATCATGATGTTTGTATTTGGATTGAAGATGACGGAATAGGATTCGATGTCCAAAAAGTAAAAAATGGAGAAGGTTTAAAAAATATCTCAAGTAGAATTAAAGAAATGAATGGTGTAATGAAGCTGGACTCCGCTGAAAGAGAGGGTACGCATTATAATCTTAGATTTAACCTAAATAAAAAATAGAACTACCCAGTTGGGTAGTGTGGTTTATAGATTTTTGGTTTATATTTATAATAATGACTGAATTAACCAAAATATCGATTGTTGAAGATAATGAGTTTGCGCGAAATGCATTGAGTGATTTATTATCCCAGGAGAAGGACTTTGTGTTGTTGGGTTCGTATGATTCTTGTGAAACTGCCTTTGATGAAACAGACTTTCTGAATTCTGATGTGGTGCTGGTGGATATCAACTTACCGGGAATTAATGGAATTGTGGGCACCGAGAAGATAAAAAATAAGAATCCTAAAGTGAATGTGATTATGTTAACGATCAATGATGATGATGAAAATGTATTCGCCGCTCTTAAAGCAGGAGCGGTCGGGTATCTATTGAAATCTGAAGAACCCGGGAAAGTAATTGATTCGGTTAGGGAAGTTCTAAACGGCGGTTCACCAATGAGTCCCTACATAGCGCGCAAAGTACTAAAGTCATTTCATTCTTTTGATGTAAAATCCAGGGAGTATGACGAATTGAATGAAATGGAAACAAAAATCTTAAATCTGCTTTCGGAAGGTAAATCTTACAATAAGATTGCGGATGAAATTTTCCTTTCATCTCACGGAGTGAAATATCATATTCGAAATATCTATTTGAAATTACGAGTAAATACTAAATCCGAAGCCATTTCCAAGGGACACAAATTCCGCATCATTAAAAAATAATTTTCTCTTATCATGATCTCCCCAGCCCGAAATAAAGGCGCTCGATATTTTGAGTGTCTTTTTTTTTGCCAAATACTACCCGGTTGGGTAGTGCCATAATAAATAAGATGGTATATCTTTGTTATAGAATCAAAACAATTAGGAGGAGTGATGAACAAGATATATTCAATATTATTTTTTGTTTTAGGTGCTTTAATAAATCTAAATTCACAATCGTTAGATTTTAAATGGTGTCACTGATCAAAAAGATTCCCCACTAAAAAGGGGAAATTGATCAAAAGCAATCCCCAGTTGTGATCAAAAGTATTCCCCATTGCGGAATCAAAAGTATTCCCCACAAAAAGGGAAAAATGATCAAAAGTATTCCC
>JAIOZI010000016.1 GCA_021740785.1 Melioribacteraceae bacterium
TTGATAGCTTTTATGATTTTCCGCTTTGCTTTTTGCCTTACTGTAAGACCGTGTCACCCTTGTGAAAAAGATGTTTGGCTAAAGCCGGCATTTATTTTTGTTTTCATTAATCTCCGCCATAAATGACGGAGCTATTTATCTAGGGTGTCAAGGCCCACGCCTTGACGATATGATGGATATTCCGGCGCTGCATGTTACTAGGATTTGTAGTATCGAGAAGTGGTGGTTCCTAACACCCGGGTAAATTTGATTTATTACAAATTGAAATCGTTTTTTAGAATTGGATTTTCTGTGTTACGCTTTGCTTTCGGTTCTTGATTCTTGATTCTTGATTCTTGATTCTTTGCTTTTTGTTCTTTGCCCTTCACGCTATGCGCCATGCTCTATGCCCTCTGCTCTATGCTCTCTGCACTTTGCCTTTCACCGTGCACCCTCCTTTTCCCTCTGTGTCCCTAAAACAGTTTCACTGAGAACCTCTGAGAATACACCGAGATCCACACAGAGGAAAAACCAAATTTGTTAATTCATATCAATTTCTATTCAGCCAATAGATCCCATTATTCTTTTTATATCATTCCGGTTTTTCAATAGTCAATCGTCAGTTTTAATCACCGTAGCTTTAGTATAGGTGATAGTCAATATACAATCCCTCACTCCTCAATAGTCAATTGAACAATTGTTCCATTTTTCGATTTGATTCTATGAACAGATAAATATATTTTAGAAAGTAAATTAATATTAGAAGTCTCATTTCACGAGTATCAAGTAATACCGGAGGAAAAATGATAAGAAAAGTTTTCACAATATCAATTTTGTTAATTGCGTGGGTTAGTTCTTCATTTGCCCAAGCAGTTGAATCACCAGAAATAACAATAGATGAATTAAAAGATCACATCTATTATTTAGCTTCAGAAGAGCTTGGCGGAAGAAAGCCGGGTACAGAAGGGGGTAAACTTGCCGCCGAATACATCCGCGAAAATTTGGAAAAATCCGAATCAATTAAATTGATCGGTGATGAAGGATTTCAACCTTTCGAAGTAGTCACCTCGATTTCGCTGGGTGAAACCAACACACTTTCGTTCAATGGGAAATCATATATTGTTGAAAATGATTTCATGCCGCTTTCAATGTCATCTTCGACTTCGGTTGAAGCACCGGTCGTATTTGCCGGTTACGGATTTAACATCGATGATGAAAAAACCGGCTGGAGTGATTATGCCGACATAGACGTAAAAGGAAAATGGGTAATGATCTTAAGGGGATCGCCTGCTGCTGAGGATTCTGTTGATATTTACGATACCTATTCACCTTTAACAAACAAAGCCTACACAGCTAAAGATATGGGAGTTGCCGGAGTACTATTTATTTCAGGCGAGAAATTTGATCCGGAAGATGAACTAACAGAATTACGATATGAGCAGGGAATGAATCCGATTGGAATCCCGGTTCTTCATATTAAACGTGAGGTAGCCGATGATATGTTGAAAGAATATGATGTTACGGTTGCAGCTTTGGAAAATCAATTAATTGAGATGCGTGCACCCAACAGTTTTGAGATTGAGTCACAATTAAAAGCAGAAATCAAAGTTGTAAAGAATGATGCATCAACTCAAAACATAATTGCGGTTGTTGAAGGCTCTGACCCTGTATTAAAGAATGAATATATTCTTATCGGCGCTCATTATGATCATTTAGGTTTGGGCGG
This sequence comes from Melioribacteraceae bacterium, assembly GCA_021740785.1. Lineage (GTDB taxonomy): Bacteria > Bacteroidota > Ignavibacteria > Ignavibacteriales > Melioribacteraceae > JAIOZI01. The sequence continues at coordinate 1,706 of JAIOZI010000016.1, forward strand.
ACCCGGTTCAGGTTCACGCGAACCGGATACGGTTGCAATTCATTACGGTGCAGACGATAATGCAAGCGGAACGGCGGCAATAATGGAAATATTCGAAAAACTTGCTGCGAACAGAGACAAATTAAAAAGAAGTGTTATTTATATGTCATTCGCTGCAGAGGAAATGGGGTTATTGGGATCGAAATATTTTACATCGAACCCTATTCTTGATTTGAAGACAATTAGACACATGATAAATTTGGATATGGTCGGCAGACTCGATCCGGAGACTAAAAGTTTTACGGTCGGAGGAACCGGTACGGCGGCTGGAATGAAAGAGATTATTGACGAGTACGGTGAAAAATACGGGTTGAATATTCAACAGTCTCCCGAGGGATACGGACCGTCTGATCATGCATCGTTTTATGCCGAAGATATCCCGGTTTTATTTTTCTTCACCGGTATTCACGATGATTATCACACATCCCGAGACGTCCCAGAATTGGTAAACTATGATGGCGAAAAGATGATTGCCGATTTTGCTTATGAATTACTGCTCGACCTCGCCAACCGTGAAGAATATTTAGCTTACCAGGATGCCGGACCGAAACAGCCTGAGTCACGCGGAACCCGTTTCAAAGTAACGCTGGGCATTATGCCTGATGTTGCCGGGACAACTGAATTCGGATTAAAAGCCGATGCCGTTATTGAAGGGAAGCCCGCAGCAATGTCCGGGATGCAGAAGGGAGACATCATTATTTCAATCGAAGGGAAACCGGTAAAAGATATTTATGAATATATGAATAGACTTTCGGAATTGAAAGAAGGTGATAGAATTAATGTTGAGGTTCTCCGCGGAGATGAAAAGAAAATCTTAATAGTGCAGTTATAAATTCGATGAACAGAGCCGGGTTCAGCCCGGCTTTTTTTTAACCCAGATTTTCCATTGGAAAATCTGCCCTTCGTGCCGACAATTTGTAAGTTGAGAAATATCAAATACTTAGCCATATAGAAATTTTGGAATTCGTTATTTGAGTAAAATATTTTTCTTACAAATTGTTGGGGTTAATCCCGCAACATAAAATGTTTTAATAAAACATTTTATGAGCGGCTAACGGCAAAAAATTTATTTCCAATGAATTTTTTGGGTTTAACTATTGCGAAAGGTTTTTGTTTATGCCGGAAAATGAGTTCGATAAAATATTCATACGATTGAAATCTATTTTTGAAAAATTTGAGAATGATCTTACTGTAATTGGTGATAATCAAAAGAACTATTCGCTTGAAGGTCCATATTCGGAAAAATTCAAAAAGAACCTATGGTTTGGAGCTGTGCAGATTAAGAAAAATTATGTTAGCTGCCATTTGATGCCGGTCTATATGTACAAAGATTTAGCAGATGATGTACCAAAGGATTTAAAGAAAAGAATGCAGGGCAAATCATGTTTTAATTTCAAAAAGTATGATGAAGATTTGTTCAAAAAAATGGAAGATTTTACCGATAAATGCTATACGATTTTCTCAAATAGGATGGATAAACTTTAATCGAAAGTTATTTTCAACATTTTTACCATGCATAGACCTATTCCGCTTGCCTATAAATTCCAATCAAACTAATTTAGTATTGTAAATTAGATAAACTTAACTGCTTTCTCCGTTTCAAAGCTTAACTGTGATGAAAGGGAAAAGAATTTTCAGCCGAAATCCTAAGATGAAGGAGTAGTTCTGACATCGGGGGATGGAGAATCTCACCTAATACTTTACGTGACCTCCTAACCTTGAAGTTTGATAGACAGAAAATGGAAAAGAAATTCCACACATTAACAATCACAATTTACGATAGAAATAAGGCGTATAAAAAAATCGGTGAATTGCTGAATCAATATTCTGATATGATTTTGCTTAGAACAGGATATCCGGTTAAAGAAAAAAATGCCGCCATTATCTTTCTTATAGTAGAAATGACAAATGATGAAATTGGCGCTTTGAGTGGGAAAATTGGTCAGATCGAATCGGTTAAGGTTAAGTCTACGACGTTAAATATTTAATAAGATTTTGTGAATTATATTGCGAGGTAAAAAGTGAAGAGATTTTTCTTAATCATTGTACTAGTTTTAATAGGCTTGAATTTATATGCTCAGACCGGAAGTTTAAAAGGATACGTTTATGATGAATCAAACAACGAACCGATTGCAGGAGTAAATATTTCCATTCAAAACTCGGATTATGCCGCAACAACAAATCAAAACGGATTTTACTCATTCAATAATTTGCAAAGCAAACAATACGATGTAGTCATGTCGCATATTGGTTACCAAGTAAAAATCTTTAGAATTGATCTTGAGACTAATCAAAAAATTGTGAAAGATATTCACCTGATTCCCACACCAATTAATCTCGGTGAAATTACCGTAACAAGCACGTTCAAAGATATTCTGCTGAGAGACGAACCCATGTCGGTAGAAGTTGTCACATCAGATCAAATTTTATTTGATAACAACATCACAATCTCCGACGCAATGAAAAACGAACCCGGAGTTTCGGTTACGCGCGACGGTTTATGGACGACCGATGTTGCAATCCGCGGGTTGAGTAAATTTAATGTTGTTACTCTAATTGACGGCAATAGAATCGAAACATCCACAGCACATGCTGCAAGATTATCACTGATTGATGTTAATGATATTGAAAGAATTGAAGTAATTAAGGGCGGCGCATCGGCATTGTATGGTTCGGGGGCAATGGGCGGCGTTCTAAATGTAATCACCAAATCAGGCTATTACAGTGAAGGATTTAATGTTGGCGGCTCGTTTACATCCGGATATAATACGGTTAATAAAGGTTCGTTGGGAAATGTTTCAATCAACGCTTCGGATGATCGCTGGTACGCCAAATTCAGCGGTACGATGAGAAATGCCTCCGATGCGGAAACGCCTTCCGGTAAACTGAACAGTAGGTTCAGAGATAATAATATCAATGCTTCCATTGGTGTGAGACCGACCGGCAGCCATGAGCTGATTTTTAATTATCAAAAATTTGACGCAAATGATGTCGGTATCCCGGGCGGGACACCTTTCCCTTCAGCCGCAACTGCAAGGTATATATCATCAAGCCGTGAACTCTTAAGCGGTGAATACCGTATCAAAAATTTGATGCCCAGCTTGTTGAGCTTTAGTTTTAAATTCTATCATCAAAAAATTATTCGTGATTTGGAATTGATTCCTAATGCAAATGCTATTATTAATCCAGGCGCTAAACATGTAATGAACGGACTGCAGATCCAGACAAAATTTCTTATTAATAAATCAAACCTATTAATTGCCGGTATAGATTCGTGGCAGCGCTCCTATGATGGTTACAGGTATAAACATGTAATTCCTGCAAATCAAACCGTGTTTGAAAAACCTCTTCCGAACTCTAAATTTCGAAGCGTCGGGATTTATGGTCAGAATGAAATTCAGTTAATGGGAAAGAAAATCAAACTCTCACTCGGCGGTAGATTTGATTTTATAAAAATCACTAATGATGAAGTAAACAATCCGATTAGGATTACCACAAACGGGGTAATAAATAACACTCCACCTGTAAATGAAATCGGATCATTTGAAAAAAACAATGTCAATAACTATTCATGGAGCGGAAATATTGGATTGCTCTATAAATTTAATGAGAACTTTAATACATCGCTAAATTATTCACATTCGTTCCGCTCGCCGAATCTTGAAGAACGTTACCAGTATATTGAATTATTGGGCAACACTTACCTTGGCAACCCTGAACTTGAACCTGAAATCGGTGATTTATTTGATCTGGGTTTTAGGTATTACGGGAAAAAGATTTCTTTTAGAATTAGTGCATTTTACAATTTCTTAAATAACTTGATGATCGATAGATTTGATTATGCAGACAATGTTTATAGGAAGCAAAATGTCGGTTCAGCCGAACTTTATGGTTTTGAGTTTTCAATTGATTATAACATTTGGGGAAGTTTGGTTACTTATGCAAATGCGGCTTATGTTAATGGTAAGGATAAAGAAACAGAAGGCTACTTGCCTGAGATTCCCCCGTTAAACGGTGTTCTTGGATTGAAAGGTTCGTTATTAAAATTGGTTAGAATGGATTTCTATGTTAAGGCTGCTGATAATCAAAGTAGAACTGCATCCGATGAGACAGAAACACCTGGTTTTGCATTTTATAATTTTACAATCAGTTCAATGCCAATTGATATTTTTATGGCAAAACTTTCTATTATAGGTGGAGTTGAAAATTTGTTTAATAAATCTTACAGGAACCATTTATCAACTTATAGAGGATTGATAGTAAACGAACCGGGAAGAAATTTTTATATAAAATTAAATTTGACTTGGTAGAAAAAGAATTTACAAACTTTTAAAAAGAAGACTTATTAAACCCAGATTTTCCATTGGAAAATCTGCCCTTCGGGCCGACAATTTGTAAGTTAAGAAATATCAAATACTTAGCCATATAGAAATTTTGGCACTTGTTATTTAAGCAAAATATTTATCTTACAAATTGTCGGGGTTAACCCCGCTCATAAAATGTTTTATTAAAACATTTCATGAGCGGACTGAGGCAAAAAATTATGGAATGGTTTCTATTAGCTTTCATCTCGGCTTTGCTTTCGGCAGTTGCCGCAGTTTCACAAAAGAAGATCCTTTTCAATTTGGAAGCTTTGGAATTTTCATTCCTTCTATCAATTCTTAATGCACTTTTCGCTCTTCCCTTTTTTTTATTAATTGATTTTTCTTCAGTAACTTCAACAGCTCTGCTGCTTCTTTATTTCAAAACGATTTTGGGCGCGCTGGCATTCTTAAATGTAATGCTTGCAATTAAAAATTTAGAGATCAGCGGAGCACTTCCTCTGATGGTACTTACACCTGGGTTGGTGGCTTTCTTTGCATTTATCTTACTTGGAGAGGCATTGGAAGGATCCGAAATTTTTGGAATGCTGCTTTTACTTCTCGGTACTTATGTATTGGAAATTCATCACAAGAAAGACATTCTTCAACCTTTTAAAATTTTCTATCAATCCAAAAATCATCATTACATAATCTATGCTTTGCTTTTTTTTACTGCTACTTCAATTCTGGACAAAGCATTACTTCGTGATTTTCAATTAACACCTTATGCGTTCATGGGATTTCAGCAGGTATTTATTGCAATAAATTTTTCAATAATTATATTAATCAAGAGAAAAGATATAAGAGCCATTTTCGGAAAAATTTCACGTGCGAATTGGTTATGGATTATATTAGTTGCGCTTCTGACAGTCGGTTACCGCTATACTCAAATTGAAGCAATTAAAATAGCTCCTGTTGCATTAGTTCTTTCAGTGAAGAGAATATCTGTTTTTTTTGCCATAATAATCGGCGGGAAATTATTCAAAGAGCGCTATCTTTTAAGAAAATCAATTGCTACGATAATACTTTTATCCGGAGCAATACTGTTGATTTCCAATATTTAACCCAGATTTTCCATTGGAAAATCTGCCCTTCGAGCCGACAATTTGTAAGTTGTGAAATGTCAAATACTTAGTCATATAGAAATTTTGGTATTCGTTATTTAAGTAAAATATTTTTCTTACAAATTGTCGGGGTTAATCCCGCAATATAAAATGTTTTATTAAAACATTTTATGAGCGGTCAGCGGCAAAAAATTCATTTCCAATGAATTTTTTTGGTTTAACAGTCAATGCCTTTCCTTGAGATAACGCCTTGCTGATAGTAATGTTTAACCTCTTTCATCTCCGTTACAAGATCGGCTAATTTAATTATAGATTCAGGACAATACCTGCCTGTAAGTATTAACTCAATATTTTCCGGTCTCGACTTTATGAATTCAATCACATCCTCTTCGGTGAGTAATTTGAAAAATACTGCGACGAAAATTTCATCGAGAATAATCATGTTAAATTTTCCCGATTGCATCTTGCTCGATGCGCTCTGCAATGCTGATTTTGCAAGTTCTATTTCGGATTCCGGTGGATTTTCTTTTTTGAAAACGAATTCATCTTTACCGACAAAATTTATATCAATTAATCCGGCAAACTTTTCTAGTGATTTTCTTTCGCTATAGGGGAAATCCTTCATGAATTGCGTAATGTGGATTTTCAAACCGGCTCCCGCTGCTCTTAATGCCGAACCCAGAGCTGCAGAAGTTTTACCTTTACCGTTCCCCGTATAAACTTGGATATAACCTTTGCTTAAATCACCCATTCCAATACCGGGAGTATATCGCTATCAATGGAATTTAAAATTTCTTTTCGTTTTTCAATAATATCAAGAACGATTCTTTTATCGGTTTCACTAAAATCCGACCAAGCAGCAATTTCATCAACTGTGCGGTAACATCCGTTACATACTTTAGTTTGTTCATCAATTTTGCAGACATCGTTACAAGGAGAGGATACTTCTTTTCTTTTCATATTCAACATAAATTCTAATGTGTTACTAAATCAACAATTATAAGTGCGTAAATATAGGTAATTACACACACAACAATGTTGATTTAAATCAGGTTTCGAGAATTAAAAGCCCCGCATACGCAGGGCTTTATTGTGAAATGTCAGTGGGAATCTATTCCGGCAGTTTACTGCTTTCCAATTCTTTTACAAGCGGATCGGTTTTGAACACATACTTCAATGCTTCCATTAATCCCCAAGAATCGGTTGCAACCGTACGATTGTTTTCTTCAATAAAGATGAAATGACCGGCTAAACTTTCGAGGTTTCCGTCATGTACTAGTCCAACTATCTCTTTGTTTTGATTTATAACCGAGCTGCCCGAATTGCCGCCGACAATATCATTTGTCGATGCAAAACCAATAGGTGTTCGCAAATCCAATTCAGGCGCAGGCGGAAGCCATCTTTCATGAAGCCCCCATGGATAGGTGTCGCCATCGAATGAATAAAAGCGATCGTATAAACCATAATAAGTTGTTTTCCCCGGTGCGATTGTTCCATTATACTCGTATCCCGCAATCACGCCGTCTGAAATCCTTAATGTTGAAGTTGCGTCCGGCGGTATTACATCACCAAAGGCATAAAATACAACTTCTCCCAATTCTTGATTTAATACCTGCAGAGTATTATTCAATTCAGTTGATTTGCTCTGCAATTCCATAAAACGTTTTTGAGCATACTGAATTCCCATGATAAATGGGTCATCTGAATTCAATATTTCACCGGGTTCTCTTTCATTAAACATACTGATAATATTTTCTTCCGAGCTAAGTTTTGTTTTTGCAAGAATAACTTCAACAGCTTCATCTCCGCTTTTTCCATTTGATAAGTTTTTTATAAACTCATGTTCTTCACCTAAAGTACTCACAAGGAAATTAACGTAAGCACGAAGCATCATATCTTCCTTTTCTTTATCGAACTCAGACGGGAAAATATTCTCTATAGTTTCGTTTATTTTATCGTTTTTATAATCCGGTAAACGTTCATTTTCGGCTTTACTTAATTGCTCGGCAGCTGTAATTACATCACCTGCAATTTTTATATAAGCGGGCTGTGCAAATCTTAGGGGTTGAAATGCAAATAATTCGTTTGCATACTTCTTTTGTTCTTCTACAACATTTTCGATCGCATCCCAGATATGACCGTACTTTTGATTTAATTCCGAATCAGCCTTAACTCTTTCAATTAATTTCTTTTGAAAATCTCTCTTCTTTGCCATTATATACTCATCGCGTAGACCAAGAAGTCTGCCTGCATAAGACTTCCGTGCATTCCCCAATCCCATAACTGAATTTAATAATTGGGATTCATTTTCAGGTCTGCTGTGAAACAAGTCATAATAAACTTCATAAACTTCATTAAATAATCTCACCATTGTGGGATATGTATAATCTCTAAAAAATTCAAGCTGTGCGACTGATAAAAGTCTATCCGTGTTGCCCGGTCTTCCGACAACAAAAATAGGTTCACCTTCATCAGCGCCCTTCTTGCTCCACGTAAAATGATAAGGGGAATTTACAGGTTTTCCGTTTTCATCATACGCACGGTAGAATGCGAAATCCAATTCATAACGAGGATAGGTAAAGTTATCCCAATCCCAGCCGGTTGCGGCAATTTGAAAATCGGGAGACATTACCAACCGTAGTTCTTCATAACGCTTATACCCGTAGATCGAATACTTACCGCCGTTATAAAGCGTAACCACCTCACATCTCAAACCGGTATCTTCGCTGTACTGTTTTTCTAACTCATTAATAATGCTTTTTTTATTCTCAACTTTTTCGGCATCCGTATTACCTTCATTAATTGCTGAAATAACTTGCGCGGTAACATCATCAATTAGTATTAATTGTTCTACAAATAAATTAGGTATTCTTCTTTCCTCATCTAAAGTTGAGGCATAAAATCCATCCCGCAGCAAATTTTCGCCTTCTTTCTGAACGGAACCTAGCTGTCCCCTGCCGCAGTGATGATTGGTCATTATCAATCCATCCTCCGAAACAAATGCAGCCGAGCAGCCGCCGCCAAAAAGAAGCGCCGATTTCTGAACCTCTTCAAGCCATTGTTCAGTCGGCTCAAATCCATATTCATTTTTTAGATAGTCAAGCGGTACGTCGTCGAAAGTCCACATTGTACCAAAATCTTTCGGTGAGTATTCAACCTTCTCGAGGTCAATTGTTTCGTAGATGTTGTACTGCCCGATTAAAGTTATAGTAAATAGTAATGTTAGGATAAGAACATTTCTAAAAATCGATTTGATCACAACTCATCTCCTTTATTATTGAAAATACACGTTCAATAAAACACAGATCAAAACATCGCTCTATTTTGATCTGTATGTTTTTGAATTAAATAAATCTATTCAGCCATCATTCCGGTTTTTAGTTCTTCGGCTAATCTTTTTGCTTTGTACAAATCTTGAATCGCTTCGAGCATACCCTGGGATGCAACCGAAACCATCCTGTTGTTCTCAGGCATATAGATAAAGTTACCGATAATGCTGTGGATATTCCCGTCGAATGCGAGTCCAACTAGTTCAGCATTTGTGTTAATTACCGGACTTCCCGAGCTGCCGCCGACAATATCCTGTGTCGATATAAAATTAAACGGTGTATTCAAATCGAATGAATCGTCATAATTCATATATCTTTCCGGCAAATCCCAAGGATATTTACCAAAGTTAGAATAGTATCGATCATACAACCCGAAGAAAGTAGTGATAACCGGCGCAACGGTTCCGTTATATTCAAATCCTTTTAATACTCCGTCACCTAATCTTAAAGTTCTATTAGCATCCGGAGGAATAGTTGTTCCGTGAACAGTAAAAATTGCCTGTCCGAGCAGATCTTCATGAACCTCTTCTGTCTGCTGAATCTCTTCGGACTGCTTTTGTAATTCCGGCAATTCATTTTGTGCAGTTATCATAAAATTGATAAACGGATCGCCGGATTCGAGAATAGCTTCCGGTGATTTTTCAAGCAGGTTCATCATTTTTTCTTTTGAGGTGATTGATGAATTATTAATTGCATATTCAGCCGCCTCAAAATGTTTTAATCCGTTCGTCAGGTTTTCAACAAGTTCATTATCGTAACCTAGATTCATTGCTATATAATCTAATTGTACGGCAAGCTTAGCATAGTTTATCGGGTAATCGAAATTTTCCGGGAACATCAGCATTTTTGTTGTATCCAATTTTGCGCCCACATATTCGGGATCACGTTGATCTTCCGGAAGAACCATTTGATCAGCATATTTTATCACATTACCTGCAATACCAAAATATTCCGAACTCCAAAACGGGTTAAAGTTGTAAGCTGAAATTTTGGGACCAATTTCATACATCTCTTCGCGTGTGTCTTCTATAGCATCCCAAACATGACCGTACTTATCATCCAATTTTGAATCGCCGTGAACCGCTTCTTTTAATTTATTCTCAAAATCTTTTTTGCGGGCTAGTAAATACGGATCGGTTAACCCATCATAAATATTTGTATAAACTTTTTGTGCATTTCCGATTCGCACTTTACCCGCTTCAAATTCATCAGCTCTATCGGGATACATGGTTTTTAATTCTTCAAGTGCGTTGTAATATTCATCCAGCATGAATGCTATATTTCTATAAGATACATCACGATTGTATTCAAGCTGGGCAACTGTTTTCAATCGATTTGTAGAACCGGGATTACCAACGGCAAAAATCAGTTCATCCAGCTTAGCACCGTTTTCACTCCACTTAAAATAATTAGGACTTTTAATCGGTTTGTCATTTTCATATACGCGGAAAAAAGTGCAATCTAAATTGTAACGGGGATAAGTGAAGTTATCGAAATCACCGCCGAAGTAACCTATTTTTTCCTCCGGTATAAACACTAAACGTACGTCCTCATAACGCCTGAAGCCCTGAAGTGAATACTTGCCGCCGTTATAATATTCGGCTACTTGACACTTCAAACCGGTTTCTTCTGAGTACTTTTCTTCAAGCTCAGAAATTTTTGATCGCTTTGCTTCCAATCTTTGTTCATCGTTTTCGGTTGAGTTCATTGCACCGATAATTTCATCGGTAACATCTTCAATCAGCACTAATTGTTCGGCATAAAATCTCGGAACTTTTCTTTCTTCTTCGAGGGTTTTAGCGAAGAAGCCAGTTTCAGCCAAATTTTCTCCTTCAAGTTGAACACGGTTTCGATGTCCCTCCGAGCAGTGATGATTCGTCATAATCAATCCATCTTCGGAAACAAAAGAAGCCGTACATCCCGGAATTCGCAATGCCGAAAGCCGAACATCTTCCAACCATTGTTCGGTCACTTCGAATCCATAAGCATTTTTTAGATAATCAACGGGAGGATAATCGAAGGTCCACATTTTGCCTGTATCAAATCGCTTCGCTGATACGGTATCGTAATCGATATTTGTATTTGATTGTGCAAAAATTAATGAAGTTGTAAAAAAAAGCAGCGCGAAAAATAAACCGTACCTCAATGATAAAACTGAATTCATGCAAACCCCCTTCTTTTATTGAATTAAATTAATCTTAGAAAATAATAATATTCAATTCTATTTGAAAGTAATTCCGGTTAATTACTATAATGAAAAGTTTGTGAAGTATTTAATACAGTAACTTTTTCATATGCCGCTCTGTTGAAGTTATTAAATGAATGCATCGGGGAAATAAAAGGGACGAACGTGCCTCTCATCTTCAATAGTTCCGTTACATTTGGAACATCTATCAACATAAAAGACAACCGGTTCTTCGCTTGGTTCTGCAGCAATTAAATCAATGACCGATTGGCAATTCGTACATTGTACAATGTGATGGCTGTCCAGTTTTATTTTACATATCGGGCACAAAAACCCGGTCTCGCCAAGAATTTCGCGGGGGTCGCAGATAAAAATTGATTTACATTTGGAGTTGTTGCACCTTGCAAATCTTAAAAAATTAGTAGCATTGGTTTCAATAACCGCCTCCCTTTGTTTTAGATATCCGTAAATTAAATGCACCAATTAAAATTTGCTATGCAAAAATCTATCAGTGAATAATTATTCCCCCCTTTTTTGAAATTATTAAACCTGATATGTATTTTGATAATAGTGAAAATAAATAATTATATCAATGCAGAAATATGAACTAACAAATGGAGAAATAAATGACAAAAATACCCGGATTCAAAGCTTATGATATTAGAGGCAAGGTCCCCGGAGAATTAAATAATGATCTTGCGTATAAAGTTGGCAAAGCTTTGGTTAAATATTTGGATTGTAAATCGGTAGTTATCGGAAGAGACGTTCGAAAATCTTCGCCTGAATTAGCAGAAGCACTTTCCGCCGGAATTACAGACTCAGGATCAAATGTAATTGATTTGGGAATGTGCGGAACAGAAATGATTTATTTCGGCACGCCCCATTTTGATGCAGACGCGGGCGTTATGATAACCGCCAGTCATAATCCTCCTGAATATAACGGATTGAAATTTGTAAAGAAAGGATCGGTCCCGATGGGGTATGAATCCGGACTAAAAGAAATAGAACAAATGATTTTAAATAACGATCTCGGTGAAATTGCAGTTGAAAAGGGGACTGTTGAAACAAAAGATATAATGAATGACTTTATTGAATCACTGAAAAAGTTTTATGATAAAGATAAATTAAAGCCTTACAAGGTAGTTGTTAATGCAGGTAACGGATGTATTGGTCCCGCTCTCGATGCAATTGAAAATAATCTGCCGATTGAAATGATAAAGTTGTTTCATGAACCTGATTCCGATTTCCCAAATGGTGTTCCGAATCCTTTGCTGCCTGAGAATCGTCAACCGACTATTGATGCAATCAAACAGCACGGTGCAGATCTCGGCGTTGCATGGGATGGCGATTACGACAGGTGTTTTTTCTTCGATGAGAAAGGAAATTTTATTGAGGGATATTACATTGTTGGACTGCTCGCTAAATCAATCCTTAAAAATTTTCCGGGTGAAAATATTGTGCATGATCCGAGACTAGTTTGGAATACTGTCGAAGTTGTTTCAAAAGAAGGCGGTAATGCAATCGTATCGCAAAGCGGTCATGCTTATATTAAACAAAAAATGAGAGAAGTAAACTCGATATATGGCGGCGAAATGTCGGCGCATCACTATTTTAGAGATAATTATTATTCCGACAGCGGAATGATTCCATTCTTATTAATACTACAGCTTATGGCTGATGAAAACAAAACAATGTTTGAACTCGTAAATGAGATGGTTGCCGCTTACCCGTGTTCGGGTGAAATAAATTCTACTCTCGATAACCCGGCAGGAAAATTAGAAGAGATAAAGCAAAAATATTCTGACGGGAAACAGGATTTTCTTGACGGCGTTAGTGTTGAATATGCAGACTGGAGGTTTAACGTCCGGATGAGCAATACGGAACCGCTTTTAAGGTTGAATGTAGAATCAAGAAATAATAAAGAACTGATGGATCAAAAAACTCAGGAATTATTAAAACTAATTCGAGCTTAGTAAACTATATTAACATTTTTTTGTATATTTTTATATTGAACCAATAATTATAAACTTCGTCTAAAGTTCATAATAGAATATCTATCAAGGAGATTAAAATGAGCGAAGGGAAAGAAAAGACCTACGATGTTGAAAAGCTGTTAAAAAATAAGCTTAAAACCGTAAGTGTCGGGGCACTTGAATCCGGTATTGCAAAAGTAATAAGCGATTTGGTTGGGGAAGATTACAAATGCACAATCAGTGAAGTTAAATATACACTTTTCAGCGGTGCTGATTTTCATATCAAAGTAGAATTAACTTATAACCCGGAAGAGTAAATAAATCTTATCAAAAAAAAGCCGGTAATGATTGCCGGCTTTCCTTTCATTACCATGTGATACATGCCATGTTTAAGTAATCGCTGTTGTAAAAATTCAAAAAAAATTCTATCTTGTTTAGTTATTAACGGGTCAATAATGATATCTCTTAGCTGCTAACGGAACTTTAAGTTTTTTAACACACGTTCCTAATAAAATATTTTAAATTATTCAAGGAAGGAACCGAGTTAAGTGACAAACAGAAAAACATTATGGCACACCTTATCTAGTGATGATACTCTAAAAACTTTAGACTCTTCTTCCGAAGGATTAACCTCAAAAGAGGTTGAAGAAAGAATACTACAATACGGGCGAAATGAAATTGAAACCAAGGAAAAGACACCCTGGTGGAAATTACTTCTAGATCAATTTATTGATTTACTGATAATAATTTTGATCGTTGCAGCTGTGATTTCGGCTCTTATTGGTCAGATGGTAGAAGCTATTGCAATAATTATTATTGTTATTCTAGCCGGTGTTCTTGGTTTCATTCAGGAATTTCAGGCAGGTAAAGCGATTGAATCCCTTCAAAAAATGGCGGCGCCAAACGCAACTGCTTTAAGAAACGGTATTGAAACAATAATTCCCGCATCCGAGCTTGTTCCCGGTGATATAATCATTCTAGCAACAGGCGATAAAATTCCTGCTGATTCGAGAATTATTGAAGCAAAAAATTTGAAGATTGATGAAGCTGCCCTCACAGGTGAATCTCTCCCGGTAGAGAAAATTTCAAAATTAATTGATGATGATGAAGCTCCAATCGGAGACAGGGTAAATTTACTTTTCAAAGGCACCTCGGTTACTTACGGCAGAGGTAAAGCCGTTGTTGTATCAACCGGAATGGAAACCGAGCTTGGTAAAATAGCGAAGATGATTCAAACAACGGAAAATCGTAAAACTCCCCTGCAGGCAAATTTAGATGAACTCGGTAAGAAGATCGGAATTTTTGCTATAATTTTAGCTGCTTTGATGAGTGTTGTGGGAATTCTGCGCGGTTATGAATTTGTCGAGATGTTCGTCTGGGGCGTTGCTCTTGCTGTTGCCGTCATTCCCGAAGCGCTTCCGGCGGTTGTAACCATCAGTATTGCTCTCGGTGTAAGAAGGATGGTTAAACGAAAAGCATTAATTAGGAAACTTCCTGCGGTTGAAACTCTCGGTTCAACAAATATAATTTGTTCAGATAAAACCGGTACGCTCACACAAGATCAAATGACTATCAGAAAGATTTGGGTGAGCGATAAAATTTTTGATGTTTCAGGTTCCGGTTATTCACCTGATGGAGAATTTTCTCTTAACGGTTCGAGTCTCGACCCACAAAATGAAAAAGATTTGATGAAACTTTTGCAGATGGGAACTTTGTGCAACGATACCGTATTGAAAAAAGAAGATGGTAAATGGGAAATTTTAGGCGACCCTACGGAAGGTTCAATTGCCGTCACTGCTAAAAAAGCAGGTATTAATATTGATGAATATAAAAATCAATTTCCGAGAATTGATGAGATTCCATTCTCCTCGGAGTCGAAACGTATGTCTACAATTCACGATATGGATGGAGGACGATACTCTTACAGTAAGGGAGCGCCCGAAGTAATAATTGAATCATGCAGCAAAGTAATTATAAATGAACAAGAAGTTGATTTCACCGATGAAATGAGAAATAAAGTTTTATTAAGTTCGGAACAAATGAGTACAGAAGCTCTTCGTGTTCTTGCATTGGGATATAAAAAAATCGGAAGTGATGAGAATGCATCACCCGATATTGAAAAGAATTTGGTCTTTGCCGGCTTATTCGGAATGATCGATCCGCCGAGACCTGAAGTTCGGGATGCAATTAAATTATGTGAGCATGCAGGGATAAAACCGATAATGATTACCGGCGATCATCAAGTTACCGCTGTTGCAGTTGCTAAAGAACTCGGTATTATGAAGGGGGGAAAATCTATATCAGGTAGAGAATTGGAAAGAATGACCGATGAAGAACTTGATGTAATTTCCGAGACAACAGAAGTTTACGCCCGAATTTCTCCTGAACATAAAATGAGAATTGTTACCTCATTAATGAATAAAGGGAACATAGTTGCAATGACAGGCGACGGCGTGAATGATGCTCCGTCGTTAAAGAAAGCAGACATCGGTGTTGCAATGGGCATAAAAGGTACGGATGTTTCGCGTGAAGCTGCCGATATGATTCTTACAGATGATAATTTCGCCTCAATTGTTTCAGCAATTGAAGAAGGAAGAAGTATTTTTGAGAATATTCGTAAGTATCTTGTTTATTTATTAAGCGGAAACCTTGGAACAATCATCGCAATGATTGTCGCTCTTTTTGCCGCTCTGCCTATCCCTTTGATTGCAGTTCAAATACTCTTCATTAATTTTCTGATGGACGGATTAATTGCAATAGCGTTGGGAGTTGAGCCCTCGGAAGCAGGTATTATGGAAAAACAACCGCGTAAAGTAGAAGAAGGTATTCTAAATAAAAAAATGCTGACGATGATTTTAGGTATTGGTGTTTGGATCGGTATTGTTACAATTGCAATTTTTATATGGGCTTTGGAATCCGGGGCATCCGAGAAAGAAGCGGTAACAATATTTTTCGTAACACTAATTTTAGCTCGCCTGTTTAATGGAATAAACTGCAGGTCGTTTGAACATTCCATTTTCCAGATGAATTTCTTAAGCAACAAATCGTTGATTGGCGGAATAATTCTTTCACTGATATCAACATTCTTAGTCCTGCAAATACCTGTTCTAAAGAAAGCCTTCCACACGCTAATGCTGAGTGGTGCACAATGGCTTATAATGTTCGGTGTTGCATCATTAGTTTGGATAATGTTTGAGATTTGGAAGGCAATTACCCGGAAATCGGCTTCAGCTTAAATATATTTTTTCATTGTTTGTATAAGTCGATCAAGCTCAGAATAATTACTATAAAAATGGGGAGAGATTCGGATTCTCCCCTCTCTTAATTCAACACTTATTTTTTCCCGGTTTAATTGGCTGATTAACTCCGTTCCGTTTGCACATTCAACGGTTACGATGGCAGATAATCTATCTTCTGTTTGATTTAATAACAGCGGTTTCAAACCAATATTACTCAACTCGTTAAACAAGTAATTTGTATGGTCGAGATTTATTCGTTCAATTTCTTCAATACCTGTATCAATAAATAAATCCAAAGATGCATCAAATGCTGCTATCCCGATTCCATTCATTGTGCCGGTTTGGAAACGTGAAGCATCATCTTTCAAATTGAGATTGTAATCCAGCATATTCCATTCATCAACGACGGATGCCCATCCGACATTCCGCACATTAATCTTTTCTTGAAGTTCCTCGCTTAGTATAAAATAAGATGTTCCCTGCAGAGCCATAAACCATTTTTGTGATCCGCCGATAATAAAATCAATGCCCGCCTTTTGAAGATCGAGATTAACTTCACCTGCTCCCTGTATAACATCAACCATAAAAATGATATTGTGCTGTTTACATATTTCGGATAATTTTTTTATATCAGCCCTGTAACCGGAAGTAAACTGCACCATACTGATTGATATTAATTTTGTTGCCGGAGTTATCAATTTTTCATATTCATCAATTTCAATAATGCCGTTATCAGACTTGGCAAATTTAACTTCGACGCCTTTTTTTTCTAAATTTAAGAATGGATAAACGTTCGAAGGAAATTCCATATCATTAATTATCACTTCGTCACCGGAATGCCAATCGAGACCGTTTACTAACAAAGAAATTCCATCTGCGATATTGCTAATCCATGCAATTCTGCCGGCATCTGCGTTAAATAATTTTCCTAATTTTTCTTTTGCACTTTTCTCATACATCAAGATCGATTCGTAATTTTTAATGCTTGTTTCACTTCGCTGATATACATATTCATCAATACGTTTTCGTACATTATTTGATAACGGTCCAATAGTCGCATGGTTTAGATAGGTCAATCCATTTTTTATATGACTGAATTGATCCCGTATGCCGTTAAGTTTTTCATCTTTCATAATTTTTACTTCTGCGATTGTTATAAATTGTATTTTACACTTAAATCACGAACACTGAATTCCAACCGGTCGTAATCGTTTTCTTCAATCTCATCAATCAAATTTTCAACATCATTCTCAGCCACATCGGAAATTTTATAAATGTGGATCAAATATTTATAACTGTCATAACTAAAAGCTTCCGGAAAACTTCTAATTGCTTCCTTAAAATATTTTTGTGCACCGGAATAATTTCTTTGCCTGTAATTATATTCACCGAGATGAAAGTTGTAAAATGCTTGATAATATTTATCTTCAACATCCTGATATGATTTAACAAAATCCTTTACATCGTCTTCATTATTTAATCCGACATCCATTTTAAATTTTATCATCTCTTTGGTTAAACTCATATCCTCAAACATCCTATCTGCAGCAATAATATTTCTCTCACTAAGATCCTTCATGGCTTTTTTCGCCTCTTCAATTTCATTCAGCAAAAAGTGATTTTTAAACTTCTGCATTTTTGCATTTTCAAGCAGCCATCTCCACATTCCGGCATCTTCGTTTAACACTGTCTTTAACATTTCATTAGATTTAACATATTCACCAACGGCACCGTAATATGAAGCCTTTACATACGGATAAATATTTCCGAGTGAATCGTTTTCAATAATTTGTTTTACCTTTTGGAGATCATTTAACTCTAACAAAGTCCGGCAATACCAATTAACGAAATGCAGGTTCCCGGGATAGAGTTTATACATCTGTTCAAAGTAAGGAAGCGAATCAAACTCATTACTTTCCATTCTGTCGTAAGTTTCAGCTAATAACATTATTGCAATCGGTTTTGTCAGCACACCATCATCGGCGGCTCTTTTCAGATACTTCAATCCTTCTGCCCTGTCACCGGAAAAGCCAAGAATTGCGGCGACAAATCCGATGAAACCGCCAAGTCTATCCGCATAATAATTAAGCATGCCGGGAAGAAGATAGGCGTCATTATAATCCGGGTGCAGTTCGATTATCTCTTCCATCATATTTCGCCCTGTTTTGCCATTACTGAATGCAGCCATCCATGATCCGTCGACGCCGTAAAATCTTCCAAGAAATCCGTGAATGCTCCCCAAATAAAATTTTTCATCAACCGTTAAATCACGATCTTCATATTTATCAATTAAATTCTCCGCATATTTAATCAGCATTTTTTGAAGCGAATCTTTGACAGTATCCTTTTTATCCATCGGCGCTTCATCGCGAAGTTTTGTATTCTTTACAAGCCCGACATTCATAAATAGATAATGATATTTTAAATTATCAGGATCTTCTTTCAGAAATTTATCAATTAGTGTTTCAGCCTCATCTAGTTGATAATTATATATCATATTCAAAATCTTATGATCAACAGGTTTCAAATCCGGTCCACCGGAAGCAAATACGGAAAGATTTAATATGAATAAGAACAAAATGTATTTCATTGTTTTCTACTTGATGTTAGTGGATTTACATTAGAGCAAGTTTAGCAAAAATACTTTTCATTTAATAGGGAATTTGAACTCCGACTAAATTACAATTTTCGATTATCAGTTTACCTTTGTAACCATTACCGCTTTTAGTTCGTCTAACATTCATAAATTAAATATTTCTCGGGGAAAAAGAATGATTAGAAAATTCACACTGCTTTTACTTGCCTTCCTTACTACAAATATTATGGCTCAGCTTGATTTTGATTTTGATGATGAACCTATTGAATGTACACATTCCAGCCTGGATATTCCAATTAGCGGTGCCGGTTTGAGTTTCGGTAATTCTCAAAACCACAACGGAATAAGATTCAACCTAACCGATTGCGATGTTGGCACAATAAACGGAATTAATTTTACATTTTGGAAACCGGATAGAAATCCGAATGCAGTAATTAACGGATTGGCTTTAGGCGTTGCTCCACACGCAGCTAATATAAACGGAATCTCTTTCGGTATTGCCGGTGTGATCGGGGAGAAAAACTTGAACGGAATTAATATCGGGGGACTCGCTGTTGTTGCCGGCGGTTCTATGACGGGTATTAACATCGGCGGACTTGCTGTTGTTGCAGAGGGAAATTCGGGATTCTTAAATGTCGGCGGATTGGCAGTAGTTGCCGAAGGTAATCTTACCGGATTTAATTTTGCATCGTTAGCATCTGTATCGAATGGAAATCTTACAGGATTAAATTTCGGCGGACTTGCGCTTGTAACCGAAGGCAGTATGACTGGTATTAATTTCGGCGGACTCGCCCTGGTTAGTGAAGGGAATAAAACGGGAATTAATATCGGTGGATTAGCTAATGTATCCGAAGGTTCAGTTACCGGAATTAACATTTCAGGTCTTGCAACGGTTGCACAGGAAAACATAACGGGATTGAATTGCGGCGGATTAGCTTTAGTTTCTGAAAGATCAATTACCGGAATTAATTTCGGCGGATTGGCATCGGTTGCGGAAGATGAAATTGTCGGTATTAATTTTACCTTAGGAAAGGCTGTCGGCGAGCAGGCAATTTCGGGATTTAACTTTGCCGGTTATAAAACCGAAACAGAGGATTTTACAGGAATAAATATATCCGCCACTTGGTCAGAGATAGATGATATGACAGGAATTTCGGTTGCATCCTTTAACAAAATTGAAAAAAGAATGACAGGAATTTCAATTGGTATTTTGAATATCGCAGAGGTTTTGAAAGGCATTCAAATTGGTCTAATAAATATTGCAAACAATAACCCGGTTCCGTTTAAAGTACTGCCGGTTATCAATGCGAACTTCTAATCAGTAGAGATTGTCTCAAAGGACATTTGGTAACACAAAAAAGAACTGACTGTTAAATAACCTCTTAAAGAAGAAGTATACCGGGCTTGCTCAATGTAGCAGGATGTTGCAGAAAAATAATATTGTTATTCTTAATGAAGTATCCGTATAACTCCTATGGAGAAGAATCTCATTTTTGTTCCTTTAAGATTCTTCGCTCCAATAGAGGAAGCTCAGAACAACAAACTGTGGTCTTCTGTATCACTCTGGGTAGAAAGGTATTCCGACACTTTTCTTCGAATGCAAATGTGCAGAGCAATTCTGATATTTAGAGAACCAAAATTTCGGGACAATTTCTTTTCTTATTTAAAATTTTTCTTTATTATCTCATTCTTTTAATTTAGTTTTACTCAGGTTGACCGTCTATATACCTTGGGCTAAAGAGCCGGTGTTAAAATGTTAAATGTAAAGCCCGTCTCCATAAGCGGTCAACTTGAGTAGTTTTAATAAAAAACATGGGATAATTATAGAATATGATTGGTTTGTTCGTTTTCCATTCTCCGTTAGATAATCGTGAAGTAATTATAGATCATGTTTCACCGTTTTATTCAAAGCTACCGGAGAACAGGTATAAACTTCTTGGTTACTATGATAATAATGCCGCACTTAATAAAGAGCTCAAAAAAATCCATTCAGATTTTGCCGGATATATTATTCTACCGGCAACAGGCGGGACGGAAGTATTAATAAAAACATTATATGATAAAATTAAAGCTCCTAGTTTGATTTGTGCAATCCCGACAAAAAATTCACTCGCCTCCTCTCTTGAAGCTTATGCTGTAGTTAAAGATAATCATCCATCCAGATTAATTTATACCGCAAATCCGGATGATGCAAAACATCAGGTAGAAAGATTTATTCATGCTGCCGAAGCTTTGCTTAAGATAAATAATATGACAATGGGAGTAATCGGGGAACCATCGGATTGGCTGTTGACATCCAAAGTGAATCATTTCCCGGGAAATTTTAAAACAAAAATTTCATATATCGACACAAAAGAATTGATCGATGAAGTTGGAAATATCGAACAGAATCACATACCGGAAACCGCGGAAGAAATAAAATCTGCATACGGAGAAGTAAAAGTCAAAGATAATGCAATACACAGCGCGGTTAAAGTCCACAGAGCAATTAAAAATCTAATTCAAAAAAATAAACTTGACACTGTTACCATTCGCTGCTTCGATTTATTGAAATATAAAATCACTTCATGTTTAGCCGTCAGCATGTTGAATGATGAAAAAATTGTAGCCGGTTGTGAGTCAGATCTTCAGAGCACATTTACAATGATGGTTATAAATGCCTTATTCGATGAGGCGGTATGGATGGCAAATCCTTCCGAAATTGATTTAGAAAACAACAGCATTACTCTTGCACATTGTACAATTCCTTCGATAATGCTTACAGGAAAAGAGGATGCATCAATTACAACACACATGGAATCGGGATTGAGTTGTGCAATTCAAGGTCAATTACGCAACGAAAAAGTAACGATTTTAAGAATCGGTGGAAGACTGGATAAAATCCTTGTCGCTAAAGGAGAAATAATACCAATAGAAGAACACAATCCGAGCTTTTGTAGAACCCAGGCAAAAATCAGTATATCAGGCGATCTTAAAACATGGATAAGCAAATCACTCGGGAATCATCAAATTTTGGTTTATGGCGATCGTACCGAGTTGATTAAAGAGTTTTGTGAAATAGCAGGTATCGAAACAATTTTTATATAACTTGTTGTTTTCGAAATCTTTGGCAATATTAACAACGATTATTGAGACAAGTCGTCTTAATATAGTATTTCAATTAAATAATCAAGGAGTCAATCATGGCAAATGTAATAAACTGGTTTGAAATTCCGGCATCAGATTTTAATAGAGCAGTTAAATTTTATACCGAAGTTATCGGCGGTGAATTTTATAAAGAAGAAATGATGGGAATAAAAATGGCATTCTTCCCGATGGAAGGCGAGGGAGTCGGCGGAGCCATATGTGCCGGAGAGGGCTTTACACCTTCGTCCGAAGGTACAAAAGTTTATTTAAACGGGGGCGAAGATTTATCGAATGCACTAGGTAAAGTAGAAAAAGCCGGTGGTAAAATTATTATGCCTAAAACTCTAATCCGTGAAGATATAGGCTATATGGCATTTTTTGTCGACACCGAAGGAAATACAGTAGCACTTCATTCTATGAAATAAAAGTAAGGTTTAATAAATCATGTCACACTTCAGCAAAGATTTTATAGAATTCTTCAATGACCTGGAAAGGAATAATAACCGGGAATGGTTTAATGAAAACAAGGAGAGATATAAAAACTCTGTTCAGCAGCCATTTGAAGATTTCATTCAAGACATTCTAATTCGCATTCAACATGATGACCCGCTAATAACTTCCACTCCAAAAGAATGCATTTTTAGAATTTACCGTGATGTTAGATTTAGTAAAAACAAGGAACCGTATAAGACACATGCTTCGGCAATTATTTCGCCGGGTGGAAGAGGAGATTTCACAACTCCAGGCTATTACTTTGAGTTTAGCAATCATGCAGTAAAATTTTACGGCGGAGCCCATTTTTTAGAAAAAGATCAATTGCAGCGACTGCGGGAATTTATTGTTCAAAATCTTTCGGAATTTCAGAATTTAATTAAGGAAAAAGAATTCAAAAAGAGATTCGGCGAAATTCAAGGTGAAAAACATAAAAGACTGCCGAAAGAATTTAAAGATTTGGCTGAGTCATTCCCTTTGATTGCAAATAAACAATTCTATGTTTTTGCAAAACTTCCATGCGAGAAAATTATTTCCAGGAACTTTACTGAATTAATTATGAAACATTATTATGCCGTGAAGCCATTTATATTATTTTTCAGGAAGGCTTTGGCATAATTTGATTATTGGTTATGCAGTTATGTTGAAATAGATAATTACCACTGATAATATAAATTAAACAGTGAGAATTATTTGATAAACTTCAAAAAAAAAGCCGGCTCTTTTGAAACCGGCTTTCTATAATTTTATGGTAAAATTAAATTATTCTTCTAATTTTTTAGCGCGCATCGTATCCCAAATCATATAAATTGAAATTGCAATAAACATAAACAGCGCAAGTATTTCTGCTGCATGGGATTCGAACCATTCAACATTTACGAGATTAATTCCTACATACCTTAATATCGCACTCAACACACCCATTAAAGCGCCGCCGGCGATAAATCCGGATGCAATCAATGTTCCCCTTTCTTTTCTGGCTTTGTTTACTTCGTCATCTTTACTTCTTGTTGATACAAAATGAGCAATAATACCGCCTGCTAAAAGAGGAGTATTTAATTCCAGGGGAAGATACATTCCAAGTGCAAAAGCTAGAGCAGGCACATTAATCATTGTAAGAATTAATGCAAAAAATGATCCTGCAATGTAAAGCATCCACGGGGCAGGCTGATTACTCATCAACGGCTGAATAACTGCCGCCATCGCATTTGCCTGCGGTGCAACCAACGCACCTTCACCAACAAAACCGTATGTTTCGTTAAGCACCATAATAATCCAGGCAACCGTTGCTGCGGAGAAAATCGTACCGAGGAATTTCCACCTTTCCTGTTTGTAAGGTGAAGACCCAAGCCAGTAGCCAATCTTTAAATCCGTGATAAAAGCGCCAGCTTGTGATAACGCCGTACAAACAACACCTCCGATAATAAGCGCAGAAACCATACCCGCCGGACCCGATAATCCTACGGCTACCAAAACAACTGATGAAAGTATCAACGTCATTAATGTCATGCCGGAAACCGGGTTTGTTCCTACAATCGCAATCGCAGTTGCAGCTACAGTTGTAAAAAGAAATGCAATAATCATTACGATAACTAAGCCGACTAATGCATGAGCCAAATTATGAACGACTCCGAACATGAAAAATATAAAAATCACAATCGCAGTTAATACTATTCCGCCTGCAACAATACCCATTGGAATATCGCGATGGGTTCTTAACTTTTTGCCGTCACCTTCTTTTTTTCCGAAAATTTCTTTAAATCCGAGAACAAATGATTTCTTAATAATTCCCGAAGATTTAATTATTCCAATCATACCTGCCATTGCGATTCCGCCGATACCGATGTGACGGACATAATTGCCGAATATTTGTTCGGCTGTCATATCTTTGATCAACATATCAACATTTGCGCCGACAGGTAAAGTTATGAAATCGCCGAGGTATGAAAACAACGGAATCAGCACATACCATGCGACAAAAGAACCGGCAGCAATGATGGCGGTGTATTTAAGTCCGACAATAAATCCCAAACCTAATATTGCCGAACTAATATTCAATCGGAAAACCAGCTTGTACTTATCTGCAAGTGCTTCACCAATTCCGACAACGCGTGTTGTAAAAACTTCACTCCACCAGCCGAAAGTTGCAACAACAAAATCATACAAACCGCCGATTAAGCCGCTGATAACAAGAACAAAAGCCTGCTTGCCTCCTTTTTCGCCGGCAACAAGTACTTCCGTAGTAGCAGTTGCTTCGGGAAACGGAAACTGTCCGTGCATATCCGATACGAAATATTTCCTAAAAGGAATTAGAAAAAATATTCCGAGGAACCCGCCGAGAAGCGAAGCCATAAATATTTGGAAGAACTGAACATATTCATCCAGACCCAAAATATACAGGGCAGGTAATGTGAATATTGCCCCGGCTACAATTGTCCCGGATGTAGCGCCGATTGATTGAATAATTACATTCTCACCAAGCGCATTTTTCCTCTTAGTTGCAGCCGATAACCCGACAGCAATAATTGCTATAGGGATTGCTGCTTCAAAAACCTGACCGATTTTTAAGCCCAAATATGCAGCGGCAGCCGAGAAGAGTACCGCCATTATTAATCCCCAAATAACCGATCTTAGATTGACCTCCGGATATTCTTTGTCGGGTGACATAATCGGCACATATTCTTCACCCAGTTTTAATTCCGAATATGCATTCGTTGGTAATCCGGTAACATTATTTTTTGCTTCATGTTCACTCATATACTACTCCCCGTTATAATTAAATTTTACAGGTAATACATATACACTTTCATTATTACTTGAATCGAAATGAATCTCGCCAAAAACTTCGGCATTTTCAGGAACAAATTCAGCAGGTTTTTTAATCTCGCAATTAACTATTTCCGAAATTGAAGGATATAACGTGAGCCTGGAATTTTTACCTTCCTCTACACTAAAATTAGTCTCGCTTTTAAAGGCGGCTTTTTCAGTGATATGCACAAACACTTCACCTTCCGAATGAGTAAAAGCCGGTATCATAACAAACTTAAGATTTACGCTGTCGGCATCGAACCTGTTCCGGACAGAAACCGATCCTTCATTATAAGATATTCCACCGATACCTTTCGCCTCGCCATTTTCATCATAAATCATTAATGCGAAATCCGTTACTTTGTTGAAATCTTCTTTTGAGATCATTATCTCAAAAGTTTTGGAAGCTTCACCTTTTCTTAACACGAAAGGAATCTCATATTCTTCGCCGGCATTAATCAAGGCGGAGTGAAATGTTTCATATCCCAAAATTTTACCGCTCATATTATAGTTATTGTCTTTGTTAAACTGATTAACTAACTCCAATTGATTGTGATTCTCGCTGAGCGGATTTTTATTAAGCACATCAATCGATTCGAACTCAACCGATAAATCATAACTGGAAATATTTCTTGATCTAAAATATCCCAGAACCACTAATTCATAGATACCGGGCTCGAGATTATAATAATAACGATCGCTTTTAAACTCTTCTTCTTCGAAATTTATAAAGTCAAACCCAATTTGTTCACCCGCGGGATCATGAAGAAAATACCAAACATTTGTGTAAGTGTCTTCATCAGAAGTAACTCTCGTCCGCATTGAAGTTCCGCCTGCCGGTACTTTTACATAGTATCTTTTATGCTCACCGATATTTAGTTTTTCATCTTTCCAATTCATCTTGTAATCATTTAATTCGGTAAAATTATTTGGAATAACAATTGTAACCATCATACTAAATTCAGGGAAGTTTGATTTATCCGCACGATAAGCAGTTATAACGGCATTATACATTCCCGGTTCTTTCATCTTATCCATATCTAGTTTTACTTCAACATTTCCCGATTGATTATTTCTAATATGCATTTTTTTCTGAACCGGGACCAACCAATCCTTACTGCTTTCCAAGTTATAAACCCGGTAGAATTGATCTTTATTAATTGTATTGTTTCTCGTTACCTGAAATGTAAAAGTTTCATTCCCGGTTAAGAATGATCCATCCCTGATGTAAAGATTGGGTGCGGAATTATCGGGCATGTTCGGTGCTAAAGAACTGATTTTGTAAGTTTCATAATTATTCAGTTCACCGGCATCAATATATTTTTTCAGCAGCTCGTAAGCATTGACAATATTTACATATCCGCCGCCTTGATCAATCGCTTCATAACCTTCAATTTTGACTGCGCTCTCTCTAACAACTTTATATAAAAATTGTGATGGAACTTTTATATCGGGATATTCTTGAACTGCAGCACTTAACAACAGCGACATGATACCGGCTGAATATGGTGATGCCATCGAAGTTCCCCACATGCGGTCTCCCCTGCTGAAGTTTGGAATAGTTGATGCAGCGGCTCCGGGTGAAACTACATCCGGCTTACTAACCTCTCCGCCCCTGGAACTGAAATGAAGAATAATATCGTCAGGCAGAGTAGCGCCGTACATATCGCTTCCGACCTGAGTAGTGAGAACTGCCCCTGAAGAAAAAACCGCCCAGCTTGCTGCCGGTAATCCGCTGGTGGATAAACCGGGACCCTCATTACCGTTTGATGTACATACATATAAATAAGGATTTTCCGTGGTAAGTTCTTCAATAAATTTTTCCATTTCGGCTCTGCCTTCAATTTCCGACCCGATTCCAAAACTCATATTAATCACACAAGGTTTTCCGGTTTCTTTTGAAATTTTATCGGCATATAAAAAACATTTCTTCATACTTTCAGTAACAGTCGCGCCTCCGGCAAAATTATTATTTCCCAGTTTGCAGCCGATCACATTTGCCCCGGGAGCAACACCGTTAAAATCTACTCCGCCAATTTGGTAGCCGGTTGAAATTCCCGCACAATGAGTCCCATGTGCACCGTCATCAAAAAAGAAATTAACTTTCTGTTCATCGGGAAAAATATTTAATCCCATTGTAAAGGGAGCCAGACCTTCCGCCGTTTCAATATTGAAAGCATCATAATTTACCTTGTAGTCGCGAAGAGGTTTTTCATCCGATAGATCACCGTCACCGTTACTATCAAAATAAACTACCCAATATTCACTTCCCGCCGTACCTGTTTTGAATGTAACGAAATAAAACAAATCATCTTTCGTTCCGTTGTTATTCACATCCGAAGCTCCGGAACCGGAATTCAACCATAATTTTTCCGGAAGCACTCCGATGTAATATTCTTCATCAATAGGATTCAAATCAAGTTTGCCTGCCCCTGCCACCTTCATATTTTCATCTTCATTTACAAAATAATTAATGCCATCTTCCTCATCGGTATCTGCTTCAAAAAATTTAACATCTCCCTGACCTGTAAAATCCTGCACATCAATAACTTTAACATCGCCGGTAGTTGTTTTTAGTAAACCTTCAACGCCCATATCAACACCGGTATCAAAAATAAATACGATAGTTCCGCGTCCGTCATGGTCCGGGTGCGCCTGAATGAATTCCTCAACACCTGTCTGCTTTAAAGATAGAAATGTTTGGGAATCCAATTGACCGAAAACAATACCCGTAAGTAGTGTTAAAATGCAGAATGATTTTAATAATGATTTCATTTTTCACCTGTTATTCTTCTAGTTGAATTTCAGTTTTAGATTTTTCTTTATCTAGTTTTTCATAATCCAGTTCAGAGCCCATCACGCTATGGGGAATCATAAATATCAGCAATAAAAGAATCGAAGCAAACAAAGCCCAGTTCTTCGGCTTTTCGGATCTCTTATACATAAAATATGCAATCAGCCATCCGACCAATGCGATAAGTGTTTTGTTATCGGTTAAATCATAACCAAATGGGAAGCCGGTCCAATAAGCATCAAAAGCATATTTTTGAACAATCGGTCCCAGTATAAAACCGCCGGCGAGTAAAAATCCTATCGTCCATAATGTAAGATTCTTTAACTTCGGTTCTTTGCGGAAAAACTCCAAACCGGTTCGAGTTGAAAGAAGCATTGATCCGAACATTGCAATCACATGCAATATCAAAATCAAAGTCGGCACTTCACCTTTGAATCTTATAACCACATCGTCACCGGGTGGTAATTTTAAATTTTGACCGGCGGAAGTAAGCTCTACATAATACCGTAATTTACCTGCGGGAGGTTGATTCGGAAGTGCGGTAAACAATGTATCCCCGTCACGTTCCATGTTTTGAATTGTCCAATCATCTGATGTTTTATATCTTTTCCAGAAAAGTTTCCCTTCGATATTATTATCCGGGACTGTAACTCTGACATCCGCATCATCATCACCGCCCATTGAAGTTAGGAACTTATATTCAATCTTTTGATTTAATACCGTTTGCTCCCCGGATATCGGGTAGGTTGGGCCTGTTAATCTTTGATAAACTGCTGATGATGCTGTAATAATGAAAGCTAAAAACCACACAAAGAAATTTTTCATAACACCGGTAGATTACTTGAAGTTTATGTTCAAAAATGTCTTCTAAAATAGTGCAAAGAGACCAATAGAAGCAAATATAATTTATTAAAATCGGTTAAAACAATTCATCGATTTTTTCTACTGGTCTTGCCAGAACCGCCCTTTCGCCTTTTTCAATAATGGGACGTTCGATTAAATCAGGGTACTTAACAAAGAAATCAAGTAGTTGATCTTTTGTATAATTTTTGTTTTTGAAATCAAAATTTTTGTACTCTTTTGCTTTCTTTCGAAGAATAGCTTCAGGTTTTAAATCTGCTTTCTTCAGCAGCGTTTTTAACTTATTTTTTGTGAACGGAACATCATAGTAATTTACTTTTTGAAATTCGATCCCCATTTCTTCCAATTTTTTTACTGCTTTCCTGCTTGTTGTACATGTCGGTTTTTGATAAACAATTACTTTATCCATAATATCCCTATATTTTTTGTTATGATTTTCATTACAAAGTTAATGATTTCCGTGCTCTTAATAAAAATCATATCTTTTTCAAGTTGATTAAGTGCTCAATAAATATTTGTTTTGTCGATCAAAAATTTGCGAGGTAATAAAGAATGCTGAACATCCCGAATGTTATATCAAATGAGCTGAACATAAAAATTGATCAAATTAATCAAGTTATTACACTTTTCGGTGAAGGAGCAACAATACCTTTTATTGTGCGCTACCGTAAAGAAAAAACGGGCGGATTAAATGAAGATGATTTACGGAATATTGAAGAACGCCTGACATATTTAAACCTTCTTGAAGATAGAAAAAAAACAGTACTCAACAGTATCGATGAACAGGGGAAACTGACTGATGAACTCCGGAAGAAAATTGAAGACTCATTAAAACTCCAAGAAGTAGAGGATCTATATCTGCCGTACAAGCCAAAGAGAAAAACAAGAGGAACCGTTGCGAAAGCAAAAGGATTGGAACCCCTTGCATTATTTATTTTGGATAACCCGAAATTCAAAGGCTCTCTGGATGAAGAAGCTGCAAAATATATTGATGAAGAAAAAGAGGTCGTCAGCATTGATGATGCAATACAAGGAGCAATGGATATTATTGCAGAAATGATCAGCGAAGATGCCGATGTGCGTCAAGTTGTTCGCGAATTTTTACTTGAGCAGGCACAGATTGTTTCGCAGAAGAGCAATGTTAAAGTTGGTGAAACTGCCCCCAATAAAAAAGATGTTTATGAAGTTTATCATGATTTTAAAATTGAATTGAGCAAAATAAAACCTCATCAAACCTTGGCGATAAATAGAGGTGAGCGAGAAAAGTTTCTGAAAGTGATTCTGAGTTATGATAAACCCGGAGTACTTCAAAATATATTTGAAACATACTTCGATTATGAAGAATCTGTTTTTATCGATTTATTAAATGAAGTTGTTGATGATTCATTCACACGTTTAGTTTATCCTTCGATTGAACGGGAGGTTCGAAATCACTTAACCGATATTGCCGATTTGCATGCAATTGAAATTTTTGCATCGAATCTTAGACAGTTATTACTTCAGCCGCCAATTGATAAAATTATTATGGGCATTGATCCCGGTTTTGTATCAGGTTCAAAAATTGCGATAATTGATAAAACCGGCAAATACATTGACGGCGCAACAATATATCCGCATCCCCCGCAGAAAAGAACAGGTGATGCAAAAACGAGAATAGTTGATTTCGTAAATAAATATGGAGTTGAACTGATTGCAATCGGCAACGGTACTGCGAGCAGGGAAACAGAACTTCTGGTTGCTGAAATAATCAACGAGAATAATCTTAACTGCCATTACTTGATTATTAATGAAGCCGGAGCTTCCGTATATTCAGCATCGGCTATTGCAAAGCATGAGTTCCCTGATCTCGAAGCAAGTCAAAGAGGAAATATTTCGATTGCCAGACGCGTGCTGGACCCGCTGGCTGAATTGGTAAAAATCGATCCAAAGTCAATTGGTGTCGGTCTTTACCAGCACGATGTGGATCAGAAAATGCTGGTTAAAAAACTTGATGATGTTATTGTTAGTTGTGTTAATTATGTCGGCGTTGATTTGAACACTGCATCATCTTCCCTTTTAACTCACGTATCCGGATTAAACAGTAGGATTGCCAATAATATTATTTCGCATCGTGAATCTATTGGGCGGTTTACAAATAGGCATCAATTAATGGATGTAAAGGGAGTCGGTGCAAAATTATTTGAACAGGCAGCAGGTTTTTTGAAAATATCAAACGGTGAAATTTTATTTGATAATACCTTTATTCATCCCGAGTCATATGAAGCTGCCCAGAAACTGCTTAATCTCTGCAGCGTACAACTTGATGAGATAAAACAAAAAGGTAAACTTGTTGGAATGTTTGTCGATAAAGAAGGCAAGCTTAAAGTTGCAGAAACGATTGGGGTTGGAGAGCCAACACTTGAAGATATTCTTGAAGACCTTGAAAAGCCTGGGCGCGATCCGAGAGAAGAGATGCCCAAACCAATCCTGCGGAGTGATGTACTTAAGATGGAGGATTTACAGGAAGGCATGAAATTGAAAGGTACTGTGCGTAATATTGTTGACTTCGGTGCATTTGTTGATATCGGTGTTAAACAGGACGGACT
This sequence comes from Melioribacteraceae bacterium, assembly GCA_021740785.1. GTDB lineage: Bacteria > Bacteroidota > Ignavibacteria > Ignavibacteriales > Melioribacteraceae > JAIOZI01. Next base: position 33,158 of record JAIOZI010000016.1, read on the forward strand.
AATTCACATTTCGCAAATGGCAAATAAATTTATTAAACATCCGCTCGAAATCGTAAGTGTTGGAGATGTTATTGATGTGACTGTTATGAACATCGATATTGATAAGGGCAGAATTGCTCTTAGTATGAAATAATTAATTGATGCAGAGAATTTTATCTTGACATCATTACTAAGGTTTATATATATTCGCAATGGTTATGATTAATAATAAAGGAACATATAACAGCAAAACAAGTTGGTCCAACTGGGCATGGTGGTGGTTTATGTCGTAACATTGTTGGATCAGTGAATAAAATAGAGAATAATATTTACCAAACCCCTCTTAGTATCACTGAGAGGGGTTTTTTGTTTTTAGGAGAATTTATGGATTTCAAAAGTTTTAATGAATTGGCAGATAATTATAACATCGTTCCGGTTTATGAAAAAATAACCGCCGATATGCTCACACCTGTTTCGGCATATCTGAAGATTAGACACCAGCATAATTTCAACTTTTTATTTGAATCGGTTGAAGGTATTGGGAGATTAGCCAGGTATTCATTCATTGGAACTAATCCAAATAAAATAATAATAGATAACAACGGCAAATTAACTATAACCGAAAGTGATAGTTCCAATCAAGTAGATGAAAATCTCTTTGATCATTTGAAACAATTATCGAATAAGTACAAAGCTGCAGTTGTTGATGAACTGCCCGATTTCACCGGCGGATTGATTGGATATATTGGATTCGAAAGTATATCGCAGATTGAAGATGTTATTGAATTCGACGGAGTGGATGAACTCGATTTACCCGACTCATTATTAGGATTGTTTGATTCGGTTATTGCCTTCGATCATTATAAACATCAAATAATACTTATTCAGAATGTATTTGTCGATAAGTCAAAATCATTGCAGATCCAATTCGACGAAGCGAAGCACAAATTAAAATTGCTGAGAGAAAACTTACAGATGCCTATAAATTACAAATCCGATTTCAAAATATCCGAAGGAAACGAAGAATATTTCGATAAAGAGAAATTCAGTAAAGTTGTTGAAAAGGCAAAGAAGAATATTTTTAACGGCGATGTATTTCAATTGGTATTATCTAAAAGATTTTCTTCGGCATTCACCGGTGATCAGTTTAATGTTTACCGCGCGTTACGTATGATTAATCCTTCGCCTTATATGTACTACATTGAACATAATGATGAATTGTCTGTAATCGGAACCTCACCGGAAGATTTATTAAAAGTAAAAAACGGTAAAGCAGCCATCCTTCCGATTGCCGGAACAAGAAGACGAGGAAAAACTTTTGAAGACGATTTGAACATGGAAGAGGATCTAAAAAATGATCCGAAGGAAATTGCCGAACATGTTATGCTTGTTGATCTTGCCCGCAATGATCTCGGAAGAGTATGCGATTTTGATACGGTAAAAGTAACAGAAGAAATGAACGTGCACCGCTTTTCTCATGTAATGCATTTGGTTTCCCGGGTTGAAGGTAAACTTAAAAATGAATTCGACTGTATTGATGCATTCCGTGCAAGTTTTCCTGCCGGAACCGTTTCGGGCGCTCCTAAAATCAGAGCCATTCAATTAATAAACGAATACGAACAATTGAAACGCGGCATATATGCCGGAGCGGTTGGTTACATAGATTTTAACGGGAACATGGATATGTGCATCGCAATTCGAACAATGTTCACAAAAGGTAAATCAATATATTGGCAGGCGGGCGCGGGCATTGTCGCCGACAGCAAACCTGAATTGGAATTGAAAGAAATTAAAAATAAATCAGCAGCTTTGGTTAAGGCGCTTGAATACGCAGAGGTGATAGATGAAAATATTGATAATTGATAATTACGATTCGTTTACATATAACCTTGTTCAGCTTGTTGGTAAATTCACCAAAGACTTGATTATAAAGCGTAACGATAAGGTGACTGTTGATGAAATCCGCAAAATGAATATTAATAAAATAATTATTTCACCCGGACCCGGCAGACCTGAAGATTCAAAGGTTTCACTTGATATTATTCAGCAACTTGGCAAGGAAATTCCTGTGCTGGGCGTATGTTTGGGTCATCAAGCGATCGGTATTTCTTTCGGATGCAAAATTTCAAACGCACCGACCCTGATGCACGGTAAAACATCACTTATTCAACATGACGGCAAAACCATTTATAAGTCAATAGAACAAAACTTTACCGCGGGGCGTTATCATTCATTAGTAATTGATAGAAATTATTTTTCGGATGATTTAATTATTACATCAACCACCGATGAAGGTGTGATAATGGGAATCCGTCACAGAGAATTTCCGGTTGAAGGAATTCAATTTCATCCCGAATCAATTCTCACTCCGCAAGGTGAAAACTTAATTAAAAATTGGCTGTACTTAGAAGATCATTTCCCGGAGAAAAAATGAAAGAGCAATTAGAAAAAGTAATTAACGGTATCAACTTAACCTTCGATGAATCTTATAATGTGATGTATTCTATTATGAGCGGCAATGAAAATAATTCAAAAATCGCATCACTTCTTACAGCCTTAAAAATGAAAGGCGAATCAAGCGAAGAAGTTGCCGGCTTCGTTAAAGCGATGCGCGAAAAAGTTATACCGATAAAATGTGATGACGAGCGGGTAATTGATGTCTGCGGTACAGGCGGCGATGGCTCCGGGACATTTAACATTTCAACAGCCGTATCTTTTGTTGCAGCAGGATCGGGAGTAAAAGTTGCTAAGCACGGCAATAGATCGATTTCAAGTAAAAGCGGCAGTTCGGATGTTCTTCACGAGCTTGGAGTAGACGTACAGCTTTCTCCCGGACTTTCCGAGAGAGCATTAAATGAAATCGGTATCGCATTTTTGTTCGCTCCTCTGTATCATCCGGCAATGGCGCATGTAGCACCGATTAGAAAGGAACTTGAGTTTAGATCAATATTTAATATACTCGGACCGCTTACAAATCCGGCTCGGACTAGGAAACAGCTAATCGGTACTTTCAACGAGAACACCGCCAAACTTATGTCGGAAGCAGTGAAATTATTAGAGATGGATAAGGTATGTTTTATTTGTACCGAAAACAGGTATGATGAAATCACATTAACCAATACAAGCAACGTAATCGAAACAATAAATCATAACTCAATGTATCTTTATCAACTTACACATGAGGATTTCGGCTTTCCTAAATTAAATCTTTCACAGCTTCAGGGCGGGTCTGCAAAAGAAAATGCAGAAATAATAAACAGCATTTTCAATGAAAAAGAAAAAAACGCACCTTACTATGTTGTGGCTGCAAATGCCGCGCTGGCATTAAAAGTATCCGGTATATCAGATGATTTGAATGAATGCAGAGAGATTGCTGAAGAGTCTATTCAATCCGGAAAAACTTTGCAAAAATTAAAAGAGTTGAAAGAATTTGGTGATAAACATAAATGAAAATTCTTGATGAAATAATTGAAGTGAAAAAAGAAGAAGTAAAAATACTGAGATCGAAATACACTTTATCATCCTTTAGTGATTCCGAATATTTCAGTAAACCCGGCTTAAGTATCTCCGCAAAAATTAGATCAGAAGAAAATATATCCATAATCGCCGAGATAAAAAAAGCCAGCCCCTCAAAAGGAACTATCCGTGACAATTTCAATCACATGCAGGTTGCGGATGCATATATTAATGCCGGTGTTTCGGCAATCTCGGTTTTAACTGACGTAAATTTTTTCCAGGGCTCAATTAAATTTCTGAATGATATCGCTGGGATTAAACAAATTCCCCTGCTCAGAAAAGATTTTATAATTGACGAATACCAGGTTCTTGAAGCGAAATCTAACGGAGCTGATTTTGTTCTGCTTATTTGTGAAGTTTTATCAAAAATGCAAATCAATGACTTAACTCATGCGGCAATCGAAAATGATTTGGAGGTTTTGCTTGAATTACACTCGGATAATCAATTAGAGAAAATTGATTTTACGCTGAATAAATTGATTGGAGTAAACAATAGAAATCTAAAAGACTTTTCTGTGGATTTGAAAACTACCAAACTTATAAAGGATAACCTCCCAAGCGATATTCTAGTTGTCTCCGAATCGGGAATAGGTAATGAATCCGACATTAAATTTTTGAAAACTTCAGACATAGATGCAGTTTTAGTCGGAGAACATTTTATGAGATCTGAAAACATTGAAAACAGCGTAAATGAAATGAAAAGATGGTGCTATAATGAAAGTTAAAATTTGCGGAATAACAAATCTTGATGATGCGCTTATATGTATTGATAATGATTGTGATGCGCTTGGATTTATTTTCCATGAAAACAGTAAGCGATTCATTCATTATGAAACAGCAGTTAAAATTATCAAACAGCTTCCCCCACTTGTGATGAAGGTCGGGGTTTTTGTGAACATGGAAATGAAAGAAGTAAATGAAATATCAAATAAATCCGGTTTAAACGCAGTACAGCTTCATGGGGATGAATCCCCTGAATACATAACACGGATTAATCTGCCTGTAATAAAAAGCTTTAGAGTAAATGGAAATTTTAATTTCGATTTACTCGATGATTATAAAACCCATCTTCTGCTTGATGCATATGATGCAAAAGAGTTCGGCGGAACCGGTAATAAGTTCGATTGGAACTTGATACCGGGAAACATAAAAAACAAAATTATTCTAGCCGGGGGGATCTCCGAATCAAATATCGAGTTTATTTTTAGGGATATAAAACCGGCGGCTATTGATCTTTCATCCTCTCTTGAATCTTCACCCGGCAAAAAAGATCATGCAAAAGTAAAATCATTTATGAAGTTATTTAATGAATTAAGGAGAATATAATGTTGATAATAATGGGACTCGATTCCCCGGATAAAGATGTCGAAAACGTAAAAGATAAGGTCAAATCAAATGGCTGCGTACCTCATGTAATTCCGGGAGCTTCAAAACTTGCAATCGGAATAACAGGTCCTACAAACAAATTAAATGATGAGGATTTTCAGCTAATGCCATCCGTGCAGGAAGTTGTTAGAGTTACAAAGAAATATAAACTCGTTAGCAGACAGATGAAAAACGAAGATACGGTTATTGATTTCGGCAGCGCGAAAGTTGGGAATAAAGAATTAATGATAATTGCCGGACCATGTTCGGTGGAAAGCCGTGACCAAATATTCGATATTGCCGGACAGTTAAAAGAAATGGGAATTAAATTTTTACGCGCCGGTGCATACAAACCGCGCAGCAGTCCGTATTCATTTCAAGGTTTGAAAGAGAAAGGAATTGAATATCTGCTCGAAGTTAAGAAAGAACTTGGAATGAAGATAGTAACCGAAGTATTAAATCCCGGAACCCTTGGTATTGTAAGTGAAGCGGCTGATATTATTCAGATAGGCGCCCGCAATATGCAGAACTTTACTTTAATTGAAGAAGCCGGCAAGACAGGCAAACCAATTCTATTAAAACGCGGCATGTCTGCAACAGTTGAGGATTTACTGTTGAGCGCCGAATACATACTGTCGCAAAATAATTATAATGTTATTTTATGTGAGCGCGGTATCCGAACATTCGAAACATCAACTCGAAACACACTTGACTTAAATGCGATTCCTGTAATAAAACAAAATTCACATTTACCAATTATTGTCGATCCGTCACATGGTATAGGTATCGGTGATAAGGTACCGAACATGGCATTAGCAGCCGTAGCTTCGGGCGCAGACGGATTAATGATAGAAGTACATCACAAACCGGAAAGCGCTCTATCCGATGGGTATCAATCGCTTACACCCAAGAAGTTTAAAGAGCTGCTTAACAAATTGAGTGAGTTAGCGCCAATTGTAAACAAGGAACTAAAATTATGATAGAACCGAATTACAACTACCCCGATTCATCCGGCAAATATGGTAAGTTCGGCGGTCGGTATGTACCGGAAACATTGATGAGTGCATTATCCGAATTGGAGGAAACTTATAAACAGCTTAAAAACGAGACTGAGTTTTTAAGTGAATTAAATGATCTTCAAAAAGATTACAACGGCAGACCCACTCCATTGACCTTTGCAAAACGGTTAACTGAACATTACGGCAAAGCTAAAATTTATATGAAGCGGGAGGATCTTTGTCACACCGGCGCTCATAAAATGAATAATGCGCTTGGTCAGATATTAATTGCAAAAAGACTCGGTAAAACAAGAATAATTGCCGAGACCGGCGCTGGGCAGCATGGAGTTGCAACTGCTACGGTTTGCGCAAAGTTCGGATTGAAATGTATAGTTTATATGGGTGAGGTTGATGTTGAAAGACAATCGCTGAATGTATTCAGAATGAAAATGCTCGGTGCTGAAGTAATTCCGGTAACAGCAGGCAGCCGGACACTGAAAGATGCAACAAATGAAGCAATCAGAGATTGGGTTACAAATGTTCGGGATACGCATTACATAATCGGATCGGTTGTTGGTCCTCATCCCTACCCAATGATTGTGCGCGATCTGCAATCCGTAATTGGAATCGAAACAAAAGAACAAATTTTGGAAAAGGAAAATAAACTTCCGAATTACATCCTGGCATGTGTCGGAGGCGGTTCCAATGCAGTCGGTATTTTCTATCCCTTCGTTGATGAGAAAGAAGTGGAACTTATTGGAATTGAAGCGGGTGGATACGGGATTCAATCTAATAAACACTGCGCTACTTTAACGCTGGGTTCCGAAGGAATTTTTCAGGGCATGAAAACTTATCTGCTTCAAAATCATAACGGGCAGGTTGCGGAGGTTCATTCAATATCTGCCGGTTTGGATTATCCCGGTGTTGGACCTGAGCATAGTTTTCTCAAAGATATTAAACGTGCAAAGTATTTTTCTGTAACCGATGATGAAGCGCTAGAAGCCACTGTTCGAGTCTCGGAAAAAGAAGGAATTTTGATCGCCCTGGAAACTGCTCATGCGTTTGCCCATCTCGAAAAACTTATGCCGCAGACTTCACCCGGGGAAATTGTAATAGTAAATACAAGCGGGCGGGGCGATAAAGATCTAAACACAATTATTCAAAAACTTGGGAGTAAGTTCGAATGAGTTTTATACAAAACCATATTGAAAAATTGAACAAGAATAATAGAAAAGCGCTCTCAATTTTTTTAACAGCCGGTTTTCCGAACAAAGCTGAATTTGTTGATTTGGCATGTGACGTTATTGATGCCGGTGCCGATATGCTTGAAATTGGAGTTCCCTTCGGCGATTCGCTTGCAGACGGACCAGTGATTCAATCTTCTTTTACCGAGTCTCTAAATCAAAACATAACCTTACAAAATTCATTGGATTTTATAAAAGAAATTAAATCGAAAAAAAACATACCAGTATTACTAATGAGCTCTTCGAATCCGGTTTATAGATTCGGTTTGGAAAAATTTGCGAAGGCTGCGTCTGATTCCGGAGTTGACGGTTTAATCATTCCCGATGTTCCTATTGAAGAATACAATGATTTTTTTACAGATGATCTAAATAGATTCGATAAAATATTATTAACAACACCGACATCGCCTGAAGAACGAATAAATAAAATTGATGAGCTGAGCACCGGGTTCGTTTATTGTGTGAGTGTTGTCGGGATCACCGGCTCTCGTGATAAATTCAGTGAAGATGTAATTGAAAACATAAAGCGGACGTATTCATTAATTAAAAAGAATAAAATGCTCATAGGTTTTGGGATTTCCAGCGGTGAAAGTATAAAAAGGTTTTCACAGTTTAGCGATGGAGTAATTGTTGGCAGTGCAGTGATTAAATCACTTTTTAATTATAACGGCGAATATAATAAAACATTAGAGTTAGTCGGCGAATTAAGCTCCGCATGTGAGAATTAACTCACTTAGCGCCGAAACACTTATTGTGCTTATTATTGTATCTTTTGAAGTAATCGCACCAAACGGCTAAATCTTTCCGGCATGCACCGATTGCGTCCGGATCTGTAAAGTCGGCGAATTGACATGAATAATCGCAGAATACAGGAAAAACTTGTTTCTCTTCTTTTTTAATCTTCTTTTTCATAACTGGAATAATTCCAAATAATATGTTTATGATGAGAATTATAACAAACTTTATTATCTTTCACAATTCTATTCACGAGGATTAAGTAATCTACTTATGAATATTTACAATTATTTGCTGGATGTAATAAATAAAAAGGGGGCTGCATATCTCCTGTTGATTGACCCGGATAAAATGCCTGTTGAAAAGTCCGAGAAATTTGCCGGCATCTGCGCATCTGCCGGGGTTGACGCATTTTTAATCGGCGGCAGTTTAATGCTTAGTGGAAATTTGGATGAATCAATTGAAGCAATTAAAAAGCATAGTAATATTCCGGTTATAATTTTCCCGGGAAGTGTGAGTCAGGTTTCGCCTGCTGCGGATGCACTTTTATACATCTCATTAATCAGCGGCAGGAATGCAGATCAAATAATCGGTAAACATATAATGGCAGCGCCTTCGATTAAAAAATTCGGAATTGAACCCATCTCAACCGGCTATATGTTGATTGAATCGGGCAAAGTTACAACTGCCGAATATATGAGCGGAAGCAAACCGATACCTAGACATAAACCCGAAATTGCAGCAGCTACCGCACTTGCCGCGCAATACATGGGAATGAAACTCGTTTACCTGGAAGCAGGCTCCGGCGCTGATAATCCTGTTCCCAACGAAATGATAAAATTAGTTTCATCCCAATGCGAGATTCCGGTTATCGTCGGTGGCGGAATTCGTGACAGTAACACAGCAAGTGAAAAAGTTAAATGCGGAGCAAAAATAATTGTAACAGGTAACTTTTTTGAAGATGATGACAATTGGGAAAGAATAAAAGAATTTGCCGAAGCAATTCATAATAAGTAAGCGAGTAATTAATCTATTTTATTTGATGAACATAAGAGTGAATTAAATCATTTTTAATTTATCGATTTGAAAAAACCAACCAAATTGAAAACGATATATTTGAAGATAAAATTCAATAACTGTTAGTGTGTCGTGGTTAAATATTCTGAAAGGTAGTTTATGAACAAACAAAAATTTATTACTGAATCCTTATTTGAAAGCTCACAGGTTAAACTCGAAATTGAACAAACATGTTCTGCTGAGATTTTAAATGCAGTTGAGTTAATTACCAAGTCAATTCAAAGCGGACACAAATTACTTCTATGTGGAAACGGCGGTAGCGCTGCCGATGCACAACACATCGCAACCGAATTTATGATACGGTTAAGTCATGACATTGATCGACCTGCAATGCCGGCAATTGCACTCACTACCGATACTTCTAATTTAACCGCAGGCGGCAATGACATTGGATTCGAAAACGTGTTTGCCCGCAATGTACAGGGTTTAGGAGCAGAAGGGGATATACTTTTGGGAATTTCGACAAGCGGAAATTCTGCTAATGTTATTAAAGCTGTTGAAATGGCGAAATCAAAAAATATGAAAACTATCGCACTCCTCGGCGGTTCAGGCGGTGAACTTAAAAACATTGTTGATTTATCTATAACAATTCCATCCAAAAACGTACAGAGAATTCAAGAAGGACATATAACCGTTGCACATATTATTTGTGAATTGGTTGAAGGAGAATTGTATTCATAACTCAATTAAGATTCTTGTTAAAAAAAATGCACTCTGTTTGCTCTTGATGTTATGAGTGTCCTGTAATTCTCTTTTGCTCATCATCTAAAACGAAATATCTATAGCGCTAATTGCTTTCTTATTTTTCATTGATATTTTTTTTCTTAACAAGAAGAATCAATTAATTTGAATTTCATTCCTTCATTACGATTAAAAAATTATATTCTAATTTAATTGAGAAATGTAGATAATCTTAGCTTAGGAAATTAACAGGCGGTTTGTCTGCCGCCTGTTATCTATTAGCATTTTTTTATAATCAACAGCACTCTACCTGATTAAGATCATTTTCTTAATATCAATAAAATTATCTGTTTTTAACTGATAGAAATACACACCACTGGATAAACCTCTTGCGTTAAATTCCACATTATAATTTCCCGCTGATTTTCTTTCATTAATTATAGCAGCTACTTCACTCCCCAACATATCATAAACTTTGAGTTCCACTTTACCCGCTGCCGGAACTTGAAAACTAATTACTGTTGTAGGATTAAACGGATTCGGATAATTTTGCAAGAGTTCAAATTCATTTATAACTTCACTTTTTTTTTCATCAACAGAAACTATATTATCGGGAAATGGGAATCTCATCGGTCCGCCGTAAGCGCCCATATCATTTCTTTCTGTTCCCATAGATGGAAAAATTGCAGCGGAACCGTCAAACGGATCATAAAAAATTTCATCCGGGCTGCCCGCATCAATGCACGGCGAATCACCGGCTAAGTAAAAATTCATTGAAGCAAACGAAGGGTTTTCACTAATATTATTATCTCCTTCAAACCCATCTTCAACGTCATTGTATGACGCTTCAACCGTACCGCTCACTTTAGAAATTTGAGTTCCGTTATCCTGACTATTTCCCCAGCAGATATTGTTACGTATAGCAGCATTTGATCCCCAAACTAAAATTCCACCCCCCTGCCCTGCAACACCGCCGCTTCCGCTTGATGAATTTTCAACAATAGTATTATTCTCAATTAAAATTGAACTGCATTGATTAAGCCAAATTCCACCGCCGCCGTAAGTTGGAGCCGATGCATATTCACCGACTGTGTTATTATAAATTAAATTATTCTTAATCGTCCCTTCGGAGTAATTCATTACAATTCCACCGCCGTACATACCTTTGTTAGCTATTATAATATTACCGATAATCTTCGGATTCCCGTCCCCGCACCTAATACCGCCGCCTCCGGCGCTTTCGGTAAACCTAGCCTTCTTAATCGCTTCGTTTTCTCTTATTATATTATGTTTGATTGTCGGAGAACTGAATGCAGTTAAAATCCCGCCGCCTTCATAATATGTTCCGGCACCGTGTTCGTCAAGCCACTTTGTTCCTCTACCCCCGGTAATTGTAAATCCTTCCAACACCGCGGAGGAATCCTCACTATTTATGAATAAAACGCAGCTTGCAGTATCGGAATGTGCCGGTAGACTTCCATTGATAATCGTTTCAGCTATGTGAGTTACATCGCCGTCTGTTACAAATTCCGAGCCGACAGTTATACCTTTGCCTTTAAAATTGATATTCTCGAAATAAGTTCCCTCCGAAACAAGCACCGTATCGCCATTAATTGCTGCATTTATTGCTTCCTGTATTGTAGAATAATCTTCCGGAACTTTCAAAATTCCGGCAATTGCGGTTGTGCAGTATATTAGTAGAATAATAGAAAACGTGATTAATTTATTCATCGGGCAATTCTCCAAATTAAATATTATAAAATGATGCAAATTTATAAATTGAAATGCATGTTGTCGTCCGAACTGAAGAATTAGTACTATTTTTTATAGGTTTGTGTTGATTTTTTATACTCGGTAGGAGTTTTACCTGTGAACTTTTTAAAAACGGAGTTGAATACCGATTTTGAATTAAAACCGGATTCATATAAAATTTCAAGAACTGTTGATTTATCTGAATTCTTTTTGATTAAAAGTTTGGCGTACTCAACTCTGTACGAATTAATTAAATCAAAAAAATTCTTACCCAGCTTTTCGTTAATAACTTGAGAAACATACTTTGAATTTATTTCTATTGCCTCTGCTAAATCATTTAAAGTTAAGTTCGGATCAAGATAGGTTTGATGATTATCCAAGTGTTCCCGGATCTTATGCGCAATATTATTCTTTTCATTCTCAGTTAGTGTAGATTTCTGATATTTTACAGCTTGCATTTTTTCAATTCCACTGTATAGTTCCGGGTGCTCCAATCCTTTATAGATAATATAATTTGCAAATACAAAGTTAATGGAAAGTGAAATCAACGTAGTATAAGTGATTATATTCCAGCCATCAGCATCTATAAGTAAAATTATAAAGCTGGAAAGATCAACAATCCACATGAAAAAGAAAGCAAAAACAATCATAGATAACCATGACAAATTCTGCTTTTCAATTTCCGAGTAATGATTTTTTATAACCATAGAATAATGCTTAAGCTGAATTAAGCACAGATACATATAAATAAGCAATTGAATATTCATCAAAGAGTAAAAAAACTTGTTAAACAAAGGCGGGTAATAACCGGTAGATAATAAAATCTGCTGTTGAATTTCTATTGATCTAAAGTGGAATGTAAATAAATGAAACAGTATTGCCATTGTGAAAGGTATGAAATGAATAAGATGATTTTTATTCAGCGAAAAATTTTTAAATACCAGGCTTAACGTATAAAAGTAAAGAAACGGTCCAAAGAGAAAGCCAAAATCTTCTCCAATATGAAATAGATACGGCGTTGAGTCGATGAATACTTTTGGAAAATTGTTGAGTATAAAATTCAGTATGTAAATTGCATTTGCAAAAAGGAAAGCTGAAAGTAAAATCTTATTTAACTTTTTACCACGCTTTGTGATTAAAAGAAAAATCGAAAAGTAGAGAAGAAGAAAAGCGGTAATTCCGGCTATAATATTAATTACAACGAACATCGCAGGTTTCAGCCCCATGATTCAGATGTGAATTTACTAATTTTGATCATGTAATTATTCCAAGTTTTCGAATCAATTTTTAAACAGCTCCCCGAGAATAAATAATCCCGGGGAGTTATGATAATTATAATTTTTCCAGGATGTAATCAACAGCCTTTTTTAGTTGCGGATCATTCTCATTGAGCCTGTCGTGAAAAGTGGTTTTCACATAAATGTCAGGTTCAACTCCATTCATTTCAAGATCTTTTCCGTCAAGAGTATAGCATCCCCATGAAGGAAGCCTCATAAATGAACCATCGACCAATCCGGTTCCGGATGTAAAAATTATCCACCTGTAAGTTTCGGTTCCGATGATTGTACCAAGTCCCAGTTCTTTAAATCCTGCCGCCGTCATCTCGGCATCACTCAGCGACTGTTCATTTATCAAAAGTACGATCGGTTTGCCGGCGGGACTAAAATTCGGCTGGTTCGCCAATTGACCGTCGCGATATTTCCAATTTAGATAGGGCTTCTGACTTAATAACTGCAACACTTTATCATGAACGTTACCGCCTGTGTTGTACCGCAAATCTAAAATAAGAGCATCTCTGTACATTGCTTCATTTGCAATCTCGACATAAAAATCATTCAGCGATCCGCCGCCCATGTTTTTCATCTGAATGTAAGCGATTCTTTTCTCAGATTTTTCATCAACAAAATTTTGATTCCAATCAACCCACTCATCATATAACTTACCGCTTAAACTTCCGGCTGACTGCGGATGAACAAGTGTCGTAAACTCCTCTCCGCCTCTTTTGAATGTAAGTTCAACTTCATCCGGTATACTTGTTGTTGTGAAATAGTAATTTCTATTTACACTCTCATCTACCTTTACACCATCAACAGCTACTAGTAAATCACCTCGATTAATTTCTTTATCCTCTTTATCAACAGAGGATCGCTTAACAATACGCTCAACAGAATAAGGATTTTCTTCAGAATAAATTATCCCGGTTTCGTATGTAGAGTTTTTATAGAAAACATCTTCTTCATCCCCGCTTGAATAAAAACCTTGATGTGAAGAATTTAATTCACCCAGCATATCGTTAAGCAGACTTCTGTAGTTGTCTCTGCTATTCAGTTCAGGTAAAAACTTTTCATAATAATCACGGACTTTATTCCAATCCGTTCCATGAAAATCGCCGTCATAATAGTTTTCATCCATACGCGCCCAAGATTCATAAAACATCTGTGTGAACTCGTCTTTAATGTTTTTGTTGAACTTGTACTTCATATCAATCTTTTCTGCTTTATTTGAAGATAAATTGAGCGTATAAATATCACCGTTTGCCAGTAAATAATATTTGTCATCAGCGCCCCAAATAAATGTGGAACCGGATTTTACACCGGATATCTTTTCGGTCTTCGGGGATTCAAAGGGCTTCAGTACTGTTTTCCATAATGCCCAGCCGTCGTTATCATGATTCGATGAATAGAGGATTGTTGTTTCATCATCTTTTGTAATAACGTAAGGGCTATTCTGCCTGCCCGGAAAATCAACTATCGATTCCCATCTATCATTCATGCCATCAAATGAAATTTCAACTTGAACCTCGGATGAATCTTTTTCTTTTTCGATAAACAAATCATCAAACTTATCTCTCTTAAATTCATCATCAGTGTTCTGCAGCTTGATTCTTATTATCTCAGTATCATCTAATCCAAAAGGATAGGATGGTTTATACCTGTTTGTTGCAAGGTAAATATATTTACCATCAGCAGACCAAAAAGGATCTGTTTCCGTTACACCGGTTTTGGTAATATGTTTTGACTCTTTACTCTCAGTATCATAAACAAAAATGTCCTCTTCAAAATCACGATTTGCAGTGTAAAGAACATATCTATCATCCGGGGAAAAATATGCCGCCGTTGCACCCAGCGCCCAAAATTCATCTTCCACTATAGTTTCGCTATCCATGTTTTCCAAATCAATAATCCGCAGCTCGTGCCTCCCACTGAAATAAAGAGCTTTTGTTCTATCCGAATTATATTGAAGCTCACGGTTTGATTGATCATCAAATGTGATTTGTTCTTCCGTATCGGTTCCATCTGCATTGATTTTGAAAAGGTTTGTCCAGCCCTTTACTGTCTGAGTAAATAAAATTGTTTTATTATCCTTTAACCAAATCAATTCGTCAATCTTTTCATTCGGATTTGTTTCAATCTGCCGAATAAATTTTCCTTCAATATCCGAGACAAATAATTCACCGCGTGAAACGAATGCAATTTTTTTGTTGTCAGGTGAGATATTGTAATTGGTTATCTTCCCGGCAATATCAAATTCCCGCTCTAATTGAAGTGTTTCGTTTTGATAGGTTTTGATGCCGACTAAATTGGTTTCTTTTTCAGTTACATCATAGCAATAGATTTGATAATCTTTTGTGAAAACAATTTTATTGCCATCCGCACTTACACGGGGGCGCTTAATTGAACTATTGAAGTTTGTTAACTGAACTTTATTTTCATTCTCAAAAGTGTAAAGATTATATTCATCGTTTGCCTCATCTGAAACAAAATAAATCTTACCGGTTTTATCAACCGTAGCCCACATATCTTTGCCGCGGTAAGTAGTTAATTGTTTGTACTCATCAGTTTGAGTATTATAGTATTTTATGTCGGGATTAAAATCTCCCTTGTAACGTTTACGCTGCGGGAATCTATAACTTTCCCATGATTCATTAAACAAATATTCATTTCCGCCGGGAAGCTCCGCTAAATTATGCACCCAGTTGAAATAATGATCAAACAGCCGTACCGGTGTACCGCCGTCAATTGATATTTTATACGAGGTTAAGGAGTTGTAGCGAGACGATGTGAAGTAAATAAATTTAGAATCCCATGACCATCCTTCAACAATACTACCGCTGCTGTGATATGTAAGTTGTTTTATTTCGCCACCAGCAACGGGCATGATATAAACAACTGCACTGCCTGTCTGCCTCCCCGTAAATGCAATCCATTTACCATCTGGTGAGAAAGCCGGGTTTGATTCTCTACCTTCCATCCCTGTAATTCTCAGCGCCGTTCCACCGATGCTATTGACTTTCCATAGATCATTTTCATACGAAAATATGATTGTGCTTCCATCAGGCGAAAGCGCCGGGTCTTCTGCAAAAAATAATTTTCCCGAACCAAAGATTAAAACAGGTATGAAAAGAAAAAGCATTGAGAGTTTTCGCATAACTTCTCCGTTATTTTTTTATGTTTTTATTTTAAGATAACAAAATCGAATGCAGTTTTTATTTTTATAAAATGATTAGTAATTATTAGACGAACCAATTACTAAACTGTTTTACGATTTTTTTTGTTTTGATAATATATAATAGACTCAGCATTAAACTCGTTTTTTCATTAATTTATGTGATAAATAAAAATAATTTGAGGTAGAAATTATGGCTGAAAATTTTGATGTGATTCAAAAAGTTTATGCCAGTTTAGCAGAAAAACTGGCTGCTGCAAAAAAAGTTTTAAATAGACCAATGACATTCGCAGAAAAAATTCTTTACTCACATCTATGGGAAACGCCGACACGTGAATTTACACGGGGAAAAGATTATGTTGATTTATCCCCGGATAGAGTTGCGATGCAGGATGCAACGGCACAAATGGCGCTTCTTCAATTTATGCATGCTGGGAGAAAAACCACAGCAGTTCCCTCGACCGTTCATTGTGATCACCTAATTCAAGCACAAGTTGGCGCTAAGGATGATTTGCTTCGTGCTAAAGATGAAAATAAAGAAGTTTTTGATTTCCTCGAAAGTGTATCAAAAAAGTTCGGTGTTGGATTTTGGAAACCCGGCGCAGGTATTATTCACCAGGTTGTTCTCGAAAATTATGCTTTCCCCGGCGGTATGATGATTGGCACCGATTCGCATACACCTAATGCAGGCGGCCTGGGAATGGTTGCAATTGGCGTTGGCGGTGCGGATGCCGTTGATGTTATGTCCGGAATGTCATGGGAATTGAAATGGCCTAAACTCATAGGTGTTCATCTTACTGGAAAATTAAATGGATGGACTTCACCAAAAGATGTTATTCTAAAAGTTGCCGGAATTTTATCCGTTAAAGGTGGAACAGGATCAATTGTAGAATACTTTGGCGAAGGCGCTGATTCAATTTCATGTACCGGGAAAGGAACTATTTGCAACATGGGCGCGGAAATAGGCGCAACTACTTCCCTATTTGCGTACGGGAAAAAAATGAGTGACTATTTAAGAAGCACCGATAGATCTGATGTTGCCGACTTGGCAGATTTGCATATTGAAAACTTACGATCAGATAAGGAAGTTTATGATGACCCAAGTAAATACTTCGATCAAGTTATAGAAATTAATTTGGATGAGCTCGAACCTCATTTAAATGGTCCGTTCACTCCCGATCTTGCATGGCCTGTTTCAAAAATGAAAGAAGCTGTTAAAGAAAAAGGATACCCCGATAAAATAAGTGTCGCATTAATAGGAAGCTGTACAAATTCAAGCTACGAGGATATCGACCGTGCCGCCAGTATTGCAAAGCAGGCGTTGGCAAAAGGATTAAAAGCCAAAGCACAATTCACAATTACACCAGGTTCAGAACAGGTTAGAGCTACAATTGATCGGGACGGACAATTAAAATCGCTTGAAGATATCGGCGGAATGGTACTTGCAAATGCATGCGGACCTTGTATCGGAATGTGGAAACGTATGGATATTGAAACCGGGGAGAAAAACACAATTGTAACTTCGTTTAATAGAAATTTTGCTAAAAGAAATGACGGAAATCCTGAAACACTGGCATTTGTTGCAAGTCCTGAATTAACAACCGTATTAGCTTTAAGCGGCAGTCTTTCATTTAACCCGATGACTGATGAATTGGAAAATAAGAATGGTGAAAAGATTAAGCTCGATCCGCCAACCGGTGATGAACTCCCGTCAAACGGATTTGACCGCGGCGAATTAGGGTATATTCCTCCATCGGCAGGAAGTGAAGATCAGGAAGTAATAGTAAATGAAGACAGCGACCGTCTTCAACTCCTTTCGAAATTTGATGCCTGGAATGGTAATGATTACGAAGATTTGCCATTGCTGTTAAAAGCACATGGTAAATGTACTACAGATCATATATCAATGGCGGGACCATGGTTAAGATTCCGCGGGCATCTTGATAATATTTCCAACAACATGTTCATGGGTGCAATTAATGCATTTACCGGGAATGCTGGTGAAGCGAAAAATCAAATTACCGGCGAATACAAAAAAGTGAACGAAGTAGCTCGTGATTATAAATCAGAAGGAATGGGCTGGATAGTTGTCGGAGATGAAAATTATGGTGAAGGATCAAGTCGTGAGCATGCTGCTATGGAGCCAAGATTTTTAGGCGGCAAGGCAATAATAGTAAAAAGCTTTGCTAGAATTCACGAAACCAATCTCAAGAAGCAGGGTATGCTTCCTTTAACTTTCGAAAATCCTTCCGATTATGATAAAATTCTGGAAGATGATAAACTCAGCATTATAGGATTGACTGAATTAACTCCGGATAAACAGTTGAAACTTATAATCAAACATGAAGACGGTACAACCGACGAAGCTGTTTTAAATCATACATTCAATGAAAATCAGATTGAATGGTTCAAGGCAGGAAGTGCATTGAATTTAATTGCAAAGCAAAACAATTAATTAGCTGTAGCGCATAAATTGGTTTAATGAATACAATTCAAAATAGTACCCCCGCTTATTTATTGCGGGGGTATTTTTTTATTCAAAAAATGAATAAACAAGGTAACCTAGCACCATCACAAAACCTGTAACAAGTGATCCAAATAAAACATACAGACTTAAATCAGTACCGGCATCTTCATTAGGATTCGGTTTTTTCGTCATTGTTGACATAACAACTCCCAAGTAAATTTTAAACGACAATTCTTTTATTTTAGCAAAATAAAAATGGGAGTGCTATGTGGCGGTTGAAAATTGAGTAATTGAAAAACTCTTTTTAATGGTGAGTATTTGTAAAGATTTACTGATTTCATTTCTGTCGGTAATAAAATCGTTAACACAAACAACATGATCATTAATTACCTGAGGAATAGATAAATTTTGAATTCGTTTTATTGATAATCTCTGCCTCTGACTTACCGGTTGAGACGAAATTAAATTATAGACATCATTTTCAGACAAAGACAAACTAAACAAATTGTTTGGATTAAACTCACCTTCATGCTGTGAGATAAAAAAGGCATCTGTAATCAAATTAAAATTGATTAACAGAATGGCGCTCCAAGTAAACAACAATTTTGCAATTATGTTTTTATTCATGCGCGAATATATAAATCAATTTTATTCAATTAGCAATGGAAATTATTTTTGACTGTGGAAGTGGAGATCTAGCATTGGTACAATTAATTCAATCGCCAATTAATTTTAAATCCCTCTTCAATACCAAATTTTTCGCAGAAACCGCCAATTACTTCAACCACGTAAGTAGCAGGTCTTTCCGATGGATAGGATTGCATTGAATATGGGGTAGTACTTTTGTGAATCTTAACGATTTCTCTTTTAGAATTCACAAAAATCATATCAAGTGAGAGCACGGTATTTTTCATCCAAAAAGATTGAGGTTCTTCAACCGGGAAGACAAACAGCATCCCTTGATTTTCTTTCATTTTGTCACGGTACATCATACCGGTTGTTCGTTTTTCGAATGTATCTGCGAGTTCAATATCAATCTTCTTTACAAATTCATCATTTTGATTCGTAAATGTTAGTTCACCTTGTTTCGTAAAATTAAATGCCGTATTTCCCTGCACAGTATTATTTGAATTTGTTGAAGAATTATTTTGTTGGTTAGTTGGAAGAATAAATACAAATAAAAACACAATGATAATGATACCTGCTCCAACAGCAAAGAATATGTTTTTCTTGCCGGAATTATCTGCTTTGTGTTTATTCGATTTTGGTTTCGGTTTCTTTGCCATTTGCGATTATAAATATTTGCCCGCGAAATTGATTAATTTTAAATCTCAAAATAGCATTTGTTCCAGTTAATAAATCATTTTTTTTGGGAATACAAATATGATAATTGAAAGAGAAAAAATAGAATTGAGTAAAACACAGAAGAAAATTGCAGCAAGCGGTTGGGGTGAATCTGCAATTGAAAATACTACTGTTGAAAAAATCACTTACGAATCGGATGGATTAAAAGTAAAAGGCTATTTAGCCTACCCTAATGATACAAGCGCCAAGTATCCATGTATCATTTGGAACCGTGGCGGTATCGGTAATGCCGGAGCGATTGACGAATTTAACGCAAGCGGTATTTTCGGTCAATTAGCCGGCTGGGGTTATGTTGTTTTTGCATCACAATACCGGGGAAATGCAGGAGGTGAAGGAAAGGATGAATTCGGCGGAGATGATATAAACGATATTTTAAATCTTATGCCGCTCGCCGAAGAAATTGAACATGCAGATTCATCAATTTGGGGAATTGAAGGATGGAGCCGTGGTGGTATGATGACCTACCTAGCACTTACAAGAAATCATAATTTTAAAGCTGCAGTTATATCAGGCGGGATAGCAAATTTAAGATGTAATTCAGAAGAAAGCCGATTTATGAAAAAGTTATACGAAGTTACAATGGGCAAATATGGAAGTGAGGATTTTAATAAAAAATGTAATTCCCGTTCCATTGTTAACTTTGCAGATAAACTGCCGGAAACAACACCATTACTAATAATGCACGGAACAAACGATAAACGTGTGCTGCCTCATGATTCGCTCGACCTTTCGTACAAATTACTCGAAAATAATATCCCGTTTAGATTGATAATGCTGGAAGGTGGCGATCACTTTTTAAAATCACATAGAAAAGAAGTCGATGCTTATAGAAAATTTTGGTTTGATAAATACCTAAAACCGGAGGAAAATTAAATGGCAAAAAAATACTGGCTGGTAAAATCAGAACCGGATGTGTTTTCAATTGATGATTTGGCAAAAACAAAAAACCAAACTACTTATTGGGACGGTGTAAGGAATTACCAAGCACGCAATTTTATGCGCGATGAAATGAAAATTGGTGGTAAGGTTTTATTCTATCATAGTAATTCTGATCCTGTTGGAGTTGTGGGAATTTGTGAGGTGGTAAAGGAAGGTTATCCCGACTTTACAGCTTTCGATCCCGAGGATAAACACTTCGATCCTAAAAGTAAAAAGAACGAACCGACATGGATTATGGTCGATATAAAATTAGTAGAAAAACTGAAACGTACTGTTACACTAAGTGAAATAAAAGCAAATCCAAAGCTTCAAAATATGAAATTAATTCAAAGAGGAAGCAGGCTTTCCGTAATGCCGGTCGATAAATCTGAATTCGATGAAATTGTTAAGATGAGTAAAAAATAACGAGTTCAGCTAAATTTTATCGATCATTTAGTACATAGTAAGCAGAACTTGGAAGTAAAGGAATAGATTGAAAATGAATCCAAACAGAATACGTATTCTGCAAAACGGTATTGAAAAATCCGGACCGGTAATATACTGGATGCAGCGGGATCAAAGAGTAAATGATAACTGGGCTTTGATTTATTCACTTAAAAAAGCGAGGGAAAATAATACTCCGTTGATTGTCGTATTTAATCTTGTTGATAATTTTCTTGAAGCCACATTCCGGCAATATGATTTTATGCTCAAAGGATTGAAGGAGGTAGAAGCCTCTTTACACGAAAAAAACATTCCGTTCTATTTACTTACAGGATTACCGGAAATTAACATACCAAAGCTGATTGACGAAACTGCCGCCGGGTTACTTGTTAGTGATTTCAATCCGCTAAAAATTGTACGCTCATGGAAACGTGACGTGGCAAAAAAGATTAACATTCCGTTCCATGAAGTTGATGCACATAATGTAGTACCGTGCTTATTTGTATCGGGAAAAGAGGAATTTGCGGCATACACTATTCGACCAAAAATCACCAGACTGCTGAACGAATTTCTGGATGATTTCCCATCAATTGAAAAACAAAACCATTTATCAAAACAACTGCAGAAAAACGATTGGCAAAAGGTATATGAACAGCTAAGAATAAATTTTGATGTCAGGAAAATTGATTGGTTAATACCGGGTGAATTCCAAGCTCACAATCAGCTCGCTTTTTTTATAGAAAGTAAGATCGAAAAATATAATGAAGAAAGAAATGATCCTACCAAGGATGCAATTTCAAACATGTCGCCATACCTTCACTTCGGACAGATTTCCGCACAACGCATCGCAATCGAAATTCAAAAGTTTAATGGGAATGAAGAATCGAAAAATTCATTTCTTGAAGAACTCATCGTTCGCCGTGAGCTAGCCGATAACTTTTGTTATTTCAATAACAACTATGATTCATTCGAGGGTTTCCGTAATTGGGCTAAGGGAACATTGAATAATCATCTCAAAGATGAACGGGAATACCTTTACAATTTGGATGAATTTGAAAATGCATCTACTCATGATCCTCTTTGGAATGCAGCTCAAAATGAAATGCGAGTTAAAGGAAAAATGCATGGATACATGCGTATGTACTGGGCAAAAAAAATCCTGGACTGGAGCATTTCACCGGGAAAAGCTCTGCAGATTGCAAATCATTTGAATGATAAATATGAACTCGACGGTCGTGATCCAAATGGTTATACGGGCACTGCTTGGTCGATTGGCGGTATACATGATCGTGCTTGGGCTGAGCGACCGGTCTTTGGGAAAATCCGCTACATGAATTATAACGGATGTAAAAGAAAGTTCGATGTTGATAAATACATCAGTATAAATAGTTGACATTTCATTTTACACCGATCTAAATCCAAATAAACTATTCAGCAGAACATTTCTCTAACTGTTTCGTCTAAACTAAGCAATGCAAAAACCCATAATAGAAAAGAAATGTTAAAAATTCGAACTCACATACAGCTTTCAATTTTGATATTCTCCGGATTTATACTATCCGGGTGTAATGTCAGCAAACAGGAAGCACCGGTTTTCCCGGTGGAAGATTTTTTCCGCAATGCGGCAACCGAAAATTTTCAAATCTCGCCCGATGGATATAACGTAGCATATCTTAAACCCTGGAATAATAGGATGAATATCTACATACAAGTAGTTGGCGAAGATACTTCCAAAAGAATTACTAATTCAATTAACCGGGATATAACAACCTACATTTGGGCTAATGATAACCAGTTAATATATATCATGGACGAAACCGGTGAAGAATATTATCAATTCTATCGTGTGAATATTGATAATAATGAACAGATTCAGCTTACACCTAAAGAGAAAGTAAAATTCTATATTGTGAACAAGCTCTCCGATTATGAAAATGAAATGATAATCATGATGAATAAACGCGATCCGCAATTCTTTGATGTTTACAGGATGAATGTAAATACAGGTGAATTATCATTGTTACAAAAAAATCCCGGCAATATTACGGGGTGGATAGCAGATAATGACGGAGTTGTAAAAATCGCAAGAACTACCGATGGAGTAAATACGGGATATCTTTACAGAAATTCCGAGAGTGAAAATTTTAACCCCGTTATCGTAACTGATTTCAAGGAGTCGCTTAACCCATTAATTTTTACAGAAGACAACCAACTTGTTTACTGTCTCTCAAATATTGATCGGGATAAGGAAGCGCTTGTTTTATATGACTTCAAAAATGCAGTTGAAGTTGAAGAGATATTTGAACATTACGATGCAGATATTGAACATGTATTATTTTCTAATGACGGGAAACCAATTGCAGCGCTATATGCACAATGTAAAAGATATTACAAATTTTTTGATCCGGAGTGGGAAGCAACGTATAAAAAAATAAGCAGTAAGTTTAAAAATCATGAAGTATACATCAGCAGTATCGATAACTCAGAAAAGAACTTGATTCTGCATGTTACGAATGATAGAACATTTGGAACATATTATCATTACAATATCGATTCTGCTAAATTGACTAAGTTGGCAGAAGCAAGTCCATGGCTGCAACAAGAATATATGGCTGCAATGAAACCTATCACATATAAAGCGCGGGATGGATTAACAATCAACGGTTATTTAACTCTTCCTTATGGTTCTGAAGCCGAGGATCTGCCGGTAATCGTTTACCCTCATGGTGGTCCATGGAATAGAGATTATTGGGAATTTAATCCCACCGCACAATTTTTAGCAAACAGGGGATACGCAGTTCTGCAAGTTAATTACCGCGGCTCAATTGGATATGGGAAGGAATTTTTGGAAGCCGGATTTAAAGAATGGGGCGGTAAAATTCAAGATGACATTACTGATGGAGTAAATTGGTTGATAGAGCAGAACATTGCTGATCCTGAAAGAATAGGAATCTATGGATTTTCATTCGGTGGATATTCGGCTTTATGCGGTGTAACTTTTCATCCGGATATCTATAAATGCGGGGTTAGCTATTCGGGTAGCACAAATATTTTCACATTCTTTGAAGCTGTACCCAAGCATTGGGAACCATTTAAAGAAATGATGTATGAGATGGTTGGTAATCCGAATCAAGATTCATTGATGATTTATAACCAATCACCATATTTCTTCACTGAAAAAATTAAGGCTCCTCTATTAATCGCACACGGCAGCAACGATACACGCGCTCCTTTTAGTGAAATAAAAAATTATATTAAACTGCTAGAGAAAAATGGCGTTGAAGTAAAAACATTATTTAAGAAAAACGAGGGACATAAATTTAATAATGAAGAAAATCGTTTGGAGCTTTACCGCAATATCGAAAGTTTCTTAGAAGATAAACTTAAAGGCAGAAAATCAATGTGATGATTTCTTATACCTCCCAATATAAACCCGATCCGGTTACGTGCCGGACCGGGTTTTACTTTTATTCATCTTCAATTAAAACAGCCGTCCCGTACACAAGTATTTCAGCGGCACTCTGCATTAAGTAGCTGGTAGAAAATCTGACATCGACAACTGCATTTGCGCCGAGTTCCATTGCTTCATTGAGCATTCTGTCTATTGACTGCTCACGCGATTCAGCCATTAATTTTGTGTATTCCTCAATCTCACCTCCGAACATTGCTTTAATTATTGCTGCAATATCTTTACCTAAATGCCTGGCTCTAATTGTATTTCCGCGAACCACCCCGAAGGATTTAACAATCCTTTTACCCGGTATATTTGAAGAAGTTACGTAGATCATCTTTGAATCTCCTTATACTTGTCTTTACTCCAAAGAGTAATTTTTTCTCTAAAAATTGATATCACTAAAATTACTGCCCCAATTACTACAGCGCCTACCCCGTATTTAAGCAAGGCAGGCATTGCATCATTGGCAATAAACTTTTCAACCGCTTCTCCTATTGCATATCCGCCGACAATTATTGCTCCGATCAGAAAGATGATCCAACCGAGACTTCTCTCAATCTTATTGTAAGTTACTGTCCAGTAATTATCCCATATTTCCTTGGAAGGATTTTTAAGTGTCATTTTTTTTAATACCTCCCTTATATTTTGTTGTTCTTCAACTTCAATTTTAAAATTTGGATCGGATTGGATTAATTCATCGAACCGGTTCTTTTCATCCTGCGATAATGATCCGGATAAATATTTTTCAAGAATAATTATTTTGTCTTCTTTCATTTGATATACTTCTCTAATTTCTTACCAAGCTTTTTCCTTGCATAGAACAATTTTGACATTACTGTACCAACCGGGATTTGTAAAATTTCCGAAATTTCCTGATAGCTCATATCCTGAAACTCTCTCAATATTATAACTTCCCTATCCATTTCCGATAATTCGAGAATCCCCGTTTCAATTATGTTTTTTAATTCTGCCTTTTCTAAATTGATTTCCGTGTCCTCCGATGATGGATACTCTTCCCATTCCAGAAAATCGCCGGTTATAAATTTTTTATTGTCTCTGATTACATTCAAACAATAGTTTCGCAGAATTTTATAATACCATGTGAAAAAGTTTTTTGATCTGTCGAATTTATCAAAACTCCCGTATGCCCTTATAAATGCAGCCTGCGATGCATCCATTGCTTCATCATGTGAACCCAGAAAACCAAGCGCGGAAAAATAAGCTCGTTTCATATTCAATTTCACCAGTTTTGAAAATTCTATTTTTTGATCAATAGTAAGATTTAACAACTTTTTCCCGAATTCTTATTTGTGATACACAGGAAATTAGTTTTTATTCAGCAAAAAAAAACTTTTTTTTTGAAGGAGTGCTTTCCGTATTGTGAATGGTATTTAGGTTTATTAAATGAATGAGGATATTGTGCGCTTTAGTTTCAAGCCGAGAAAGGTTAGCGGATTGGCGAATTAGCGCCAACCTTCGCCAAGGCTTCCTCCTACGCTGAAGCTACGGAGGACAGGACGGTTGGTAAAAATTTGCGGATTGATGGATTTTGTGGATAAACGAATTGCGGATTTGCGGATTTTCACGGAGACTTCTTTGTGTAACTTCGTGACTTCTTCGTGTAACTCCGTGCAACTCTGCTTTATCTTACTTTTCTATTTTCAATAGTCAATCTGCCTTTCCTTAATAACATAATAACTGAATAACTATAATTGGATTTGCGAATTACGAATTAGCGGATTACGGATTTTCGGATTGTCGAATTTGCGGATTAACGCATTACCGGATTGGCCTGAAAAAGATAAACCGCGGAGACACGAAGACACAAAGAATTTAATTTCATTATAATTTTTTATATTATTCTGGTTTTTCAATAGCCACTTGTCAGTTTTAATCACCGTAGCTTTAGGGTAGGTGATAGTCAATATTCAATTCACCGCTTTTACTCTACACGCTTTGCTCTTTGCCTTTTGCTTTTGGATTTTTTCCATTTCTCCTTTTCTTTTTGCTCTCTGCGCAATGCCCTTTGCCTTTCACCCTTTGCGCTTTGCTTTCTGCCCCTCACTCCGCCTCTGCAAATAGAAGTAATTAATTTTTATGAAATTTTTTCAATCCGACAAATATTTTTCCCGTCAAATCATTCTTTGTGCCGTTGAAAAATGATTCTGCATTATCCGTCGAATGTATAGTGTAGCCCGCATCATTTTTATATGCATTAATTCTAATTGTATTTCCGTCACCCTTTTCAATATCGAGATACATTTCAGTCGCAGGCAGAGTATTTTCGTCAACATTGACAAATTCGGTTCCGTTTAAATTGGAAAGCTGACGCAGATATTTCTCGGTATTTGCAGAATCAAGCTCGGCGCCGTTGTGAGTCCATTTACCATCAACCTTTACAATTTGGAAAGAAGAATCTGCGGGATAATTAAATGACAATTTATTCCAACCGTTAAACGTTCCGCGTACAATTCTTTCATCACGAAATGATTCGGCATTCTTATTAA
Organism: Melioribacteraceae bacterium; assembly: GCA_021740785.1. Classification (GTDB taxonomy): domain Bacteria; phylum Bacteroidota; class Ignavibacteria; order Ignavibacteriales; family Melioribacteraceae; genus JAIOZI01. The sequence continues at coordinate 60,106 of JAIOZI010000016.1, forward strand.
AAGTCATATCGAGAAAACCGTCAACTTCATACACATCCGTATCGCCCGATAACCTGACATACGTTGACATACTCCGCGGCTGCTGAAATTGAAATCTTCCCAAAATAATGTTAAGAGTTTTATCGCCGTCTTCCCAAACTTCAAGCCGGGTTCCGGTGGTATCAACTTGAAAGTCAGTCCATTTTGCTTCATCTCTTGCGGCTAATCTTTTCGGCTTTATCTGCAGCAGTTGAGTAAACACATTTTGGATTTTTCTAGCGGGAACGGCTGCAGTGCTGCCATTCTCCAATTCAACTTTCCACTGTGCGCCGTCCTTGAACAATCTAACTTCTTCATGCTTAGTTGTCTTCGGAAAAATTTTAATTTCGGTAACAGAGGAGGTATCGATTGACACCAATTCATCACGGAAAGTTCTTTCATTTGCATCACCGTTCCAGAAAACAATCACCAGTACCAGCAGTAAAAGAACACCGAAAATAATTGAAAGCAATTTGTTTGATACGTTACTAAACATAATTTGTCGACATTAATTTTGATTTAACTTTTCTTCTCATTTGAAAACGGATAATTCCGTAAATAATAATTAACAAGATCGGCACAAGGAAATTTAGATATTTCAACAAGGTCTTCGTGCTGTCTTCAATATCTTTATCAATTAATCGTGCTGTGACGCCCTTCGTCCGCAGTTCAACCAGACCGGTATCGTCGGTCAACCAATCAATAGAGTTTACAAGCAGACTTATATTATCCTGCTGCATCTGCTGACCTTCGGGCGCAACAGCAAAGTCTCCATCTCCGAAGATGACCATTTTACTTAAAACACTATTGCTGCTGAGCGGACCTTCAAGCGCAACAGCCACCGGCAGATTAGACATCGGGAAATCTGTCTTCTTCCAATCTTTCATTACATCAAAATAGAGCGGTAAACTCTTTACTCCCGATTGCTTGGATGAAATTGCTAACGGAATGACCGATATTGATGTATCTATATTTGTGATTTTAAGCGGACTCACAAACGGCATAACAACCGCTTCCAATCCCTCGGTAATCGGATGATCGGAAAATGATTTGATGATCGGGATAAACGGAAAACTGACCGGGGTATTCATCACAAACATTCCCTGCTGCTGCCTTACAGAAACATTGCTGCAATTTACATCAATCAAGAAATTGTTTTCTATTTCAATTCCTTTTGTTTTTATCCAATCTTCAAAACCGGTTTCAACATCTTCGCCCTGAGCATTTTGCAGGTTTCCTTCTACAGTATTTAATGCAGCAACTAATCTGCCGCCCCTTGAAAGAAATTCATCAAGATAATCTAGATCGCGTGATATCACGGTATCTTTAGGAGCAATGATCGCTAAGGTATTAATATCCATCGGTACGCCCAATGTATCTGAAAATGTTACGGGCTGAACATCATATAATATTGAAAGCGATTTTTGTACTTGTGCCAATTGATTCAATGCAGGTTCGCCGTGCCCTTGCAGAATCCCAACCTTTGGTTTTTCATCAATCGTTAACTTCTTGATACTGGTAGTAAGTGAATATTCCATCGCGGCGCCCGGCTGCAAAAATGGAATAACTTCCTTTTTCTCACCCAATTGAACTACCGCACCAAGATATGCGCGCTGCTGTTTTAATTGATCGCGTTCACGCACGTTTATCATAATCGGACCGATGCCGTTCTGCTGGGCTTTCATTTCCGTTTCTTGATCTTCATTCGGATTTACAAACTCGTAAACCACCTGTCCTCCTGAAGCATTGCTGTATTCGATCAATAAATCCATAAAATCCGTCCGAACTCGAGCAATATCCGGCGGTAGATCTTCGCTGAAATATGCGGTTACAGTTACAGGAACATCAAGGTTTTCGAGAATGTCTTCCGTAGCATTACTCAAGCTGTACCGCTGGTCGGCAGTAAAATCGAACCGGAAGAATAACTTGTCCGAAAGTATATTGACCAATACAAGAATGGCAAAAAGGAGTAATATTGTTGTTTGAACTTTTTTTCTAGTTAACATGGCAATCCGTTAATCCACTATATTTCGTTTTGCTAATGAAGTTTCAGCTAATACTAAACCAAAATATGTTATTGATAAGAAATAAATCAGATCTTTTGAGTCAATCACTCCGCGCGAGACGGATTCATAATGAGACGATAAGCTCATGTAATTCAACCACTGCCCCAATGTTCCGGTGAAATTATTTGCAAGCACATCAAAGATGATTAAGAAAAACACACCAATGAAAAGTGAAAGTAAAAACGCTACAATTTGATTTGTAGTTATACTGCTGGCAAATAATCCGATGCTGATGTATGTCATGCTCATCAAGATCATGCCTAAATAGCCTGTCCACACAGCGCCGTGATCAATTGGTCCTATCGACCAAACCGTTATGTAATAAGGAAGAGTTAAACCGAGGGCAATCCCGATTAGAATTAAACAAGATAAAAATTTACCGATAATCACCTGCCAGTCGCTCACGGATTTTGTAAGAAGGAGTTCAATCGTACCGCTTCTTTTTTCCTCCGCCAGCATTCTCATTGTTAAAGCCGGGATAAAGAAAAAGAGCGTCCAGTAAGCTATTGAAAAGAAAGGCTGCAGAGTTGCCTGTCCGATAAAGAATATATCCGAGCCAAAGAGCCAAGTAAAAAATCCGCTGAATCCGAGAAAAACAATAAGCAGAATGTAAGCGATTAGCGAATCGAAAAATGACCGTAATTCTCTTTTTGTAATTGTCCAAATTGATTTCATATCAGCATCAGTTCGTTGTTAGTTGTCTAAAAATATCTTCAAGTTTAGTTTCAATCGGGGTAAGCTCAGTGAGCACCCAATTTTTATCAACGCATAATTGAAAAATTGATTTACGCGAAGTTGAATTTTCTTTACTATTGATGATAAATGTATTTTCCGCATCATTAACTAAATCAACCATTGCAACCGATTCAAGGGATTGTAATGATGAGGTAATTTCATCCGTACCCGGAGCTTCTGAAATTTGAACTCGCAGGATTTCCTGTCCTTGCGATTGTTTCCTTAACATCTCCGATGTACCGTCGGCAACTATCTTTCCGTTATTAATAATCAGAATTCTATCACAGGTTGCTTCTACTTCAGGAAGAATATGAGTACTAAGAATAACTGTCTTCTCCCTTCCGATTTCTTTAATTAGTTTACGGATTTCAACAATCTGGTTAGGATCCAAACCGGTTGTTGGTTCATCGAGAATTAAAATTTCCGGATCGTGAATCATCGCCTGTGCCAACCCTACACGCTGCTTATATCCTTTTGACAGCTCGCCGATCTTTTTATGCTTTTCAACATTCAATCCGCAAACGCGCACCATCTCGCCGATTCTGCTGTTCATTTTATTTTTTGGTACACCCTGAAGTTCGGCAACAAATTCAAGGTATTCCAAAACCGGCATATCGTAGTAAAGAGGATTGCTTTCCGGCAGGTAACCGATTTTCTTTTTCAGTTCATCAGCCTTTTCCAAAACTGAGTCGCCGCCGATAAAAACATTACCATCCGAAGGAGCCATATAAGCCGTTATTATTTTCATAGTTGTGGTTTTACCTGCGCCGTTTGGTCCGAGAAATCCTAAAATTTCACCGGTCTTTACTTCGAATGAAATGTTGTCAACTGCCCGCTGGGGTCCGTATTTTTTCGTGAGGTTTTCAACTACAATATTCATAATAACCTAAAGTTGAATTTTTTTTTGAAAGTGCAATTTTATAAAATTGAGAAATACTAATCAAGAATTTGCTGAATAAAATTCTAATAAAACATCGAATTTCCAATTGGTTTCAACAACCGTTGAATCAAAAAGTTTCAATATGGATTTATTTTTTTTCTAGGATACGAACTCCGTCTTTGCCCGCAATTATTACTATGCCGACCAAATCTAAAAACAAGCCTTGCTCAACTATTCCCGCTCGTGAGTTCATTTTCCCGGCAAGCTGATATGGATTTTCAATCACTCCGAAATCAGCATCTATTATAAAATTACCCAGATCGGTAATGAAATTTTCATCATTTTCATTTTTTCTCATTTTTATTTCCGCACCGATTGACTTCAAGAATATGCTCTCGGTCTCGACTGCTATCTTTAGTACTTCAACCGGCACTGCCCATTTTTCTCCAAGTTTATCTGAGAGTTTTGATTCATCCGCAACAACAATCATTTTTTTTGATGATTGGGCAACCAGTTTCTCCCGTAGATGTGCGCCTCCGCCGCCTTTTATTACATTAAGGCTGGGTTCAATCTCATCCGCTCCATCGATTGTTATATCTATTTTCGGATTTTTAACTAAGTCCGTCAACGGAATATTTACCTCCGCAGCTAATTCCGCAGTTCGATCTGATGTTGGAATTGCGAGTATATTTTCAAGTTTCCCGTCTCTAATTAATTCGCCGATTCTAAGAGTGGCATACTTTGCCGTGCTGCCGGTTCCGAGTCCTAAAACCATCCCCGGTTTTACAAATTCAACAGCTTTCTCTGCTGCTTCTTTTTTCAGATTTTCAAAATTTTGCATTTTGCCCATTAACTTTAGTTTATCGATTTAATACGCATCACAATTTCAATCATTTTGACCCAAATCGCAACTTTTTTGATTGATAATTGTTATAGTGGCATACATACATTGATTATTCTTGTAATTGCATCAATGTATTAATAAATTTAGAGGCTAAAATAAATTTGCATTAGGTAGATAAATATGATGGGAATATTTAATTTTAAGAAAAATTCATTACCTGAAAATGACTTGGTAGAGGATCAGAAGAAACGTGAAAGAACTTTGATAATAGTGTTCGGTATTTTTGCTATTATTTTTTTTAATTTGGTTATGTATTACCTTACCAAGATTTAGCATTAGAAAGGCTTAATTAAGAATGAGTAAAAATAATATATACATAGAAACCTACGGGTGCCAGATGAATGTTGCCGATTCCGAAATTGTTGCCGGCATTCTGAAAAACGTTGGTTATAAAATAACAAACAACATTGATAATGCAGATGTTATTCTTCTGAATACATGCAGCATTCGCGATAATGCCGAACAGAGAATTTACGGCAGACTCGGAAATCTCAATAAGATTAAACAAAACAATCCGAACTTAGTACTCGGTGTTCTCGGCTGTATGGCTGAGCGGCTTCGTAAGGATTTAATTGAGAAGAAAAAGGTCGTTGATTTGGTTGTTGGACCTGACGAATACCGCAGGCTGCCTGAGTTTATCGATACGGCTTATGCAGGCGAAAAGGGTATCGGCGTTAAATTATCGCGTACCGAAACTTATGACGATATTGTTCCTTATCGTGAAGACGGGCTTTCAGCCTGGATTTCAGTGATGCGTGGATGTGATAAATTCTGTACGTTTTGCGTTGTGCCATTTACAAGAGGACGCGAAAGAAGCCGCGATCTTGATTCAATTGTAAATGAAGTAAAACAGCTTTCCGAAAGAGGTTTCAGAGAAGTTTCACTACTTGGGCAAAATGTAAATTCTTATGATGATAACGGTCGCGATTTTGCTGATCTGCTTGCCGCCGCCGCATTGGTCGATAGATCGATACGTGTGAGGTTTACTACATCCCATCCTCAAGATTTATCGGATAAACTTTTATACACTATCGCCGAACATCCTAATCTATGTAATTATATTCACCTCCCGGTTCAATCGGGTTCAAACAGAATTTTGGAATTAATGAACAGAACATACACGATTGAACATTACCTGGAATTGATTGATAAAGCCAGGAAGATTATCCCCGGTGTTAGTTTTTCTACGGATATTATTACCGGATTCCCAACCGAGACATACGAAGACCACCTGATGACGGTTGATGTAATGCAGAAAGTACGATACGACGGAGCATACATGTTCAAGTATTCACCTCGTGAAGGGACGAAAGCTTACCGTATGGATGATGACGTTACTGAAGAACAGAAATCAAAAAGATTGAATGAAATTATCAACCTTCAGCAAAACATTTCTTATGAAGTAAATCAAGAATTGATGAGCGCCGAGGAGATTGTGCTTGTTGAAGGATACAGTCGGAAATCAAATGAATTTTTAGCGGGCAGAACCGATACAAATAAGGTCGTTGTTTTCCCGGTTTCGGAAGATGTTAGTAAAGGCGATTATGTTAAAGTGAAAATTGATCGTGCAACATCTGCCACACTTTTTGGAAGCTTGATAGAAATGATTAATCCTTACCCGGAAAGAATTCAATTAACCGGATAGATTAAAAATGATTATGAGATCATTCATATTTTTTTTCCTGATTTCGATTTCAATTGCTGCACAGGAAGCCAACATCGTACCTTATCTAAAAATGATTGAGGGCGGAGAAATTAGTGAAGCGGAAGAAAACTTAAACCGCTTAAAAGCAGAATCACCTAACGATCCATCGGTAATATTTCTTGATGCGGTTTTAACAAAAGATGGTGAAGCCGCCTTAACTAAATACAACACGGTTTATACAAAATTTCCTAAAAGTAATTATGCCGACGCTTCTCTCTACAGAGTCTTCTCTTATTATTATTCCCTCGGCATTTACAATAAAGCGCAGTCATATCTCGATCAATTGAAAAATAATTACCCCGGTTCACCTTACATCAAAATGGCTGATCGGTCAATCCCGGATTTAATTGAATCAGCTCCCGCAGTTACAAATTCAGAACCGGTAAATGTTCAATTACCACCTGTCAATTCTGAAAAGAAATACGAATATACAATTCAGGCGGGTGCATTTCTTAATCACAAAAATGCCGAGACATTATTAAATAAATTAAATAAAGCCGGTTACCCGGCAGCAATGCATTCTAAAGATGTTGGCGGCAGCATTTTAAAAGTTGTTACATTCGGGAAATTCAAATCTGAAATTGAAGCACAGCCGCTCCTCGATTATCTAAAAAACGTGCACAATCTAAACGGTAGAGTCGTTCCCTCTAATTAGCAGATAATAAAATGAAAATAACATTCGCAGGTACCGCTTCGGGTGAAACTTCACGTGAGAGATTTCATTCTTCAATTTTATTAGAAAGCGAAAATCACAAATTATTGATTGACGCGGGTGACGGTGTTTCTAAGGCGCTGCTGAAATTAAAAATCGATTTCAACTCTATCGATTCAATCATAATCACACATTTTCATGCGGATCATGTTATGGGTCTGCCCTCTCTGATCACCCAAATGAAATTGTTGAAGCGAACCCGCCCGCTGAAAATTTATGTTCATGAATCGTTGATCACACAAACCAAAGCGCTGCTGAACTTCGCTTATCTGTTCACGGAAATTTTGGATTTCGATTTATCGATAACCGGGATCAAAACAAATGAAGAAATTGATGTTGACGGCAAATTTAATTTTACGGCAAAGCAAAACTCGCACATCTGGAATAAACACAAATTAAAAGGTTTTGATGATGTGAGCTTCGTATCGATAAGCCTGTTGATAAAAACGGAATCGGAGCAGGTAATTTATACATCTGATATAGGTGATTCGGCAGATTTAATTTTGTTTAATAAATCAACTGATTATTTCATAACCGAAACAACTCATGTATCGTTTGATGAAATCAAAACTGCAGTTGAAAAGTTGAATCCCGTGAAAGTTATACTCACTCACTTTTCATGCGACGATAGGAAGAAAATCGAGGAGCAGATTAGCAGTTTAGATAGAAATATTCGTAAGATTTTTATTCTTGCAGATGATGGTATGACAATTTGAGATACTTCCCTAATCTGAAAAATATCTTTGAAACTGCTGTTGAAATTGGGTGTGAAATTACAATGGGGATAAATTGTCAGGTGCCCCGGAAGAGATTCGAACCCTCACCTAACGTTAAGTCAGAACGTCGCTCTATCCATTAAGCTACCGGGGCGGAATATGTCCAAAACTTCAAATAACATATTTCTGTTCTGACTTATAATTAAACTATAAGAACAAAAAAGCGAACAACTTACAAAGTTATTCGCTTAATTTTAGTAGCCTAGAAATAGGCGACGTTCTGACTCCCTAATTATCGCAAATATTTATCTTTTTGTCAAGTCTTTTTCAAAAAAATATATCGCTCTACGCAACTCACTTGTTTTTTTTACTCAATAAAATTCTTCCCATGTCCAAATAGTTTGGGTAATTCCGTTTTCCATTGTAGGGCAACTCTAAGTAATTTATGAAACCTCATAATGTTATAGTAAAAGAAGTGCAAGTAACGTTAACATTATTTCATTCCTTATATTTGTTATTGTTATTCAGCGCTTTCAAATTAGGAAATTACCAATTTGACAAGGATTTGACTTTTTGCGGATTTATCGCAAGTTTAGGTATTCCAAACTTTTGATAGGTTATTAATTAGAAATGACGATAGAAGAATTTCAGAAGAAATTTGAGATAGTTGGTAAGTCGAAAGAAATAAAGGACTTAGTAGACATCACGATGCAGGTTGCACAATCTGATATTTCGGTATTGCTGTACGGTGAAAGCGGTGTAGGTAAGGAAATATTTGCGCGTGCGATTCACGGATTCAGTAATCGTTCAGAAAATCGGCTTGTAAGCGTAAATTGCGGCGCAATTCCCGAAGGAATTTTGGAAAGTGAATTATTCGGACATGTTAAAGGATCATTTACCGGAGCGACGGATAACCGGAAGGGATATTTTGAAATTGCCGATAACGGAACGCTCTTCCTTGATGAAATTGCTGAAATGCCTCTAACTACACAGGTAAAATTGTTGCGTGCACTCGAGACAAAAGAGTTTATGAGAATCGGGAGCGAGAGAGTTACTAATGTTGATGTGAGAATAATAGCCGCAACCAATAAAGATCTTCAACATGAAGTGGACGCAAAACGATTCCGCAAAGATTTATATTTCCGTTTAAAAGCTGTATCGTTGAATATCCCGCCGCTGCGGAACAGGCGCGAAGACATTCCCCTGCTAGTCGATTATTTCATAAAGAAATATGCCGACTCAAATAATCATCCCGAAATGAACATTACATCGAAAGCGCTTGATATTCTCTGCGAACATAATTGGCCGGGAAATATTCGAGAACTTAAAAATACAATTGAAACCGCTGCGGCTTTATCAAGGAACGGAACTTTAGATCAAAATGTTTTAATGCCGTTAATTACACACTGGGAAATTATTCAGGAAGATCATTCACAAAACCTGCCGGTTCATCTAAAACGTCCACCTGATTCTCTCGACCGCGAAATGATTTACCGCGCTCTAATTGAAATAAAAAAAGATATTCTTGAATTAAAAGATCTTGCATATAAACATGGCGATAACATTGAAAATCTCGGTTCGGAAATCAATTTGAACGAAGTTATTCCTTTGGATCAGTTGGAAAAAAAGGCGATTGAAAACGCTCTAAATTTCACCCGCTGGAACAAACGCAAAGCAGCGCAGCTTCTAAAAGTAAGCGAAAGAACCTTACATAGGAAAATCAAAGACTATGATCTCTAAATTTGTACGAATACTTTTAATTAATTTGGTTGTTACTCTTCTTGTAATTAACTTTGCGAGTTGCAGCTATTCTTTTACCGGAGCTTCGGTACCGCCGCACCTGCAGTCCATTGCAATACCCATTTTTGAAGACCGGAGCGGTTACGGTGAACCCGGCTTAAGGGAAGATTTCACCAACGAGCTTATACAAAAATTTATTGACGATAACACTTTACAAGTTGACGACAAAACAAACTCCGATGCGATTTTAGAATGTACCATCCTGTCGCTTAAAGATGATCCCGCTGCAATTTCCGGCGGAGAGGATGTTACATCCAGAAGAATGACTATCACTGTAAAAGTTACTTATAAAGATTTGGTGAAACGAAAAACGGTACTGGATAAGAATTTTTCAGATTACGGCGACTATGAAAACACCGGCGATATTACAACCGCACGCCGGCAGGCAATAACGGAAGCAATTGATAAAATAACCGAAGACATACTTCTCGGAGTGGTTTCAAACTGGTAATATAAGAGATAAAAAATGAACGAAACGATTTTAATAATTTACATCATATCTTTAACAGTAATGCTGATATTTGCAAGTCACGGCTTTATTATGCTGTTCTATCATAAAAAGTATTCGAAAAATCAACCGAGCGAGCTGGAAGAGCTCGACGACCTTGAAACCGTCACTATTCAGCTTCCCCTTTATAACGAATATTATGTTGCGGAAAGATTAATCAACAGCGTATGCGAAATTGATTACCCGAAAGATAAACTCGAAATCCAGGTCCTTGACGATTCAACAGACGAAACTATTGACCTGGTCGCTAATATTGTTGAGGAGAAACTTAAAGAAGGTTTTGATATAACACATGTTCGGCGTGTCGATAGAACCGGGTACAAAGCCGGCGCGTTAAAAGAAGGATTGAAAACTGCTAAAGGTGAGTTCATCGCAATTTTCGATGCAGACTTTGTTCCAAAAAAAGATTTTCTTAAAAAGACTTTAAGATATTTCTATGACAATAAGGTCGGGATGGTTCAAACACGATGGGAACATCTTAACGAAAATTTTTCAATTCTTACTAAAGTCCAGGCACTTGCACTAAACGGTCACTTTGTAATTGAACAAAGTGTAAGAAGCAAGGCGGGATTTTTCATTAACTTCAACGGTACCGGCGGAGTTTGGAAAAAAGAATGTATCCTCGATGCCGGTAACTGGCATGCCGATACTCTTACAGAAGATCTTGATTTGAGCTACCGCGCTCAACTGAAAGGATGGAAATTTATCTTCCTTAGAGATTTTACAACACCGGCAGAATTACCTTCGGAAATGAATGCATTGAAAGCTCAGCAATTCAGGTGGACAAAAGGCGCAATAGAAACTGCAAAAAAACTGCTTCCTGTTGTTTGGCGCGCTCCGATTCCACTGAGAATTAAATTACAATCAACGGTTCATTTAACCAGTAATATTGTTTTCCCGTTTATACTTACTGCGGCAATATTGAACGTTCCGTTGATTTTCATAAAGAATAGCGGTCCGTATGATCATTTCTTCAATTTCATGTCGATATTCGTCATTGCATTCATCAGCACGTTCATGTTTTACCTTCATGCACAAAAGGATGTTTATGCCGATTGGAGAAAGCGGATCACGTTGTTTCCCCTTTTTATGGCGGGCAGTATGGGATTTGCACTTAGCAATTCAAGAGCAGTTTTTGAAGGATTGATGAACCGTAAAAGTGAATTCGTCCGCACACCTAAATTTAAGGTCGTTAATCAATCCGACACAATAATTTACAATAAGTATCTGAAAAATCTTAAGGTGGAATCATCTGCATTCGTTGAATTGTTACTTGCGGCTTATTCTTTTATCGGAGTGGCGGCATCTATTTATTTTATGGAAATTGCAGCGCTTCCATTTCATTTACTTTTCTTCGTTGGATTTAGTACTGTTGCCTATTTTTCATTTAAACATACTTCACTGAAAAAACGGAAGTAATTGTGAACAACGGTATCAATGATAAAAAGATTGATAAGATTGCACTCATCTATGAGTTCAATAACCGTTCCCCTCTTTTTGCACGGGTTGCAAAAAATTTATTAAGCGAAAATAAAGTTGATAAAGCAATTGATATTATTGAAAACGGCATTAAAAATTTTCCGGAATATTCAACAGGCTACTTAATATATTCGCTCGCGTTAGCAAGCGCCGGCAGATATGACGATGCCTATATTCAACTTAACTATGCTTCCGATTTTTTGTTTAATGAAGAACTCGTCAAACAATATTCCGGTTTCATTAAAGAAATACAGTTCAAAGATACCGGTTTCGTTGAGACCAATAGAGGTAAATTTACCGATTTTGAAACTCCGGCTGAGACCGTAATTGAAGAGAAACTTGACGAATTAGTTGATGAATTATCATCAGCTAAAATTCCGCAGCCCGAAGCTTCCAGAGATTCAATATCTGCGTTTGATGTGGATTTTAAGTTCGACAATAATTATATCGTATCGGAAACTCTTGCGAATATTTACCTTTCACAAGGCAATTTAAAAGAAGCCAAGGCACAGTTCGAGAAATTGATTAGTATGCATCCGGCTAAAGAAGATCATTTTCAAAAAAAGATTGACGAAATTGTTGACCTCATGAAGAAACGACCGTAAATCTTTTTCTGCTCATGCCCAATTTCAAACAACGAAATAAATTATTAAAAAATTTTTACACTAGGGAGGTATTGGATGTAGCGCCTGACCTACTCGGTAAAATCTTCGTAAGAAAAATTAAGGACAAATACCTATCCGGGAAGATTGTTGAGGTTGAAGCTTATGACGGAAGAATTGATGAGGCGGCTCACACATACATCGGTAAAACCAAACGAAATGAAGTTATGTTTGAAAGAGGCGGTTTACTTTATGTTTATTTTACATACGGAATGTATTTTTGCTGCAATGTCGTTACAGGTAAAAAAGATCAGCCTACTGCTGTTTTAATCCGTGCAATAGAACCGCTGACGGAAATCGATGAAATGTCTATGAACCGGTTTGGTGAAATTCGATTAGATAAAAAGAGTTACTTAAATCTAACGAGCGGACCCGGGAAAACCTGCATGGCATTATCGATTAATCGTGATGAGAACGGTACCGATTTATCCGGTGATGATATTTTTATTCTTGATGCCGAACCAGTAGCACAAAACCACATTGTATCAACAACAAGAATAGGAATTAAAAAATCTGTAGATTTACCCTGGCGTTTTTGTATTGCAAAAAATAAATTCGTATCTAAAAAGTGAAAGAACCAAAAAATATTCTCCTCGTAAGAACCGATAGAATCGGTGATGTTGTATTAACACTTCCCCTGGCGGCAATAATTAAAAAACATTTTCCGGAATCAAGAATTACATTTTTAATTAGGTCTTATACAAAAGAGCTCGTTTCAGGCAATCCTAATGTTGATGATATAATATTACTCCGCGAGGAGAACAGTAAACTTCCGATTAAGAAAAATATTGATTTAATTAAATCTCATCAATTCGATGTAAGCATCACCGCGAATCCTTCATTTGATGTAGCATTAATTTTATTTTTTTCCGGGATAAAAAAGAGAATCGGAACCGGTTACAGGTGGTATTCTTTTCTTTTCAATCGAAAATTTTTCGAACATAGAAAACACGGAACAAAGCACGAACTCGATCACAACATGAATTTGCTTAGATTGATTGGAATTGAAGAGGGACTGAGTTTTGAAAATGTCCCTTTTAATATACATGTCGATGTAAAAAACATACGTAAAATAGAAAAACTCCTTAATGAGTTGAATATAGATTCATCAAAGTCTATAATAATTTTTCACCCCGGAAGCGGTGGAAGTTCAATCGACCTCCCGTTTTTGCATCAAAAAGAATTAATTGAACTTTTGGCACGTGAGTTGAATGTTAATATCATAGTTACAGGATCGGAAAATGAAAAACAAATTGGTGATAAACTAATGGTTTCGGATAAAATAAAAAATATGTCGGGAAAGCTTAACTTAGGAGAACTAATTGCGCTAATCAGTAAATCGGATTTATTAATTGCAAATTCAACCGGTCCAATTCATATAGCCGCCGCTCTTAATAAATATGTTATTGGTTTTTATCCGAAAATTGCTTCGTGCTCTGTTACAAGATGGGGACCTTACACTAGCAAACGTGAAATTTTTACTCCAACATTAGAGTGCAGTAATTGCAGCAGGAAACAATGTGAAGAATTAAATTGTATGGCGAGTATAAATATTCAGAACGTGTTTAACAGCATCAAATCAATTATTGATAAAATAACATACAAAAGGTAATGATATGAAACGATACGGTAAAATATTGACTGCGTTATTATTAGTTTCGGCTTTTTCATATATATCAGCTCAGGAATCCGAATTTAGAGTACTTGAAAACAAAGCGTTTGGAGTCGGAGAAAAACTTACATTTGATGTTAAATACGGATTTGTTACAGCCGGAATAGCGGTGATGGAAATCCCGAAACTGAAACGGATATCCGGAAGAGATGCTTATCACGTTACATTCAGAGTGAACACAGTACCTAGTTTCGATCCATTTTATAAAGTGCGCGACCGTTACGAAACCTATCTCGATGTCGAAGGTTTGTTCCCTTGGAGATTTGAACAGCATATCCGCGAGGGCGGTTATTCAAGAGATTTCTCAGCATTCTTCGATCAGCGAAGAGGGGTTGCAAAAACCTCGGAAGGCTCTTATGATATACCGGTTTATGTTAATGATATCGTATCGGCATTTTATATAGCTCGTACTTTTGATTACTCAGAAATGAAAAAGGGAGATAAAGTTCATCTCGAAAATTTTTATAAAGATAAAGTTTACCCGCTTGATGTTGTTTATCACGGGAAAGAAACTATTGAAGTTGAAGCCGGAGAATTTGACTGTATTATTGTTGAACCTCTCGTTGCCGAAGGCGGATTATTCAAGAGTGAAGGGAATATAATTATTTGGCTGAGTGACGATGACTTAAAAATACCTGTAAGAGTAAAAACAAAGGTTATTATTGGTTCAATTGACGCCGATCTAACCGCTTACGAAGGTTTAAATGGTGAATTATTTTCAAAAAGATAAATTCCGATATATGTTGTTCAATAAGGGTGATGTTAGCGAATATCACCCTTTTTTATTATTATTGCCAACATGTTTATAGATAATTCTGATTCAAATCATAACGAACCTCAAGACGATAATTCAGGAAACAAACCTCAATTAGATCCTATTATGTCGCCGGTTGCTGCCGCATTTTTGGGACTTGTAGGTGTATTTCTCCTTTATCAAATTGTCGGAAGCTTAATTACTCTCGCAATATTCGGTCTTGATTTGGAAAATGCAAACATCAATGCAATGAGATTGATGACAATTGGCGGACAAGTTTTGCTCATCCTACTCCCCGCGCTGGTATTATCTAAGATGGTTTATGAGGATGTTTCAACCGTTATTAGATTCAAATTTCCCAAACTGAAAGAGGTCGGAGTCTTTGTTTTAGGACTGATAATTCTTACCCCGCTGCTTCAAAATTATCTTTATCTTCAAAATTACTTAGTCGACCAGATGATTCAAAGCAGTGATATTCTTCAGCAGTTTAAAGAAATACTTGATGAACTTGATAAACTGCTTGAAGAGACATACGGTAATTTGCTTAGAGCCGATTCAATTTTCGAAGGGTCATTTATAATTGTTGTCGTTGCTGTTACTCCTGCTATTTGCGAAGAGGTTTTTTTCCGCGGTTATGTACAAAAAAGTTTTGAGCTGAGGATGAAACCTTATATGTCGGCATTTATCACAGCTATATTTTTCGGACTTTATCACTTCAATCCCTACGGTTTGCCTGCACTTATATTTTTAGGATTTTATTTCGGCATCGCCGCATATTTAAGTAATTCTATTTTTATTCCAATTCTACTTCACTTCTTAAACAATTTATTTGCAGTTGTAACATATTTTATTTTCGGGGGAGAAGATTATTTGGAGACAACTTCGATTCCGCAGGATTCAATAGGAAGCAGTGTAATTTCATTTTTTATTTTGTTGATAATATTCGTCTCTTTTCTTTTATTCATTATTAGAAATTACAAAACAAAAATCGCTAACTGAAAGAGGTGCAAAATGATATGTCCTAAATGTGAATACGAATATATTGACGGAGTAACCGTTTGCCCGGATTGCGGAGCCGAATTGATACCTAAATCGGATTTTGAGGGCAACCTCGTTCATCATGACGATTGGATTATCATACACACAACCGATCATGAGTATATTGCCGAAAATTATAAGGCAAATTTAGCAGGCGCTAATATTGAATCAACAATACTTTCTCAGAAAGATCATAACTTTCCGACTGTTGGAGATTTTTCCGTCATTAAATTGATGGTTAAAAAAAGCGATGCCGAGGAGGCGATGCGGATATTACAGGATATAGAAGAACATGATTACGAAGACGATGAGGATGAAGACAAATAGTAAATGGCTCTAGGTAATACAGCTACACGAATCATTGTTTCACTTGTTGCAATTCCGCTGATTGTTGCTGTCTGCTTCATCGGTAAGTTACCTTTTCTCGGATTAGCTTTGCTGATCGGAGGCGTATCTTATTTTGAATTTGCCGGGATGGTGGAAAACAAAAACGGATTTGTGAATTTATTTTTGGGTACCGCATCCGTAATATTCCTGATCATTAATACATATTTCAGTCTAATTCAATTTTATGATTTAATGATTATAATTACCGTTCTAATTCTGCTAGCCGAACTATATCGAAACAAAGAATCGGCAATAATAAATTCCGGGACAACCGTTCTCGGCATTTTTTACATCGGGTTGTTTTCCTCTTCTCTGGTAGGTATACGCGAGTTCTATCCCCACTCTGAAATTTTATATTCACAGGGCGGATATTTAATAATCGCACTTTTATTTTCCATTTGGATTTGTGATTCGGCTGCATTTTTTATCGGTACTGCAATTGGTAAACACAAATTGTTTCCGAGAGTAAGCCCGAACAAAAGCTGGGAAGGCGCAGTTGCCGGATTTGTTTTTGCCGTGATTGCAATGCTCGCCGCAAAATTTTTCTTCCTGGAATTTTTGTCAACTATCGATGCAATTGCAATCGGAGCAATTGTTGGAATTATTGGTCAATACGGTGATCTGGTTGAAAGCCTGGTTAAACGCGATGCCGGAGTGAAAGATTCCTCCGCATTAATACCGGGTCACGGAGGAATCTTTGATAGATTTGATTCTCTTCTGTTCAGCGCACCGCTGGTCTACCTTTACATTAAATTCATTGCTTAAATTAAATCTCCTGGGTTAATTCAACAAATCTCATATAAGGAATTGCCGTCCAGCTTTCGGATTGAAATGCTCCGTTCGATAAACTTATCATTGAAACTTTCGCAGCTACTTCCTCGTTCGGCGCTTCGTAGATATCCATGAAATCGTACGTGCCGAGTAATGCATAATGCTCAACGAATTTAACTTCGGGACATTTTTCCTTCACCTGGTCAAGCCATGCCCTGCCAAGTTTTGCGCGGTCTTTTACTTGTTTTGATAATTCGGGTGAAAGTTTGGTCATAAGTATGTAGGTCTGCATCTAATCCTCCTCTGCATTAATTGATAAAATTATTACGCAGTAAGAATATCAGCCTGTAATTAAATCAAAAGGAAGAATATATTCCAGTAAAAATTTTCCAACCGCCGGATGAATTGAGTTCGGTTACAATTTCGTTCCGCAGTGCTTACAGAATACCGCATCGTTATCATGATCGTCTGCACTGCATTCGGGACATGATTGTGTATTGGTTCTTCTTTTTAACTTTCCCATTTCTACCGTTACAATTCCTGTCGGAACCGCGATTATTCCGTAGCCTGTAATCATTATAATGGAGGCTAACAGTTGTCCGAAATTTGTTTGAGGTGAAATATCACCGTAACCGACTGTAGTAAGCGTAACGATAGTCCAATAAATACTTACGGGAATACTTGTAAAACCATTTTCCTCACCCTCGATTAAATACATCATTGAGCCAAGTATTACAACAAGAGTTACAACGGTAAAAAGAAATACAATTATTTTTTTGCTGCTTGCTTTAAGCGCCTGGGTAAGTAACTGTGCTTCGCCGATATACTGCACAAACTTCAGAACTCTAAAAACACGCAGCACACGGAGTATTCTGATTACAAGTAAATACTGAGTACCAGGGAAAAACAGACTCAAATAAGTCGGAGCAATAGCAAGAAAATCGACGATACCATAAAAACTAAATATATATTTGAGGGGTTTGCCGACGCTGATGATACGAAGAATATATTCGATAGAAAAAAGAATGGTGAAAGTCCATTCAATAAAATATAGCTGCCTGCCGTACTGATCCCTAATCGATGCAACGCTGTCAAGCATGACAGCGATAACACTTAAAATGATGCTGACAATCAGGACAAGATCAAATAACTTTCCGGTTGTTGTGTCAGCTTCAAAGATTACTTCATGAAATTTATTGCGAAAATTCTGCTTCGGTTTTGGTTTCATCCCAATCTTTTTTTTATTCAGTTACTTCAATACTTTTTCAAACTGCTTTTATTTTTTTCCCTTCTATTAAAATAATGATTTTCATTATTAATTATACATCCGGTAAAAACATATTTGATAATGAGAAGAAAGGTGAAAGGTCAACGGCAAAGAGCAAAGCGCGTGGGCAAAAGCGGTTAATTGAATATTGACGATTGACTATTGACTATTGACTATTGAAAAACCAGACCAATAGCAAAACTATAATGGGAGTAAATTCTTTGCGACTCAGCGTCTCCGCGGTTTATCTTTTTTAACCACTAATTCGATAATTCGTTAATTCGTCAATCCGAAAATTCAACTATCCAAAAATCCATCAATCCAATAATCCATTAATAGTAATTCAGTTATTGAGTTATTATGTTATTAAGGATAGGGTGAATTGAATAATGTCGATTGATTATTGAAAATAGAAAAGTAAGATAAAACAGAGTTGCACGGAGTTACACTAAGAAGTCACGAAGTTACACAGAGATATCTCAGTGAAAATTCACAAATCCAACCATACAATTATCCATCAATCTAACAATTTGCTAATCCGCTAATTTTTACCAACCGTAGCCTTGGCGAAGGTTGGCGCTAATCCGGCAATTCGCAAATCCACTAATAGCTTTTTAGCTATCAAGAATACATCATAGAACAAATTTAAATTTCCAATACTGACAAGGCACAAAACCATTAACGAATTACATCTTTTTTGAAGACAGTTACAGCTAAGTGAACTTTCATTTTAGTATCTTTTGAGCGGTTTTTTAAATTTTAGTTTCGGAGTATTAAATGTCGGATTTACTGAGAACAATTTTTATAGTTTTATTATTACTTCCACTTACAAATACCGCGCAAAACTCAAAGAATGGAAATGGTGAACTGATCAAATTATTTATCGATTGCGATCATTGTGATATGACTTACTTTAGAGAGGAAATTACATTTGTAAATCATGTTAGAGATAGAAAAGATGCGGATGTTCACCTTCTTATTTTAGATGAGGACACCGGCAGCGGGACTCAATTCATTCTGAATTTTATTGGTATTGGTCAGTTTGCGAATATAAATGATACTCTCTACGTAACGATTTCAGAGATTGATACCGATGATGATGAAAGGAAAAAGATTGTTCAAAAAATTAAATTGGGATTGATTCAGTTCATCTCCAACTCCCCGCTTGCAGACCACATTGAACTCGTATTTAACGGAAATAACGAGGATCAGCAAACACAAGCCATAGCACAAAGTGATGAATGGGATAACTGGGTTTTTCAAGTTGAATTGGATTCCTATTTCGACGGTGAGGAATCACAGAGCTTTTATAATCTCAGCAGCAGTTTTTCCGCAAACCGCGTAACTGATGATTGGAAACTCCAGGCAGCTTTCCGTAATAGCTATAACGAAAGTAATTTTGAATACAATGACACAAATATTAAAAACATATCAAGGAGAAGGAATCTATTTTTAACTGCAATACATTCTATCTCAAATCATTGGTCATTAGCTTATTGGTTTTATAATTGGACTTCAACTTACAGTAATGAAAAAATGATTTTTTCTACCGGACCCGGAATTGAATACAGCTTTTTTCCTTATACCGAATCGAGCAGCCGTGCGCTGAAATTACAGTACAGAATATTTTTGCGGCACAACGATTATTTTGAGGAAACCATCTTTTTCAAAACGAAAGAGTTATATGTTAAACAGGAGGTTGAGCTGATTTTGGAATATAATCAACCGTGGGGCTCAATTGATGTTGCTCTCGAATATCAAAATTCATTTTCTGATTTCGAACATAACCGTCTTCAGGCTTTTGCGGATTTTGAAATAAAACTTGTTAAAGGACTTGCAGTAAATTTTGATGTTGGTATTTCCAGAATTCACGATCAAATTTCTCTTGCAAAAGGTAATGCTTCAATTGACGAAGTACTGCTTCAAAGAAGAGAACTTGAAACCGAATTCGAATATTGGGGATCTTTCGGGTTCTCCTATACATTCGGATCAATCTACAATAATATTGTGAACACTAGATTCAACAACTAGTATCATGAAAGTTTTATATTGTTATTCCGGCAATAATTTAAAACCCGCCTCGGTGGCAAACTTCTTGAGCGAGATGATATTAAAAAGTGTATTCCCGAAAAATCGAAAAGGTTTTGACTGCTATATCTCGGGCGTCAAATCCCGCGCCTTGACGATAAGACATAAAGCAAGTGTCAGGAAATCCCGCCAACACTTGTCAGTAACGGAGGATAAAAGTTCCCGACGGGTATTAGAATGATTAAGAATTGTCTCTGTGTGTTGAGGCAACCATACACCTCTTTTACAAAATTTATTACTATCTGCTTACAATTGACTTTAATCGGGATAACCGGTTATATGTATTTTAAAAAAATAAATAAGCAGCTAAAAATAATATCAGTACAAATACTACAAATCCGACAGATTCTACAAATATATTCCCATTCTCAGTTTCATGCTTAACTGGGTATTTGCCAATTGTAATAAGTTTTAGGAACCAATAACCTAAATTGTAAAATACTATATCCGACAATATTTCTAAAATTATCATAATTCTATTCTTGTATGTAGATTTTCAAATTTATTATCAAGCTGTGATATTACATCCTTTACATCTATTGAGAAAGAATTACGGATGCACTTTATAATCTTCAGCATAATGTCAATCGAAGCTAACATTTGCTTGTATGTTTAAAATCACAAAAAGAACTTTCTTTATGCTATGGGGCATGTCCCCCGTTTTATAGGGCAGCCATATGCCACTTATACAAAATTTATTTCTATCTGCCTGCTGTCAACTTCTAGCGAAATAACCGGTTACACCTCAATCATATTTTCCGTTCTTCAGCCAATGATCTCTTAGTGGTCATTGGCATTAGCTGGGTTGGGGACTGGTTATGCTTGTTTATGATTACTCGTTGATTCGATTCTGTAATTAAGAATATTCGGATTTTTTTTGAGAAGCTCTAATAATACTTTTGTTGAGCCGGTCGGTGTTCGTTTGCCTTGTTCCCATTGTCTGACTGAAGATGAACTTACATTTAATACTTTTGCAAACACACTTTGACTTAATTTTATTTTTTCCCGTATTTCTTGAATATCCTTTGCATCCATTTCAACGCCGGGAATTGATATTCCAAGCTCTTTCAATTCTTTTTCAGTGAATGATGTTTTTACACCTCTCTTAATTAAATTTTCAACTGTATTTCCTATTGCTTTTTTTATTGATGTTCTCATAATTATTTCCCGATACTTATGAAATCGCCATTCTGTATGATTTGTTTATATTTATTTTTGTCAATTGATAATAAGTCTTTTGCTAATTTCTTGAAATACCTCAATTCTTCTTTTGATAAATTATCTTTTTCAGTTTTTGAGAAGCCATAAACAAAAATCACTCTATCCGATTCTTTATAAACAACAATTGTTCTATGACTACCACTTTTTCCCTGACCACTTTTTGCCGTTCTAATTTTATATAGTCCAGCTCCTAAATTTACCGTCCCAAGATGTACAGACAAATCTTGGATTGTCTTAAATAATACTTTATCTGAAACTGAATTCTTTTTCGCCCATTTATTGAACCATTTTGTTTTTAGTTTCAACATACGCCAATATATCACTTTGTGATATAAGAAGTCAAGGTGTTATTTAGGTAAGACTATTAACATTTGACAGAAGCATCACACTTTCTATCTTTCACACCTGATAAAAATTGTAATTATACACCATATTTTGGGCAAGCTCATTTCCCATAAATATATATTTTTATTTTCCAAGTGCCGTACTGTACTCACTCGGTTCTTTTACAAAATTTATTACTATCTTCTTACCATCGACTTTAGGCTGAATAACCGGTTATCGTCAATCAAATTTTCCGTTTTTCTTCCTTAATTCCCTTAATCAAAAGCCAGAGCGTTATTGAAATTTCGCCTATCGCTACAAGAATAAGCGTGGGTGTTTTCACAAATGAATTGAAGCCGGGGAAAAGTATACCTATGGTACTGTCAATCATATAGGTGATTCCTGCAATGATAAGCAATATTCCAAATATACGGGGAATAAATTCCGACTTATAAACCAACAAACCAAATGGTATAAGCCAAAGACCCCAGAACATTTCTAATGGTAATGTTCCGTAGTCGTTGATATTAAGAAACAGCATTGCCAAATCTTGTCTCTGACTAAGTTCGAATGTTTTCAATATTTCGCCTTTTAAAATCATAAGGGAAGCAATATTGAATGCCTCCATCATAAAAACAACAGGAATTTGCACTATCACTAACGCAAACATAATCTTAGCCTGATTCTCGTTTACTCGTTTGAACAGTCGATACAGAACCAAAACCAAAAACAAAAATATGGTGTTGCTGAGAATATCATTAATGGCTCCTGTACGAAATAGAAATTCATTGGCAATTATATTATTAGCTGTGGAGACAGAATCACCATGCACAATAATTTGGGATGGCACATACATAATACCATAAACGCCTGTTATGACCAGAAGAAGATAGAGTAAACCGGCGAGTCTTGCTGTGTTCTTAAGTGAACTCGATTTAATTTCCATACAATATGCTCCTTAAAGTTTTTTAAATATTCATAACCTTTATTTGACTGCAAACTGTAAAATGATTCACATATCTCATACCTGATAAAAAATTTTTGTTTACACACCATATTTCGGTGCCCTTTTCCTGGAATATATGTTTTGGGTTCCGGCTGCAAAAACATAATGAGTCCATTTTCCACTTTTACAAAATTTATTTCTATCTACTTTCTATTGGCTTTAATCGGAAAAACTTGTTACGTGCCCGAAATCTCTTCACGTATTTCTAAAATACGTTTAACATGATGTTCAACGTGATTTGATTGCATTTGGATAATAAATCCTACCGGTACTACTTCAATCTCCCCATTCGAATTTCGAAATAGGACAGACTTGCTCCATCCCTCGGGTGCAAATTTCAACAATTGAAATATATGTTCCCTAATTGCTCTGAATAAGGTTAATGATACATCAATAGCGCGCTTTTCATAACCCCATCGTTTTGCCCACTCAATCTGTGGAAGTGAAATATACCACTTGAGTATGAATTCAGCTTGTTCACCACCTAATGCCATTTTGATACCAATTTTCCAAAGGTCATCTCCATCAACTACATGATGAATAATCTGTCGGATTGACCAACCACCATTTGAAGGTACATAATCTAAATCAATGTTACTCAAATCTACTAAAGCGCTTTCAAGAATTTTAGGTCCTTGCCTATATATTTCAAGGATTTTATCCTGATCTTTTGGTGGTTCCATCTCAAATTCACTGTCCACGGGTCAGATAATTCCCCATAGTTTTCAAAAAGATTCCCCACCCCTAAATAAGTCAAATAGCGTTTTATAAAAATAGTAATTTTCTCAATATAGCGTTTCAAAAAATCATGTATTTTCTTCAAGATTCGGGT
>JAIOZI010000077.1 GCA_021740785.1 Melioribacteraceae bacterium
GATTTTTACCCGTTATTTCTTTATTTTGCATTGAGAGACTCCTTTAGTTTTTATTTTGTTGATAACTTAATTTATTAATTTTTGGAGTCTCTTTTTCTTTTTATTTTTTCTTTTTCAACTAACTTTTAATATAACTCGGCAGGAAATTTTAGAATTATTTATTTAATAGAAAATAGAATATTATTAATCACAATTATACGCATCGCACATAGAAAGGAAGTTTATTAGCAAACATCATAGATGATCTATAAAAAATAACACAATGTAAACCTGATCAATTATAAATCCTCTACAAGGATTAAATCGGTTGGTTCTTATAATTGTCTATAGTAATTTCAACATCTACGAGGTTGGTAGTTTTTACACTTGTTTTTGAAAGGGAGACGAGGGGAGAAAATAATTGGTGTTGAAGTGGAGAAACGGGGAGATTCAAGAAATGAAGCATTCATTACGCAGTAACCGGCATCCAAACATCCATCTTCTCATCCAATAGTAAGAATGAATTAATCCAGATTTCCATAAATTCGCTAATCCGATAATTCGATAACCTGTCCCGGCGCGTGTCCGCCATAGCTTGTTTTTAGCGAAGGCGGGAAGTGTTTTTTACGAACCTGTCTACCGATAGGTAGAGACGGATTCAATAATTAGCATATCATACAGCCATGTTACGTGATCTTTATTTCGGCTAAAGCCAATTCGTTTTCTTTCATCTTTAATCACCGCCATAAAGAGGCTGTGTGAAAATGTTAATTGTAGAGCCCGTCTATCGCCGAGGCAGGCGAGACTCATCTCGCTAAGTTTGAATTTAGCATATTTTAGCTGGTTTATTTGAGCGAAATAAATTTCGCTCTACAATTTTCACACACTCTCTTCAGCGTAGGGAGTTTTAACTCCCGTCTTGTCCACCGAAGCTTGAATAAGTCAAAATTTCATACATACATTTCAGCGTAGGTGGAAGCTATAGTCAGATTATGTTTTCTAACAATAATATTCAACGTAGGGAGTCATGCAATCATGCAATCATGCAATCATGCAATCTCACCTACCGGTTCAAACTTAGCAGTAAAGTGTCTCAGCATTGGAGCTTCGTAAGCAATTTTATAACCTTTCAGTTTATCACGATTTTCAAAAACTTCAATCACCACCTCGGCAACATAATCAATATGACTTTGAGTATAAACGCGTCGCGGAATTGCCAGCCGCACCAATTCCATCGGCGGGGGTATTAATTTGCCTGTTACCTTATCATACTTTCCGAACATAACGCTTCCGATCTCAACTGCACGGATTCCGCCTACATTATACAGTTCACACACAATTGCTTGACCGGGATATTGATCAGCCGGAACATCAGGTAAAAATCTTTTTGCATCGATATAAATTGCATGTCCGCCAGGAGGTTCAATAATCGGGACACCTTCACTCAGAACTTTCTCGCCGAGATATTCCGTACTGCGAATCCGGTAGTGCAGGTAATGTTCATCCATCACCTCTTCGAGTCCTTGTGCAACCGCTTCAAGATCACGCCCAGCCAATCCGCCGTAGGTTGGGAAACCTTCGGTTACAATTAACAGGTTGCGGCATTTCATTGCAAGTTCTTCGTTATTCAATGATAAAAATCCACCTATATTTACAAGAGCATCCTTCTTCGCGCTCATCGTTGCGCCGTCTGCATAGGAGAACATTTCGTGGCAAATTTCTTCAATTGATTTATCTTTGAACTCCGGCTCGCGCATTTTAATAAAATATGCATTCTCAGCAAAACGGCATGCATCGAGAAACAAAGGCAGTCCATATTTATCACACACCTGCCGAACTTCGCGGATATTCTGCATCGATACCGGTTGACCGCCGCCTGAATTATTTGTTACGGTTATCATTACTAATGGAATGTTATCGGGACCGGTTTCATTAATAAAATTTACAAGTGCATCGATATCCATATTCCCTTTAAAATCCGCACGTTCTTCCGGATGTTTCCCTACCTCAACAACAAAATCCATTGCTTCTGCTTCAGTAAATTCAATGTTAGCCCGCGTTGTATCGAAGTGCGTATTATTAGGAAAATATTTTCCCTTCCCGCCAACAATCGAAAAGAGAATTTTTTCAGCGGCTCTTCCCTGGTGAGTTGGAATTATATATTTCATTCCCGTTATTCTTTTTACCATTGATTCAAAACGGTAAAAACTTTTCGATCCCGCATACGCTTCATCGCCGTCCATAATACCTGCCCACTGTCTTGCGCTCATTGCCGAAGTACCGCTGTCGGTCAACAGGTCAATCAATACATCATCTGCATGAATTAAAAATGGATTGTAACCGGCTTCTTTTAATATCTTTTCTCTTTCTTCTTTTGTTGTGAATCTTATTGGTTCTACCGACTTGATTTTGAATGGTTCTATTATCGTTTTCATTCTGCACCTAATCTGTTGAATTGTTTATCAAACTTAGTTTTTTGATAAGTTATTGGCAAGAGAACAAATGCCATTGATTATAATTTCAAGCCGGGATGTTGAAATTTATTATTAACTTTGCATCACCTTGAATCTGAATTTAGAATAATTTTGAGTCGGCAATGACACCTAAAACTGATAATAGTTTTGATCCGGAACTTGAGCATGAATTTGAATTGAATCATACCGATAAGGTTGTTGGCATTTTTCTAGAGCCGGATACTACTTTTAATAGAATATCAAAATTTCCGCCTAAGCTTACTGATTGGCTTTTCCCAATTGTCTTGCTAATGATAGTTACAATAATAAGCAATATCAGTATGATGAATAATCCTCACCTTCAGCATTCCTTGATGCAAAAACAATTAACCAGAGTCGAAAATGATCTCCGTGCTCTAGTTGAGAGAGGTGATCTTTCTAAAGCTGAGGCGGATAAGCAGCTTCAGTCGGTTAAAGATAATCTCGAAAACCGAATAAACACTCCGTTGAGTATTCAGCAGTTTGTTGTTATGGTAGCTGTAGCAGTTCCGTTTTTTATTTCAGCATTTGCAATGTTCTTAATCGCAAAATTTATTTTGAAAGGAAGCGGGAGTTATTCCTCGGCACTGGTATCATTGGGACTCCCGAATTACATTATCATACTCCAAGTTGCAATTATGACAATTATCGCAATGTTTACGGATGTCTATCTAAGCGGTACAAGTATTGCTTCTTTTCTGAACATGGATACGACTAATGACTTTCTCGGATTTATTTTAAACAAAGTCGACCTCTTCTCAATTTGGTTTTATACGGTTACCGGGATAGGATTAGCTAGAATGTTTAATTCAAATGAAAAGAGCAAATATATATCGGCTGTTTTTATATTGTGGATAGGATCGGGGATAATTTTCTTTTGGCTGGCAAAAGCGGTGCCGTTCATATCCGGCATGGGGATGTGATGTTTTACCAAACAGCGTTTTTATAGTGTTTGCGAATTGATTTGTCTTTTGTGATCAGTTTGTTTTTATTAAGAGCTGCCTGCGCAACTATAATCCGGTCGAAAGGATCATGGGTCCAAGTATATTTCTTCGCGTAATTTATAATATGTTTAAAATCATGATCACAAATACTTAATGCCGTTTTTTCTTTAAGCGTTTGAATTATTTTACCGGGCTTTACAATGATTCTTTTTATTTCATATAAATACTGAATTTCAAGTTCTACAACAGGCGATA
Organism: Melioribacteraceae bacterium; assembly: GCA_021740785.1. Taxonomy (GTDB): domain Bacteria; phylum Bacteroidota; class Ignavibacteria; order Ignavibacteriales; family Melioribacteraceae; genus JAIOZI01. Next base: position 3,671 of record JAIOZI010000077.1, read on the forward strand.
TAAAAAGTTGATTGTTGTTGATTAACTTCTTAACCTTTTCGGAAAGCAACTCTACCTCGCCCGCATACAGCCAAACAACCACATGAGTATCAAGATAAATTATATTTTCCATTCACCTGACCAATCCAAATGCACAATTTCTTCCGGGTCGCCTTTCAGCGCTTTTCTTTTTCCAAGGTTTGACAATTTGTCCACCTCATCAACAGATACTATTTTTAACTTCTTACCTTTTCTGTTAATGATCACGGGTTTTCCCGTTTCAAGAACTTTATCCAATATTTTATAAATGTTTTGTCTTAAAACCGATGCCGTCAGACTCATATAATCTCCATTTTTCAGTTAATATAATAATACGTACGATTATTTTCAATAGCCCGTACGTATTAAGAATGGAGATTGCGATAAATTAAATGAATTGCTAAACCACGCTTTGCGGATCAACATCAATATAAATTTTTACATCACGGAACCGTGACTTCTGATTAAATTCGATAAAACTATCCAGCACTCGTTCCCGCATAATTCTTCCGGAAGGATCAAACCGCTTCCCGCTTTTTATCAAAATTTGAAATCTATATTGCCCTTTTAATTTTGCAATTACAGCGGGAGTCGGAGGTAATATTTCCAGCGGTGATTTTTTCTTCGTCAGGTATTTATGAAAATCCCGTATCGCACCGCTCGCAACTTCTTCAATTTGATCTTTCACTTCAATTAAACACAAACGCGTAAACGGCGGATAACCGCCCCGCTCTCTCATCATCAATTCGTTTTTGTAAAATCCTTCATAATCAAATTGAAGCACTTTCTGCAATACAAAATGATTTTGATTTTGGGTTTGAATTAATACTTCACCCGGATTTTTACTTCTCCCCGATCTCCCTGCCACCTGGGTCAGTAATTGAAAGGTTCTTTCATCGGCTCTAAAATCGGGAAGCCATAATGTTGTTTCCGCCGAGATTACACCAACCAATGTTACGTTTGCGAAATCCAACCCTTTCGAAACCATCTGTGTCCCGATCAGCACATCAATTTCACCTTTACCGAATTGGTTTAAAATAATTCCAAGCTTTCCTTTTTTGCTCATCGAATCCGAATCCACACGCTCTAACTTGATTGACGGGAAATAATACTCTAATTCGTCTTCAACTCTTTGAGTACCGGTTCCAAAAAATTTCATCGCTATCGATCCGCAATTTGAGCATGCACGCGGAACTGATTTGGTAATGCCGCAATAATGACACCGCATAATATTTTTATCAATGTGATGAACCATCGATACGGAACAATCCGGACACATTTCTATTTCACCGCAATCCTCACAATAAACCTGTGTTGAAAATCCTCTTCGGTTCTGCAGAATTATTACTCCTTCTTTCTTTTTTACTCGCTGGTCTATCGCATCCAGCAAAGGTTTCGAAAAAATATTCTGCATTAAGTTTTTCTTTTTCAATGAAGTAACATCAATTAATCTTATTGAAGGCAGCTTTGCATCATCTATTCTGTTTTTCAACTGCAGTAGTTTATACTTACCGGAATTTGCATTGTACATGCTTTCAATTGAAGGAGTTGCGGAACCTAAAACAACAGGGCAGCCACTAAACTTTGCCCGCACTATTGCAGCATCCCTTGCATGATACTTGGGAACCATATCCCATTGTTTATAACTTGAGTCGTGTTCTTCATCAACAACAATAACGCCTATGTGATTCAGCGGTGCAAATAATGCAGACCGGGGACCGATTACAACAGTGTACTTTCCGGATACAATTCCACGCCATGAATCATAACGTTCACCAAGCGACATCCGGCTGTGAAGGACCGTAACCCTTTCGCCGAAATTATTAAAAAACCGTGATGTAATTTGTGGCGTTAAAGAAATTTCGGGAACAAGAATCAATGCGGTCTTTTTATTTTCAATTGCCTTCTTTGTAAGCTCGATGTAGACTTGTGTCTTACCGCTGCCCGTTACACCGTACAGCAAATATGATTCAAATTTCTTCTGATCAATCTTTTCACCAACTTCATCAACAATGATTTTCTGATCGCCGGTCAACTCAAAAGTTTGATGTTTCTCTTTATATGTCTCGATGTAAACCCGGTCAATTTCCTTATCAAATATTTTTATCAAACCTTTCTTTTCCAGCGATGTTGCCGAACTCTGGTGAGCTTTTGTTTTTTTCAACAAATCCGAAAGAAGAACATCTTCATTTTTATGGGATAGAAGTTCTAGTAATAGTACAACCTGTTTCGGTGAATTGGATTCAATCTCAGGTATTACTTTGTAGATGTCATCCAATGGCTTTGCAATCGCTGCATGCTTTTGTTTTTTTACCCTTACCTTTGCATCTTCTATTTCATTGAGAATTGAAATAGCGCCTTCTTTTTCTAGCATTCTTAATGCAGTGTAAATATTTTTTTTACCAGTAGCTTTTTGCAAATACGAAATTTTAGTTACTTCTTTCTCCGAGAGCACTTCCAGCAATTTCGCTTTAACCGAAGTTTTTTTCTTTTCATTTTCAAGAAGTTCTTTACAGAATACTTTGTCGGCAACAATTTTACGTTTTGATTCGACATCAGTGCCGTATGGAACTGAATTCCGCAATGCCTCCCCGAGGGAGCTTAAATAATAATTAGAAATCCATTTATAAAATTCAATAGATTCTTTAGTAAAGATCGGAAGTTCATCAAGCGCATCTTTAATCGGCTTTACTTTTTCTTTTATATCTGTTGTTTCACTAATACCTACAACAAAACCCGTTAAAGTTCTCTTACCGAAAGAAACAACCACCCGCATTCCAATAGATACAGATTCGCTCAATTCTTTTGGAATCGAATATGTGAATTCATTTCTGAACGGTAATGCGAATACTACCTGCGCGTACATACTGAAACCGGGCTAATGATTTAAAATTGTTTTTACTGCCAACTCTCAATTTATTATGACAATAATTCTTTCCCCGAATAATATTTAAATATTGAATGCGGTTGATAAATATATCCATTTATTTAATTTATGTCGAAGATAAAACTCAGCCTTTGTTCAATTAAAAAAATTAGGCTGAACGATTCGGTGTTAACGAATTAATTCCACTGATAAAAACTAAAGTTGATTTGCAATTTAATTATCTTTCAACGAAAGGATTCTTTTCCACTAAGCTGAAAGAAGACATCAAAAAATATCGCTGTCTTTCATTAATAAAATTTTTACTTCTAATATAATGAAGAAAATTGTTATTAGATTCCAACCAGATTCAAAAGATATTATAGATAAGTTGTAAATCGACATCGTGTTGAGATTGACCTTGATAATTTCCTGTTAAAGCTATATTTTATGAAGATAAATAGACATTCTATTTCATTAACAAGGGGTATACAATGAGAAAAATATTTTTGGCAACATTACTGTTTGCATTCATGTTATCAACAGCATCTGCTGATGAAGGTAAAAAATACGGCAAGGATATTTCGTTAGAAAAAACAACAAAGATTGAAGATATATTAGCGGCGCCGGAAGAATACGTAGGGAAAAAAGTTCTTATTGAAGGAACAATTACCGACGTTTGTGCTACCCGCGGATGCTGGATAAATGTAGCCGGACCTGAAGGCTACCAAACAATTAAAGTAAAAGTTAACGACGGCGAAATTGTTTTCCCGATGGAAGCAAAAGGTAAAACTGCACTTGTTGAAGGTGAGGTTTATGCTATAGCAGTTGACAATCCCACGAGTGAATGCTCGGAAGAAATGAAAGAAGGCGAGAGTTGTTCGGAAACAGAAAAGAAAGACAGCGAAATGTCTCACGCCGAAACTAAAGAAGGCGAAAGCAGTTGCTGTAGCTCTGATAAAAAATCAACTGTTTATCAAATTAAAGGTTTAGGCGCTGTAATTAAATAAGCAGCAATTAGATTTTATTAACCCAGATTTTCCAATGGAAAATCTGCCCTTCGGGCCGACAATTTGTAAGTTGTGAATTATCAGATACTTAGCCATATAGAAATTTTGGAATTCGTTATTTAGTAAAATATCTTTCTAACAAATTGTCGGGGTTAATCCCGCAACATAAAATGTTCTATTAAAACATTTTATGAGCGGATAACGGTAAAAAATTTATTTCCAATGAATTTTTTGGGATTAATTAAGCCGGATTACTCGTCCGGCTTTTTTATTATCACTGCACCATTAACAAATAACTCAATAACATAATAACTCAATAACTACAAATGAACTGGCGATATTGGATAAAAGTAATACACCGCGACCTCGGCTACATAGCTTTCGGATTAACAATCATCTACAGCATTTCAGGTATTGCGGTTAACCATGTAAGTGATTGGAATCCCAACTACATCATAGAAATTGATTCTCTAAAAATAAAACCCGCATCAGACAGCACGCTAACCAATGATCTTATGCGAGATTATCTTATTTCGCAAATAAATGAAAAGGACAGCCTGATTAATTCTTTCCGGTCGGGACCCCTTTCAATGGATCTGTTTTACGATAAGAAAACTTATTCTGCCGACTTACTTACAGGAAATGTTTCATTGGAAATCGTTAAAAATAGAACTGTGATTCGTGAGACAAATTTTCTTCATTTAAATAATCCGAAGAAGGCTTGGACTTATGTGGCAGACGCTTTCGCCATCATACTTATAATTTTAGCGCTTACCGGCTTGTTTATATTGAAAGGTAAAAAAGGAATTGCAGGGCGCGGAAAATGGTTAACTATGCTCGGATTTGTTATACCGATTGTTTTTCTCTTTATATATTATTATTGATATGGAAATGAATTTGTAATGTTTAGCCGGATGTACTAATTTATATCTTGAATAATATTAAAAATAGCTTATTGTATCTATATCAATCAATTTTTCGAAAGGTGGGGGGATGAAAAAGAGATCCGCAATTCTTTTGTTTGCATCAACTTTTGTTGTTTCATTTTTATTGTTGACAATATTCCAGGAAGATCTACGGCTTAAACAGCCTAAAACTTCCGGAGCTTATGAAGCTCTTAATTTTTGGAATATGCAGAGAACTTATCCTTACAAAAAGATGCCTGCAGACAAATACAACCGTGAATATGAAACATCTAAACTACATATGTCTAAAGCCAACGCAGAATTAAACCTTGATGACCAATGGACAGAAATTGGTCCGCACAACATTGGCGGCAGAACAATTTCATTAGCAATAAATCCCGAAAACCCAAATACGATATATGCAGGATCTGCTTCCGGCGGATTATGGAGAAGTAAAACATCAGGCGAAGGCGCCGATGCATGGGATAAAATCACAACCGGTTTTCCTGTTCTTGGAGTTCATGCAGTTGCAATTGATCCAACTGATACAAACACTTTATTTATTGGAACGGGAGAAGTTTACCAGTATCAAAAAGCGCTGGGCGGAGTTGCAATACGTGAAACACGAGGCAGCTATGGAATTGGAATTCTTAAATCTACTGATGCAGGTCAAACTTGGGAGAAAAGTTTAGATTGGACTTATAACCAAGAGCGCGGGGTATTTGTAATTAAATTTGAGCCCGGCAACCCCGATGTAATTTGGACTGGAACAACTGAAGGGACATTTAAGAGTACTGATTACGGAAATAGCTGGAACCAGGTTCATGACGTAATTATGGTGAACGATATCCTGATAAATGAAGATAACCCGGATTATGTTTTGATATCATGTGGAAATTTGGCAAGTACAGGTCACGGCATCTATAAAACGACGGATGGCGGTTCTTCATTTTCAAAAATAAATTCCGGTCTGCCTTCTTCATTCGGAGGGAAAGCATTATTCTCTCCGTACAAACAAAATTTTGATTACGTTTATTTAAGCATCGGAAACGGTTATTACTCCGGAGCCGGAACATGGATGTGTAAATCCACCGACTTTGGTGATACGTGGTCGATTATCAACACTTATGATTATGCTACTTATCAAGGATGGTTTGCTCATTTTGTTGTTTTAAATCAGTCAGATAGTTCAAAGCTTCTTGCTGCGGGCGTTGATGTTTTCAAAAGTAGTAACGGCGGCATTTCATTGAATCAAAAATCATATTGGTATAAATGGTATTTCGGAACTCCACCGGCAGGGGGACCTGAAGGTCCACCCGATTATTCTCATGCCGATCATCATTGTTTTGCCGTTCACCCAACCGACCCGAATATTATTTATTTTGGTAATGACGGCGGTGTTTTTAGAACAACCGATTTCGGTGAAACTTTCGAAGGACTTAACGGCGGATATCAAACAACACAATTTTACAATGGGTTTACTAGTTCACAATCCGATTCAACAATTGCGATGGGCGGAATGCAGGATAACTCAACAGCTATGTTCAGCGGCAGTGTGGAATGGTACCGCGTAATAGGCGGTGACGGATCTTGGACTGCAATTCACCCGGTTAATCCCAATCACAGGTACGGTTCATGGCAATACTTAAATGTACAGAAATCTACCAACGGCGGAATAAACTGGTTTACGTTATCAATTCCGGGAAACGGAACTGAAGCTTTTATTGCGCCGTTCGCTTTAGCGCCAAGTAACCCGGCTACAATATATGCAGCCAGAACCATTGTGTATAAATCGATTAATTCCGGGTTCGATTGGACTGCCACCCAGGGAGGTTCTGCAATTACTAATAATTTACCAATATCAATTGCGGTATCACATCAAAACCCGGATGTTGCATACATTACCACTGCTCCAACTTCTTCTTTGGCAAAAATATTTAGAACAACAAACGGAAACAATTGGACAGACATTACAGGAGCACTTCCGGATAGATATCCTATGGATGTTGCGGTCGATCCGCAAAACGATTCAACACTTTACATTGCACTTTCCGGTTTTGAAACTTCCCACATTTACAAATCAACGGATATGGGAGAATCATGGATTGACATCGGCGCCGGATTGCCTGACATTCCGGCTAATGCAGTGATTGTTGATCCGCACTACTCCGATTACATTTATACCGGGAATGATTTCGGAGTTTATGCATCTACCGACGGCGGCGGCTCTTGGATTGAGTTTTCGGAAGGATTACCTGATGTTGTAATTGCAAAGGATCTTACTGTTACGCCCTCGAATCGTTCAATCAGAGTTGCTACTCACGGGAACGGCGCTTTTCAGCGTGAACTGATAACACCAGTCACATCCGTAAACGACGAGATTATTCCGACTAAATCTGTTCTATATCAAAATTATCCAAATCCCTTTAATCCCAGCACATCAATTAGTTTTCAAGTGCCGGTTCAAGGTGATGTTCAGCTAAAAGTGTTTGATTTACTCGGGCGCGAAGTCCGGACATTAATCAATAAATCACTTCAACCCGGAAAACATAAAGTTGAATTTAACGCGGAAAATTTGGCAAGCGGAACCTATATTTACCGGCTTACAATCGGCAATTTTTCAGCAAGTAAAAAAATGATTTTACTCCGTTAAAAAAGCAAGAATTGATTTTCAGATTTTTTTTTGAAGAAGGGAAAATAATATGGCGAACTATGTATTCATCGCCGAGAGTCTTGACGGATTTATTGCAACTGCAAGCGGCGGAATAAATTGGTTGAATGAAATACCGAATCCCGATAAAAGCGACTTCGGTTATAATAAATTTATTTCAAATATTGATGCTATTGTTATGGGGAGAATTAGTTTTGAAAAAGTGCTCACTTTCGATGAGTGGATATACCCAAAACCGGTATTCGTTTTAAGCAATACTCTAGAATTCTTAAATGAAAATCTCTCTGGGAAAGCGGAAATTATTAAAGGAGATATTCGCAATATTATCAGCCGGTTGAATCAAGCAGGCTATAAGAATTTGTATATCGACGGCGGAAAAACAATTCAAAGTTTTCTAAGAGAAAATTTAATTGATGAAATGATCATAACACGTGTCCCGGTTCTGCTCGGAAGTGGAATTACCTTGTTCGGAAATATTGATCGAAAGATTAATTTTGATCATATTAGAACTGAAGTTCTGAACAATCATCTTGTACAAAGCTGTTACAAAAAATCAATAAAATAATAATTCAATAAAAAAATCTATGAATAGACTAATAAATGTTAGTTCCAAAGATGATATTCCAACCGAATACAAAGAAACACCCATTGGCAAACTTTTAGAATATCATAATCTTAATCGACCATTAGACACTTATATTGACGCTGAATTGTTAATCGGAATGTGCATGGATAACAGGAAAAAGCTGCAAATCCCGAATAATTTCTCATTCATTATTCGTGCCGGAGGAGCAAACTTAAGATACAGCGAATTTAAGGTTTCATACGCCATTGCTGTAGGAAACGTAAGCCACATCGCTTTAATCGGTCATAATAACTGTGGGATGGTGAATTTGTCGGCACGGAAGGAATTGTTTATTCAAGGATTAGTTGACAAAGCCGGATGGGACCGTGAATGGGCGGAGGAACATTTTATGAATTTCGCACCGCTGTTTGAAATTGGGAATGAGATAGATTTTATATTATCCGAAACAGTGCGGTTAAGAAACCGCTATCCCAAAATTACTGTTGCGCCTTTAATGTACCTGGTGGAGACAAATAAACTGCATTTTATTAGTGAGAAATAGATGTTTGCTGAGTGGAATTTCAGAGAATCTTTTTTCTCACATTGTATGATCGATTAGTTGATAGACCGTCAAACCAATCCGCCCGAATATTGTAAAACTTTTGTAATATTTGTGATACAGCTTAGCATTTCGGATTATAATAAGTTATGTTGTCCGATGACATAAATGGGTTGATTCATCAGCAGAAAGGAAAGCAATGACGATTATAACTTCAAATAAAAACGATGCACACGAGACACAAAGTAAAGCCGAGGTTTTAGCTGCTCTTGAAGACAAAGTAAAAAAGTGGATGGAGATGCATATTGAAAAACGAAAGTTGTGGTTTTCTAGTGATTTTCTTCCTGCAGAGGAGAAAAATTCTGAAGATCAGGAAAACAACATTTTAAAACTGCGGCAGAGAGTGAAGGGTATTAAAGATTCGGCAAGAGTAGCGATTGGATTAAACTTAATTACCGAAGAAGGACTTCCTCATTTTCATAGATTGATTTCGCAGCATTTGGGAGATAGAAGCTTCTGGTCGAAATGGAATAATTTGTGGACTGCAGAGGAAGACAGGCACGGAAATGTATTACGGGATTATGCACGTGACAGCAGGCTCTTTAATTTTTCCCGTCTTGAGCAGATGCAGTATGTTTACCAGGAAAAAGGTTTCAATCCGGACTGGGATAAAGATCCGTACCGTGTTTTTGTATATACTACTCTTCAGGAAAGAGCCACGCAATTTTCTCATAAAAATACCGGGGATTACGTTGGCAGCGAAGAGCCGCTGATTAAAGGAATATTAACAAGCATTGCAGCCGATGAAGCAAAACATTACACGTTTTACCGTAACGTTTTTAAATCAATTATCGAAATCGATCCGAACCGGGCACTGCAATCAGCTGTAAATATTTTACCGGCAATCGATATGCCGGGAATTTCAATGCCGAATTTTAGAGAGATGGCTGATGTAGTACGGCGGGCAGATATTTATGGTCCGCGTGATTATAAAAAGATTGTTGAAGAAGCAATATCATTTTGGAAGATTGATGTTCTTGAAGGATTGAATGACATTGGAAGAAAAGCCCAGGACAAAATTATGCAGATTCCCGACAGGCTTGAAAAAGTCGCCCAATATCTCGAAAAGAGAAAGGAGAAAAAATCTTTCTCATTCGATTTGATTTATGATAGAATTTTGGTGATGGAGTAAATTTCTCCATCACACAAAAGTCTTAAAAATTATAAAGCTGCGCTCTTATTTTTCTGGTGACAGCTCTTCCGATTCCTCCGCTTCCAATTCCTTTGCTTCCAAGTCTTTTATTTCGTTTAGGATGCGTTCTACTTCAGTCTGTCCCCAATGCGGCATCAAATCGTCACTCTTTTCAAATTGTTCAAACTTTTGAAGTGATTTTTCCAGCAGTGGTTTTGCAGCTTTCGATCCGCCCCCGAATTGAACCGGCGTATAATATAAATTCAGACCCATTAAATATTCCGGACGCGGATTTGACGGATCGAGTTCTTTTGCTTTCTTAAAATTAGCATTTGATTCCGCTCCGTATTTTGCCCATCTATTCATAGGATCAACCTGCAGACGAGCCTGCGCTACCATTCCAAGAAGTGTGTAAATTTCAGACTCATCCGGCTGCAGGGAATCGGCAGCTTCCAACAGTTTAACAGCTTTATCAAGATAACTATCCTTTCTGCTTAATTCGGGATCACTAAAGCTTGCCAATGTTTGATTGAGCGCTGAATAATAATATGGCAGCCATTTATCATTTTCAGCAAGTGCAATTCTTTCAAACTTGTTTGCAATATCAACATAGGTTTGTACATCCTTTGCCGAATCCATTAATTCCAATGTTTTCTTCATCGCTTTTTCATACTTTGAATCATCAGCAGTAATTGAGTAAACAAATCCGAACATAAGTAAAAGCAGCAGTAAATTTTTCATTTTATCTCCAGTTAGTTATAAGGATTATCTTCCCCGATTGAAATAAAACAGCCAATAAAAAATGATCTTAAGGATTCAGGAACAACCGGTCGTTTAATTGCGCCATCCCATGAGTATCGATAGGAATAAATATTTCTGAATCCAAGTACATTATCAATTGATGCAAAGATCACAGTAAAGCTGTTAAAAATTGTTGTAATATGACTAAAATTAAAACTAAGGTTATTATAATTTTTTCCCCTATCGCCTAAGAATTCCGGGTTATTGGGATTAAAATACGGGCGCCCGGTTGAAAAACTATACGTAGTTGCAAAATAAGTTGTAATTGAAGGAACCCAAAATTTAAATACGAATGATAAAGTGTGCGGCGTGGCAAATGTAGGAAATGCCATTTGAGGATAATTACTGAAATCACGTTTGGTATCCAGGTAGGAATATGAAATCCAGTAATCCACATAATCTATTGTTTCCTGGTCTCTCCAAAAAATATCGATACCTTTTGCATAGCCTTTCCCGTCGTTATTAAACTGAACCGGCGGCAAATTATAAACCGGGTAAGTTTGTGTACTCCCCTTTGCGAGATTAGAATAATCTTTATAGTATAACTCAATTCTGAAAGTACGCTGCGGACCGATTAGTTGATAATTCACAATATAATGTTCGGCATTTTCATAATCATAATCTGTGGAGTAATAGAGATAATCCTTATGCGGAGTTTGATAAAATTTACCGTATGCAAAATTCAATTGATCATATTTGCCCAGCCTGTAAGCAAGAGAAATCCGGGGCGCCAGGTTCAATTTATTCAACAGTTTAGAATTTTCACCGCGAAGCCCGACCCTGGCAGCGATATCGTTTGTAAAGAAAATATCAGCTTCAACAAAGCCGGCAGTGTACACTTCATTTAACCCTGCGGAAAGATTATTGAATGAATCATTATAAATTGAATTGTGAATTTCACCTCCGAAAGTTAAGAAAGAATTATCCGTAATACCTTTTGTTACGGTTACCTTTGTCTGAGCTAATTGTTCATCCTGTTTAACTTTATCTGCCGAGATATTAATTTTATCCAAATCATAACTAAAAGAAGCGCCGGTAAATATCGTCCAATCATCACCAAGAATTTCTCTATAGTTTAGGTTAACATAATAATTATCCGATCTTATACCGAAAGAAGTTTTGTTTCCCGGGTTATCAATATCTTCCATATTTAATGAGAGATCTCCGTAACTATAAGAGCCGAAAGCTTTCACGATTCCCGTCTCTGAAGTTTTTACCCGATAATTAAAAGAAGATTCAATACCAACGGGAGCTTTTTCCCAATCTGAATTTTGTTCAACTACATTAAAATACGGCGCTAAATTATAATATCCGCCTTCAACCGCTACCGATGAATTTTCCCAGCGGTGTGTATGAGCTGCTCCCAATCCAAGCGCCATAAAATTTAATGCGGTAGTTGTCTCTTCTGCTAAATCGGTTGTTCTTAAAATTAAAGCGGAAGATAGAGCCTGACCGTATTGTGCGGAATACCCGCCTGTACTGAAAATAGTGCCTTTGAAAAGCATTGGTGAAAACCTTCCCCTTGATGGAATATCGGGGACGCTGGTATAAAACGGTTTCTGGACAACCATTTCATCTACAATCGTTACCGCTTCGGAGGCAGCTCCGCCGCGAACGAATAATCCTTCCGTTTCGCCAATTTGCTGTGTGCCGGGAAGAGTTTCAAGTGTGCTGTAAATATCGGCTTCAGAACCTGTGGTTAATACATCTAGAGGACGAAGAATCACTCCCTTTTTTTCATCGCTTGCTTCAAATGCACCGGCTGAAATTACTACCGTCCTCAGTTCCTTTGTATTATCTTCAAGAATGATTTCAAGATTTATTGGTGTTCCGTCTAAATAAATCGACTTTTCATAATTATTATAACCAACAAAACTTACAACAAGAACAGCTTCACCTTTCTCTTCGGTTTCAAATGAAAACGAACCGTCTTGGTTTGATGATACTCCGTCATAAGTATCTTTAATAAAAACATTAGCTCCCGGCAACGGTTGGTTACCACTATCAAAAATACTTCCTGAAATTTTCGTTTGTGCGCTTAATAGAATTGGCAGCAAGAGAATAGAACAAATTAATTTTAGCATTCTGAAACCCCAATGATTTTGATTGTGAATTAAGACGGATAATTGATGACTAAGTTCCAAAACACAATGTATTAAAACATCACTAAAACTTCAGACTTATTTTATAAAATTAAGCTTCCCGAGAGAGATTGATTTACAAAGCATTGAGTTGTACTATTAGTAAGTTTCATTTAGCAGCAAATAAAAAAAGAAGAGATGTCCTCCTATCCCTTCTTCCTTCTATATCTGGATCATTCGGTAATTTCTTAAAATTCAATCGTATTATTTATCAGGGTCATTCTTTCCGTAATACCCACCTTATTTCCTGAGCTTCTGTTGGAACGATTTCCTAAATTTTCATTATCCGACTGATATTTATTTTTACTCGCTGAGATTCTCACCTGAGTTGAATCTAAACGCCGGATTTGAGATTTCCTATTGAAAAACTCCTCTGCGGATGTATAGGATCTGCGAGGACTTTTTCGCACATAATTAACTTTTAACTCAGCAGTTCCATCTTTCTTACTATTTATTTCTAAAGATTTTCTACCCTTTCGCTTGCTGGTAAGAAAAGTTGTCAGCAAAACGAATGCGAACAGAGCTAGAGCTCCGATTAATGCTGAGGATAAAATTTCCATTAATTGCATAAACCACCTTATCATTTTTTATCGGCACATTAAGAGATCAATAAACAGAGGTGTTCTGTTATTGTTCGGAAATTGTACTTTTTTGAGAATATTCAATTTGATATTTTGATTCATCCTATATAAACTTTCCTAAAAATTGATGCTGTTATTCATTAACACCATTCTTGCAGTGAGCCCTTGTCTTAAATGCGGGTCATTTGCGGTTGAATAAGAATATTGCTGAGATGATGAATAAGCTCTTTCAACCGGGGTTTCTCTTCTTTTGTAGGACTGCATCACCGGATTACCGTGATAGTATGAATCAGTCTTTGCCCGGCTCTCGATCCTTAAAGAGTAAGCTGAAGGATTTCTTTGTTCCTTCCTAGTAACAATCATAGCCGGAGAAGGTGTGTGCGATCTAATTTTACTGGCAATAAATGATATGGTAATAACCAAGGTCAGGAGTGCAGTAAAACCCAGTAAAGAAAACATTATTACTTCCATTAAATTCATTTAATATCCTTTTACGGTTTTATTAAAACTTTTCATCTTTTTTATGCTGTTAATTATTTTACTCAATTTTCAATTCCACCAAGGAAAAGGAACGCCCTCCTGTTCCTTTCCTTGATGGGGAATCCAGATTATTTCAACAGTATCATTTTCTTTGTCATGTTTACTTTTTCACCAACCAAGCTGTAGATGTAAATACCTGATGCAAGACTTCGTGCATCAAATATTTCTTTATGACTGCCTGCAGTTAGCTCTTTGTTAAGCAGAGTAGCAACCTCTTGTCCAAGTATGTTATATATCTTAAGGGTATAAAGTCCGTTTGCAGCTACTGAGAACTCGATAGTTGTTGTCGGGTTAAACGGGTTCGGATAGTTCTGCATCAAGTTAAATTCAACAGGTACGCTATCTTCATCTCTTGCGCTTGTTAAACCGCTTACACTCATGTAAATCTGTCCGTCACTGGTTCCGGTATAAACAGTTGTTGAAGAAGAACTGATCATCATTGAACTTACGCCATGACCGGCTAATCCCATCGGAGCCCAGAATTCACCTTTATTGCTTTCTAATTTGAATACACCGTTTGCCCAACTGCTTATGTAAACATCATCATTTGCATCAATGCTTACGGCATAAACAAACATTGCCGGCAGACTTGTATTAATAACTTCCCAACTATTATCGTCATCCAGTGATCTGTAAACACCGCCTCCGTAAGTACCGGCGTAAATTTGTCCGGTTGAAGTCATTCCTAATGCCCAAACAAAATCATAGCCGACCGGGAGAACAGTCCATGCATCATTTACCGGATCATACTTCTCAATACCGCTGCCCCATGTTCCGGCGTAGACTTCGTTGTCTTCATTTATAGTCAGCGCATGTACAGCGAGAGCTGATAATCCGGCGCTGATGTTAGTCCAGTTTCCACCATTATCATCTGAGTAGAAGACACCGTTTCCCCATGTTCCGGCATAGATTCTTCCGTTTCCGTCAACAGCCAATGCTCTAACATCAAATGATTCATAGAATGGACCCGTAAATGTTTCGCCGTCTGTCGATCTATATAATCCGTTCTCGGTTCCTACTATCATGTTTCCATCTTCATCAAATACTATCGACCAAACAAATCCAACCGACATTTCTTCATTTATTATTTCCCAATCTTCACCATCATTAGTTGAGCGGTAAATCTTGCCGCCTATTGTTCCGGCGTACATGTTTCCGTCATTCGTAACCATCGTGCTGATCATTTCATAAATCTGGCTTCCGCCGACCGGCACCCAATTTTCTTCTTCACCGTCGCCTGAACCATCATCGCCGGATCCGCCTTCGGTACCGTTGATTGTTAATGACACACTTGAATAATCATCTTCTGTATCGTCACCGTTACCGGGAATAGAATCGGGATCAGGTAAACTTGAAAATGTAACTTCAGCTACGTTGGATATTTCTGTCTCTGCCGGTATATTTCCTAAGAACAGTTTATTGTTCATCTGACCTTGCCCGTAAACATTTTTTGCGATCATCTGACCATTGATTACGCCTGCAGTAAATTCAATAGATGCAAAAGGAGCTAAAACCGTACCTTGAATATCTATTCCGTGAATGCTCATATCAGCTGCATTCGGGAAATTGTAAATAACACTCTGTATACTTGCCCCGGTTACTGTTAATCCACCCATCCAATCGATATTGTTGCCGGTTACGTTTACTATCACAACCGAACCGTTAGGCGCTGTAATATTCATGCTGGTTGAGGCAGTTAAATCACTACCGCTAACTTCGAATACGTTCAGGAATGGATGTGATCCGGTAAGAGTTAGTGTTGTCCATTCGTAGGTAGTTGTTCCGTTAACAGTATAACCGCCTAATGTTGTCGATAATCCTTGTAAGTAAGCTTTAGCTGCGTTGAAGTCTATTGGGTTATCTTGCCTCAATGTTCCATCTGTAATGCTTACTGCATAATAAGGCTGAGGGAATAGATTTGTGTTGTTTCCATATACAACATTTCCGCCATAAACGGCACCGCTTGTAAATGTTAAATTATTTCCGACAACTAAAACATCTTCCGTCCCGCCGGAATTCGGAAGTTTATCGCCGATACTATATGCACCTAATTCTGCATTGTTTCCAACAGCCATTTTGCCTTCTGTGTCGGAAGTTGGAAAATTCACATTATTAATTACAAACAGGTTATACCCGGCAGCCGGACCTAAATCCAGAGCGCTGTTGTTAACTTCTTCAACATCCACTTCCACTGTAACTTGCAGAGTTGCAGAAGCACCGTTTGCTAATGTTCCTACTTCCCATATTCCGTTTAATTCATTATAAGTACCTTGTGAAGTAGTTTGAGATTGATAAACCAATCCTTCCGGAAGTACATCTGTTACCTGTACATTTTCTGTTGCATCCGGACCATCATTCGTTACGGTAACTGTAAATGTAACCTCGTCTCCATCCTCCGGTATGTTATTATCAACGCTTTTTTCAATTCTTAAATCGGCTTCATCCTGCGGTGGTTCGCAGTCTTCGGAAGTCCAGGAAATGGTTTTTGTTATTGCTTCACCGACTTCGCCGTTGTCACAGTCAAATACTTTTACAGTGAATTTCAAAGTAACTGATTCGTTATCCACAGTGATTAGCGGCCAGGTTGAAGAGACTTCGAAATCGTAATCTTCAGTTATTGTGTTATTGAACAGGTATTCGATGCCTTGACTTACACCGTCAATAATCAGTTCGGATGTGATTTTTACATTCGCCAAGCTGTTACCCGGTGTGATGTTTATGCTGCCGGAAACCGTAACATTGCGTTCTTCAAACAGGCACACATCAAAATCCAAAGGATCATATGTACCTATCCAACCGGTTACACAAACTTCTTCTTCGTAAATACCGGCATCCCAGGTCATATCATTCTCACCTGGTTCTAATGTAGTACAAATTGTAATGCCTGTAGCTTGATCAGCATCTGAATCAATTTCAGAGTTTCCGCCGACCATTTTGTTTGTAAACACATATCCTTCAGGTAGTTCAAATTTTATTCTGTAGTCACCCGAAGTGACTTCATCAAATAAATATTCACCGTCTTCATCTGTAGTTGTTGATGATATGAAATCGCCGTCGCAGTCGTATAATTTGACGGTTACATCTCCTACGCCGTCTTCGTCCTCATCCTGTATTCCGTCCTGATTTTCATCGTACCATACTTTATCACCTATTGAAGCTTTTTCTTCAGCAGTCTCATAAATACCGGCATCCCAGGTCTCATCGTTTTCACCTGCTTCTAATTCAGTACATTCTGTAAACCCGGTAGTTTCATCTGCATCAGAATCTT
>JAIOZI010000078.1 GCA_021740785.1 Melioribacteraceae bacterium
TTTCGTTTTAACAGAAAGTTATCAACCTATAGAGGAAAGCTGTTTTACAGACTGATACAGCAGTCTGTTGTAACTTCGCCAAAACCATTGAATGAATTACAAAAATCACTTGACTAAAGCAGACTAGCAGTTAAAATAAATTCCGGGGGGAATTAAAAATGAAAAAATTAACAACACTTTTGATACTTCTTTTCGTGATGCTTTTGAGCGCAACCACTTTTGCAAATGGTTCACCAAAAGCAAACTCAAAAATGAGTTATGATTTAATTGAACAGAATTTACTAGTTGGTGTGCATTCAGAAAATTACGGGTTAAAATTAAGTTCAGTTTACAGGCTTGGTGAGATGAAATCGGGTAAAGCAGTAATTCCGCTTTTAAATATTCTTCATACCGAAAAGAATGAACCGGCTAGAATTCTTGCAGCCTTATCGCTTTATAAAATTGGAGATGCAAGAGGAATCTATGCAGTACAGAGAGCTGCGAAATTTGATGATAGTGAAAGAGTAAGAAGAATGTGTGCCAACTTTTACAACGAATTTGTAAAATAATATTAACCAGCCTCTAGTTAATTGACGGCTGCAAATTTCTCGGGGGAAAATTTTGCAGCCGTTTTTAATTTTGAACTACCGTAGCAATATCATTTTCTTGATTTCTCGAAATTCTCCGGCTTGAAGTTTATAGAAATAAATCCCGCTTGCAAGTCCACTTGCATCAAACGTTACAATATAATTACCTGGCAGCATTGATTTATTTATAAGCGTTCTTACCTTTCGCCCGAGTAAATCGAAAACGGTTAAATTTACAACCGACGAAGTATTACCGGGAATTTGGAATTCAATTTTCGTGGATGGATTGAAGGGATTGGGAAAATTCTGCTTTAATGCAAATCCCGAAGGGACCTCTTCATCCAATCTATCAACGGATGAAAGTACGTCAGCATATTTTGTGCGGGCGTTCAAAATACTTTGAGAAGCTGCGGCAATATCATTTCCGGCGCCGAGAGCAAACGCAACTGCGATTGAATTATTAGCCGGAATAGTAAACGGTCCGCCGGAAACTACAAATGATATGTCATTTGGTCCCGCTGTTGTTTTATCCAACCCGTTAGAAAGCGCGGTAAACTTATTCGAAGTAGAAAATGGATCGAGAGAAATTCCGCCGTCTCCACCATCGGATTGAATAGCATAAAAATTATAATCTTCCGATGAAACCAAACCAGCAGCCTGCACAGTTGCAGTAATTCCACCTGTAAACTGATTATCACTATCAGAAACTAATCCAACATTGTTCTCCATGTCGTAGACAACAACATCGTCATCCCAGTCATCCAAATCCATATCCCAATCGAGGAATAATCCTGCATAAAGATTATTAACATCCGCATCGGTTTGATTTCTGAGAATATATTTTAGAATTATGTAATTATTATCGGGAGCATCAACATAAGAATACGTTCTGAGATCGGTAGTTATTCCCAGCGAACCGGAAGCCGAACCATCATTAAATATTGTTCTGCCCTGCTGATCTGCTAAATCACCGGGACTGCTTAATGTAAACGGATATTGCGCTGTAAAATCGTTAACAACCGGTTCAAATATTGTACTGTGTGCGGCATCCATTACTATTGAAGAAGATACGCCGTACATAAATGCACCTTCATACAATAAACTGAGTCCGTCTAAATAAGTAAAACCTATTCCTTCAGACCAATAAGGATAATCATTATATCCGAGCGCTCCGTCACTTGAGATTGTAAGTGCAACGTTATTAGCATCCTGTGTTGCGTATTCCGGACTCACAACAAAACTGATCCATTCAAAATCACTGTATTCATCAGCGGTATACTGAACCATCAAGTTAACATCTGTCCCCGGTGAAATTGATTCCGAGATGGATATTGAAAATGGATTCGATGAATTGTCAAAAGATTCCAACGTGCCAATACTTCCCACATTGAAAACGGAAGTGTTCACAGTTACATTTGGATTCGAAGAGATTAAATTCACAATCAAAGATGTTGAAGGTGCGAGGTAATTAGTAAAATCAATTTCGATCTCAAATTCTTCTCCAATCTCAATAATTCCATTTCCGTTCCCGTTGTCGATGTAGGATATGTTATTAATCCTAACAGATTTTGCACCGGTTGAAGTTAATGCGGAATATGCATTTATCCTGCCGCTGCCCAGTAAATATTCAAGAGAGGGATTAACTGTATAGATGTCGTCGGTGGTCGCACGAATTTGTTCAGCTACCTGCAAAGCATTATAATCAAAATGATTTTTAACAAGCGCTGCTAATCCTGCAACCATCGGAGAAGCCAAGGATGTTCCGCTTGCCGTTGCATAACCGTCGCCCGATTCTGTAGAATAAATATCCTGTCCGGGCGCCATTAAATCAACTTGTGTTCCGTAATTCGTAGCCGACCAAATTTCATCAGTTTGAGAAGTAGCTCCTACTGAAAGAACACCATCATAAGCGGCGGGGTAAAATATTTCATCATAACCATCGTTACCGGCAGCGGCAACAACCAGCACATCGTTTTCAATTGCAAAATCAACTACTTCTTTTCCTAAGATGGAGTAATCATAATTTCCCCAACTGCAATTAATAATTGAGGCGCCGTTATCAACTGCATATACAATTCCGTCAAAACCGTCAACAACGAATAGATCATTGTTATCCGTAATTTTAACAGGCATTAAGGATGAGTTATACCCGATAGATGCAATACCAATTGAATTATTAGTCTCGGCTGAAGTAATTCCTGCGACCAGCGTACCGTGATAATTAGGTGCATCGGGAGTCGGATCATTATCATCCTGTCCGAAGTCCCAACCATTGATATCATCAACGAATCCATTACCATCGGTATCCGTTCCGTCGAGAATTTCATCGGAATTGACCCATAAATTATTTGCCAAATCATTATGAGTGAGATTAATTCCATCATCAACTATTGCTATTACAATTTCGGCATTACCGGTTTCAATGTCCCATGCTTGTTCAGCACTAATCTTTGGAAGATACCACTGCTCGGAATAACCGGGATCATTTGGTGTTACGACTGCCTTTTTATGAACATATTTTGGTTCAGCCCATTCAATGCCCGGCAATCGACTTAAATACCTGCACATTTTGAATATGTTAACTTTCTTGTGTAATGTTATTTCAGCAACCCGGTTCAAAGATGTTGCAATATTCTTTTCGGAAAAATTAAACTTTCTTTTTGTTTCCGTTATTTCAAATTTTTCGAAAGCTTCGGCAATTTGATTAGTAACAGCAAAATTCCCTTCTGCATCCGGAAGTATTGATTCGCCAAATTTTATAATTATTTTATTTTTTTCATAAATGCTCTTTCCGTTTTGTACG
The DNA here is from genome assembly GCA_021740785.1 of Melioribacteraceae bacterium. Lineage (GTDB taxonomy): Bacteria > Bacteroidota > Ignavibacteria > Ignavibacteriales > Melioribacteraceae > JAIOZI01. The sequence goes on from JAIOZI010000078.1 coordinate 3,370, forward strand.
ATATTATCAACTTGAGCAGTAATATTTATTAATGAAAATAAAAGTGATAGTAAAACCAGTATGAATTTTTTCATGATGAATCCCTTTTTTTATCCCTCAAAAATGATTTGACTAATTTTTCCGATTAATGATATGTAATTTTGATCAAAATTAACAGGAGGAACAGAAAATTATTCGGCTCTTCCGTTCAATGTAAATGCCGCCCAATAAAATGGATGTGTATAATTCTGTGATTGAATTAAACTAATTTGTGCTTTTCTTAAAGCTTCTCCCTTATCTAATCCTTGGTTCAAATAAAGATAAAAATTTCTCATTAGTTCAAAAGTAGCATTGTCATCTACTTTCCAAAGACTGGCAATAATACTCGGAACACCGGCATATAAAAATCCTCTTACCAATCCAATCATGTCATCGTTCTTTTTTATTTGTGATAGCGCCGTTTCGCATGCAGACATCACTACCAAATCAGTGTTGAATAATTTCAAATTATAAATCTCATGTAATTCCAATCTTCCGTCATTATAATCGTCAGGAGAAAGAACAAGCGACGAGAGCAGCGGATAATCATAATTGAATAACCCGTGGCAAGCGAAATGGATGATTCCGTAATTTGACATCTGTTGTTTTACGATGCTTTCCGTTGCATCATTTTTTGTAAGAATAAAAGATTGCGGAAATATTTGTTCGATAGCTTTCACTTCAGTTTCAGCGCCGGGTAGCGGACTTAGTATATCATTCGCAGGATTTCCAACAGCAAGCATATTACCTGAAGTCATTCTATCACGCGCACGATTTATAAATTGAAGAGTGCTTGCATTCGGCAGTTGAGCAATCACGTTTGTTTCAATCAAATATTTCCCGTCGTTGAATAGCGCACTAAACGGCAGGTTATGCAGTTGTCCCGACGGTACTATTATCAGCGATTTATTTTCAATAATATTTTGAACCGGTGCAAGTAATGAATCATACAATACTAAATTCATTACTGACTGTTGATGATTGTTAATTGATTCTCGAAGTGATCGGACCATATCCGATATTTGTTCAGTCCCTAATTTTATTTTATAAACGCTTCTTGATTCACTGGTTACACAAAATAAAATTGTCTCATCATTAAGAACTGAATAACTAAGCAGCACTTCATTTGGTTGAATAAAATCCCGAACGGAATTTAGTTTGAGAGTATTAATTGAGACGAGATCGACAACTTTACTATCGGTATTTTTTAAGCCGTTAATGATTTCATCATACTGAATTTGCTGCTTCAAAACATTCTTGGTTGTATCCTTGGTTATTTTTATTCCGCGCAGGGAATAATCATTCGGCTGCTTATTAGTTAGGTCTACAGATAGAGGTTCGGTAATGGTTTCCGTTTTTCGGATTTGATTCGATAAATCAGCAATTTCACTTGCAGTCGGATCAGACAAACGGCTCACTAATTGCTGCCCAACTTCAAGTACAAATGTCTGCGAGCGAAGCTGTTCATTAGCATTAAATGCGACTTCCAAATACTGCTGATCCTCGGTTCTTTCAAATAATGTAAGCGCAATACTAACCAACATTTGAAAAGAATTGATGTTCTTAAACCAAGATTGTTCCTTCTTTCTGTCACTTGAAAGTTGTGTGGTGAAATTATCAACTAATAATTCTACCGATTTTTGAATTTTATCATACGATGATTTTATCGTTCTCAAATCATCATTTACCATTCCCTCGACGTAATCGAGATAACTTTGAAGCGACAATGTAATAGCAAAAAGATAAATATCATCAACCGTCTCAAGACTCGCCATTTTATAATTCTCCATTGGCAAATCTGTTAACAAAGAATAAGCGCTACCTATATAAAATTTAGCTGAATCATTATTTCCTGAATTTGCGAAGCATTGCCCAAGTTTCAGGTCAATATAAATAACCTCATTTGTGTTGTGTGTTTCGATATAATGCGGAAGTGAGAATTTATAGAGTGCAATTGCATCTGCATTACGTTCCATAATCATGTAAACATCGGCAAGTTCATATGCTATTGATATTGCCGTACTTCTAAATCCTGAATGTTTGGCAATTTTTAATGCTTCTTCAAGGTAAGCAACTGCGCTAACTGGTGAGCCGGCATTTTTTTCATATGCTGCAAGTGCATTAAGAAGCTGAATTCTTGTATAAGGTTTCTCAAGTTTCTTCTGCAATTCCTTTATTTCACGAAAGGTCTGCTCCGAAACTTGTTGATAACCGAGCATACGGTATGATTCAGCCAGTCTCAACCTGGACATGATATTCAGTTCATCGAATCCTTTCTTTGAAGAAACATCCTTGGCTCTTTTAAATATTTCGATCGCTTCTTCAATCTCACCTTTTTTAATTTGAACCAGACCGGTATTTAAGTCGGCTTGAATCATAAGATCAATCGATTCAGGTTTGTTCGCTAAATTATAAAGCGCCCCGAGATGTTTAAGACTTTCGTCGTAATTTCCCGTCTTCAAATATGCTAACCCAATATTGTTCAGCAGCGCCAAATATTCTTTATTTGACAATCCTTCGGGTCTTTCCATAGCAAGCGAATAATAATCTATTGCATCAAAATAGCTCCCCTGCAGATAGGAAATATCACCTTTCAACAAATGAAACTGATTAAAAATTTCTTCCGGCAGAACATTACTTGAAAAGCTTGTTTCAATCAACCGGATAACAGAATCAACTTCGGTTAACCTGCCAGCCTGGAGAGCTGAAAGCACGTATATTTTATCTAAATCAAAAATTAATTCTGCAGTTGGATTCGTATTTGTCCGGACATATGAGATAATACTGGACAGCGTATCAATGCCATCTTCGAGTCTATCCATATCAATGTAAAAGGAAAGTCTTTTCTTTGCAAACGATTCGATTACAGAAGGATTTGAATAATGCAGTACAGAATCTTGAACGGTACGGAGTGTATTGTCTGCACTTAGAAATTGCCCGCTTTCACCAAGCTCATTTGCATAACTATAAACTGCACTGAGTCTTTGATCAAAAGTATCTTCGGATGATAAAGCCAATGCTTTTTCGCTTTGCCCTGTAGATTGATACAGTTGAATCAATTTGCTTCCTACCGCCTTTCTCAATTTTTTATCTTCAACTACACCCGCATAAATATTAGCTCGTTCCAAATCATTTATTGCAGCTTCTTTATCGTTCGAATTATCAAATAAAAGTGCTCGCTTATAGAGAGTTTGGACTTTAACATCCGCTCTGTTAATTGTATCTGCGAGTTGAATGATTTTATCATAAAAAATAAGTTTTTGTTCTTGTGTAATTTTTTGAGATTGATCTAATTTTACCTGTAGATTAACAATCCTATTTTGGTCAATACTTAATAGTATCTCCTCTTTCCCGTATTGCCTGGCAAGATCTTTCGCCTTTTCATAAGCTGAATCACCTTCGGCAATATTATCGAAGTAATAATATGTTTCACCGAGGTATAAGTAAGGTTCAATTGTATTTTCAAACAGGGCGTTCTTCTCAAGAACTTTAATAAACGGAGGGAGAAGTTCAATCAAATCATTATAACTTTTATTATTCTGCAGCTGTTCTATTCTCTTCCATTCGGCATTCAAATCCTGTGCCGAGGATATGTTGAAAATAGGTAAGATTAGTAGAAATATTATAAGTAATCGCTTCATAGCTTACTACAATTTATTTATTTGTAATGAATATTGTTTGAAAACCTCATTGAATTTACCAATTGCGGTTTCGGCTTTTTCTTTGTCATCATAAATTCCCAGTATCAATTCATATTTATTGCTTGTTTTTGAATCATTAGTCAAAACCGAAACATCAAATCCTCTCTGCTGAAAAAACTTCTTCTGATCATAAGCTGTTTTAACATTCTGAAATGATTGAATCGACACGGCAAACCTGTCCTTTGGTTGAGCTTCGGTACCGGTAACATCCTCGAACCCGCTGATAACGATAAATTCCGTCCTTCTATTCTTCTGACGATTTTCATCCGTAGTATTTTTTTCAAGCGGATATTGACTACCGTAACCTCTTACAGTTAACCTGTCAGATTCAACACCGTTCAAAACTAAGAAATTCTTAATTGATTCGGCACGAGACAGCGAGAGTTCAAAATTAAGTTCATCAGTACCGGTCGAATCGGTATGCCCGGCAATCTCCATTTCAATTCTCGGATAACTCTTTAAATAGTCTACCATTTTAAATAGATTCTTCTCTGCATCTTTTCTAATTGAAGCTTTTCCCAAATCGAAATAAATGTTGAATAATTTTATCACCTTTGGTTTCTCAGCCAAAAGAACATACAAACCCGAATTTGCAGCAGTAAAATCATAGGAGTCTGAAAAATTTTCATCTGTTCCGGCAATTAGTTTCAAATCATTATTTTCATAAAGATAAACACCCGATTGACCCGGAACAATCAACTTCTCATCCATCCACTGAGGATCAACTGGTATTGATACATTCAAACTGGGAGCGCTGCCGAGTTGAACTGAATATATTGGACCGAGAACGGCAAACTTAGATGCAAGTTCAGGCATCTGCACTGTTGTAATTGCAGCCGCCGAACTAACCGGGGCAATAAAACTTCCGTTCATTAATGCTGTTGCAGTTGTACCGTTCATATTAAATTCTACATCCCTGTTCGAAGAAATCAAATCATTTTTTTTCTCTACCGGCAGTTCGGTAAATGTACTGCGGGCACTTGCTATCTGATTATTCTTAATATAAGCCGTTATTAACTTTTCTTTTGTATCCACCGCAACATTCGGACTAGTTGTGTTTGCAATCACATTTCCGAACACATTTATTGCAGCCGGGTATTTTCCTATCACCATTAAAATTGCCCCTAATTTTAAACCGCTCTGTTCTATTAACCCGGGATCAACTTTGCTGTCAATAACACTTTGAAAAAGTTCTATTGCCTTATCATAATTTTGGTTCTGTTCCTCAATTTTTGCCAGTTCAAATTTTGCAAATGCTGCCGATTTAGAATCAGCATAATCCATTACTACTGTATTCAAACCGGATACCGCTTGATTCAAATTACCCATCTCCAAATTAATCATTGAAGACTGCAGCAAACCTTCTCCGGCCCATTCCGTACCTTCGTAATTAGAAACCAACGATGAATAAGTTTCAAGCGCCGAAATATAATTTCCTTCTGCCGAATATGTGTTGGCAAGATCAAATAATGCTTTGGGACGAAGTGTTGAACTCGATTTCCCGGCTATAATTTTTTCGTATGCCTCTCTAGACTCAGCATAATTTTTTGCAAAACTCAGCAACTCGGCTTTTTGTGCCAGTGCTTCAAAGTATGCCGGTCTCTGTGGGTTCCGTAATATTTTATTATAAATAGAAAGTGCATTTGCAAATTCTCCGCGGGAGAACCAAAAATTCCCAAGACGAAGTTCAATATCATTAAAGTGCTTTGATTGCGGATAGTTCACCATAAAATCTAAATAATCTTTTTCCTTTTCGTTACCTGTACTCTCGGTGTAAACAAGATTGTAATAAGCAATTTTATCTTCATTAATTATAAAAGTCCGACTGTCACTCCCGCCATAATCATTTTTCAATTCCAAATCTATTGTGTACGTGTTTTGATTTACAATGCTTTCCGGTGATTGATAAGTTAGACGATACTGACTTTTCAATATGTCGAGTATATCATTGAACAGAGGAATTAAATCATTCGGCGATTTGACATAATAATATATTCCTCCCGATTCATTTGCCAATTTCTTCAAAGTTCTATTTTCCCGAACATTCAGATCAAGCGCATAGATCGGTATATCGTATAACTCGGTATATCTTTTTATTAATTCATATTCAGATTCCGAACCCACATCTTCACCGTCGGTAAACAGCACAATCGATTTTATACCTAAGACATCGGCATCATTCAAACTAGAAAGCCCGTAGAGAATTGCATCATTCATATAAGTGTAATCTATCAGAGCGGTAGTTTTAACTTTAGTCCGCAAGAAATGTTTTGAATTACTAAACCCGATTCTTTCTCTAACTTTTAACGGCTTATTAAATTCCGGGATCTCCACGCTGTGATTTGGGTCGCCAACTCCATAATCAATTATAGTAACGTAAACTCCTGCCATTAATCCATCGATAAAAGTCTCAGCCGCTTGATCTAATAGTTCGGTTCTGCCGAACATCGAGTTGGAATTATCAAGTATCAAGGCAAGGTAAAGTTCTGCATCACCCGATTGCTTCAGATTATAAACCGATGACAATTTCTCAACGTTAACAATCTTCCTGTTATGCCGCAATTCTTCAATCGACTGTGAAACTACAGAATTATCAACCGGTTCGCCTTTTTCGTCAGTAAAATTTACAAACACATCTACCAAAGGATACCGGCTCAAACTGATGTTATTCACGCTGACATTTATCTTACCGCTTTCCTGAGCCGATAAATTAACGATTGAAACAGAGATCAATAATATGTAAACAAAACATTTCATCATTGCAGCCTCAACATTTTTATAGTATGATCTTTATCATCAGATATTTTGTGAATATGCATTGTAATTTCTTCTTCACTCAATTTTGATTTCATGTAACCCAGCCACTCAGAAACTGAAATTCTCGTATTGCCGTCAATATCAACTTCTTCATCATCATACACATCTTTAATAGCCGAATAAAATTCAGAGATTAAATCGGAGTAATCGAGATCGATACCGTAATCAAATGTGATGATGAGTCTGCCGCCTGTTGGTTCATCAATCTCACCGGGCAAAAGTGATTTGGGGAAATCAAAACCCCGCGGCGCCGGGATAAAACAAAACCCGGTTTTCGATGGAAGATAATTCATAAAATTCATTACGTAATTTGCATCGAAAGAATTTGTGTTCTTCGACAACAAAACTTTATTCAATGATGAATCACTCCCCGTAACCCAAGCGCCAGCAATTATAGTAACGGCAAAATCTGTTTCATGTAGTGACGAAAAAGTATTCGCAAATAATTGTAATGGACTATTACCAGTATTTTCATTCATCTCCAGCCATGATGAATTTTGAATAGGCAGGTCAAAATTTTCATTGAGATATTCATTAAAATCTTCGACATATGATTCAGCGGCATCGAACTCTGTTTCATCAGTACCCGAAGAGCCGACAACCAAAATATACCCGTTATCAAGGGTTTGAGCGCCGGTTGCCGAGATCAATGAAATTAATAATAAAAGAATAATCGTGATATTTCTCATCATTCATTTTCCTTATTTCTACTGAAAAACTCTTGTGCCTTAATCAGTAAATCGGATGCGGTCGTTCGGTCATCGAGATAATCGTGCATGTCCTCGAACCGCCTCCAGTCCGAACAGTAATTGAGAATAGTTGATCTATTGCTGCTGCTCATTCTATCTTTTTTCAGTTTTATTTCCACATTGTTTTTAAGTACAGGAAGACTTGCCGATAATTTCACTGCAGGATTTTCAGCAACTTCGAGATTTAAGTCCCTGTTACTAAAATAAACACCGAGCGAATCGATTTTCTTTAAGGAATTAAGTTCAAGGTAAAGCAAGGTGCTGTCATTATTACTCAAATCCGGTTTGCTGAATTTTTGAATAACATCTTCAACTAAAGTATTGTTTGAAGATGTAATAAAAGCCTCAACCGGGATAGAAGTGTATGAAATAAAATTTTTTATATCATTTTCCAACCGGTTCCGCGAGCTTATTTCACCGTCAAGAATTAATGAAATCCCCGATGATGCCGCAGTTAAAAGAGAGCTAAGATGCTTTTGCAGATCGATTAACTCATCATCTGATGAACCAAGCATCCATCTGTCGTTTATTAATTCCCACTCCCCGTTGATATAAAGCACGGTATGCGTCAGTACATTCAATTCGGGCACAAGCCAATTGGAAACGAGCAAGTTTACATTTTCACTCGAAGCTCTTTTACCAACCAATAATTTAGTATGCGAAGGGCTGGCTTTACCAATTAGTTGATTCGCGAAAAAGTCATACCAGAAAATTCCTTTTTCATTATAGTTTATCGATAAACCACCAGGGCTAAAGGAATAAACAAGAACCTTAGTTTGAGGATTTTTTGTTACTTGAATGTCTTCCGTATCGACAAAGCTTGTAATTACATCTAAGTTATGAATCAGTGAATCCGAATACAGGCTTAAATCCGTTGACATTTTTGTAAAATTCAAACCGTTCACAAATATTTCCTCACTGCTCTCATAACCAAAAACATCGACAGCATTTACCACAATTTTATTTTTACCGGCATCAACAGGCATTTTTGAATTAAATGTTTTTGAAAATGATTCAGCATCCAAGTCAATCTCTTCTTCCGTAGGATTATAAATCACACTTTCATTTACAGAAATCTTCTTAATTGCTTTGCTGTGATTCACTTCAAATACTATAGTGGCTTCATTGTTTTGAGTGCTGTAATTATCGGCAGGTGAAACAATCATAATCTGTGGTTTAGGGAAATACTTTGCGTACTCTTTCGAATCAAATTCTCTCAACAGGCTTGATGCTGCATTAGCAAGTTGCTTGTTTTGATTTAAAAATAACTGTTGATATAACAAAGCAATGTCAAACGCCAGTTCGGGGTTCTTCGGTTTTAATGACCGTAGTGTGCGGACACTTCTAGTTTCATTTCCCAATGCAAAATCTGCAATTGCAACCGACTGCATAATTTTATCATCGGGAGCTCTCAAATATGAGACCATTAATTCTTTCAATGCAGGCTGAATCTGTTCTAAGTTGAACAGACAATCCGCTTTAAGTGACTGCATTTTTTCTGATAATACCTGCTCATTTTCCAATTCGATTATTTCAACAAGAGCAAGTTCATATTTTGAATTATGAATATACTCTTCAATCAATCTCGTTCTCAAATTTATATTACCTGGATCATCTTCAAGCTGAGAAAAGAGTGTATCTGCCTCCGCTGAAATTGAAAGAATTGACTGCTGCTGTGATAAAAGAATTGAAACCGGAAATACTATGACTAGTAGTATTAAATTGAATTTACCTTTCACTACACCTCCCAAAGTGTAATACAAGAAAATATTTATTTTATTCGATTCAGATTTTTACTTATCGTAAAATATTCTAGCTCCATCCCAAGTTTCATGTGGATTTGCTTTATAATCATTGATACGTTTCAGCAATTCAACCGATGCAGGATCTCCCTCGAGTAATTCCAGTGACTTAATAAAACATTTTTCCGCTTCTTCAATTTCAGTCTTTTGAAAATGTCTGAATCCGGTTTCATAATTATCATAATAGCTTTTTCGAATGCTATCTATTTCTTCAGGCATGTAACCAATAACCTCATAAACAACAACAGCATTACTCTTGCCTTTAACTTTTATGATATCGAGCGGGCGCGTACGGAAAACATTTTCAGTTAATTCATTAAATGTAGATTCCGAAATCATAATGTTGGTATTATACTTTTTATTAGCGCCCTCTAATCTTGATGCGAGATTCACTGGGTCACCAACAACCGTATAGTCAAAAACTTGATTCGATCCCATATTCCCAACAATAACTCTTCCTGTGTTCACTCCAACTCTACATGTGATTTCAGGATAACCTTTTTTCCGCCAATCATTATTCAATTCTTTCAATTTGTTTTGCATCTGCATTGCAGCGTGAACTGCGGCATCGGCATGATCATCATAATAGAGCGGCGCTCCGAACTCAGCAAGAATCCCGTCGCCCAAAAATTTATCAACAATACCCCTGTTATTTAAAATGATGGTCGTCATTTCGGTAAGATAATTATTAAGAAGCGCAACTAATTTTCCGGGTTCAATTTTTTCGGAAATGCTCGTGAAATTTGCAATGTCGGAAAATATAATCGAAAGCTCCCTTTCTTCGCCGCCCAATTGTAGAAGATTAGGTTTATCAAGCATTTCATCAACAACTTCTTTCGGGACATACTTTGCGAATGCATCCTTAATGAAAGTTTCATGATGAGCGCTTAATATCTGAATCAAAACAAGATAACTGAGAAACATAAAAATAAATGAGCTTAGAATTGTTGTAACGGGTATGAGATTAAAATCCAAGATCCTGTTTAATGTTAAAAATCCTGTGCCCAGAATTATTATTATGGTTGTAAAATACATCCATAAATTAGATTTCGGGAATGTAGAAAAACCAAGAATTATTCCCGCAAGAAAAATTAATAATGCAGTGCTGAGATCAGACCATTTATTATAGAAATTATTAGTCAAAAATGCATTCATTAAAGCGGCATGAATAGCAACAAGCGGAACATCGCTCTCAAGTGGTGTTTGACCTAAATCGGAAATACCCGGCGAAACATCACCGATAAAAACAAAATTGCCTTCGAAATGATCCAACAATTCATCGAACTTATCCGGGTTCCGGTAGTTGATAATTAAGTTATGTGCTTCCATACTGAAGGGTAAATTACTTCCCCAAAAATTCGGGTAGGGAATAAAAACTCTTCCTTCATCATCTATCGGGATTCTAATATCTTCGGGAAGATAGCGGGATGTTGAAGCAGGAATTACAATTTCATTTCCCCAATAAATCTTAATACTGTCTTTAGGAATACCATTATAATCAAGATACATCGCGAAAGTTACGGTTGGAAACAACAAGCTGTCGACACGAATAAAGAGCGGGTGGTGCCTGTAAATACCATCCGGATCGGGCAGAGAATTTATATGACCGCTTTTATGAGCCTGTTCGGCAAACATCTCAAACTGAGTTAAAGCCCAAATTGCTTTCGGTACTGAACCGTCGCCGTATTCTTCAGGTGTTGATGTAAAATCATTTCTTAATAAATCGAAGAAATGACTTTCGCGCCATCTGAACTTTGCCGTATCCGGGTTTTCAGCAAGTTTAAAAGCAATCGGCAAATATATATTGCCTGCATTTACAATTGATTCACTAAAATTAGAATCCGCTTCCTTATTGCTCGGGTGCGGGAAAACGATGTCATACATTATTCCTTCCGGACCAATATTGGAAAAAATATTATTAATTCCGGCGAGATAATTTCTATTCAAATAATTACTACCCATTGATTTATATGTATCGTTCGTGATATTGAGGTAGGTAACCTTATCCGATATTTCCGGACCCTTTCCGGAAGTTATAACGGATTCGTAAATCGAATCAATAAGTTTATAATCGAGTGTATTAAAACTGAAATTCCCAACGAAAATAATAAGCGTCGTAAATAAAGGAATCGCAATAATAGCAAAACTTAATGGAAACAGTATTTTTTTATTTTTTAATTTCAACTGCATATTTTTTCAGAACAAGTTTATCCCCGGTAAAGAGCTGCAGTTTATTATGAAAACTATCATTCACTCCTCTAACATTACCAGCCATTGTAAATGGTTTATCAGTTTTATCGCTTATATCCGACTTCACTTCTTCTTCTAAAATTGATTCAAAACTCGTCCACTTATCTAATGAAGCCGATCCGGATTCCGAGAACAGCGCCTCTAATTCTTTCATTCTCTCTGGAATACAGATCACACTTATTTTTGCGCTTTCGCTTTTATCATCAAACGCATAAAATTCTTCTTCTGACGGAAGAATTATAATATCATTTGCTTTTACTTCCTTTGCAAAATCATTTGCATTAAGCAAGGCTGCTTCTTTATCATCCGAAAAGATTACATAAGTATAGGCAGCGGATAACGGTTGAACAAAAATTCTTATTTGATCTCCGGCGACCAGCCTGTCGTTGGTTTTTAAACGTGTAAATGAATCTCCGGATTTAAGCATTATACCAATCTTCGATTTGACTTTCACCTCATTTGTATCTTGTGCGGAAGTAATTACAGAAATTAAGATGATCACTAAAAAAATTATTATGTAGTTTTTCATTTGAATCCCTCCCTGTTGGATATTAAGAATCATATTAATCCGGATAAAATAATTTATAATAATATGAATAGATTAAAATAAGAAAATATATTCAAAACCGACAAATTAAGTCTTGATATACTAAGACCATTTGTCTAATTATTTTTATAGCTTTCGTCTTTTTCCGAACGACGAAGTACATTTCTTAGAGGAAATAAGAGTGATGCTGCCGTCGCTTGTGAATAGTTTGTGAAGTTAATTGCATTATATAATCTTGCAACCGACCTAATTGTTTTAGCAACAATTTCATCAAGATTGCTTTCTTCGGTTAAAATATCCAAAGGCAGGAAAGCGACCAAATCGAATGCCGAATGTTCCGCTATTTCCATCAAAAGTAATGTAGGCAATTCCGGGAGTGAGCGATCGGCATTGATTTTACCTGATTTTTTACGCATATCAAGCTCAATATTCATTCTCTCGGTTAAAAGCTGCACTGCAGCGCTGGATGGTAATTTTATTTCAATCATAATTTTTACTTTCTATAATATTCCCCAATAAGCTGATATAGCGCCGGATACATACCTGTAACTAGAGTTATCCCGCGATGTGCTTCCGCCTGAAAGTTCTCCGGCTATTGTTAATCTATCAGCAGCTTTATAAGTTACTTTTAACTGACCCTGAATTATTAAAAAATCAGTTTGCGGAACATAACCGATTTTTCCGCCAGCCAAAAAATTTAGGTCATCTGTTTCCTCAAGCTGCCATTGTGCAAACAGGCTGTGAGATTCAAATCCTTGTGGTGAATAGTAAGGGTCTGTTGTTGTTAAATCAATATTAAGTACTTGAGTTGAATTATACAAAGTACGCGATAAATACTTATAATTCGTGTAATAATATTCGTATCCAATTGTTATATCCGGAAAGAACTCATTCCCGATTCTAGCTTGTAAATCGTTACCTTCATTTCCGTCGGAGACATCCACGTATTGGAAATATCCCGAGAATTCAAAGCCGCTTTTATGTTTATAAAATGCATCCAGCTTGTACATATCAGAATAATTCCGGTTCAAAAGATTTATTAAATATTTCGAATATAATAAAATCGCTGCATCGGTTCTTTGATATGCACCTAGTAATTTAAATTTGCCTTCCACATCATAATTAACAAAAGCCTCTATTTCGGGTTGAACAGGAATACCGAATGAACTTGTACTTCCGTACCCGGCTCCCGCTCTCAAATTTTCGGCAATGTTAAAAAACAAATGCCCTTTTAAACTGCTGAAGGCGCGCTGCCCAATGCCCGTAAGATTATTTCTGAAGAAGGACGCACCAATAGTCAGCCATGAAGTAACTCCCAAATCAATTCTTCCGCCGAGTTTAACAAAACTAAAACCGACATTATCAGAGTAGAATGACAATGCCGGAGCAAATGACACTGCAGATGGGAAATTTAGAAAAATTGCTTCAAACCCGGTTGGCGGGATCCAACTTTTCCTCTGAAGTATGTAACCGATTTTTGTTGAATCAATATCCCAGGTGAGCAGATTATCATAAACCGTATTAGCGGAATCATTATAACCCATTTTGGCATAAGCATCACCCAAAAACAATGTAGCCAAAAATTCTGTTGAATCAATCTCAACCAAATTCTTAAACTCACTCAACGCTTGAACCGAATCACCCTTTACATAATATATTTTTGCTCTTTCCAATGCGGCATCATAGAAAAATCCTCGATCCAAAATTTGATTATAAACATCCAGTGCTTCATCATACTTCTCGAGCGCAAAATATGCGTCACCGTATTCTTTAAGAATTACATCAGTCGGAACTTCCTGTGAAATATATTCCTGGTAATATGGAATTGCACTTTCATAGTCACCTGAAATTGCATAAGACCTGGCTTGATTCAGTAACGCTGCCAATCTAGCCCTTTCTTCCTGGAAATCTATTTGTGTTATTAAATCAATAATATCATTATCCTCAGGTCTAAGTTCCAAAGCCCGGTTTGCGTATTCTCTTGCTCCAACAAAATCTTCCTCTTTCAATAAAACTGAACTTAGCCCTACTAATGCAGGAATACTATTAGGTCTTTGCTCAACTGCATTTTGCAGATACACTTCACTCAACTCAAAATCACTTCCTGACCAGACACCGATCTGCCCCCTCAGTAATTGGTAATCAATATTCTCCGGGTATTCCTCGATAAGTCCATCGATATAAACAATTGCATCGTCAAACCTATTTCCCCATGCAGCTATTTTTGCGTACTGATACCTCATATCAGGATCTTTTTCATCGGGGACCTGGGCAAAATAATTCTCCAATACATTTAGGGCATTGTCATATTCTTGTAAATATTCATAGTACTGTGCAACATCTTTAACTACTTGTTTATTTGCCGGGTCACCTTCAAGCTGCGGAAGATTTTTGTCAATCTCTGCTCTATAAACAGTCTCCCTGTAATCAACTACATAATTCCATTTCTCTTGAAAGTTTGAATCGTCATAATAACCGGGTTCTAATATCAGCAACTGCTGGTAAGCTTCTTCTATTCTTTTTTCTTCAATCAATTCATCAACCAATTTAAACCGGGTAGCATCATCATCAGGATTATTTTTTAATCGCTGTACATAAACATCAACCATATAAACGCGTTCTCTCGCCTGCGGTTCGTACTGTGTTACATAAGCCTGATTTCTTACTTTATCCAATCCATCCTGAGCTTCCTTAAAAAAGGGTTTTATTTCAAGGGCATTTAAAAACGCTTCTTCAGCAATTTTTCTTTTTCCCAACCAGAGGGTAAATGTGCCGTACCTGCTCCACAAACGCCAATCATCAGGATACCTTTCAACATACTCCTTAAGTATTTTTTCACCTTTTTGAATATGTTCGGTTTTAGCTAGAATTTCCGTATAACGGATTATTTCATCGGGCGATGCATTTTTATCGCGTTCCAAATATTTATCATACCATTCTTCCGCATAATCCCATATTTCAAGCCATCTATATGATTTTCCAATCTCCAGGTAATTGAAAGGATTATAGGGATCGATTGCAATTTCACGCTCATGTCCCTTAATTTTTTTTCTTAATTGCTCATACCATATTTCCTGAACACGTTCAAGTTCTCTGGATATTTCCTTGTAAAATTCAGTCCCTGTTTTTTCAAGCGCTTTTGCGCGTCGTAAATCTAAAACTGCCCCTGAATACTGTGACCTACTTGCAAACGAAGTTGCCCGCATAAAGTAGCCTTCAGGTTCCTGTGGATTGGCGGAAATATATTTATTTAGAAGATCAATCGCTTCACCGTATCTTCCGGCATCCATATGTGACTTCGCTTCTCTTTTTAACTCCTTTGTTTGATCCTGGGCATACAAAGAAAGTGAAATAAAAAAAATACAAAGCACAAAAACTATGTGATAACTGTTTTTTATTTTCATGTTATCCATTTAAGTGGAATTAATTTTTGTGTAATGATAGTAATCTATTTAAATAATTCTTAAATTTATTAAAATTCCCAGTAAAAAGAGATACAAATTACAAAGACTGATGAAAATAGAACAGCCAATCTTTCCAAACTTTTTATGAGGGTTTCGATATGAATAACAATCCCGATTACAGTAATATTTCTCCAACCTATAATAAACGCTATCAGGTCAATCCATTATTTGGGATACAAAAATATCTAATCGATCTAGTTGTTAAAGAGAATCCCCAAACCGTACTGGAAGTCGGCTGCGGAACTGCTTACTGGATTTCAATAATTGAAAAATTGATTAAGCATTCTATCGGTCTTGATCTTTCAACCGGGATGTTGAAAGAGGGGAAGAAATCTTCCAAGAACATAAGTTTTGTGAACGGAAATGCAGAGTGTATTCCCTTTCATAATAAGAGCTGTGATTTAATTTACTGTGTAAATATGATTCACCAGGTTGGTGATAAAACGCGTTATATAACATCGGCATTTGAGAAACTGAAGACTGACGGAATATTTGTGATAATCGGTACCGACCCGATGGAGAAAAATGATGAGTGGTTTATTCATAAATTTTTTGATGGAACATATGAACTCGATAAAAAACGATTCCCAAGCTGGAATTATCTAATTGACCAATTTAATACAGCATGCTTCTCAGAATTGGATTTACAAACATTAGAAATTATTGAAAGCAGACAAGTAGGAAAAGAAATTTTCGATAATTATTTTATCCAAAAGGATTCCGGCTCTCAACTCGCAATGTTAGATGATTATGAATACCACAAAGGAATTAACAAAATTGAACAGTGTGTGAAAAATAACCCGCGTTATGAATTTGCTACTAAAATAACTATGAAAGCATTAAGCGGAAGGAAATGAAGGGTTAAGGACATAGAGCAGAGAGCAAAGAGTGAAAAGCAAAGAAATAAGACTCAAGTAACAAAAACCAAATTTCAAATAAATCACAAAAACCCCACCTACGCTGAAATTTATGTATGAAATTTTGATTTATTCAAGCTTCGGTGGGCAGGCCCGTCTCTACCTATCGGTAGACAGGTTCGTCAAAAACCGACTTCGCCGTGGCAGGCAGAAA
>JAIOZI010000017.1 GCA_021740785.1 Melioribacteraceae bacterium
ATTAACCCCGACAATTTGTAAGAAAAATATTTTATTCAAATAACGAATTCCAAAATTTCTATATGGCTAAGTATTTGATATTTCTCAACTTACAAATTGTCGGCCCGAAGGGCAGATTTTCCAATGGAAAATCTGGGTTAATATTATTTGTAGGATTGCTTCTTGGTTATTGTACGTCGAAAGAAAATGATCCTATCCCGCAAAGTTTTTTTGGTTATACATTAGATCAAAAACTTACAGGTGAGGAAGCTAAAAATTTTGTTAACCGGCTTCATTTTAATCCTGTTACCGATGTAAAAAACGAAATTGGATTTTATTCTTCCGGCAGAAATAAATTGTTAATTTATATCACCTATTATGAAAATGAAACAATTGCGAAGGAAAATGAATTGTTGATGACCAAAAAAATATCACCTGAAAGCCCGGTTTTTTCAGGGGGCGAGTATTTTGAATTATCATCATTGGAGATTTATAAGTGCTTTGGAATGGGTCAAAATCATTATGTATTTACTCACGGAAATAAATTAATCTGGTTCCAGGTTGATACTGAAATTGGTGACAGCTTTTTGAAATCATATTTAGAATATCTAAACTGATCTATCTTTGAAACTATTCGTACTTTTTTACATCTTATCTTTTGGAACATTTCCTAATAAAAATTATATAAGACCTAAACTCTGATTGAAAGGGAAAAAATGAAAAAATTAATATATCTAGCGTTGTTACTGCTCATTTATTCATCAAGTTCAATTTTTGCTAATGGATTAAAATGGTATTCTTATTCTGAAGGTGCTGCGAAAGCAAAAGCAGAAAATAAATTATTACTTGTGGATTTTTATACAGACTGGTGCGGGTGGTGTAAAAAGATGGATGCAAATACCTACACCGATAAATCTGTGATTGATTTCCTAAACAAAAACTTTGTCGCTGTAAAAATTAATCCCGAAAAGCCGGGGAAGATTGACTACCAAGGACAGACTTACGATGTAAGCCAATTTGCCGGTGCGGCTGGTGTCAACGGGTTCCCTGCGACCGGGTTTTTCACTTCAAACATTGAATTGATAAGTGTTATCCCCGGGTATCATGATGCTGAATCCTTTCTCGATTTGCTGAATTATTTTAAGATGAAGAAATATGAACAGATGGGTTATCAAGAATATATGATTCTAAATAAACTCGAAACTATTTATGCAAGCAACCCAAATCCCGCGGATTTAAATTTTGTACTGGGATATTTCCATCAATCAATTTTTAATGATTTTCAAAAAGCTGAAACTTTTTACAATAAAGCGCTCAAAAATAATTCTAAATATGCAGTAGTATATGCTGCTCTTCATGAAGTTGAAACTAAGAGAGGGAATATTAAGAAAGCTGATGAATGGCTGCAGAAGGCAAAAGCAAATGGTTACAGTGGCGAAACAGATCTGGAGAATGAATTACAGTCAACCGTAAGAAAATATTTATCGAATTAGCTATCCCTTATTATTGAAATTAAATAAAGCCCGGTTTATGCCGGGTTTTTTTATTTTGGAGTTTTTTTTACTCCTATTAAACGAACCATTCTATTAAATCCAAAAAAATCGTTGGAAGTGAATTTTTGCCGTTGGCCGCTCATAAAATATTTTAATAAAACATTTTATGCTGCGGGAGTTAACTCCGATAATTTGTAAGAAAAAATTTTACTTAAATAACGAACTACTAAATTTCTATATAGCTAAGTATCTCCCGACTTGTGACAACGAAAAAAAAGCATCAAAAAAGTTTTGAAAAATGTTCAAAAACGGTATTTTTGAAAAAGTTTGTCATACTAAGGCCCCGAGATGAGCGAATTTCATATCAGAACGACCAAAACATCCTCCAAAGCTAAAGCCGTACAAGTTGTTCGATATGAAAATAGGAGAATGATTATTGTTAAACACATTGGAAGTTCTCACAATCCAGATGAGTTAATAAAGCTAAAGTTAATTGCAAGAGAATATATTGACAAACTAACAAAACAACCATCATTGTTTCCAAATGAACAGCCAAAGAATTTAGTGAATATCAAAGACTTTCAATACCTTGGTTTCCGTTATGGGTTGCTCTATGAAACCTTACATGGATTATGTAAAAGATTCAACTTTCATCGTCATAGGAATCAACTTCTAGTTGATTTGGTTATTGCAAGAATAATACAACCTGGTTCAAAACTACAGGCAATCGAATTCTTAAAAGAGTTTCTGGGCATAGAACATAGAAGAGAATATTTTTATCGTGATCTTCCAAAGATGAAAACCATCAAGGAGCCGATTGCACAAAAAATATTAAGTATTGCAAAGAAGGAATTTAACTTCAACTTTTCACTTATTTTCTATGATGTAACCACATTGTATTTTGAGAGCGATCGAGCAGATGATTTTCGAAAACCCGGTTTTTCAAAAGACAATAAGTTTAACCAACCACAAATAGTATTGGGATTGATAGTGACAAAAGAAGGCTTTCCGTTGTGGTATCAAATATTTGAGGGAAATAAATTTGAAGGGCATACATTAATCCCGATTATCAAAGATTTTAAGAAGAAACATAAGATTGATACCATTACAGTAGTTGCAGATGCGGCAATGATAAGTAGTGAAAACATCAAATTACTTTCTTCGGCTTCTCTTAATTACATAGTTGGAGCCAGATTAGCAAATCTTCGACTCTCATTAATAAAGACAGTATCAGCTAAGTTGAAAAACTCGGATGGTAAAACAGTCAGGGTAAAGACCGAACTTGGAGACTTGATATGTGAATACTCTGAGAAGCGATACCGTAAAGATAAACGAGAGATGGACAAATATATAAAAAAAGCAGAAAGCCTTATCAAAGAACCGGGTAAAATCAAAAGAGCGAAATACGTTAAGGTACAGAATCAATCATACCAATTGAACAAAACATTAATAGAGAAGAATGAACTTCTGTTGGGAATAAAGGGCTATTACACAAACTTAGAACTGTCAGAAGTAGAAGACAAAACCATAATAGAGCATTATCACAATCTCTGGCAAATTGAACATGCGTTTAGGATAACAAAAAGTGATTTACAGATACGTCCAATATATCATAGAAAAAAAGAAATAATCGAGGTACATGTGTTGATATGTTTTATGGCATTGGCAGTTTGTAAGTATATGGAATTAAAGACGGAGCAGTCAACACAGTCAATACTAAAGCAGTTGAAGAGTGTAACTGATGCAAGGATAAAAAACAGATTGAGCGGGCAAGAAGTTATTTTAAGATCAGAAATCAACTCGGATATAGAACTGATTTTAAAGAATCTTCGTTTTTGAGTTGTTTCCCAAGTTTTTTGAGTCCGATCTGTTGTCATACTAAAAATCACAAGTCAGGAAAAAATCGTTGGAAGTGAATTTTTGCCGTTGGCTGCTCATAAAATATTTTAATAAAACATTTTATGCTGCGGGAGTTAACTCCGATAATTTGTAAGAAAAAATTTTACTTAAATAACGAACTACTAAATTTCTATATAGCTAAGTATCTCATATTTCACAATTACAAATCGTCGGTACGAAGGGCAGATTTTCAAATGGAAAATTTGGGTTAAATTTTATTGTCATTTGAAATTTATCCCGTGCTATTTTGAAATCACTTCATTATATTGATCTCCATTATGTTTAGATGTCAACTCCAATTTTCTCATTAAATGTAGTAATTAGATGAACGAACATTTTCACAAGTGGTATACCCAGTATTTAAGCCGTGATTTCGAAATGTTGGTATTCGGTCATTCAGGATACCCGGTTATTATTTTTCCTACTTCAAGAGGGCGTTATTACGAAGCGAAAGATTTCGGTTTAATTGAATCGATAAAACATCATATAGAATCGGGGCATGTTAAAGTTTACTGTCCGGATGGAATAGATGGTGATAGTTGGTACAATAACTCAATTCACCCTGCTGATCGCGTGAAGACGCATATGGCTTATGAAAGATGTATTATTCATGATGTGCTTGGATTTGCAAAATACGAGACTGGTTTTGATAAAGTAGGTGTTGCAGGGTGCAGTTTCGGTGGTTACCATGCTCTGAATTTCGGTTTGCGCAATCCTGAGAAGGTAGGTTATATTTTTTCAATGAGCGGAGCATTCGATATCAAACAATTCATTATGGGTTATTATGATGAAAATTGTTATTTCAATAATCCACCTGACTATTTACCGAATTTGAATGATAAATGGTTTCTTGATCAAATGAAATCGATGGGAATTGTACTTGGCACCGGTGAAGGTGACATGTGTTTCCAGGAGAATATCGAAATGTCTAAATTACTCGGTCATAAGGGCATAGATCATTGGTTTGATAATCGTCCGGGAGCGGATCATCATTGGTACTGGTGGAAACAGATGTTACCGGATTATATATCGCAAATTAATCAGAGATAATATTATAAAAAGTTTTGAATAGGGAGTTTCAATAATGAAAAAAATCGGAATTTTATACGGACAGGAGAATACTTTCCCTCCAGCTTTAGTTGAAAAAATAAATTCAAAAAAAGAAGATGGAATTATTGCTGAAGCTTTAAAAATAGATAAAGTAATTCAAAATCGACCTTCAGGTTATGATGTGGTGATAGATAGAATTTCGCAAGACATTCCGTTTTACAGGGGAATGTTAAAAAATATGGCTAAAACAGGTACAGCCGTTATCAATAATCCCTTTTGGTGGAGTGCCGACGATAAATTTTTTAATAATTCTCTCGCTTTGGAAATCGGTGTTAAAGTGCCGAAAACTGTATTATTACCTTCAAACCAGCATCCGCCGGATACCGATGAAAATTCAATGCGTAATTTGGCTTACCCTTTGGACTGGGATTCAATATTTGAATATGTCGGGTTCCCGGTATTCTTTAAACCTTTTGCCGGCGGCGGTTGGAAACATGTTTATAAATTAAATAACCGCGATGAATTTTTTCATACTTACAATCAAACCGGTCAATTAGTAATGATGCTTCAGGAAGCAATTGAGTTTACGGAATATTTCAGATGCTATTGTTTAGACAGAAAAGATGTTAGAATAATGCAGTATGATCCTGCCCAGCCTCATCATTTAAGATATGTCAAAAATCCAAAACCGGTAGAGCAAAAACTTTTAGAACGAATTGAATCTGATGTTATAAAGTTGAATAATGCGTTAGGGTATGATTTTAATACAGTGGAATTTGCAATTCGAAACGGTGAACCGTACGCAATCGATTTTGGGAATCCGGCTCCGGATGCCGATGTACATTCAGTCGGACAAGAAAACTTTGAATGGGTACTGGAAACTGCAGCAAATATGGCAATCAGGCGGGCGAAAAATCATGTTGATGGTCAGTTAAATTTAACATGGGGCGATTTTGTGATTTCTGCAATAGATGGAAAACAAGCAAAGGAAAACAAAAAGAAGCAATAATTATGAATGAAAATAAATTATTTTCAATTGGGATAGAGGAAGAGTTTCAAATTGTGGATCCTGAAACGCGGGAATTAAAATCTCATATTCAGCAGATACTGGAAGATGGGAAAATGGTGCTGAAAGAGCAGGTTAAAGCCGAGATGCACCAATCGGTTGTTGAAGTGGGATCGGATGTTTGCGAGAATATACAGGAAGCGGAAATTGAAGTAAAAAAATTAAGGCGAAATTTAGCCGAAGTAGCGGCAAGACATGATTTGAGGATTGCAGCGGCAGGAACACATCCATTCTCAAAATGGGAAGATCAGAGAATTACCGATGCTCCGAGATATCACGGTGTAGTTCAGGATATGCAGCAGGTGGCACGCGCAAATTTAATTTTTGGTCTTCATGTTCACATTGGTATTGACGATAAAGAACAAGCAATTCAAATTATGAATGCTGCTCGATACTTTTTACCTCATATATTTGCTTTATCAACAAATTCACCTTTTTGGAAGGGTAGAAATACAGGATTTAAGTCCTACCGCGCCAAAATTTTCGATCGTTTTCCACGGACCGGTATTCCTGATCATTTTCAGAGTTACAGTGAATTCGAGCGTTATGTAGCATTATTGATGAAAACCGGCTGTATTGAAGATCCTAGTAAAATTTGGTGGGATATACGTCCGCATTCTAAATACTCAACCCTGGAATTCAGAGTCTGCGATGTTCCAATGTTAGTAGAAGAGACTTTAGCACTTGCAGCAATTTGCCAAGCTGTTGTTGCAAAACTGCATAAGCTTATGCAGAAAAATCTCGGCTTTAGGCTGTACCGCAGACTTCTAATAAATGAAAATAAATGGCGTGCGGCACGTTACGGGCTCGAAGGTAAGCTTATTGATTTCGGTAAACAGGAAGAGGTTGATACTCATGTTCTCATTTATGAACTCCTAGATTTTGTGGATGATGTAGTAGATGAGCTTGGGAGCAGGGAGCATCTTAAATTTATTTATGAAATATTAAAAATGGGTACCGGTGCAAAACGGCAGCTTCAAATATGGGAGCATACTCAAGACACAAAAAAAGTTGTTGATTTTATCATTGAACAGACATACAAAAATTTAACCTAAAATAATGATCCCAGAAATAAGAAACGATTTTAATTCTAATTTTAATGAAAATACATATAATAACTTTCTTGAGGAAATTTGGTCTAAGTCTAATGGAATAAACGACTTCCGAATTAATGAAACGCCATTATTTATGGATGCCAAATTTTCTGATACAATCCAAAGAGCTTCAAATGATTTGGCGGCTCAAATCAACAACCCGGAATTTCTTCATAGGACGAACTCTGCTTTACCAAAAGATTGGGATATACCTAATGAGGGAGCACACCCAAATTTTTTGCAATTTGATTTTGCGGTAATAAAAAATGAAAATGGGGAGCACGTCCCAATGCTCATTGAGCTTCAAGGTTTTGCATCATTATATTCATTTCAAGCATATCTTGATGTAATGATTCGCAAGTATTTCCAAGTTCCGGAAAAATTTCATGTCTATTTTAACGGATTTAATTTCCAATCCTACATAGCAAAACTAAAGAAAATTATTGTTGCAGATTATGATCCTAAGACAGTTGTTTTACTGGAGATACAGCCAAATACTCAAAAAACTAGAATTGATTTCAATCTAACTAAAGAATTTTTAGGTATAGAAACAGTATGCGTTACTGAAGTTTATTCGAAGAGCAATAAACTCTTTTATAAGCTTGATGGTAGCGAAATTCAGATAAAACGGATTTACAACAGGGTTATTTTCGATGAGCTGATTAATAAAAACATCACTCCAAAATTTGATTTGAAGGACGAGTATGATGTGGAATGGACCGGTCATCCAAATTGGTTTTTTAGAATCAGTAAGCATACACTTCCACTATTATCGGGTGAATTTGTACCTAAATGTTTTTATCTAAATGATTTACGGAGACTGCCTGATGATTTGGAAAATTATGTGTTGAAACCGTTATTTTCATTTGCAGGTTCAGGTGTGCAAATAGATGTAACAAGGGAAATCCTTGATAAAATTCCGGATAGAGAGAATTACATCCTGCAGGAAAAAGTAAATTATGAACCGATAATTAAAACTCCCGATGGTGAAAATGCAAAAGCGGAAATTCGCATGATGTACCTTTGGGATAATGAACCTGTATTAGTCAATAATCTTCTCCGAACCAGCAAAGGCAAAATGATGGGCGTTGATTATAATAAAAATAAAACATGGATTGGTGCAAGTATAGCTTATCATAAGTCTTTATAAACCCAGATTTTCCATTGGAAAATCTGCCCTTCGGGCCGACAATTTGTAAGTTGAGAAATATCAGATACTTAGCCATATAGAAAATTTGGAATTCGTTATATGAGTAAAGTGTTTTTCTTACAAATTGTCGGGGTTAATCCCGCAACATAAAATGTTTTAATAAAACATTTTATGAGCGACCTCCGGCAAAAATTCATTTCCAATGAATTTTTTGGGATAAATTTTTTATTCCCACATTTTTGGTTAATTTTACTCTTTTCTAATTTATTACAATTTGCAATTATCATTATGACATCAAAACGTTGGGAACTGGCTCAATCATACGAAAAAAATTGGTGGGCTAATCGAAAAGACATTGTCGATTTTTCTTTCTATAAAAAATTTGCTGATGATCTAAAAGCGGAAATCAAAGAACATTTGGAAATAAACTCCGGGACCTCAATTCTAGAAATTGGAAGCGGCGCCGGAGGGATAATCACATTTCTGAACGAATCAAAAGACAGGCATGCTGTTGATCCCCTTGAAGATTTCTACTCATCAATCGAAGATTTCACAAAACAGAGAAATGAAGAAGTGGAATACATCCGGGGTGTAGGTGAAAAATTACCTTATACCGATCATCGATTTGACCTTATCATTATGGATAATGTACTCGATCACTGTGATGATATTGAGAGTGTGATGAGTGAAGTAAGAAGAGTTCTAAATAGAAACGGGATAGTTTATTTTAAGCAAAATGTTTATACCAAGTGGGGAAGGTTTATCAGGCAATTAATGGAAAAGTTTACGATTGATAAAGGTCATCCCCATACATTTACTGTGAAGTCTTTAGTAAATCTTTTTTCAGAAAATAGTTTTCAGTCAGTTTTTGTAAATGAATCGGGCTATTTTTCTACTTGGAAAAAAGAAATCAGTTCATTTGCAATCAAGGATTTGATAAAAGCATTACTGTTAGTAACAAGGAATAAATTGACTTATATATTAAAATAAATCGATTATACTCAATTGTACTCACAAATAAGCGGAGATGAAGAATGAAAATTAATTCTCGAATTAATGATTTATTTTCAAGGGTAGCGATAGCGCTTCTTCTAATTATGTTAATGATAGGATGTTCGAAGACTGATGAAGTTAAGATGAAATCACCTGATGGAAATGTTGAAGTAGAATTTTTACTAAAGAAAGATGGTTCGCCGAATTACTTGGTAATGTATAAAGGCAGTAAAATAATTGATACATCATCATTAGGTTTTGAATTTCGAGATATGCCGCCGATCAAAGATAATTTGGTTATTGATAATGTTGAAGTATCCAACATCTCTGAAATTTGGCAGATGGTTTGGGGAGAGCAGAGTGAGGTTGAGAATAATTATCAGGAAGTAAAAATAAATCTTGCGGAAAAAAATGAGTCCGACCGGTTGATGAATGTTATTTTCAAAATTTATAATGACGGAATTGGTTTCAGGTATGAATTCCCCGAACAAAAGAATATGAATGATATAGTGATAATGGATGAGAACACTCAGTTCAAGTTAACCGGTGATCATAAAGTTTGGTGGATACCCGGAGATTGGGATATTTATGAACATCTCTATAAAACTACGCTGTTGAGTGAATTGAAAGTAAATGTAACAGATTTCGATAATCAACTTGCCCAAACCTATATTCCATATAATGCAGTTAATACTCCTGTGACAATGAAAACGGACGATGGTTTGTATTTGAGTTTTCACGAAGCGAATTTAACTAATTATTCCGGCATGACGCTTTTGGTTGATAATGAAAAATTTATGCTTCAAAGCGAACTTGTGGGATCAGCCGACGAATCGAAAGTAAAGATCACGACCCCATTTGTTACACCTTGGAGAACTATTCAGATCGGTGAAAAAGCGGGCGATTTGATTGAGTCGAAACTGATTGTAAATCTAAACGAGCCGAATAAACTTGAAGATATTTCATGGATTCAGCCGATGAAGTACACGGGAATTTGGTGGGATATGCATGTTGGAAGAATGTCTGCTTCATGGGATTATAATAGTGGCAATCATGCGGCAACAACCGAATACACAAAGCAGATGATCGATTTTGCAGCTTCGAATAATTTAATGGGAGTTTTAGTCGAAGGCTGGAATACCGGCTGGGAAGATTGGACTTCTGCCGAGAGGGAAGGCATTTTTGATTTTGTTACTCCTTACCCTGATTACGACCTCGAAGAAGTTGTTAGGTATGCGAAGTCAAAAGGTGTTGAGATGATAATGCATCATGAAACTTCTGCAGCAGTTACTACTTATGAACAGCAGCTTGACACTGCATATTCTCTTATGAAACGATTGGGAATACATGCCGTGAAAACCGGTTATGTTGGAACCATAATTCCGAAGGGTGAATATCATCACGGACAGTTTATGGTGAACCACTACCGCAAAGTATTACTTCACGCGGCTGAGCATCAGGTTATGGTTAATGCTCACGAACCAATTAAAGCAACCGGAATTAGAAGAACTTATCCAAATGCGATTGCGCGAGAAGGATTAAGGGGACAGGAATTTAACGCATGGTCTGCTGACGGAGGAAATCCTCCCGAACATTTAACAATTGTACCATTTACAAGAATGTTAGCCGGTCCAATTGATTTTACTCCGGGAATATTTGATATAAAAATTAAGTATCGTGAAAACAATCAAGTTAATACCACAATTGCACATCAGTTAGCGCTGTATGTAGTTATTTACAGTCCGCTTCAGATGGCTCCGGATCTGATTGAAAATTATGAAGGACATCCTGCATTCCAGTTTATACGAGATGTGGGCATTGATTGGTCGGAAACAAAAGTATTAAATGGTGAGATCGGAGATTACGTTACAATAGTAAGAAAGGAAAAGGGGACTGATAATTGGTTCCTTGGAAGCGTTGCGGATGAAAACGGTAAAAGCATGGAAATAGATCTTTCATTCTTAGATGCTGATAAAAAGTATAATGCAACAATTTATAAAGATGCCGATGACGCGCACTGGAACGATAATCCAACCGCATATGTAATTGAAAATAAAGTACTTACATCGGAAGATAAATTGTCGCTGAATTTAGTTCCCGGCGGCGGCTGTGCTGTTAGTTTCTTCCCGGTGAAGTAAATTTTGATTTTTTGTAAAAAAATAAATCTAGTAGTTTTGATTGGATTATATAAAAGGGAATTGATTATGATTCCCTTTTTTCTTTCGGCTGATTGCCAATGAAAAACAGACTTATAAGCGTGAATGGTTTTACAAACACATGATAATTTGAAGGATTATTTAACCATCAATTCCTATCCAAAATTTATGTTGAAATTCACTTCTCAAATTTTATCTTTAGAATGAATTATTTGGAATCCAGCATGAAAAAAAGCAGCCTTTTCCATTTGTTAATTTTATTTGTACTTACTTTCTCCGGTTTAACTGCGCAAACTCTGATTTGTAAATATTGCGGAAAGGCAATCGAAGGTACATACAATCAGGTCGACAATAATTATTTTCACCCAAATCATTTCCTTTGCGCTGCCTGCAATAAGCCGATCGAGGGAAATTATATGGAAGCAAATAATAATTACTATCATACAACTTGTTATGAAAACAGTATTGTTCAAAAATGCAGCGTGTGCGGTAAACCCTTAGTTGGTGAATTAATTACTTACAAAGGGAAAGATTATCACAAAAAATGTTTTGAAGATGAAATTGCATTAAGATGCAGTTTGTGCAATGGCATAATTAGTGGAAATTATCTCAAGGATTTTTGGGGGAATATTTATCATTCTGATCATAAAAATAATCATGAAAGATGCGATTATTGTCAACGCTTCATTTCCGAAAAGTTGACAGGCGGCGGATTTACATATGATGACAGCAGAACAATCTGCGGATTATGCTACAAAAGATCAGTTAATGATATAACAAAAGCATCGGAAATATTGAATAATGTAAAACTGGCTCTTGCTGCTAAAGGTATAAGATTCGACTGGGAAAAAATTCCTGTCAAACTTGTCAATAAAAACGAACTTCAAGAATTAGTAAATGAAGGTGATGTAACTCCAGATATCCGCGGGTTCGCTCATCAAGATTATAAAACGCAAAATGATAAAATAATTGAACGTAATTTTATTATCTATTTGCTGAGCGGTATGCCGTATGAAGATGTACAAACGGTCGCAGTCCATGAATTGATGCATATCTGGCAATATTTGAATGCACGTCAGAATAATAAACCGCAGTTTAATGAGGGGAGTTGTGAATTTGCTGCATTTTTAATTGCGGCTGATATTCCCGGTGATTATGGAAAATACCTTCGAGAACAAATTAGCTCGAATGTCGATCCAATTTATGGTGAAGGTTTTAGAAGGGTTAGAAAAATGGTTGAGGCTCAGGGTAAAACTTTTTGGCTGGAGACACTGAAAAGTTCTGTGGATTTTCCGCCAGGATATTAACTCATGGAAAAAATTTATCAATTTTTTGAATGAAAGAATAAACTAGTTGAGCTGTAATTCCCCAAATAACTTCATGGTCTGTTCTGTAAACTAAAACTTTATGCCTTCTTACACGCCATGGTTTAGAGTATCTTTCTGGAAGCCCAAGCTCTTTGACGGGAAGTAAATCAACTGTATCTCCATTCTCATCCTTGTGAAAAGGTATTACCTGCATATTCACATTATATATTTCCGGTTGATGAGTTATAAAATATTTCAATGGCATTGTAAATACTTTTTCGACTTCATTTTCATAAAGTTTTAATTCAATATTTTCATAATCAATTATCTCGCCGATATAAGCGTCAACAGTTACTCCCATTGGTCCAATAAGCGTACCCAAATAACCGGCTACTCTGAGTTTATCAACCGGGATTCCTAACTCTTCAGTAAATTCTCTTATTGCAGTCGACATTAACGATTCATCGTTGATGTCATGTTCACCGCCAGGAAAACAAATTTCTCCGCCCTGACGAATCATTTCAGATCTCTTCTCGAATAATAAGTGATATTCACCGTCAACTAATACCAGCGGAAGCATAACCGCAGAGTTGAAATATTCTTCCTTATTTATTATTTCTGTTTCCTTTGGCAGTACACTCGATATTTTTGAAATAAAATCATCCATCACTTTTTTAATCCAATTCTAAATAGGGTAATATTTCATCAATTGTAACAGGATCAGTTTTATCATCAATTTCAAATACAATTAGAAATCCTTTTAATTGACCTGTAGAAAAAAACGCCGATGCCAATTCAGCCTGATCACTTTCTATACAGTCACCGTTTTTATCAGACCACAATTCTATTGATGTAATACATCCCTTTGACGGAGTTAACGGATAATACGATTGATCTTTATAAAAATGTGGATCATCAACAGAACCGTGCATGATTATCAATCCGCGCCCATATTTACCTGCATAATAAGATTCGTAAAACATCTTTTCATCTTGAAACTCATCGGGCAGCAAATTTTTGTAATCGTCGATTGTCCAAATTTTATTCTTATTTTGTTTGTGAAAAAATATGTCAGGTGTTTTTTCAAACGGTATGCGAGTTAGAATAATTGGGGTTGGACCGATTTCTTCAGTCGGAGTAATATAATAACCAACTATTGAAAAAATTCCTGTGGGAGTATTCCCGGTTCGCATATAACCGGGCAGGTTAGTTACCGACAAAGCCAATTGTGGAATGTTAAAAATATTACCATCCGTATCTTTAACAAATTTACCATCCGGTTTCTTAATGATTGTCAATCCGGGAATTGTTCTATCCTCGCGAAAAATTGAATAGATGATTGTTTTATTTTCCTGAAACTGATGTGAGAACAATGCTCTCAATTTATCTTCATTGAAACCGGGTTTCAATTCACCCGATAAATCATAACGAAGCATTTTTAGCATCGAATCATTTTCCCAATCAATGAATTTATTAATGAGGAGATCATTATAATATTGCGGTTGGTGTAATCCATTCTTCAAACCATGATGTACAGCCAAAGCAAAAATTTCTTTGATGCCGGTCTGATTAAGAATTGCTTCGATCTCCTCTGTGAAATCGTTTATGAAAAGAGAATGAACAGCTTTAAGAGCTGAAATCGTCAGCTTTGTACCGGCAGTATTAGTATTCATTAAGACAGTTTTTATCGCCGAATGCACAGTGTCGTTTTTAATCAAATATAGTGATGCATTATCAAAAGCTTGAATCCAGTTTGAAGAATTTTCCGGATAAAAATTATTTGACAGAGTATTATTAATTCCAGCGATTAATTTTTCCCTAAATTGAACTCTTCTTTCTGATTTTGCAAAGTCGGATTTTAAATTTTTTACATCAACTGTTTGTTGTGCAATTATAAGTACTTGGTAAAAACATATAATTATTGATGTGAGTAATATTCTTTTTATCATGCTTACCATAAATTGGAGAATAAAAGTAAAATATTTAATTTGAGATCAACAATTATACAAAAAGAGTTAATCATAAACATACTGCCAAATGATCAAAGAAAAACTTACAGCCTTATTCGAAAAAACATTCAAAGAAAGCGTATCGTCAATTGAAATGCTGCCGCGTTCAGGTTCAGATCGAATTTATTATAGAATGCGGTCAAGAAACAATTTGGCGATCGGCGCATTCAACCCGGATGTAAGGGAGAACAATGCATTTATAAAACTCACTGAGCATTTTCTGAATTACAAATTAAACGTTCCGCAAATTTATGAAGCCGAAGAAGATTATTATTTATTGGAGGATCTTGGTGATACAACACTGTACTCTTTGATTGAAAAATATTCACCGGGAGAATTTACAGATTCGCTCAAAAACTACTACCACACAGTTATTGCAGATTTACCGAAATTTCAGATTGAGACTTCAGCAGATTTAGATTTCGATCTTTGCTACCCGCGGTCTGCTTTTGATGAACAATCAATTTCATGGGACCTAAATTATTTTAAATACTATTTCCTCAAATTGACCGGTATAAAATTTGACGAACAACACCTCGAAAATGATTTTAATAATCTTAAACATTTTTTAATCTCGGCAAGATCTGACTTTTTTATTTACCGCGATTTTCAATCTAGAAACATAATGATCAAAGATGATCATCTCTATTACATTGATTATCAAGGCGGAAGAAAAGGTCCGCTTCAATATGATATTGCTTCACTGCTTTTTGATGCTAAGGCAAACATTCCTCAGTCATTTAGAGAGGAGTTGCTGGAATTGTATGTCCAAAATATCAATAAACTTATCAGCTACCCGGACTATGATTTTAAGAAATACTTTTATGCATTCGTTCTGATAAGAATAATGCAGGCAATGGGAGCTTACGGTTTCCGTGGCTTTTATGAAAAGAAAAGTCATTTTTTGAAAAGCATACCGCATGCGATTGAGAATCTAAAATTAGTGTTAAGTAAAATTGATCAACCGGAAAATATTCCGCATTTACGTGAATGTTTGGAATCGATAATCAACTCTAAAAAACTAGCTCAATATAATTTTTCCGATTCCACTGGATTAAAAGTAAAGATAACAAGTTTTTCATATAAGAAAGGATTGCCGGAAGATTATTCAGGTAACGGCGGGGGATTTGTTTTCGATTGCCGCGCTATTCATAATCCCGGCAGATTTGATGAATATAAAAAGCTAACCGGTAGGGATGAAAAAGTGATCGAGTTTTTAAAGAAACATTCTGAGGCTGAGTACTTTTTATCAAACGTTTTCTCCTTAATCGATAATTCCGTTGATAATTATTTGAAAAGAGGATTTAACAATTTACAAGTCAACTTCGGATGTACCGGTGGGCAGCACCGATCGGTATATTGCGCAGAAAGTTTAACCAATCATCTTAAAGAGAAATATCCTGATGTAAGAATTGAATTAATCCACCGTGAGCTTGAAGAAATGGGAATGGATTGAAATGAAAGCAATGATTCTTGCCGCGGGATTAGGCACAAGACTAAAACCATTAACTGAATCTAAACCAAAAGCTCTTGTTGAGATTAAGGGGCGTACATTACTCGAACACAATATTGAGAAATTATCGAGTTTCGGGATAAAAGAAATTATTGTAAACGTGCATCACTTCTCTGATAAAGTAATTTCTTTCCTCGAAAATAAAAAGTTCGGAGGCGATGTGAGAATCATCATCTCTGACGAAACCTCACAAATATTAGATACAGGCGGCGCTGTTAAAAAAGCCTCAAAATATTTTGAATCCGAGCCCTTCATTCTTCATAACGTTGATATAATTTCAAATATTAATTTAGCCGGACTTGTTGAGTCACATATAAATTCAAATTCAATTGCGACTTTGGCAGTAAGGAACCGGGAATCATCGCGTTACCTGCTTTTTGATGAAGATAGAATGTGCGGATGGGAAAACATCCGAACGGGTGAGAAAAAAATTAAATGTGAAAAAAATTCTCTTAAGAGATTGGCATATTCGGGAATTCAAATAATTGATCCGAAATTATTTCATTATTTCCCGGATGAAAATGTTTTTTCAATTATCGATTTATATATAAGTATTTGTGATAAAGAAAAAATATCAGGTTTCTGCCATGACGAAGATTATTGGTTTGATCTGGGAACTGTGGAAAAACTGAAACTTGCAGAAAAATATATTTAGGATGCCCTGCCGGGTTGACAGGTCATCCTTTCAATAATTAAAATCCGGCAACAAACCCAAAACTTAATAAATTCATTTCGTTTTCAAGGTCTCGTCTATATTCCGCAACTAACCGGAAATTTCTTTTTAATAAATAACCGCCGTGAACAGCGGCTGACCGGTAATCATAGGCATTGTTGTCACTATCAATAAAGTTATAAAGAAGTGCGCCGTAGAGCCTGCTTTCATCTTTTTCAGGAGTAATTACCAATTCAGCCATTCCGCCGTTAGTTTTAACTTTTCCATCTGTAAAAACGCCGGAAGAGTAATCGAATTCATCTTCCCTGAGCAGATATTGAGCATTTAGTTCAACGATATCATCGATGTTAATTGTTAAATCCGGGCCATACATTTTGAAATTATTCAATCCGGTAATTTGAATTGAAGCGCTGGCACTATTTATTGATTGGTCGAATTCCTCCTTCCCGAGATAACCAAAAGCACCTAATCGAAAGTAATCACCGATATCTTGAGATATTCTACCGAAGAAATTTTTATATTTATCGTTATCAAGCGCATCAGTACTCAATCCATTTCCATTTACAATCTCAAAAATAATATCGGTTCCGGTTTCGAGACCATAAGTTATCATAATACCTCTGTCATAAGTTAGATTTGCTTTAGAGAAACCGACCTTAGTTTTATAAATATGATAATCCTCGAGCGTCAAGCGAAGTTCCCGCTTGAATAGAGGATCGGAAATTTGAAACTGACCGATATACACATCGAGATCCTGACCGAATAAATTGTTAAACATTATAAATGCATCTTCAACTCCCGCAACTTCTCCGCGTTCATTCATATAGAAATAAAAATAATATGCCATATCTTTGGCAAGTGAACCTCCGGAAAGCAGTTTTAATAAATACGGAGTACTTAAATCGGTTTTACTATTAGTATTATCGCTTCTGTAAGTAACATGTGCATCAAGTCTGATTGCTAAGGGAAAGTCTCTGATTAGTGAAAGTTCGGGATCGCCAGTTTCAAGAAAATATCGAGGCGCTTCTTGATCAGATAATACAAATCCGTTTCCGGCAAAATCATCACCGTAAGGTTTCAATTTTGGGAAAGGTGAATGGCATGTCTGGCAGCTCATTCTATACTGCCGGGCGAATGCAGGAATCGCAGAAGTTGTATCATGCAGAATGAAAATAGCTATAATCATAATTCCGAAAAACGAAATAAAATTCCTCATCATTCCTCCTTAATCGTAAATGTTAATATCAGTAATGTGTTCGTTTACTTTTACAATTTCTAATTCATCTTCCGGTACATTTAGAAATTCTCCGACCGGGGTAACTAGTTTTTGATAATTTAGTACAGCTTTAACAGTCATTTTACCGGGTGCCGCTTCAAAAGGTATGTTGAAAGTAAAAGTCTCAACCTTTGTTTCTCTCGGACCGATTCTGTAGTCAACTCCTAACGAAGCCGTGTTCCATTGTTGAATTGTCATCCTACCTTGAGGATCGAAATATGGCATCCTGAAAATTCGATCACCGAACGGAACACCGTCACGTTGAACGCCTTTGAAATCAGGTATATCTTTTGCTATTCCCATGTCCTGGTATGCAAGTACATCAGCAGAGATTGTATATTCCTCGCCGTCGAACCCTTTTTTATCAACCGGCAAATGAAATGTATTTCCATCGGAATCAGTAGCTTCAACATGCAGCCAGACAATTCTGTCTTCAACAGAGCCGGTCGGAAATTTATGCCCGGTTTTCTGATTAAAAAGTGCAACCGTAAATTTCACAGTTTCACCCGGTTCAACTTCTCTTATATCCGGATGAATTCTAAGTTCAATCGTACCTTTGATTTTGCCATTATCATGTGCACCGTGAAATAGATGAAGTTTTGTATCAGGATATTCTACACCCATTGTTGCGGTTTTTGCCGCAGCTTTAGGCATATGACAATCCTGACACTGAACCCCTTCTTTGGAGTATGGACCTTCGCGCCATTCAATTTGAGTCGATTTCACCCAAATTCCGAAAGGACTTTTTTCATTATGACAAATTCCACAGAAGTCGCCCGAACTATGAAGATCACTCTTTACAATTTCATGTGCCGGTGATGTAACCTCACCAATTCGGGAACTGTATTTTGTTTTACCGGGACTCATGATATAATTAAAATTATAAGGTATATCACCTTCGAAACCGGTTATGCTGTGACAAACATCGCATGAAACTGCTTCATTTGCTCTTGAATTTTCAGAAGGGCGGGGAGGAGGAACGTCACCCGCCAAATAGGATAGCGGTGCATGACATCCGTTGCATCCTTCTCTTACCTCAGCCACCTTTTCATCTTTTTCAGCATGTGGGATTGCTAATTCGAAATATTCAATTTCATCCCAATGATGAGTATAAGCTTGAGACATCATTGATTGTTTCCACTGCTGGTAAAAATCCGTATGGCAGGATGTTCCGCAATATTCCGGCGTTTTGAATGCATCATAAGGAATTGATCCTAATCCACTCGCTTTCTGAGCCCATATGTTAATTGAAAGGATGACTGTAAATATTATGATCGAATTTAATTTTAGTCTGATCATATACACCTCAAGTTGGTTTGACTTCATTTGGTTTGAAACTTACTAATTATATAAAATTAAAATAAGATATGCAAGACAGAGATATCTTGTTACGATTTAGTAATGTAAATAAATTTGCCGCTTCTATTTGTTGGCTATTAAGTTAAATTTGTGATTGAATTTTCATTAAATTAAATCAATTATGCGAATAAAACTAATTGCAATCGTAATATTTCTAAATCTGAATTTGATTTATTCTCAGAACGGAATTGTAAAATCATATTTTATTAATGGTAATAAATCTGCTGAATTGTCTTATACTAATGACGTTTACGACGGGACATGTATTTGGTACTATGAGAACGGAAATGTGAAAGTAGAAAAAACATTCAGTATGGGAAAGCTAAACGGATGGGTACGTGAATATTACGAGAATGGTTTGGTTGAAAAAGAATATTATGTGAACAATGGATTACTTGATGGTCTGTTCAAAAATTATTATAAAAACGGTGGATTAAAGGAAGTATTAAAATATAAAGCCGGCAGATTGATTAGTAGGGAAGAAGTACCATACGATTCAAATTTTGATCCGCCTATTTCTTACTATTCAGGAGCAAATAGGATTGATAAAATAAAAAAGAAAAAAGAAATAATAATTTGCGATGCTGAAATTTGTCCCGAACCTCTGGGTGGAATGAAAACTATATATAATAATTTAATTTATCCGGAACATGCTAAAATGTATGGATTGCAGGGCAATGTGAAACTAATTGCATCTGTAAATTCTGACGGAAGAGTTGAGAATGTGACTGTAATTGAAGGCATCGGATTAGGATGTGACGAAGCAGCAGCGGAAGCTGTTCAGAAATCAAGATTTTTACCCGGCATGCGAAACGGAAAAAATACTGCCTCTAATGTTACATTGCAAATTGAATTTAAACTGGATAAAGATGAATTGGCGCTTGCTTCAACGCAGAAAGATAATGCGGATAAGCAAACAGAAGCAAACTTAGATGAATTGATTCAAAATCGAAAAAAAGACGATGTTAATTATTTGCAATTATCAACTACTGATTCGCTTATTACAAAACCCGTACAAGTACATAGAAATCTTGAGTGCAGTATAGATGTTTGTCCAACCCCGATGGGCGGAATGACTGCGTTAATGGAAAACCTGGTAATACCTCAAAGAGCTTATCAATTAGGATTGGAAGGGGAAATTGTAATTATCGCAGACGTAGATAAGTACGGTTATGTGCGAGACACGGATGTAATTAAAGGATTGGGACATGGATGCGATGAAGCCGCCGAAGTTGCTGTTTTGGAAACGAAATTTG
Organism: Melioribacteraceae bacterium; assembly: GCA_021740785.1. Lineage (GTDB taxonomy): Bacteria > Bacteroidota > Ignavibacteria > Ignavibacteriales > Melioribacteraceae > JAIOZI01. The sequence goes on from JAIOZI010000017.1 coordinate 20,274, forward strand.
AACCCGGATTTATCGGAAAGGAAGCAGTAAGAGCCAATGTAAAATTAATAGTCCCTTTTAAACTTGAAGAAAATAGTGAAAAGGATACTGAAAACAATACTGAAAATAATAATCGGTAATTAATACTTGAATATATTATTTTAGGGACGTAACTTGTTTTTACCGAATTCATGGTCTATTAACTATCTCTAATAATTTTTTGTAATACGAAATTCTTTTTAATGATTATAAATTTCACCAAAACGATAATATTCGCTGTTTTATTATTCCAGCTTTTCACCGGCTGCGAAACCAATCCGCCGAATGCCAACTCCGAAACTGATCTAAATTTTAGTTTCTTGATTACTTCAAACATTCCCGGTGCAAAAATTTTTGTTGATGGGATTGATGTAAATAAAACCACGCCGGATACGGTTACCTTATTAGCGGGAACGCATAATGTTTCAGTTGAACTTGAGGATTATAATAAAGTAAGCCGGACAGTCAGCACGGATGAAATTACGGATTTTGAACTGGAATTTGTGCTAACCCCTATAAACCTGTTGAAAACCGTCATCATGGAAGATTTTGCAAATGTAAGCTGTGTACCCTGTGTTACATCGAATAAAATAATTGAGCAATTGGCAAATCATACATACGGAAGAAACCGGGTTGCGGTAATTAAATATCCAACAAATTTTCCTTTCCCAAACGATCCGTTTTATCTTCACGCCGGATCATTCGCGGATGATCGAATTTCGTATTATAATATTTTGGCTGCTCCAACAATTGTCATTGACGGGATTCAAAAACCGTTATCTCTCGATTCTAATGATATCAAAAATTCAATTGATGAGCGAATGCTGCTAACCTCAAAATTTACGTTATCGGTTGATGATAGTTTACAAGGTGATCAGATTTTTGCAAATGTAAAAATCATTTATTGGGGTGGAATTGATGATGCTTCCAATTTACTGTTAAGAACGGTAATAACTGAAACAAATATAATTTTTGAGGAACCGCCCGGTTCGAATGGTGAGACAATATTTCATGATGTTATGAGAAGAATTTTGGTCCCGGAATCTCCAATTAATTTCAGTATGCTCCAATCTGATATTCCAACGGAAATAAAATTATCAACAACGATTTCATCTTCTTGGAATCGAGAGAATTTGAATGTTGTTGTGTTTATTCAAGATGCTGTTACAAAGGAAGTTTACCAGGCAGCATCAACATATTAATAATTCACGAGGTGATTTATGAGAAGGTTGGCAATACTTCTACTCATTGTATTTATAATTTCAAGTTCTCTCAATGCACAAGCGCGTAAAATAGTTTTGCTTGAAGAAGCAACTAATGCAAGCTGCCCGCCTTGTGCCGCTAATAATCCTGGTCTGCAGGAGTTCTTTTCAAAACATTTTGGCGGAGTAATTTCCGTGCGTTACCACGCCTCATGGCCCGGAGTAGATCCGATGTATTCACTCAATATTCCTGAAAATACAGCAAGAATAGATTATTATAATATTTCGGGAGTTCCGAATTATACAATGGATGGTGTAAATTACGGTATACCGAGCAATACACTCTTCATGAAAAATCACATGAATGAATTAATTGCTGAAACTTCTCCCGTGAAAATAGAAGTTGATGCAGAATTCAATCCCGATTCGGTAATAGTTTCGGTTAAGCTGATTGCATATAATGCAGTTACTCAAAGCAATTTAAAACTCCGTACATCCATAATTGAAAGAATTGTTTCTTATGCTTCGCCTCCCGGTACAAACGGCGAAACTGAATTCCCGGATACGATGCGTGATTTAATCCCGGATTCAAACGGTGAACCCATTTCGGAAATTAATGCAGGCGATACTTTAACTTATTCATATAGTGTGGCGGTTAATCCTCAATGGAATTGGGAGGATCTAGCTGTTGTATCCTGGCTTCAATCAGACGATACAAAGGAGGTTATCCAATCTAATATCAACATTCCTACTTTTATTATTTTCAGTTCGCAGCCTTCAGTTGAATTTATTGATACTAACAGTACAGTAGTTAGAAACTATAGTATATTTAATGACAATAATGATTCATTGAATATTGAGCTTCAAGTGTCGGAAAAATCATTACCCGGGGATTGGAGTTATGATATTATGATTGACGGATTTCCGCAGGATTCAGTTTATTTTTCGATTGCTCCGGGTGATTCTGTATCTTTTGACCTACAGATACTTACCGGCTCCGATGCCGGAAATATCAATCTCGATTTATTCGCAAAAAATCTTGACGATCCGCATCAATTTGGTTTTACGAGAAGTTATAAAGGAATTTTGAAGAACGGCAATATTTTAGTTGTTGATAACGACGGTGGTGATAATTACGAGACAAATTATTTCAATATTTTGGAAGAATTGGAATTGAAATATACTGCAATTGCAGAAGCCGACCTGCTGCTTCTATCAGATGAAGTACTTGACTTTAATTTTGATGCGGTTTTTTGGAACGCAGGATGGGGATTCCCGGCTCTTGTTCCTGCTGATGTAGAATTTTTGGATCAATATTTAAATAACGTGGGGAATTTATTCATCGCGGGTCAAGATATAGGCTGGGATATTTTCGATTCCGATGGAAGCAGTAATTTTCAAGCCGCAAAAGATTTTTATAACATCACACTTGATGCAAAATATCTTGGTGATAATTCCAACACTTTCATTATGACAGGAGTAGAGTCTGATCCGGTCGGTAACGGTCTGGCATTCAGTATCGGAACGGCTTATGCAAGGTATCCTGAATGGATTGAAAGTAATACGGGCGGAAGTGTTGAATTTATTAAATATCAAGGAACAACCAAATTCGGCGGTGTGCGTTACCAAAATAGGAAATACAAATCCGTTTATTTGGGAATTGGGTTAGAACAAATAACAAATTCTGAAATGAGAAAAATGCTTATAGAGAATACGCTTAACTGGTTCGGGATGCTGACTGATGTAAATAATGAGTCAGATAAATTCACAGTGAACAGTTATAAGTTATTCCAAAATTATCCGAATCCGTTTAATCCAACAACTGAAATTAAATACCAGTTAGTAGAGGACTCGCATATTAAACTGAAAGTGTTTGATATTTTGGGTAAGGAAGTTGCTGTACCGGTTGATGGTTTCGTTAAATCCGGTGTTCACACTTTTGAGTTCGATGCATCAAATATTTCAAGCGGTGTCTATTTTTATAAAATCGAAACTAATAATTTTACCGATGTTAAAAAAATGATGATACTCAGGTAAAACGGGGGAATGATGAAAATTAGTATGTTAATTGCTTTTTTTATTTTTGTTTGCAATTTAGTTATTGCACAATCATTCACTTTTGAACCGGTCGAAACTGAATTGAGTGGCGAGGTAGGCTCGGAGTTTGTGTTTGAATTTACAATTACTAATGAATCAACGGATAGACTTACGGTATATATTTTGCGGACTGAAAATAATCTGCCCGAAGGATGGTATTCTTCATTCTGCTTTGATTTTTGTTTTGCAAGTTATATTGATAGTGTTGCTACCGACGAAACTTTCGGCACAACGCCTCTTTCTCCCGGTGAATCGAGAGAATTTACAGTTCATGTAACAGCACTTGATATTGAAGGGACTGCAACGGTTAGTGTTTTAGCAGCTAATCTTAATGACCCGGCTGATCATTTTAATTTTGATTTGACTGCAAATGCTTATCTCACCGACGTGAATGATGAAGGAAAAGTATTAGAGGAATTTAGATTGCTTCAGAATTACCCGAATCCGTTCAACCCTTCGACAAAAATCGGGTTTTATATTGATAAACCGGGTTATACAAACATTACCCTTTTTGATATTATGGGAAATGAGATTGCAGTTTTGTTCAATGATGATTTATCAATTGGATATCATGAGATTGATTTTGATGCTGAAAATTTAGCCAGCGGAGTCTATATTTACCGGCTTCACAATAATGGACGATATTTAATTCAAAAAATGATATTGGAGAAATAATGTTACAAAGAATTGTGCTCATAATATTACTTGTTTCAGCAGTATCATTTGCACAGAATGAAAATGACTTGAAGAGAATCCAGAATTTCTCGGCTGAACATCTAGACGACAATGTGGTAGAATTAAATGACTATATTGGCGATGGACCGCTATTGCTTAACTTTTGGGCTACGTGGTGTAAACCATGTATCGAAGAGATGAAACAATTTCAAAAATTATATGAGAAGTATTCGGATCAGGGTATGAAAATGGTAGCTGTATCAGTTGATTCCGAACGTTCTGTATCAAAAGTAAAACCATTTATAAAATCGCGCGGTTATACATTTGATGTTGTGTACGATACTAATGGTGATATTGCCAGACAGTTTTATGCACAATCAATTCCGTACACAATGATTGTAAATAAGAAGGGTGAGATTGTTTATACTCATTCCGGTTACATGAAAGGTGATGAAATTAAAACAGGTGAGATTATTGAAAAACTTATTAAAGCTGAATAAATATATATTAGCATTTCTGTTAGTAATAAATACTATAAATCTCTCTCAAACAGAAAGAATTTCCGTACTAGAATATGTTACAGGCAATTGGTGTCCGAGTTGTGCTTGTGGATATGTTTTTTTAGAGGACTCAATTTATACCCAGTTTCCTAATACAATAATATTAGCATATCATGGTCCGAGTGACAGCGGTGATCCGTTTGCGGAATTCGAAGGGAATGATATAATTGATGAAATGGAATTTTTTGTTTATCCTAGTGCAGTAATCGATAGAACGGGACCGCCGCAGTTTTTACCCACATGGGACGATACGCTGGCTGTACGGGAAACTGTTGAACCAACCGTAGAGATTATTCCGGAAATTACTTACAACAGTACTACAAGTAAAGTTAATATTGCTGTTGAAGTTACGGCTCTTACAGAATTACAAGGAGAATATTCGATTAATTATATAATTACCGAAGATAGTTTGAACGGTTTTCAATCGGGGAGTGATACTTGTCCCGGAGATGAAAATTTCACTTTTAACAATGTCGTACGCTCGGTTATTAAGAATAGAGATGGCGGAATTTTGAAGGATTCTTTATGGTTATCTGGTGAGACTGTCTCACATGAAATCACTCACACCTTAGTTTCTGAAATTAATGTTAGTAACGCAAACTTGATAATATTTGTCAATAAAGTGAATGATGAAATTAACTCCTCGGAGATTCAACAGGCTGTAAAAGTTAAACTGAATCAAAATGTCGTTGCCGTAAATGAAACTGGAGCTGCGGTTAGTTATAAGTTATTCCAGAATTATCCGAATCCATTTAATCCCGTTACCAGCATTAAATTTTTTCTTCCTGTTAATGACAATGTTGAGTTGACGATTTACGATATACTCGGTCGTAAAATTATCACTTTACTTGAAAGTGAAATGAATGAAGGCTATCACGAGGTGAATTTTAGTGCCGTTAATTTGACCTCCGGAATTTATTTTTACAGATTGCAAACTTCACAATTTAACCAACTTAAAAAGATGACGCTTCTCAAATGACGACAAAATCATTCGTAAAACTTCTGCTAATATTTTTATCATATTCCGGTTCTACAATGTTATTTGCTCAATCAAATGTTGTGAAATTACCGGATGGATTAAGTATCTCAAACCAGTTGGAATATTCATACGATATTGAGAGTGAAAACGAAATATTTGAGAACTGGTTGAACCTCGATTACAGGAACGGGATATTTACAGCAGGATTCCGGTTCGACACTTTTCAACCAAATGATCCAAACCCTGCTGTCAACCGGGGTAAAACGCGGTATGCAGAATTCAGCTATAAGTATGTAAAAGCAGAAATCGGGAATTCAAAAGAAGGACTTACAATTACAGCAGGAAACTTTTATGAATTATTTGGAAGGGGATTGATTCTTAAAAGTTATGAAGATAGAAATGTTAGAATCGATAATAACTTACTCGGAGTTAATCTTAAGGGACACTATGCCGGTTTCAACATAACCGCATTAACCGGAGCCGCTGAAAATCCTAATCTGGAAAGAAAAGATATCTTACATGCCTTAGATTTGGAATACACAGGTATAAATGGGACTAGACTTGGAATTTCTTTCGCTTCAAACGATCCATTCGATGAAAATTTAGCAAGAACCAGTTTAACCTCACTGAGAGTAAAACAAACATTTTGGAATTTCGATCTTTATACAGAATACGGAATAAAACAAAATAAGGACATAATAGAAAATATTTTCAAAGGGAAAGAAGCTTTTACCGGGGCGGCTTTTTACGGGAATTTGAATTTCTATTACGGTTCGCTTGCTTTATCCGGTGAGTACAAATACTACGATAATTATGCATTTACATCATCGGATGGGACGATATATTATAATACTCCTCCTTCTGTTAGAAAAGATTATTCATCGGTGCTTCTCAATCGCCATCCATCAATTCTTGATCAAAACAACGAACAAGGATTTCAAATTGAGGCGCTCTATTCTGTTAATGAAAACACTCACATAGCCGCTAATGCAAATATCACAAAAACACTTTCTCACGGATCTTATTATCAGAGAATAATCGGTACCAATCTCGGCGAAAGAGATTTGTTAAATGATTACTACATAAATCTTGAGCACTATTGGGGAGTGGATTATAAATCTATTATTACAATAAATTTCCGTGAAGAACTTATTTCAAATACAAAATCCGTTTCCCCGATTATTGAAAACCAATTTTATTTTGATGATACCAGGAGTTTGAGAGTTGTGCTGGAACATCAAATAGTTGAAAACTATTCTACCGAGGAAAAGTATTATGATGATGTATTACTTTTGGAATTTTTCAGCGCACCGAAACTTTCATTATCATTTTTAACCGAAATGGAAACCCGGGAACCGGAAATCGACAAACTAATTCGAAAGTTTTGGATTCTTTTTCAAATTGGTTATCAATTTTGGGATAATACAGATATTCAGTTATTATTTGGATCACGGCAGGCGGGAAATATTTGTATCGGCGGAGTGTGCCGTTATGAACCTGAATTTAGAGGAATTGAATTGAAAATGAGTACTCGTCTCTATTAAATTAATATGAAAAGTCTGATTTTAGTACTGTACATATTAATCTTTTTTTGATTATTTTTCATTTCAGTGGTTAATAAGTAGTTGAAAATTTCGAAGGAATTTTGAGGATTAATTGTGAATAATGCATTTTTCAGTATGATAATCGAAAAGCCGCTTAATTCTATTTTAAGTCTCATATTTATTTCCGATTTATATTTATTAATACTCCTCGCATTTCTGCTTTTACTTATAATTTATTTAGTCATCCAAAATTATTCTTTCCGGAAAAAAATCAACATTGAAGAAAAATACTTTAGCGCCTACATGGATAATGTGAAAGATTCGATTTTTTTTAAGGATAAGGATTGCCGGTTTGTTAGAATTAATAAATCAACAGTTGAGAAATTCGGAGTAAAATCCGAAAAGGAAATCATCGGCAAAACAGATTTTGATCTTTTTGCAAATGAACATGCTTCCGCAGCTTATAATGATGAAATAGAAATTATGAGAAGCGGTAAACCAATTATTGCTGCCGTGGAAACTGAAACCTGGCGTGACGGAAGGGTCACTTACGTAAGCACATCAAAATTTCCTTTTTATGATAATAAAAATAGAGTGGTTGGTACATTTGGTGTATCGAGAGACATAACCAGTTTAAAACTTACCGAAAAAGCGCTCAGGCAGGAAAAAGAAAGATCCGAATTAATATTCAATTTGGTGCCGAGCGCCGTTTTTACAGTTGATCTTGAGAAGAGAATAACAAGCTGGAATCATCGTGCAGAGGAGATTACAGGTTATTCTGCAGAAGAGGTTTTAGGAAAAGAATGTATACTTTTTTCTGAATCGCCATGTAAAGATCATTGTGGATTGTTTGATGGTGAGATTCCGAAACCAATTTTTCATTATGACTGTGAAATTATTACGAAAGCGGGATATAAAAGAAATATCACCAAAAGTATTGAACTTATTCGAGATGTTGATGGAAAAGTGATCGGGGGAATTGAAAGTTTTGAAGATATCACAGAAAAACTGGAAACTGACAAAGTACAGCGTGCTCTTTACAGGATTTCTCAAGCCGTTAATAATTTTGAGGATATTAATGATTTGTATTCAGAGATTCATGCGATTATAATAGGATTAATGCCTGCAGAAAATTTTTATATAGCTATTTATGATGAGGAAAATAATCAACTCAGTTTCCCATATTTTGTAGATCAATTTGATGAAAGCCCGGGTATTAGAAAGCCAGGCAGAGGTTTAACCGAATATATTCTGCGAACGGGGCAGAACCTCCTCGTTGATGAAGAACTTGACAATAAGCTATGTGAACAAGGTGAAATTGATGTAGTTGGCGAGCCTGCAAAAATATGGCTTGGTATTGCGTTAAAAGCAGATACCAAAACTTTTGGTGTGCTTGTAGTTCAGGATTATGAAAACCCGGAAATATACGGAGAAAAAGAAAAAGAAATTCTAAATTTCGTTTCGGAACAGATTGCATCCGCAATTTTGAAAAAACAGACTGAAAAACAAATTCTCAAGTACTCTGAAGAACTTAAAGAACTCAATGCCAGTAAAGACAAGTTTTTCTCTATTATTGCTCATGATTTAAAGAGTCCGTTTACAGCGCTTCTTGGATATAGCGAGATTATTCAGAGTGATTACGATACCATGGATGGATCTGAACTTCGCGAGTTCACTAAAAATATGCATGAAGTTGCAAACAGTGTTTATAACCTGCTTGAGAACCTCCTGGAATGGTCGCGTATTCAAACAGGTAATAAAGAATACAAACCTGAGAAAGTTGAACTCAATGAAATAGTAAACAATATTTTTATGTTATTTGAGCACCTAGCCATCTCCAAAAAGATTGAATTGATTAAAAATTTTGATCTGGATATTACAGTGGAGGCGGATAAAAATATGGTTAACACGGTTTTTAGAAATTTACTCTCTAATGCAATTAAATTCACAAAAGTAAATGGTCAGATAAAAATATCAGCTGAGAAAATCAAAGATGAAGTTGTTGTTTCGGTTGCTGATTCCGGCATTGGAATGTCTGAAGATGATCTGAATAAATTGTTTAGAATAGACATACATCATACAACAATCGGAACGGGACAGGAAAAGGGAACCGGGCTCGGTCTGATTCTTTGTAAAGAACTAATTGAAAAAAATAAAGGTCAGATAAAAGTTGCAAGTAAACAAAATGAAGGGACTACGTTTACTTTTAATCTACCTGCCGGAACTTAATCCTATTTTTAATTCTTCTATCTCACAAATAATAAGAAATTTCATATATTTATAAGTTATAAAAAAATCCATAGTGATTAATTTTAGTTGTTTAAGGTTCTCCCGGATTCAACTAAGGAAGCTTTAAAATATATTTATCATTATTCATAAATCGATAGGGTACATTGACGTCAATAATATAAATTATGGACAACGAATTAGTAAAATACTTGATTGATCAATCGAAGCGCGGACGAAAAAAATCTTTCATTGAATTGAGCGGCTATTTCAGCCGAAATGTTTTTACACTCTGCCTTAGAATAATTGTTGACAAGAATATTGCAGGCGAACTTACTAAAGATATATTTCTAACAGCCTGGGAAAATATTAGATATGTAAGAGATGATACACCAATAGTAAAATGGTTGAATGGTATAGCCGTCTATACAATATTTGATGAAATACGAACCGGCGCAGTTAGAGATAGAATATATGCTGATAACGAGCCTGATGAAAACGCAATCCCGGTAAGCTCAAATGATTTGGAAAATTTGATTTTTAACCTGGAACAAATCGAGCGAATAATTTTTGTATTGCACGATTTAGAAAATTATACTTATGAAGAAATAACAGGTTTTATTGATGGATTTGCAGTTCAAGAGACTAAAAAAATATTAAAGGAAGCGCGGCTTAAGTTAATGAGAGGTTTAAATGTTGCATGAAGAAGTAAATCCCTTACTTCATGATTATTTCGAAAACCTTCTCACTGATGATAAAAGAGAAGTTGTTGCCGAACATATGAAATCATGCCCGGACTGTAATAAGGAATTTAAAGGTCTTGTTAAATTATTCATGCACATTAAGAAACTTGATTTCAATATAGATCCTCCTGCAGATATAAAAGATGAGATTCAAGCAAGACTTTTGCAAATGAGTCATGATGAAGGGGCGAAAAGGGCACAAGCAGAAAGGAGTAAACTTTCTAGAGAGGATGCATTAACCGACCGGTCCAAAATACATAGAGAAAAAGCTAAGAAAAAGGTTAAGGTAGTAATCTCCTCCGATGTTAAGAAAAAGATAAATTGGAAGAAAGTTTCGATTATTGCAATTCCTGTTTTAATTCTACTTTACGTTATTTATAATTCTATAACACCGAGCGATAATTCTCCGTGGACTGCTTTAGAAACTTCAGGTTCATTTGAAATTAATGGTACTTTAAACCATGATGCCGCATTAAATGAGGGTGATAAAATTGTTATGTCCGGTGATTCCTTCGCTTCATTTTTTATTGAAAGCAAAGGAAATCTTAATCTGTATTCACAAACTAGTGTAGAAGTGCTTAAAACATTTGAGGAAGAAAGCCGGATACATCTGAACTACGGGAAAATAAGGTTTCAATCGATAGAAAAATCCAATAACTTTTTTATTGATACACGATTCGGAATTATAAATGAATTCAGCGCAGTATTTGATTTGGATGTAAACGGGGATGAAGGTTCTCTTAAAGTCGATAGAAATTTTGTTGAGTTGATTAATGCAGAATATTGGACACGTATTCCGTTAGGATATAAGTGCGATATTTCCGAAGGTAGATTTTCAACACCGTACCACAAAAATACGACGGAGAAAATCAAAAATGAAATGATAAAATTTGATTTTGAAAACGGGGGGTATTCATCAATCTTGGTTATTGCATCGGAAGCAACGGAAAAAGATGCCTTTACACTTTGGAATTTATTAATCAGAACAGAGAAAAGAGATAGGGAATATATTTTTGAACGGTTGAATGATCTTTTCCCGCTTTCAAAATCACTGTCAAAAGACAAAATCCTTCAGTTGGATCGAAGCGAACTCAATGGTTGGTGGGAAGAAATAATTTGGATGTTCAATTAATCACCATCCTCTTCAACAATTTCATATTCATTCTTTTCTTTTTCAGGATCCTTTCTTATTACTTCTATAGAAAAATTTGCAGCCATACCCGCTAATGCACCAACCGCTGCTAAAATAGGAGCTACAATTGTACCAATTACACCAATCGTTAAAGGGATTTCAATATACGTTCTGCCCTGGGAGTCCTTAATGATAATGCGTCTTACATTTCCTTCATGAATAAGTTCTTCAATTTTATCAATAAGTTCTTTGCCTTTTACCTTAAACTCTTCCTTTGTCATTTGTTCACCTAGTTTTCTCCTTTAGATGTACTTTAATAGAATATGTTCCGAATCTTAGTAGTCATTTCTCAAGTTAGTCTTTTTTTCATTTTCAATTACCTCAACGATATTTCTATATCTTGAGAAAAACGGAAGATCAAAACCTATCTTATATCCAACTACCTTAAAGGAATAACGCTGCCCCTTTTTGATTTTTTTTATAAGTCTTGAAGAATTATTCTTACCGTGATAGTAATTGTTTTTATTAATAAATATTTCTTTCTCGGTATGAATTAGAAATAATGTATCTCTATCTATATTTACTAGGGTTTCTTTCTTTTTAACCAAGGCATTTACTTTGGCTTCCGTTAGATACGGTTCAAATATTATCGCACAAAAATAAACCGAAATAAAAAGTATTAGAAAAGCGAAAACTATTTTGAATAAATATTTCATTGATTACTTCTGCGAATTAAATGAATTTTCTATTTAGTCAATTATTTTATTAATTGTACTGCTTTGAAAAAGTTTTGTATTAGTGAATGCCCTAAATAAAAATACTTTTCATGTAGTAAAATAAGAATTTATCCGGATATAATTAATTCCGTCCCGGAATTTAATTTAAATAGTATATTTTACTAAATTGATGCATGAAAAATATCCTATCGATTAAAATCTCGAAATTTTACAACGCACTGAAAAATTTTTTCGAAAAGAATACCGGTAAGCCTAAAAATATTTTGCCAATGGACCGATCAATTCAACTTGATAATTATTCATGCGCGGTTCATGCTTCAAATTCAATTCTTAAGATTTTGGACAAACATCCAGAACTGGATATTATTTTTAGTGAACTGGGAACAACGGAGGAAGACGGTACGGACACAGGTCCAATTCTTCAATTGTTTGAAAACATGAATATTTCATACGAAATTAATGAGAATGCCGGAATCGGTGATATTATAAACAATATTCGGAAAGGGTATCCGATGTTGATAACTGTCGATGATTGGGAGCATTGGTGTGTAATTTATGGATATTCTTCTGATTTCATTTTCATCTTGGACAGCAATTGGAAATCATTTCGGTGCAGGTGGCGAAAGGAGGAATTTCTAAAAAGGTGGGATGATAACTGGATTGCTGTTTTCAAGAAATAGTTCTAAAAATTAACTTCCCTCATAAAATCAATAATTCTGATTGCTAAAATTGCTTGCTATTTTTGATAATAAAAGAAATCCTATGCAGTATCGATAATTTATATTCAATTGACAAATCTCCCTCCATGAACAACCTATTTAATGATAATGAGATCGGATTTTATGTTAAATTATTGTTAACTTTCACTCTTAATTATTTCTTACAGTTACTGATTTTAATGAAAAATGAGCAAGATAAAAAATAGTCTCACCCTGGTATTCCTACTAATTTTAATTATTCTATTATTTTTTATACCGATAAAATTACCGAACAGCATTGTTACAGGGGGACTAGTATATCCGATACAAGAATACATAATTAAACAAAGTACGGATGGAAGATTTTCTACTGAGACAGTCAATCATTTTACCGGATCCGGTCAAATTAATTTTACTTCACAAATGGAACGCGGTGATGTTTCTTCGTTAATTTTTTCTGATGAGTTAATTGGAAATAGTAACAATAATTTAATTTCAACCGGGGATACAATTGCAAAAATAAGTTCCCAGCTCACTGTTCAAGAAATTTCAAGACTGAAAGGTGAAATCCAAAACGCAAAACGTGAACTGCTTATTTATGAATCCGGGGAAAAAGAATCGCTTTTAGATGAAGCGGAAAAGAAAATATTATTTGCACAAGAACAGGTTAAAGAACAGGAAAAGATTGTCGCTAGAAATAAAGCACTAAAAGATAAGGGAATATTATCTGAAGCCGAGTACGATCTCAGTGTAAACCAATTGGAATTATATAAAATTGAAGTCGGTATTGCAAAATCGCAATACGATGTACTGGCAAAAGGTGAGAAGCAGAGTGTCGCCGAATATTATAAATCTATTATCCGATCTCTTGAAGATGAACTTAGAACCGTTGAGAGAAAAAGTGATCTTTTCAATATTATTTCTCATGTTAACGGTATCATAACGGGACGTTTATCCGCGGATACTTTGTTGACTGTATCGGATACATCCGAGTATGTTGTGTTAATTGCAATCAAAGTTGAAGAATTGGAGAAATTGGGACCGGCGAGTGAAGTTTACATCAATCATCCGGATATATCACATATGAATCCATTTCAGATTGAGAAAATGGATAACAAATCATATAATCTTTTAAGTGGTCAAGTTGCAATTGCAATTGTTAAGCTGGATTTGCCTTTGGACCCAATAATGATTGGCAGAAGATTAGAATGTAAGATAGATCTTGAAAACAAGACTATTCAGGAAATTGTGATAAGTTTTTTCAAAAATTTATTATCCCATTTTTAATATGAGATACGAATACAAATTTTTACTTTCGAATTCAATTCTTCCATCTTTCATGGAAGACCTGAATATGTATGTTTTACCGGATAAATATGCAGAAGATCGCCCCAATTATGAATATACAGTTAGAAGCATCTATTTTGATACTATAAATCTTGAAGCTTATCATGACAAGCTTGCTGGAATTAAAGTCAGGAAAAAATTCAGAATCCGCGGGTATAATAATCTTGATAATGAATCGATTTGTTTCCTTGAAATAAAAAGAAAGTATGAGAGCCGGACTTGGAAGAACCGGTCAAAATTACAGTACAAAGATTTAGGCAACCTGATTATTGATAAAAATCTTGAACAAGTATTTGTTAATATCGACGGCAACATACATGCTATTAATGCGGAAAGATTTCTTCATAATATTTCAAAAAGAAATTTAATGCCCACTGTACTTGTAGTTTACGACAGGATTCCGTTATTCACAAAGTTTAATACACTTTGCAGAATAACAATAGATAAAAATCTAAGATACCAAGCATTCCCTAGGTTGGCTTCTCTATTTGATAACAGCAAGTTATCTCCCGCTTTAAGAAATAGATCTATACTTGAAGTGAAATTTGAAAAGGGATTCCCAGGCTGGCTTATACGGATAATTCAGAAATATCAACTTCAGAGAATGGCATTATCAAAATATACAATCTGTTTGGATGCGGAGAGAAAATTAAAACCATGGCAGAGAAAATCGGCTCTACCATTTAAGACGCCTCTGCCGATTGATTTCAGTGATTATAATGGAGATAAGATTAACTAATGCTGCAAAATTTTCGGAATATATTCCAGTTTAACATTACTCTTGAAGAGGTTATAGCAAATCTTTTTGTCGCATTGATTTGCGGATTATTGCTTTCTTTTTTTTACAGGAAGACTTATCGCGGACCGGGTTTTTCTATTTCGTTTGTAAATGCGCTTGTTATCTTGGCTATGATAACTGCAATTGTGATTATGGTTATTGGAAATAATCTTGCTAGAGCTTTCGGATTGGTTGGCGCGATGTCAATAATCAGATTTAGAACCGCCGTTAAAGAAACACATGATATTATATTTATCTTTTTTGCATTGGCTGTGGGAATGGCTTCAGGTGTCGGTTTATATGCAGTTGCAATTGCCGGTACGCTATTCATTGGGTTAGTTTATTTGATGTTAACTAAAACGGGAATTGCTATTCCGGTTAGGGAAGAATATTTGCTTCAGTTTACTGTTGATGCATCAGGCGATTTTATACAAACTTATTACACCGACTTTCTCAAGCAGTATTGCCGGAAGTTCAATTTAGTCAATACCCGTTCTATTAACGGTGATGATTTACTTGAATTATCATATTATGTTAAATTGAAAAATCGAGATTTAGGAACAGAACTTGTAAACAAACTGCGCAAGCATGAAAAGATTTCAAATGTTAATTTATTCTTTGATGAAGAATATTTTTAGAATGGGAAAAATAGTGACCAGGTATAAGAGTCTGTGTGAAAATTGTAGAGCGAAATTTATTTCGCTCTAGGATGTTGTTAAAATGTGCTAAATTCATAATTAGCGAGATGAATCTCGCCTGCCTCGGCGTCAGACGGGCTCTACAATTAACATTTTAAAACAGCCCATAAGCCCGATCCCTAATTATTAATCCCAAAAAATTCATTGGAAATGAATTTTTGCCGTTGACCGCTTATAAAATGTTTTAATAAAACATTTTATGGTGCGGGATTAACCCCGACAATTTGCAAGAAAGATATTTTACTTAAATAACGAATACCAAAATTTCTATATGACTAAGTATTTGATATTTCACAACTTACAAATTGTCGGCCCGAAGGGCAGATTTTCCAATGGAAAATCTGGGTTAATTATTTAACACTTACATGTGTATCCATAATTCTATTTCCGTCACTATCTAATTCAACCGGATTACCGAAACCCAGGTTCGATAATTGATTCATTTGTGTCGCTGCATCCCCGACAACTAAATAATACATTCTTTCAGGATCAAGATACTTCTTAGCTAATTCTTTATGTTGTTCCAGTGTCATATTTCTAACAACATTTTCTTCCTGTTTGATGTAATCAAAAGGCAAATCATATTTTGCAATATTGTTCAACATTCCGAGTAATGCGCCTAATGTTTCAAATCTTCTCGCATTGGATTTTAAAAGTGCATTCTTTGTGAATTCAAGATCTTCCTCGGAGATACCTTCTGTATAGTTAGCAATTTCATCTCTGAAGATTTCAACACTTTCGTATGTTGCATTTGACTGCACTGCGGATGATGCTACAAAAGGTCCCGGATAAATTGATCCGTTGAATGCTGTTCTTGCTCCGTATGTGTATCCTTTTTCTTCACGTAAAATTAGATTTACAATACCGCTGAAACTACCGCCCAATTTATAATTCATTACGGTTGCCGGATAGTAATCAGGATCATCATAAGTTAATGCAAGATATCCGATTCTTATTTCAGATTGTTTAGCATTCGGCATATCTACAAAGTAAACTTGTGAATTTGTCAACTCCTCTGGCTTAACGAAATCCGGAAATGTTACATCCTTTACTTCCCATTTACCGGCAAGATTATTAAACAAACCGGCTGCTTGATCTTTCGAAATATCACCAACAACCGAGATGTTGGCTACAGTTGGCGAGAAGTTCTTTTCATAATAATTTTTCAAATCGTTTATTGATATTTCCGACACGCTTTCTACCGTACCCATCGTTGATTTGGAAAGTATATTTTGATCACCGTAAAGCAGTTTATTAAATACTATGGATGCAATTGAAGAAGCACTCGCTTTTCTTCGGTTTATTGTTTCAATCGTTTCGCTCTTTAATCTTTCATATTCCTTTACATCCCATCGAGGTTCAAGCAAAATTTCTTCGGCAAGTTTATATACTTCATCAATCTTTGATTTTAAACAATTTGCTTGAAGAACTATCGATTCATCAGTTGTATAGATGCTGATATTAGCTCCCAGCATATCTATAGCTTCTTCTAATTCTAATGGTGTCTTATTTTTTGTCCCTTCCATCATTAGATCGCTTAATAAATTAGCGGCGCCTACTTTGTTGATATCGTCTAATAGTAATCCGCCTTTCATCGTAATCGAAAAATTCACTAATGGAATCTCATCATTTGTAATTCCGTAAATCTTCATTCCATTGGCGAGTTCATCATTCCAAATAGTTGGAAGATTTAATTGCGGATCCGGACCTTTTTCAGGCTCAATACTTCTATCAAATGCAGAGGGAATTTCTTCAACTTTTATTTCTTCTGCTGTCGATTCGGCGCCGAAAGAATTACTAATGTCTTCTTCTTCAATTAAATATGCTTCGGAATTTTCTGCAATTAAATCAGTCTGACCTTTAGGCACAAAACTGGTCATTACATAATTTTTCCCTTTGATGTATTTGTTATAAGCATTCCAAATATCTTCTGAAGTAACGGATTGAATATTCTTCAAATCCTGCGTAATAAAATCAGGCGATCCTGCATATTCGTTGTACATTGCTAACTGGAATGATTTACCGAGTATGCTGGAAATTCCGTTGTAAAATTGAGTTTCAGTTTTTGCTTTAATTCTTTTTAGATCATCTTCGGTGAATCCGTCTTTTTCAAATTTTTCGAAGGCTTCAAAAACAGCATTTTCGACTTCGGTTAAATTTGTATTTGGAAAAGCTCTAACTCTAACTTGAAATACACCTGCAAGTTCATTACTTGATTGATAACCACTAACACTGGGTGCAAGTTTCTTCTCTTCAACTATCACATTATAGAGCGGAGCCTTTTTACCGTCTGAAAAAAGTTCTCCAAACATATTAAGTGCATAAGATTCTTTTGAATAATTTTCTACCGTTGGAAAAACCATATTGAGTTCAGGGGATTTTGCAAAATTATCCTCATAATATGCTTTCTTTGTTTCATTCAATTCTATAGGCATTGCTTTCGGAAGTTCAACTTTAGACGACGAAGGAATTTCTCCGAAATATTTTTCAACTAATTGTTTGACATCATCCGGGTTAATATCTCCAGCAATAACAATAGTTGCATTATTAGGTCCGTACCATTTCTTGTAGAAATCATGAACATCCTGAAGTGTAGCATTCGCCAAATCTTCCAGTGAACCGATTACCTGCCAATTATAAGGATGATCAGGAGGATATAATAATTTGTTAATTACATAGCCTGTATGACCGTAAGGCTGGTTATCAACTCTTTGACGTTTTTCGTTTTGAACAACTTCCTGTTGATTCATGAATGCTTCTTGAGTAACGGTACTAAGAAGAAATCCCATTCTATCGGATTCCATCCACATAACCATTTCCAATGCATTTTTCGGAACCACTTGAAAGTAGATCGTTCCGTCTTCCCATGTACCCCCGTTAAGAGTACCGCCGGCATTTTGAATTTTCTTGAAGAATTGGTCTTGACCAACATGCTGTGATTCTTGAAACATCATGTGCTCAAAGAGATGTGCAAAACCTGTTCGACCCTGTTCTTCACGATTAGAACCAACATGATATTGAACTGCCATCGAAACTATGGGATCGGAATTATCTTGATGTAAAATTACATTAAGACCGTTTGCCAATTCGTATTTCTCGTAATCAATGCTAAATTCATCGCCGTTGTTTGTTCCGCATGAATTAATGATAAAAACCAGAAATACTGAAAAGAGCAATAAAAATCTTGTGCGCATTATGCCTCCGTGATTGATTTGAAAAAGTGTCATTCTTACTGTGAGTTATATTCTATTTTATACAATAATATGGGGATTTTTGATGAACTAATCCATTGATTTATTGATGCTAAGCATTAGCTTTCGGTAATCAACAGGTTCATCGACTATCTCAACAATATTCTTATAGGGCGATAGAAAGGGAAGTAAATGACGGAAGTTATAACCAACAACACGTACCTTGTGAACTGCTTTTTTTCTGAGTAACACACTCATTGAATCGGATGCTGGTTTCGAGTGGAAGAAGTTATCACTATTTGAATAAATCGAACCGCGGGTTTTAACTAAATATTCACCATTATCGATTCGTTCAATTGATTGAATAACTATATCAATCTCTTCCGATGTTATAATGTCTTCGGAGATCAGAAATAGTGTAAAAATTGCGAAAGAAACTACACAAATTAACGTTAGGAAATTTATAATGATTTTCATTGCCGCTTATTTATTAAACTCACTGTAAAACTACATACGGATTTTTGTTTGTCAAATTGAATACATCACTTTATATTGAATATGTGAGAAAAAACACAATCAATTTAGAGTAGGTGTCTAATTATGCTGCCATCATTTTTAACAGAATTATCTCCGCATGAGTTTGCAAATAAAATAAAAATGATGAATGACCTTTTGTGTAACTGCCGAATCTGTCCGAATAATTGCAATGTGGATAGAACAAAAAATGAGTGGGGGAACTGCCGAACTTCTGATGAGATACTGGTCTCGAGTTATGGTCCTCATTTTGGTGAAGAGCCGTCTTTGGTAGGGACGAACGGTTCAGGTACTATTTTTTTTACAAGCTGCAATCTCAACTGTGTTTATTGCCAGAATTACGATATCAGTCAGCTTCAAATCGGAGAAGTAATTTCGGTTAAAGAACTTGCTGATGTGATGATCAAACTTCAAAACCGGGGTTGTCATAATCTCAACCTAGTCACTCCGACACATTTCATTCCGCAGATTATTGATGCAATTGAGATTGCAGCTGCACATGGTTTTGAACTACCAATTGTTTATAATTGCGGTGGTTATGAATCGTTTGAAACTATTAAAATGCTTGAAGGAATTATTGATTTATATATGCCTGATATAAAATACTCGTCTAATGCAAACGGACTGAAATATTCGGGTGTGGAAGATTATTGGGAAGTTACCCGAAAAGCGGTTAAGGAGATGCATAGACAGGTGGGAGATTTGAAACTAAACAAAAGAGGAATAGCGCAAAAAGGACTACTCGTGCGGCATTTAGTACTGCCAAATGATTTGAGCGGATCAAAAGCGGTGATTAATTTTATAACTGAGGAAATTTCAAAGGAAACTTACATTAATATTATGGATCAATACCGCCCTGCATTTATGGCAATGAAATATGATGAATTATCCAGGAACATTAACGAAGATGAATTCAAAATAGTTGTTGAATATGCGAAGAGCTGTGGTTTAAGAAATATCGCATCCGAACTTGTTTAATTATTTTTTAGTTTTACATATATTTTAAATATTGTCAACAAAAAAGAAGATGAAAATGGAAACAAAATCAATTATTAACGATTTCGTATCTCAAAAGAATATTGCAGTTTTGGGTGTTTCGAGAAATTCTAAAAAGTTTGGAAATTACATTTACAGACATTTACGTGAAAGAGGTTATAATGTTTATCCGGTGAATCCAAATACTGATGTAATTGAAGGAGATAACTGTTACCGGACAATTTCCGAATTACCTGAAAGTGTCTCTGGTGTTATATTAAATATACCGCCTCAAAAATCATTATCAGCAATTGATGAAATTAGTGAAAAGGGAATAAAAAAAGTTTGGCTTCAGCAAGGTTCGAGCAATAAAGATGTTACTAAAAAATGTTCCGACTTAAAGATGGATTTTATCGAGAATCAATGTATTATCATGTATAGTGAACCTGTTGAATCTTTTCATAAATTCCATCGATGGATTTGGAAATTAATTGGTAAGTATCAGAATTAAGAAAGGTTTATATGGATGGACAACAAATAATCTGCCGTACTCCAAGTATAGGAAAGAAACCTACTAAAATCTCAAAGGAAAAATTTGAATTGATACGGGATAGAATTATTGAGATTCTTTCTAAGAATAATGAAGGAGTACTTTTTAAAGATTTACCGAAAATGATATCCGAACGATTGACAGTGGCGCAGCGCAGTTTGATTGGATCAATTTCGTGGTATACAACAACTGTGAAATTGGAGCTTGAAGTAAGAGGTGAGATAAAAAGAATTCCGAACTCCAAGCCCCAAAGACTTATTTTAACGAAGTAAATTATTTATAAATTCTAGCTGCCATTCCACCCCCGGGAGCGAGGTGAACCTTTAGTATTTCATCACTTGTAATTTTCCGTTGAATTCTTTTATAATCACCGGCGTATTTATCGGCATTGATTCCGTCAATAAAAAGATCAATTTTGTAATCACCTTTCGGTAAAAAATCAAGATTGAGTTCGAAATCTCTTTCACTCCAATCTGTTATTCCACCGATATACCATTCATCTCCGCTTCTTCTTGCTAATACAACATAATCTCCGACCTTTGCATGTAAAACCTTAATCTCGTCCCAGACTGTAGGAACCTTTGCTATGAAATCTAAACTTTCCTTTTCCTTCCTGTAATTTGACGGACTGTCACATAACATTTGCAGGGGACTTTCATAAATAACATACAGCGCTAATTGCTGGCACCGGGTACCTTGACTCATTGGTCTGGAGTGTGATGCCAGAAAATTTCCTTCGGTAGTATTCAGCATTGCGCCGGGAGTGAAATCCATTGGTCCCGCAGCCATTCTAATGAAAGGTAAAGTTACACAATGTTCCGGAGTAATAAATTCACTCCACTTACTCCATTCCAATCCTCTTACACCTTCTCGAGTTAAAACATTTGGGTAAGCGCGTCTTAATCCGCTAGGTTTATACGCACCGTGAAAGTCAACAATCAACTTTCTTTTGGCTGCTTCACGTGCAATAAGTTCATAGTACTCAACCATCCATTGATCATCACGCTGCATAAAGTCGACCTTAATTCCTGCAACACCCCATTTTTCAAATTGATCGAGTGCTTCTTCCATTTGATCATATAATGTTTTCCATACAACCCATAGGATTAATCCTACGTTTTTTTCTTCAGAATATTTTACAAGGGCTTCCATATCAATATCCGGATTAATATTGAACAAATCTCCGAGTTTATACCAGCCTTCATCTAAAATCACATACTCAATGTTGTTCGCCGAGGCAAAGTCAATAAAATGTTTATAAGTTTCATTATTAACTCCCGATTTAAAATCTACTCCGTAAATGTTAAGGGAATTCCACCAATCCCATGCTACCTTACCGGGCTTTATCCATTCTGTATTTTCCAATTTAAGCGGTGAGGAAAGTTTATAAATCATCTGGGATGATATTAATCCCGCATCATCAGTAATAATTAAAACACGCCACGGAAAATTACGCTCGCCTGTTGATTTGGCTAAATAATCTTCGTATTCAATCACTTCAACATCTCTATCGTTCCGTTTCTCTTCCTTCAGCGGATAGTGCGGGAAAATTGCACTTAAACCATTGTTGCCTTTTGGCGTTAAATAAAATCCGGGATAGTTGTATAAATCCGCTTCGGTAATTAAAACTTTTGTTCCCTCATCCATTTCAATCATTGCCGGAATTGAACTGAATTTATCCTCCTCGATTTCACTGATTTTCAAATACTTGTAAACTCTTTCCTGGTGACTGAAAAAACTTACTTCCTCAGGAAAATAAATTGAATGATCCGACATGAAATTGAAATTTACATCTTCACTTTCAACAATTATATCTCCATCAAAGTTTGTGATAAATCTATATGCAATACCGTCATTATATGCACGAAAAACTAAATCAAAATTTCTTTCGAAGGATAGTGTTAATTCATTACAAAGATTTTCAATAGAAGATGATTTTTCGGCAACGACCGGTTTTATTATTTCATCAATCAATGTAGTTTTAGAATCGATAAGAGTTGGGTTTGTGCCAAGGGTTTCATGACCACGAATAGTTAACGCAATTTTCGACAATTCAATTATTTTGTTATTGTTGTAAATAACTTCGTAATTAATTTCGTCAGTCAAAAATATACTCAACTCAATATTTTTATCCGGCGAAGTAACCGAAAAAGTATTACTTAAAGTCTGTGCAGAAGCTGTTTCATAAAATGTAAAAATTAAAACGAAGAACAGTGATAAGTGAAATGATTTTTTTAATATAGTCATTCGGTTTCCATTCAATTCGTTAAAATGTTTTCAATTTTTCTTGAAGTCTCTTGAGATTTTCTTTTTTCCTTGGCTCGAAAAAAGTTTTCGCATAATTAGTATAATAGTTATGCTCAAGCATAAAATTGATATTAATTTGTGTCCACTCCTGATCAGTATATTGTATCTCGGTAAAATACTCTAATTCTTTACGGAGTTGTGATTGATGATTTTCCAAATCGATCAAGCCTAAATGTGCAAGATCGGCATCTTTGATAATTTCCTGTGTAGGAAGAGAAGGGATGAAATTCAACCTAGTGCATTCAATGCAATTCACAACCTGATCAATTTTTTTCTGAGGGAAATTATTTCGCTTCAGAAAATCTTTTGCAATTTCAATGCTTGCGCTTTCATGCTCAATATACGATTTAGTAAATCCGGTATCATGAAACCAAGCTGCGAGTATTATGCACTCAAGATCGTAAATATCAACCTTGCTGTTTTTGCCAATTAATTCTGCAAAATGAGTTACCCTAAAAGTATGGTCTAAATTGTGGAAGGTGTGGTTTTTAGTTAGTCTTTGTTTTAAAATATTTACAACATACTGTTTTATTAGACCAATTATACTGGAATATTCACTTGTCATATTAGCCTGATATTTTGTTTTCTTAATAATAATAAATCATATCAAAAAAATCACAGATGAAATTGTCTTTTTATAATAAAAATATGCTTTTACAGGAACAGATACTTCCTTTCTTTCGGAATATCTTCCATCAATAATGACATTGGGAAATCATAGGCAAATCCGGAAACAATACTTTTACGATTTAATAAACCAAGTGATATCCATTTTATACTTTTAAAAGCTTAGCATTTATTGCAACTATAACCGTACTCAATGACATTAAAACAGCACCCACAGCCGGACTTAGAACAATACCATAAGAAAATAAAACTCCGGCTGCTAAAGGTATTGCGAATGCGTTATAACCGGTTGCCCAAATTAAGTTTTGAATCATTTTATTGTAAGTTGCTTTTGCAAACTTAATTAATGCAACAACATCTTGCGGATTACTTCTCACTAAAATAATATCGGCAGTTTCAACAGCCACATCTGTACCGGCGCCGATAGCAATTCCCACATCTGCCTGAGCTAGAGCAGGAGCATCATTAACACCGTCACCGGTCATAGCTACTACCATGCCGCGACTTTGCACTTCTTTAATTTTTTCAGATTTTTTATCAGGCAGCACTTCCGCAAAATAATCATCGAGACCAAGTTCATCCGCTACCCATTTAGCCACCTGCTTATTGTCGCCGGTAAGCATCATTGTTTTTATACCCAATTCTTTCAACTGTTTAATCGCTTCTTTGGATTCTTCTCGGATAATATCTGCAAGAGCAAACGCTGCTGCTAATTTATCATTTACTAAAAGATAAACGACTGTTTTTCCCTCACCGGAAAGTTTGTTTATTTTTTCTTCGTCCTCTATTTTGATGTTGTTCTCATTTAAGTAACCCGGACTGACAACTTTTATATCTTTCCCGTTTACTTTTCCTTCAGCGCCTTTGCCGGGAATCGAATTGAATTCTTTTAACTCATACTTTTCCTCGTTTGTCTCCTTAGAAGAACTAACTATTCCTGCTGCAATCGGATGTTCAGATTCCGATTCTACTGTTGCAGCTAATTTTAATGCTTCTTTTTCATCAATGTTATTATCAAATAGAATTGTATCGGTCACGCCAAATTCACCTTTGGTAAGTGTGCCGGTTTTATCAAAAATAATTGCTTGAATATTTCTCGCATTTTCAAATGCGGTACGGTTTCTTATTAATAACCCATGTTTAGCGGAAAGCGCTGTTGATACTGCAACAACTAAAGGAATTGCCAGACCAAGCGCATGAGGACAGGTAATAACCATAACTGTTACGGTTCGTGTAAGAGCAAAATTAAAACTCTGCCCGGTAAACATAAGCCATGAAAACATGGTTACCGCTCCGGCGCTTATTGCGATTATCGTAAGCCAAAAAGCTGCTTTGTCAGCGAGGTTTTGAGTCTTCGATTTACTCTCTTGTGCATCTTTGACCATCTTAACAACTTGGGAAAGGAAAGTCTCATCACCGGTTTTTTCGACAACTATTTTTAATGAGCCTTCGCCGTTAATTGAGCCGCCGATTACTTCATCTCCTTCGCCTTTTGAAGCCGGTTTGGATTCGCCTGTAATCATCGCTTCATTTATAGAAGTTTTACCTTCAATAATTCTTCCGTCAGCCGGAATTTTTTCACCCGGTTTGATAAGCAGTTTATCTTCGTGTTTTAGTTCGGATACAGACACATCGACAACATCACCGTTCTCCTTAATTTGATGAGCTTCGTCAGGCATAAGTTTAGCGAGTTCTTCCAATGCTTTTGAAGCGCCCATAACCGAACGCATTTCAATCCAATGACCGAGGAGCATAATATCGATAAGCGTTGCAAGCTCCCAGAAAAACACCTCGCCTTTTACACCAAAGACTACTGCAGCGCTATAAAAGTAAGCGACCGAAATTGCGAGCGCTATCAGGGTCATCATCCCGGGTTGTTTCTTTTTTAATTCATCAAAAAGCCCTTTTAAGAAAGGATAACCACCGTAGAAAAACACGAACGATGATAAAGCAAAAAGAAGATACAGATCCCCGGTAAAATTGAATGTATCCTTTAAACCGATTAACTCTTGAATAAGAGGAGAGAGAAGTAATATAGGAACTGTAACAATCAGTGAAATCCAAAAACGTTTTTTGAATTCCTCCACCATGTGTTTGTGGTGATCCTGGTGGTTGTGTTTATTGTTATGCTGCTTATTATGATTATGATGCTCGTGGTCATCTATGTTATGCTTGCTATCGCCGTGATTATGATGCCGGTGTTCTGCCATAAATATTACCTCAGTTAAATTTAGTTAAGGTCGTTTTTCATTTCATCAAATTCTTCTTTTGTAATTTCGCCTCGGGCATACCTCTTCTTTAAAATATCGAGGGCGCTTTCATTTGAGGTGGTTCTAGTATTTTGCTGATTTGCAAAGCGAACGATTAGATAAACTACTAGTACTATAACAACAATCCAAAATAGCCAGCCGAACGACATACCGCCCATAAAACCATCGTGAAACATATTATACCTCCATTTATTTTTTCGTGCTTATTCTAATTCAAAATTCTTCAACTTGTTAATATCGGCTGTTTTCCAAAGCCATTTTAATTCTTTATCAGTTAAGTGATGAATTTGTTTCAAGATATTAAAAGATTCTATTACAAAATATTCCGTAATTTTATTATCCGAAAACAGCGGCGGATCATCCGAAACATATTCATTTACTAAAATAGAATTTATACTGTCTTTACAAAATTCCTCAGCGAAACCAAAATATTTCCCTATTACCATTGTCATTTCCCGTTCGTATTCACTTACATTTTTATTCTGCTTTATTAGAATCAGAAATCCTCTCAAAAATTCACTTCTATCCTTAAACGGAATTTCTTTCGGAACTATCTTCATTTACATCTCCAATGGAAATATATCTTCCGGGATTATCGAGAAATGCTGCAGTACAAAATGGGGAACAGAAATAAAACATTTTCCCATTATAAGAAGTTGCAAGCAATTGGAGGTTTTCTTTATCCGGTTTGGTAACCTTCATTTTGCAAACCGGGTCTATATAAATATTCTGTTCACCACTCATAGTATAACTATTCAATATTTTTGAAAATGAATTGATTTAATTGTTCTAAGAATTTTTATATTCCTTATAATAAGTTTTATCCCAATAACCGTGCCGAAGGAACAATTGTTTTTTTATATTGTTTGAGGATGATAATTCAACAGACTGTTTAAGTTTTTTAATTTTTTTAAAATATTTAATTACACTAAATTGATCTTAAGTAAAAAACATACTTTGAAATGATACCTATCTTTAATACAGTTTTCTTGATTGCAACAATAATTTCAGCAGTCGGAATAATCTATATAATATATTCGAGAAGCTTAGAAGGCGTATCGCGTAAACTTTACATTCTTGCGTTATTGCTTGTGATCGGTTATTTGATATCCCATTTTGTGCATTTTATTATTATGCCGATTGGCGATGTAACAATACTGGATCAGTCCTGTCATTCGTTTTTACTTTTAATAATACTTGTACTTACATTTTTCTCCTATTATTTCCATTCGAAAAAAGATATGGGTCTTCTATTGAAGTTATTCCTTATTGTTCCATCTGTTCTAATAATTATATTTATATGGTCTGGAGATTTGATCGAAGCTTCTCATGCACATTCCGAAAGATTTGAGGCACATTATAGTTCTTTATATGCCGGATATCTTATTTGGTATGTGATGCTGTTATCTCTCAGTATTTATTTCCTTACAAAAAAAGCAATGAATTCGGAAAACAAATTAATTAGACCTCAGATATTGATTGTGCTTATCGGGTTAATAATTACAAATCTTACTGCTTTTGTATTTGGCTTATATTTACCATGGATTCTTGGTTTTTATTATTTGGTCGAAATAAGTCCACTTGCTTTTTTCATAGGTGTTGTTCTTACCACAACAATAGCGCTTACTCGTTTTAATCTTTTCCCGGCAGTTATTTCAAGAATACAAACTTTCTCTCTCAATAAAAAAGTTATCTTTGCCGCGGTAATTATAGTTCCTATTGTTATTCTCTTGGTTCAGATTCCGTTGGGCAGAATACTATTCAACCTGCAAACAGCCGAACAATGGCAGCACTATTTTATTATGAGTTTATTCGGGGGAATAATAGTCAGCTCGGCAATGGCATTTTTGATAACACGAATTATTGCAAATCCATTAAATAAATTGATTGAAAAAACCACAGAGATCCGGAAGGGGAATTATGGTACGGAAGTTGATATCTCTTCTAATGATGAACTGGGGAAATTAGCAATAACATTTAATGATATGTCCAAGACCTTAAATAAAGATAGGGAAGAGATTGAACTGAAGCAGGAAAAAATCCAAATGCTTCTAAATGCGTTCGAAAAGTCTAATGCTGCTATTTGTGTTCTGGATCTGTCGGGTAAAATGATTGAACTCAATACTAAGTTTTCCAACATAATTGATATTGATAAAACCGAACTATACGATGAAATTATTTTTGAAAAGATTAAAAATATTCCAAAGCTGCATGAGCTAGTAGAATTGTTGAACATATTCAATGGTAAGGATAAGCTGGAAGACGAAATCAAAATAAATACAAGCAGAGGTCAAAAAAATTATTTAGTGTCCATATCGCCATTTATTGTAAATGCAGCCGAACCTGCAGGCTATCTTTTAATCGCAATCGACATCACAAAAATAAAAGAATTGGAAACGCAGTTGGCTCACTCCGAAAAACTTGCGGCTCTCGGCAAAATGGCGGCTGTTTTAACACATGAGATAAAAACTCCGTTGACTTCCATTAAAATGAACAGTGAAATGCTTGCCGATAGCCTGAACTTAGGTGAGGATGATAGAATCTCAATGAACATTATTCAGAAGGAAATAAACAGGCTGAATAACCTGGTAAAAGAAGTTTTGCTCTTTGCTAAGCAAATGGTTCTGAATAAAGTATCTTTTGATATACACGACTTAATTAATGAAATTATTCAAAGCGTAGGGAATAAATTTTCCGACAAAAATTTTATTGTAATAAATGATGTGCGAAATGTAAATGTTTTTGCTGATAGAGATAAACTTCATCAAGTTTTTTTGAACCTGATTCTGAATTCGTATGAATCGTCAGGAAATAATGGGCAGTTGACTATCGAATCGAATATCGATAACGGAAGGATCTCTATACATTTAAGTGATAACGGCAAAGGTATACCGGAAGAAATACAGGACAAAATATTCGAACCGTTTTATACCACAAAATCATCCGGCACAGGATTAGGATTGGCGGTAGCAAAAAAAATTATCGAACTTCATAACGGCTGTATCGAACTGGAGGCTACTGGAGAAGAAGGCACAACATTCAATATAAAATTTGAACTAAACGAAAAGGGTAATGGAAAAAATATTAGTAATTGACGACGATCAGTCAATAAGGGAAACTTTGACGACGTTCTTAAAGAGACAAGGGTATAACCCGGTCTCCGCCGAAGACGGAATGAAGGGTGTTCAGGCGTTAAAAGAGGAACAACCTGAACTGGTGATCTGTGATTATAAAATGCCGAAGATGACAGGGTTGGAGGTACTAGAAAAAATTAAAGAAATTAACCCGTCAATTCATTTCATAATGATAACCGCTTTCGACGAAATGCAGACCACAATTGAAGCTATGAAAAAAGGCGCTTACGATTTCATCGAAAAACCAATTGATACAGACAGACTTAAGCTAGCAATTAAACGAGCGCTCGATAATAAAAATCTTAGTGATAAACTTGATACGATCATCGAAGAAAAAGCCGAAGACTATGAACTGAAAAATATCCTTATCGGTAAATCTCAAATTATGAAAGAGATTTACAAAAAAATCGGGCAGGTAACGGGCAGCCGGGTTACTGTTCTAATTCAAGGTGAAAGCGGAACAGGTAAAGAACTTGTAGCTCGTTCAATTCATTACAGCGGCATAACAAAAAATACTCCTTTCATCCCGGTTAATTGTACTGCGTTGACAGAAACACTTCTCG
This sequence comes from Melioribacteraceae bacterium, assembly GCA_021740785.1. Lineage (GTDB taxonomy): Bacteria > Bacteroidota > Ignavibacteria > Ignavibacteriales > Melioribacteraceae > JAIOZI01. The sequence continues at coordinate 49,859 of JAIOZI010000017.1, forward strand.
AAAGTGAATTGTTCGGACACGTTAAAGGAGCGTTTACCGGATCGGTGAAAGATAAAAAAGGAAAGTTTGAACTCGCGGGTGACGGCACAATCTTTCTAGACGAAATTTCGGAAATCTCACCTAGTTTACAAGTTAAGCTGCTAAGAATTTTACAGGAAAAAGAGTTTGAAAGAGTTGGCGGTGAAACTATAATTCCGATGAAAGCAAGAATTATGGCAGCTAGCAATAAAAATATTGAAAAGCTTGTTGAAGAAGGAAAGTTCAGAGAAGATCTTTTTTACAGGCTAAAAATTGTTACAATTCACTTACCGCCGTTAAGAGAACGTAAAGAGGATATTCCTTCGTTAGTTAATCACTTTCTAAATAAGATAAACAGAGAACTACATAAGTCGGTTGTAAAAGTACCGGACCAGGTAATGGATATGCTTGTTAAGCATGAGTGGGTCGGTAACGTACGCGAGTTGGAAAATACATTGATGCAGGCTGTAGTTTTATCCAAAGGGGATGTTCTGCAAAAAGAATATATTTTGCTGCACGAAAGTGATAATAAATCATACGAGTTTGACTCGGTCTTGAATTACACACTCCACGATGTTGAAAAAATCCACATCAAAAAAATTCTCGAAAAATTAAACTGGGATAAACCGAAAGCTGCAAAGCATCTCGGTATCTCACTCCCAACTCTTTATAGCAAGATTGAGAATTATGGGATAGGGAAAGATAAATGACCTGGTGAGAACTAAAGTTGGTGCAGAATATTTTCAGGCTTTAGACAGATACTTGATGATAATTGTTAATAATAATTACCATATGGAAGTAAAAATTAACAGTTGGCTATTCGGCTAAAAGATAATAAACAAATCATCTTACGAGCGATTTGTAATTTTGCAGGTTTCCCGACATCAAATAAATAAACAGCAACTATATCGTAACCATTTTCCCATCAAGGTACCTCGGCTATTTAATTTGAATATATCATAAAATTACATGGCTTATGAAAATCATAATAGATTGTTACATAACAGTTTGCAAGAGGAAGTGTTTCGCTTTATTTGGATAAAAAATAACATTTGATTCATTATCAACGATTCTCTAACTTATACAATGAAATTTTAATGGGATCCAAAAAAAGCAAAGTCAAATTTATGAAAGCACAAAGTTTCATTCGAAGAAGCTGCAACAGTGTTTGGATATCCTTTAGCAGCTACTGGTGAGGACCCTGATCATTCAATTAATGAAAATCGATATATCACTTTTGGATTATCTCAAAAAAATCATTTACTTGTCGTAGCTCATACAGAAGATGAGCAAGTGATTCGGATTATAAGTGCTCGTTTAGCGAATAAAGAAGAAAGGAAAATTTATGAAGAAAACTAAACAGAAAAAAAATGATAAACTGCGTGATGAGTATAAATTACAAGATTTTCCAAAAGGGCTAACTAGAGGAAAGTATACCGAGCGTATTAATAAAGAATCTAACATTGTTGTAATTAAGCCGGAAGTTACAAAGGCATTTCCCAATGAGGAGGCAGTTAATAATGCCTTAGAGTCATTAATTAAAATTGCAAAAAAAACTACAAAAAATAAAAGAAGAACTACTCATCGCCAGGGCGGGAAAAGTCCCGCTTAAATTATTACATTATTATGAAAAAATTAATCTCCCTGCCAGCACACTATGATGGTGAAAACATAATTCTTGATACGCCGTTTGAGTTGAAACTAAACGATAAGTTACTTGTAACAGTTTTGTCTTCTAGTGATGAATCAGACGATAAAAGTGAGTGGTTAAATGCTTCTATCAATCAGTTGAATCGGGCTTATACAGAAGAAGAACCTCAATATTCTCAGGCAATGATAAAAGAATCTAACCCGGAATACAAAAAATAAAAGAGAGAGATGTTGTATTAACTGATCTTCCCTAATCTGATGATAAAATAAAGACGAGACCTGTTCTATTACTGCGTCAACTTTCTGAACCTTATTGCGATTAGCTGGTTTGTTGTATTAGTTCACAAATTCATCAGATGATTGAGAATTTTGATGAATTAATTTCCGAGCGAGATGAGGATTATTTTGATAGCGGTATTCTAAGGGAATCTATAATACGCCTATCGTTTCTTTCTGTTATTCAGTCAAAAATTATAGTTGGCTCAATAGGTAATATATCTACAAACCGACATCAAAAGTTATTGCATCGTTTAAGTGATTACCTGATCAACAAATCACTCTAATTAGCGTATTCTCGGCAAAAATTCCATCCGTCATAATCATCAGAACCATCTCTTTTCAATTCCTTAAAAACATTTAAATTTCTTAAAAATCACCTCCATAAAACATTGTTTTTAACTCCTAAAACAAATTATTTCCATATGGCACAGTAATTGAAATTATGTATGCAACTATGGAAACAGAATTCACACAAATTATTTGGATCACAGTATATCTCATTTTAACGATGGGGGTTGTAACTGTAATTCAAAAAATCCAAAAAAGTAAAAAGGATTAAAGGAAAAAGTATGAGAAAAGCCGTTTTATCATTCATGATTATCTTTGCATTCTTTCAAAATGACTTATTCGCGCAGCAGACTGATCCTCATTTAGAGGAATTAATTAACCGTGCAATTGAAGTAAGTCCGAAATTAAATGCCCTCCGGAACAAACGATCGGCAGCTGATGCAACGGTTCCACAAGTTTCAAATTTACCCGACCCGATTTTGACATTGGGGCTGGCTAACCTCCCCACAAACAGTTTTTCGTTCACTCAAGAACCGATGACGGGAAAAATAGTAGGCTTGAGTCAAATGGTTCCGTTCCCCGGTAAACTTGGAGCTTCAGGTGAAGTAAGAAGTAAAGATACTGAAATTATTCAGCAGGAAATTGAAGACACTCGCAACGAAATTAAAATGCTGGCAGCTAAAAATTTTTATGATCTGGCAAATATTCGTGAAACGATTGAACTAACAAAAGAATCGCAAAAATTGTTGGAAAACGTATTGCAGGTTGTTAAAACTAAATACGAAGTTTCGAAAGCAAGCCAGCAAAATTTATTTCAAGTACATGCCGAGATAACACGAATCGAAGATAAAATAAAGAAATTGGAGAATAAGGAAAGAACTCTTGTATCTAACATTAATGCTCTTATCCTGGAAGACTCCAAAGCCGGGATTGAAACAAGTGAACTGCACGAGATTGCAGCTAAAAATTTTACGGTGAGTTTTCTTGATTCATTAGCGAGAGAATACAGACCCTATTTAAAAGGAGTGAAACTGCGTGAAGAACAATCCATGTTGATGAAAGACCTTGCTGAGTACGAATTTTATCCGAACTTCAACCTGGCTGTACAATATTCACAAAGAGATGAAATTGCAAAAACAAGTACCGACCTAAATGATTTTGTTTCTTTCATGGTCGGCATTTCATTGCCTATAAACTACGGTGGAAAGAAATCAGCCGCAGTTGAAGAAGCCGAACTAAAAGGGAAAATGTTTGCGGACCAATATGAAGCGGCAAGGCAAATGTTATTTCAAAAATTCGGTTCCTCTATATCTACTTTGCAGGAATTGGAAGAACGTGAGGAATTAATTGCTAATGGATTACTGCCTCAAATGCAGCAAGCTTATTATGCAGCCCTCTCTGCTTACCAGGTTGGTGAAATTGATTTCATAAATGTGATTGATGCTCAGAATAAATTATTACATGTGGAAACGGAAATTTACGACATAAGAGCAGGCTATTATAAAGAATTAAGTCAATTAGAATTTTTGATTGGCACAAATCTAAACTAAAAATTGAATTAGCAAAACGGAGATATACAAATGAAGTTGAAGATTTTATTAGTTGCAGTCACTTCCCTTATTATAGGTGTTCTAGGAACATACTTCTTAGCGCCCTCTTTTTCATCCGACAATGTACTTGAACACTTACATGAAGATGAAGAAGGTCAATTATGGACTTGCGGCATGCACCCGGAAATTATTTTGGAAGAACCCGGCGATTGCCCGATTTGCGGAATGAAGTTAGTCCCGGTAAAAGGTTCGGGCAGTGGTATAACAAGCGGTGAAAAAGAAATATTATTCTGGCGTGCCCCGATGGACCCGAATGAAATTTACGACGAGCCTGGCAAATCTAAAATGGGAATGGACTTAGTTCCTGTTTATGCTGATGAAGCCGGAGCCGCTGGCGTTGTTTCTATTGATCCGGTTGTTGTTCAAAATATGAATGTAAAAACAGCTTTTGTGAAGGAAAGACAATTAGCAAATAAAATTGTTACTAATGCTGTTCTATCTACAAATGAAACAACAGACAAGATCATAACAACTAGAGTAAACGGTTGGATTGAAAAGCTTTATATTAATTATACCGGTCAAAAAGTAAGTAAAGGTGATAAACTTTTAGATATCTATTCACCTGAATTGGTTTCCGCACAAGAGGAATTGCTTACGGCAATAAATTATCAGAATGCAACCGCATCCAGCAAAGTTTCCAATATAATGGAAAGCGGCAATACCCTCGTAAAGAATTCAATTGCAAAATTGAGACTATTGGAAATTCCTGAAAGAGATATAAAAAATATAATAGAGACAGGCGAACTTAAAACATATATGACTCTTTATGCACCGAACAACGGTACGGTAATGCATAAAAATGTTGATGAAGGTCAGAAAATAATGCCGGGAATGAATTTATTAAGGATTGCTAACTTAAGTGAGTTATGGCTGTATGCAGATATTTATGAATATGAATTGGCTAAAATTAAGAAGAGCGCTGAAGCGAAAATAAATTTCAACTTTATGCCCGGCAAAACGTTTAGCGGTAAAGTAGATTTTATTTATCCTACTATCAATCCCAAAACGAGAACTGCTAAAGTAAGAATAAATATAAATAATACTAGTGGTGAACTTAAACCGGATATGCTGGCTACAGTTACAATTATTGGGGCTGATTTGGGAATATATCCTACCATCCCAGAAGAAGCAATTCTTAGGGGAGGACTTAGTGATATTGTTATTGTTTCAATTGGAGAGGGTAAATTCAAACCGCAGCCGGTGAAGCTTGGCGCATATGCCGATGGATATTATCAAATACTCGAAGGATTATCCGAAGGAACTGAAATTGTTACTTCCGCTCAATTCTTAATCGATTCTGAAAGTAACTTAAAAGCAGCGGTTAAAAAGTTTTCATCCGAACCAAGTAAAATCGAAGCAAATGAAACAGATATGAGTGAAGGTACTTCAACAAATAAGAAAGTTGAGCAAGCCCCTGTTAAAAGCGGAATGAACATGGAAGATGAATCTCATGAGCTGGAACAATCTGAATTGGTTAGAACAGGTATAATCGATCTCGAAGAAATTGATGAAAACAATGACGGAAAAGTTTATCAGGATGCTATGGATTGGAATGTGATTTCGGATGAGCCCGGTGAATGTCCTTTATGCGGAATGACCCTTCAGGAATTCACACTTGAAGAAGCTAAAAAGAATTTGGAAAAACATGGTTATAAAGCAGAAGCGCTATCCGGTGGTAACGAAACAGGGCAGACAAATGAATATGGTGTCGACTCACCGTTAATTAGAACAGGTGTAATCGATCTCGAAGCAATTGATGAAAACGATGACGGGAAAGTTTATCAGGATTTTATGGACTGGAATGTAATCTCTGATGAACCCGGAAGATGCCCCGTATGCAATATGATACTTCAAGAAGTAACACTGGAGGATGCAAAATCCAACTTAATTGAACACGGTTATCAAGTAAAGTAATTTCTGGGAGAAAGTTTAATGGTTAGTCAAGGTACTCAAAAAGACGGTTTAATTGCAAAGCTTATTGAATGGTCAATCAATAATAAATTTTTAGTAATAATATTTACACTTTTTTTGATCGGCGCCGGGTATTGGTCTTTAATGAATACCCCCGTTGATGCTTTGCCCGATTTAAGTGATGTTCAGGTTATTATTTATACCGAATATCCCGGGCAGGGACCGCAAATTGTAGAAGACCAAGTAACTTACCCGATGACTACTAAGATGTTATCCGTGCCATATGCGCAGGTAGTAAGAGGATATTCATTCTTTGGCTTTTCTATGACTTACATAATTTTCGAAGACGGAACGGATATTTATTGGGCGCGGAGCAGAGTTTTGGAATATCTGAGTTCGATGCAGAATGATCTTCCGCAAGGTGTTGCGCCGCAGCTTGGTCCGGATGCTACCGGTTTAGGATGGGTTTATCAATATGCACTTCAATCCGATAATCACGATCTGCAAGAACTGCGTTCAATTCAAGATTGGTTTTTGCGTTATGAACTCTCGGCGCTCCCCGGTGTTTCAGAAGTTGCCAGCATTGGCGGTTTCGTAAAACAGTACCAGGTTAATGTCGATCCTAACAAATTAGCTTCTTACCGGATACCCCTCTCAAAAATTAAAAAAGCTATTAAACAAAGCAATAATGACGTAGGAGGAAAGCTTCTTGAAATCAGCGAGATGGAATTTATGGTTAGGGGGCTCGGGTATATTCAAGGTGTTGATGATTTAAAGAAAATTGTTGTTGGAAATGCAATTGAAACCGGAACACCTATCTTCCTCGATGATGTTGCAAATATAGATGTAGGACCCGAGTTAAGAAGAGGATTAGCAGAATGGAACGGGGAAGGCGAGACAGTTGGCGGCATTATTGTAATGCGCTACGGTGAAAATGCTTTAGAAGTTATTAATAGAGTTAAAGAACGGCTTGACGAATTACAAAGTTCACTTCCGGAAGGTGTTGAAATTGTAACTGCGTACGACCGTTCCGATTTAATAAATGCCGCTATCGATAATCTGAAAAACACATTAATCGAAGAAAGTATAATTGTTGCAATAATCATTATCCTTTTCTTGCTCCATGTGCGCAGTTCCCTAGTTGCAATTTTTACATTACCAACTGCTGTACTAGCCGCATATATTATCATGAAGTATCAGGGGATTAATGCAAACATAATGTCGCTGGGAGGTATTGCAATTGCTATCGGGGCAATGGTTGATGCCGCCATTATTATGGTTGAAAATGCTCACACGCATATGGTGCGTGATCAAGAAAAACCGGAAGAGAAAAGAAGACCGCACTGGGCATTGGTTCTTGAATCTGCTAAAGAAGTTGGTCCGTCTATTTTTTATTCATTACTTGTGATCACGGTTTCGTTTTTACCGGTATTTACTCTTGAACAGCAGGAAGGACGATTATTTAAACCGCTCGCCTATACAAAAACGTATTCTATGGGAATGGCTGCAATTTTGGCTGTTACTATTGTTCCAATACTAATCGGATTTTTTGTTAGAGGCAAAATGCGTAAAGAGGAAAGTAATCCTTTAACAAAACTGCTTACAAAAATATACCACCCTGTTGTTGATTTCGTAATGAAAAGGAGATGGTGGGTAATTGGTTCTGCTTTAATTATTATGGCGATAACATACCTGCCATATTCAAAGTTGGGATCGGAATTTATGCCGCCCCTTTATGAAGGTGATCTGTTATATATGCCGACAACCCTGCCGGGTATATCGGTTACCAAAGCCAAAGAGATACTCCAACAAACTGATAAAATAATAAAATCTTTCCCGGAAGTTGAATCGGTTTTCGGGAAGATCGGAAGAGCGAGGACGGCAACAGACCCGGCTCCTTTAACCATGATTGAGACAACGATCCAATTGAAGGATAAATCAGAGTGGCGGGAAGATATGACGCCGGATAAACTTATTGAAGAAATGAATGCGGCAATTCAAATTCCGGGTTTAACCAACGCCTGGACAATGCCGATCAAAACAAGAATTGATATGCTTTCTACCGGGATTAAAACGCCTGTTGGTATTAAAATTTCCGGACCCGATTTGAATGTACTTCAAGAGATTGGGCAGGAGATTGAGAATGTTGCCCGAACAATTCCAGGTACAAGGTCGGCTTATGCTGAAAGGTCTGCCGGCGGAAATTATGTCGATTTCAAAATTGACCGCGACGCAATTGCAAGATACGGATTGAACATAGGTGATGTGCAGGATGTAATTATGTCTGCAATCGGCGGTATGAATATTTCGCAAACAGTAGAAGGTCTTGAACGTTACCCAATTAATTTAAGATACCAAAGAGATTACAGGCAGAATGTTGAAGCTCTTAAAAGAGTGCTGGTTCCTATTCCAACCGGCGGGCAGGTTCCGCTTGCTGAGTTAACAGATCTTCAAATTAAAAAAGGACCGCCTGCTATTAAGTCGGAGAATGCTCGACCAAATGCATGGGTCTATATAGATATAAAAGATATTGACGTTGGTACTTATGTTCAAGAAGCTCAAAGAGTTATTAATGAAGAAGTAACTCTTCCTGCGGGCTATTCAATAATTTGGTCAGGTCAATACGAATATATGCAAAGATCTTCAAAAAGATTGGCGATGGTAGTACCATTAACATTATTACTGGTAATTGTGCTTTTGTATATGAATACTAAATCGGTATTAAAAACAAGCATCATCTTATTGGCTCTTCCGTTTTCGATGGTCGGTTCAATCTGGTTCCTTTATTTGGCTGATTATAATTTGAGTGTCGCAGTCTGGGTCGGGGTAATTGCGCTGCTTGGGATAAGCGCTGAAACAGGTGTTGTGATGCTTCTCTATCTCGATATTGCATATGATAAATTCAAAAAGCAGGGATTGATAAAATCGCTCAACGATTTGAGGGAAGCAATATTTGAAGGCGCCGTAAAAAGAATACGACCTAAAATGATGACTGTAATGACAACCATGCTTGGCTTATTCCCGATTCTTATTGGCGTGGGAATAGGTTCCGATGTTATGAAGAGAATTGCAGCCCCGATGGTCGGCGGTATAATAACAAGTTTTATAATGGAACTGACCCTGTTCCCTGCAATATTCTATATAGTTAAGAAGAAAGAAGTGCTTCAGCTAATAAATTCCGATTCCGGTAATGCAAAACAAATTGAAGGAGAATAAGATGAAAGAGATAAAAGCATATTTACGCAGAGAGAAAGCCGATATTGTGATTGAAAAACTTGAAGATGCAGGTGTAAAAGGAATGACGGTGATTGATGTTTATGCTTTATGCGAATGGGCGGATAAAGAAAACTATAGTTTTTCAATCGAGTTTGTTGAAAAATATTCAAAGGTAATAAAACTGGAAATTGTATGCGGCGATGACGAATTAGATAAATTGGTCGAAGTAATTGCGAAATACGGGCATACAGGTAAAAGTGGTGACGGGATGATATTTATGTCAACCGTCGATAGTTCGTTAAAAATTAGAACCGGCGAAAAAAATGTTGTTTAATAAATGCGAGTGTAAAAATGAATAATCCTAAAAAAAGTACTATCCAAAGATGGGTCTTAATTATAGCATTGGTTTTTGTACATGCGACTGTTCTCGGACAGTCAGAAAATAATAATGTAATGAACTCAATAGAACATTATAATTTTCAGATGATGAAGAGTTCTCCGAGTGAAATGCCGGATAGTATAAAATCCATAGTAAGAGAAGATCCGATCGAAGTTGAATCTTTTGATACTAATAAAGACGGTAAAATTTTCCAAGATCAAATGGATTGGAATGTAATTTCCGATGAACCGGGTGACTGTCCTTTATGCGGAATGAAATTAAAGGAAGTCAGTATTGATGAAGCGAAAGCTAATTTGGTTAAAAACGGTTTTGCGATTAAGAGCTTTAAAAATGAGAGAAAGAATATTGTTGATTCCAATAATTCTAAAAAATCTATTTGGAACAAATACTGCCCGGTTTCCGGTATGAAGATTAGCTTTGGTTCAGAAACAGTAGATTACGACGGCAAGACTATAGGCTTTTGCTGCCCAAGCAAAGAACACAACAAAGTATTTTTGGAAGATCCCGAAAAATATATCAAGAATCTAAGTATCGACGGTCAAACATTTATTGGAAATGAACAGAAATAATACTATGAGAAAAAATAAATCAATTAATATACCAGGAGGTATAGTCATGCATAAAACAAAAATAATGAGTCACAGATTAACCGTTTTTTTTACTGTACTTATCTTATCGGCAGTCACTTTATTCGCGCTGGAAAAACCGGATAGCACAAAAATGGGTCATAAAATGAATCACTCTATGATGGATTCAACCCATCATTCCAAAATGATGAAACACAATATGATGGATTCAACCAAACATTCCAAAATGATGAATCATTCAATGATGGATTCAACCAAACATTCCAAAATGATGAATCATTCAATGATGGATTCAACCAAACATTCTAAAATGATGAAACATAGTATGATGGATTCATCAAAAATGATGAAACATAAATCATCGATTGTGAGAGAAGAACCGATCGACTTAAAAGCTATTGATGCCAACGGCGACGGAAAAGTATTCCAAGATCAAATGGATTGGAATGTAATCTCTGATGAAGCGGGAGAGTGTCCTCTCTGCGGAATGAAACTTAAAGAAGTCCCCTTGAACAATGCCAAGTTTAAATTGATTGAAAATGGCTTTGAAGTGAAGTGATTCAGCGGGGATGGATTTTAGCATCCCCTTATAAATAAATGCCGCCTTCGGGCGGCTTGTTTAACAAGAATTGAGGTAGTGAAAATGTATTGTAAGAAATGCGGCGCCCCAAATAAGAATGATGCTAATTTTTGCGAAAGCTGTGGAACTCAATTGTCGAAATCGAAGACAGCTCACAATAATAAAAAAAGGACCGGGGCAAGATTTCAAAATACAAAAAGTGATCGTTCTATTTCCGTAAAATCGCTGTGGGTTGGTGCGGTTGTTATTATAGCAGGATTACTGATATACAGTATTATTAATACCAATTCATCAAGAGATTATACTGCGTCGAATGCAATTAATAATTTTAATACAGGCAGTCCAGCTGTTGAAGCTAAAGTTTATGAAATTGCTTCAAAATTTGTTTGCGGGTGCGGAAGCTGCGGTGAAGAAAGCTTGGAAGTATGTGATTGCAACTTTGCAATTCAAGAAAAACAATTCATTCGTACCCTGGTGCAAAATTCAACTTCCGATGCGGAAATATTAAATGCGGTTAGTAAGAAATACGGCGGTATAAAATCGGATATTAGTGTTGACAAGTCTTTAAAATCATCACCTTTCAACACACCCAGAAGTAATATAAAATTGGCAGCGACATTCAACGATAGGGTGGAAATATATTCGCAATTTGAATGCCCGTGCGGTCAGTGCGGAGTTGATGAATTAAAAGATTGTACATGCAATCATAAAAACGGCGCCATAGAAGTTAAAAGTTTTATAGACTCACAGATAGCGCTCAATCTTTACTCCGTCGATGAAATTGTTTCACAAGTTGCGTCAAAATACGGCGGAAAAAAATTATAAAGCAGCAGTAGGAAAAATATTAAAGGAAAAAATAATGTCATCAAGTAAATTTTGTACAAACTGCGGTCAAAAACTTAACGCCGAGGCAAAGTTTTGTAACAATTGCGGAAACCAGGTTGACGGCAGTTTGTCCTCGAAAAAAGAAAAAGTTTTGGGAAACGAACCTGCTTCCAAATTTAAATGGGTAAATATTGTTTTGGCTGCACTTTTTGTCGGAGCGATACTCGTTTACTTTTCAACAACACAGACAAAGGAAGAAAAAGTAATTTCTGACCAACCGGAGATAATGGAAAGTAATTCTTATCCGCCCGGTAATTTTACGATGAAAGCTGTAAACGCAGTTAATCAAGACGGGAATATTGTTATATCGTTGGACGATGTAAAACAGCATAAGTTTGTTTCGTTTATTTATCAAGGACAAAAAGGCGCAGTACCGCTGCTTGCATACATAAATGAAGACGGGAAGGTTATAACGGCTGTAAGAATGTGTGAGCCGTGCAATTCGGAAAGTTTTCATATTAACGGCGATCAACTTGTATGTGACGCATGCGGAACAACCTGGGAAATCAATAACCTCAAAGCAATAAGCGGTTCATGCGGTAAATATCCGCCCGATCCTATTCCGAGTAAAGTAGCAGGGAATGAAATTCGAATAAATGAAAATTCTGTTATTGGCTGGTCAAGAAGAATATAGAAGGTGCATAGATGAACTCAACAAATTTTTATAGGGAATGAAAATGAAACAGCTATATTTTCTAATAACCTTACTACTTACTTTAACGGTAAGCGATAACATTGCTCAACATCATGGCGGCATGACAAACAACGGAAAAGAAAAAAGCCCGGCAATTGCCGCGCTGCTATCCATCCAGCCTCTCCCTATCGCTTTCGGAAATTTCTATACAAAAGATTGGGAACGCGGAATAATTTACACTACTGCAGAGCTTGTACTTTTTATTCCTGCGTCCATTTTACTCGGGCGTAATAATTGGGGCTGGGGAATGCACGATTATTCATCCGGTGATTACGAGGATAATAAAAGCTGGACAAATACTGAGCGAAATCAATTTTATTACTTACTGGCGGGTTACGTAATTGTAAAAATTGTCAGCGCATTTGACGCAGGTTATTCAGCCGAAAATATTAACCGGAATCTGTCATTGAAATATGATGAGCAAACTAACTCGGCATTGTTAACATATAATATCCCGATTCAATAATTAACAATGCCTGTCGTTTTTTAAAAGGAAGAAAGCAAATATAAAATGAATTTATATACTATTGCACGTCAAAGTTTAAGAAGAAGAAAAGCAAAAACATTATTCCTCGCCCTCGGAATAATACTCTCTGTCGGTTTGGTTGTTACATTAATAAATGTAGGTAATAACGTCAATGAGAGCATCGCTGCCAATCTGGATGAATTCGGTGCTAATATTATTGTAACTCCTCGAAACGACGAGATTAATTTGAATTATGCCGGTATCAATATCTCCGGCACTACAAATCAAAAAAATGAACTGACAACTGAAGACGTATTGAAAATAAAAAGAATTAAAAATGGTAAGAACATAAGCATCCTCGCGCCCAAACTGCTCAATATCGCAGTCACTAATAAGGGTAAGGTAATAGTTAACGGTGTAAAATTTGATGAAGAGAAAAGATTAAAGAAATGGTGGAAGATAAAAGGCAGTTATCCTAATTCTAAAGATGAAATCATTCTCGGAAGTCAAGCTACAGAAAGATTAATGTTATCAAAAGGGGAGAGACTTAAAATAGATGGGAATGAATATAAGATTACCGGAGTTTTGAACGAAACCGGTTCGCAGGATGATGAAATGGTATTCATGGATTTAACAGAAGCCGGTCTCCTTTTCAATAAACAAAACAAAGTAAGTTTTATTGAAGTTGCGGCTTTGTGCTACGATTGTCCGATTGAAGAAATAGTTGCACAAACCTCCGCGATGCTGCCGGGTGCGAAGGTTACTCCTATTAAACAGGCAATAGAATCGAAAATGAATGCGATTCGCGGTTTTGAAAATTTTGCGGTTGGTATTTCAGCCGTAATTATGCTGATAAGTGTTCTGATCGTGTTTGTTAATGTTAACGCTTCGGTTAATGAGCGCACGAAAGAAATAGGAATTCTTAAGTCAATTGGGTTTAGAGACTCGCACATTTTAAAAATTATTATTTATGAAGTAGCATTTATCAGTATTATATCCGGTTTAGTCGGCTACTTAATAAGTTTACCCGCTTCTTCTGTCATAACACCTTTCTTGACAATGGAAGGTTATACGGGCGGTAATTTTAATTACGGAGATTTACCGCTTGCTGTGGGCATCTCACTGCTTGTCGGAATAACAGCCGGTTTATATCCCGCAATAAGAGCAACTAAACTCGATCCGACAGTGGCTTTTAGAGCAATATAAAGGACGAATAAAATTATGATAGAAATAAATGAATTGACAAAAGAATACATCTCCGGTAAGGAAAAAGTTTTTGCAGTTAATAATATATCTGCAACTATCAACATGAACGAATTTATAACTGTTATAGGTCAGTCCGGTTCCGGGAAAAGTACATTACTGACATTGCTCGGCGGTTTAAGTAAACCAACTTCCGGTTCTATCGTTGTAGACGATATTGATATTTATAACCTGTCCTCAAAACAACTTGCTAAGTTCCGGCACGAATACATCGGGTTTGTTTTTCAATCCTTTCAGCTTGTAAACTATTTGACCGTTGAAGAAAATGTTCTTCTGCCGTTGGCAATAACGAATATAAAAAATAAGGAACAGAAAGAGTTAGCCGAAAAAAGTTTGACTTCGGTAGGATTGGCAAATAAACGAAAGCGGTTAATGTCCGAGCTAAGCGGAGGTGAACAACAGCGCGTTGCAATTGCACGAGCATTGATTAACGATCCGTTGATTATTCTTGCGGATGAACCGACCGGCAATTTGGATACGGAAACAAGTAAAGCGATTATGAAAATATTTTTGGAACTGAAAAGTTCGGGCAAGTCAATAATTATGGTTACCCACAATAAAGAATTTACACAATACAGCGATAGAAGTATAGAATTATCCGACGGTGAAATTGTGAACCGAACTTATTTGGATTTAAGCGGGACCTATGAAAGCGAAGCGGTATAAAATAATCAACCGTAATTGAAAGTAAAACGGGAGGAAGTTCATAATGAACTATCGACTCATTTATATATATCTGGTATTAATTTTTCTTGTCGTAAATCTAAATCTCGTTGCTCACGGTGATGAGCATAAAAAAGAAGAAAAACACGATACCGTAACTGTCGTTGATGGTGATACGATTGCAGTAAACGGCGTTTCGGTTTTGGACTCTATAAAAACCGGCGAAAGTAAATCTGCTGTTGAACAAACGGATGAAGTTGAAGAAGAAAGTATAAATATCGGAAGCGAATTGTTTGAACATCTGCATAACAAACTGATCCACTTCCCGATCGTATTTATTCTAGCCGGATTAATTCTAATGCTGCTCGGTTATACAAAAGAAAGTTATGAACCGGCGGTCAAAATATTTGTCGGTCTTGCATTTCTGTTTGGTATTGCTTCAATAATTACCGGTTTAAACCAAGCCGAACCATTTATAGATACATCGAAAGAATGGATAGTAGATATTCACAAAATAATGGGAATAATAACTATCGGCTTAACCGCGGTTTGGGAAATATTATTATTTACTAAAACGAATAAAAAGTATTCGTTGGCATTTGCTGTTGCAGCATCTCTAATCGTTTTGGCGGTAGGATTCTTGGGCGGCATAATTGCACATTAATTTAATGTAAGGTTAATTGAAACTAAGGAAACATTATGATAGGCAGTATTTTTATAGTAGTATCTTTATTAGCATCTCTCTATAGTTTTTACCAGTACTACCAAAACTACAAGGGTAAAAACACACTTCAAAAAGCGCGGATCGGGTATCATGCAATGACTATCTCGATTATCGGCGCTTCGGCAACTTTGCTTTATTTAATAATCAGTCATCAATTTCAGTATCATTATGTATTTAATTACAGCAGCAGTGAACTGTCGTTCGGCTTATTATTGTCAACATTTTTTGCGGGTCAGGAAGGAAGTTTTTTACTTTGGGCATTATTCTCTGCAATGATCGGATTAATTATTTTATCCCGTTATGAAAAATCGGATACTTCAGAATCTACATTTATGCTCGGATTTATTCCAACTGTAACTTTTATTCTTGTAATGATAAGTCCGTTGTTAAAAACACCGTTTGCATTAGTTGGAGATTTACCGGCATATATTGATATCAAGTATTTGAATTCATCTTTATTGAATTCAAACGCACTTCAAAACTTCATCTTAAGCGATGCCAATAGTCAACGAACCGTTGTGAAATTCAGCAGCGATTTGTTTAGGGTTCTCGGAGTTAACGGAATACCTGTTAACCAGTTAATAGTACAGGGTAAAGGATTGAACCCGATGCTTGTAAACTTTTGGATGCAGATACATCCTCCTATTCTTTTTCTCGGATTTGCACTTGCGGCGGTACCGTTTGGATATGCAGTTTCGTCACTTTTAAAAAATGAATATAAAAGCTGGATTAACAAAGCGCTTCCATGGGTCATTGCTACTTCATTGGTACTGGGTCTAGGTATAATGATCGGCGGATACTGGGCATACGGTGTTCTCGGATGGGGAGGATACTGGGCTTGGGATCCTGTTGAAAATTCGAGTCTTGTACCATGGATTATAAGCGCCGCGTTAATTCATACAATGATAATTCAAAAAAAATCTCAAGCCGGAGGAAACCCGGGCGGATTTGTAAAATCGAATTTAATGCTCGCCGGGATTACATTTGCACTAGTTGTATACAGTACCTTCCTTACAAGAAGCGGTATTTTATCTGAAACCTCTGTTCACTCTTTCACCGATCCCGGTGTTTTGGTTTACAATGTTTTGCTTGGATTTTTAATCCTCTTTACCGCCGGTATTTTGGGGTTGATTTATTATCGAAGGAAAGAAATTAAAACTCCCGTCAAAAGTAATCATAGATATTTTTCAAGAGAGATCGGATTATTTTACGGTGCCATGCTTTTGGTTGCTTCCGCATTTGCGGTTATTGTCGGCACCTCCGCTCCAATGTTCGGGCAAACAGTTGAAACCGAATTTTATACGCAGATGAATCTTCCGCTCGTTATATTTATGAGTTTATTAATTCCGCTGTCATTGTATCTAAATTGGCAGTCTAATAATACACAGCTGTTTTTAAGAAGGACTTTAATATCAATTGTCGTTTCGATCGTTGTTACACTTTCCATTGTAATACTATCAGGTATTAGTGAATTATTGTTTATTCTTCTTTTATTCTCTTCGGTATTTACAATTGCGGCAAATGTTGAGTTTATACTCCGTTCAAAAAATGTCAAATTAATGGGCGGGCATATAACGCACATCGGTTTCGGAATCTTTTTAATAGGTGTTTTGATAAGCTCGATCTTCAGCTTCACTGAAGAAATTCAACTTGAAAAAGGAGAGGTATATTCGTTTGCCGGTAAAACTCTTTCGTTTGACGGTTATACACCTGTGGAGAACGGTAAAAAATATTCATTCGATATAAATATATCGGAACGATCCTTTGGAGAAGATAAATCCGAATATAAGTCCGCAAAACCCGTGATGTATATTTCTGATTATAACAACAGTATTATGCGCGAGCCTTACATCCTAACCGGGTTAGCAAAAGATATTTATATTGAACCGCTTTCATTCGAGCCTGGTAATTCATCAAATCAAGAAACTATTTCCTTAAAAAAAGGTGAACCGTTTCAAGTTGGGGAAGCGACAATTATGTTTGAAAAGTTTGATCTTCCCGAAGATGCAATGCAGAAAATGATGGATGGTGAACCTTTCGATGTGCATGCTGTAATTAATATCGATAAAGGCGAATTCTCAAAAAAGTTAGATGTAACACTCGTTAAAGATGTAATCAAAAAAGTGTATGATGAAGAGACTAATATTTCTTTTGATGTAGTTAATTATGATGTAAGTGGTATCCTCCAAATTAGTATGAATAGAAATTTCCAAAATGCTGCTTTTACAAATGATATATTAACAATCAGCATAAGTGAAAAACCGTTTATCAGTTTGGTTTGGATTGGCGTTCTTGTAATGGCACTCGGTTTAGTAATTGTTTATATTAGACGAAATTCGGAAATTAATCTAATGAACAACTAATATTGCCGGTAGAGAATTTACTAGTTAAACCGGGCATGGTAAATGAAAAATATAATTATTGCTTTTAGAAACAATAAAAAGATTTATGTTCAAATACAAAGAAGCTGCAATCTAAGCCCGGTTTATCGAAAACCATTTACCCGGCAGTATTCTTTACCTGGAAAAAATGGGAATTAAATAGAATCAATGAGACTAAATTAATAGAAAACACTCACTAAATTATTTGGAGGAAGTTATGTTTGACAAAAATAAGTCATTATTCATTTTGGGACTTTTGCTTTTTGCTTTTTCAAATTTGTTCGCTCAACATGAAATGAAAAAAGATGAAAAAGAAAAAAGTCCGCTAATAAGATCAGCCGATGTTGAAGTAAAATCCCTAGACGTGAATACAGACGGGAAATTATTTCAATGCCCGATGTGTGTTGATGTTATTTCGGATGCAGAAGCTGAATGCCCGAAATGCGGGATGAAGCTTAAAGAACTTACTGTGGATGCAGCAACAGTAAAATTTGCAAAGGGCAAAGCGAAGTCAATGGACGGTATGAAACATATGAAGGAAATGAAAACTACCGCCGAAAAGGAGATGGCAATGCATAAAGAAAAGAAAACCTGGAATGCTTTCTGTCCAGTTCGAGGGGGAGAGGTTGATCCCGAAGCGCCAACTGTAGAATATGATGGAAAGTTAATTGGATTCTGCTGCCCCGGGTGTGATGGAAAATTCAGCGCCGATCCTGAAAAATTTATGAAAAACCTGAGCGAAGACGGTCAGATATTCATCGGTGAAAAATAAAAAATGTTTATACCGGGGGAGTAATCTCCCGGTTCAATTTTTCTTACTTATCAAAAATACCATCCTAAAATTTTTTTCTGTATTATCTTATATAATTTTCAAAAAATATTACGATTGTAATAGAAATTAAATGAAGTCATTCTCCTATAATTGCCCAAAATCAGTTGATTAAAATATGTCTTAAGTTTTATTTTGAAATAATTACATCTGTTTTTAATCATTAAGTATATCTGATAAATTTAAGAATTAATTCGAAAATCGTTATGAAACCCAAAATTTTAATAATCGATGGAAGTAAACAATTCGCAAGTGAGTCCTCAAAAATCCTTAAGCAGAACGGGTATGATGTAAAATCAGTATTCTCGGGGACCGATAGTTTTAACCTGCTCAAGAAATTCAAACCGGCAATTGTACTTCTCGAAAAAGAACTGCCTGATATGAGCGGTATCGAGGTTATGGAGGTGATTCGTACCAATAAAGAGCTTCGTCATTGTTTCATAATATTGATGTCGGATGTTCAGTTTTCTAGTGATCACCCGGCAGAAGGGTTGGAAGCCGGCGCTGATTCTTACATTATTAAACCTATCTCAAATCGTGAATTAATCGCACGAGTAGATGCATCAATGAGACACATTGCAACAATAGAAGCTTTACGGGAAAGTGATAATCGTTACCGTACTTTATTCGAGCAAAGTTCCGATCCTATTTTAATTATTGAACAGGGAGTTTTCGTTTTATGTAATGATGCAACGGTTAAATTCTTAGGATATAACAATAAAAATGAAATTGAAGGTAAATCACCTTATGAACTTTCTCCTGGTTTTCAGCCCGACGGGCAAAGTTCAAAGATGAAGGCTGAAAAAAATATTAAAAGAACATTCCGGAAAGGAAGCAGTCGATTCGAATGGGTTCATAAAAAAGCTGATGGTAAAGAAGTATGGGTAGATGTTGCTCTTACAAAAATACTATTCGGGAAAAAAGCATATCTTTATACAATCTGGCGAGATATTACAGAACAAAAAAAATATCAACTTGCTTTGGAGGAGAGTGAAGCAAAGTTTCAGATGTTCATGAACAACACACCTGCCGGAATCTTCATTAAAGATTTAAAAGGAAGATATCGGTACGTGAATAAATTTAATGAAGAAGTATTCGGGATGAAGGACTGGAAAGAAAAAACGGCTGCTGAATATTTCCCGGCTGAAGTTCTTTCGGTCTTTGAGAAACAGGAAAAGATGGTTCTCAAAAACGGAATCTTTTCATCCTCAACAAAAGTAATTGATAAAAACGGTAACGATGCACATTTCAGAACTCAATTTTTTCTGATGGAGAATAGTGACGGTGAACAGTTAATCGGCGGTGTTTCTATGGATGAAACCGAACAAGTTGTCGCTAAACAGAAACTGGAAATCAGTGAAAATAAAAACCGTGCTCTTTCGGAAGCAACCTCAGAAGCGCTCTTATTTTCTGTAAATGGATTTTGTATTGAGTGTAACGCCGCTGCAATCAAAATGTCTGGTTATTCTCATGATGATTTGATTGGTAACTCAAATACAATGTTTATTGCACAAGACTACAAGAAAATTGTTGAAGAAAAGCTGGTGTCAGGATATGATAAACCGTTTACTGTATTAGCAAAAAGAAAAGATGGAACTACATTTTGGGCTGAGCTGGAATGTAAAAAATACGAGTATAACCATAAAACTGTTTTACTTACTGCAATTAGAGATGTAACAGAGAAAAAAAAGTTTATCGACGAGTTGGAAGCGAGTGAGGAAAAGTTTAGAACAATTTTTGAAAATTCAGCGCTTGGCATTTTTAGAAGCCGTCGGGACGGAAAATTAATAGAGGTAAATGATGCTTTTGCTTCTATACTTGGATTTGATTCTGCAGAACATCTTATGAATGAAATAGATTCTGCAGATTCGATTTATATCGATCCCAGAGAAAGAGATAGAATTTTGAATATAGCTGATAGAATTGGTTTTATTAAAGATCATGAAATATTGGTATCTAATAAAAAGTCCGGTTCATCTTGGATTTCTGTTAACGCCTCGGCTCAACTTGGAGGTGACGGTGAAGTTTATCTAGACGGAACAATTCAAGATATAACCGAACGTAAAATTGCAGAGACGGCGCTTATTGATAGTGAAGAACTTTATAAAAGCCTCTTCAATAATGCAAATGATGCTATCTTTTTAATGAACGCCGATGTATTTATTAAGTGTAATGCAAAAACTAACGAATTATTCGATTGTTCGGAAAATGAAATTGTTAATCATACTCCTTATGGATTCTCACCACCCGTGCAGCCAGACGGAGTTGACTCAAAAATAAAGGCGATGGAAAAAATTAACAAAGCATTGAACGGTGAACCACAATACTTTGAATGGAAGCATGCGACAAAACACGGTAAATTATTCGATGCTGAAGTCAGCTTAAACAGAATTAACTTGAAAGGTGAATTCATACTTCAAGCGATTGTAAGAGATGTTACGGATAAGAAAAAAATCGAAAATGAATTAAGAGAAAGTGAAAAAAGGTATAAGGCTATTGTTGAAGATCAAACTGAGATGATCATTCGATGGAACCCGGATGGTAAAAGAACCTTTGCGAATGAGGCATATCTAAAATTTTATGGTTTGGAAGAAGATGAGGTTTTGGGAAAATCATTTTTCGGGGAGATAGAAATTAGCGAAAGGGAAAGAGTCCATAAAAAAATCAATAAACTCCTTAACGGCGAAGCGGAGTTGTTAGTTGATGAACATAAGGTATTATGTAATGATGGTTCGGTTAGATGGAATGAGTGGAGTGACAGAGCTATCCGTGACGATAGTGGAGAGATAATTGAGATTCAATCCGTCGGAAGAGATATTACAGATAAAAAGAATATTGAATTAGACATTATACAAAAGAATAAAGACTTAGCTAATCTATTAGAGATTAGCCAGATGTTATCCACTTCACTTGATATAAATACACAATTGCAGAAAATCATTGAGTCCGCCGTTAAATTTAAAAATCTCGATACAGGTGCAATTTACCTTATAAAGGATAACCAAATTTATCTCGGTGCAACGACGCCAGCACTACCAAAAGATTTTCAGGAACTTTTCCGTCATGGATTTTTATCTGATCATCCTCATATTAAAGAATCGCTTGATCGCGGAGTACCTGTGCTGATTACTGATACTAATGAAGCGGTGCTTACTGAAACGGAAGAAAAAATAACCAAAGCACGCGGGTTGCGCACTATTTTATATATACCGATGTTAACTGATGCTGATAAAATCGGTGCACTGATAATAGGTTCGGTAGGGAAGATTACAAATTTCACGGATGATGATCTAGAGATTTATCAAACGTTATCGAATATCGCTGCATTATCAATTATTAATTCCAAACTATATGAAGAAGCACAACGGGAAATTTATGAAAGAAAACGAATTACCGAAAAATTGCAGGAGAATGAAAAAAAATTAAAAGAAGCACAAGAATTAGGTAAAATCGGTAATTGGGAATTTGATATTGAGAAGCAGGCTTTAACTTGGTCGGATCAGACTTTTAAATTATTCGAACGTGATCCGAAGCTTGGTCCTCCGACCCTGGAAGTAGAGGCAGGATATTATTCACCGCAGCAATTAAAAATATTACGGAATTATGCCCGTATAGTAATTTCCGAGAAGAGAGAGTTTGAATATGATCTTGAACCAGTTCTGCCCAGTGGAAAAAAAGCTTTTTTCACAGGCAAAATGATCCCGGTTACTAACAATAAAAATCAAGTAATTAAATTATTCGGAACCGTGCAGGATATTACTGAAAGAAAAATTATGGAGGAAAAACTAAAAGAGAGTGAAGATAAATATCGCAGGATTTTTGAAAATGCACAGATTGGAATTTTTCGAACCAGATTTTCCGACGGTAAATTGATAATGGCAAATCAAAAGATGGCGGAACTTTTTGGATACAACACAATTAAAGGAGCATTGAAATATTATAAAACCAGCGCTCACTACGTTGATCAAAATGCACGGAAAAAAATGATGGATATGCTTATTAAAAACGGCAGGTTTGATAACTATGAAGCCGCATTAACCAGGCGAGACGGGACGGTAAGATGGTTCCGGTATTCCGGTTTTTTATATGAATCAAAAGAGATTATCGAAGGTGTCGCTATCGATATTACCGAACGTAAGGAATTCGAAGAGAAATTGCAGAAAAGAAATGCATTCATTCAAACAGTTATGGATAGTTTGCCGATCGGCATTGCACTGAATACCATTAATGCCGGTGAGGCATTTTATATGAATCGTAAGTTCGAGAAGATTTACGGTTGGTCAAAAAAAGATATCCTTAATATTTCCGTTTTTTTTGAAAAGGTATATCCCGATAAAAAGTATCGTGAAAAATTGAAAGAACGGATAAATGCAGATTTAAAATCAAGCGACCCAACAAAAATGCACTGGGAGAATTGTATCGTTACTCATAAAGACGGGTCAAAGCATGTTGTTGATGCTCAAAACATTCCGTTATTTGAACAGAACACAATGGTTTCAACAGTAATAGATGTTACCGCACAGAAAGAAGCCGAGAAGTTATTAAAAGAGAGCGAAGAAAAGTACAGGATGCTGATAGAAAACCAGACAGATTTGGTTGTTAAAATAAGTGTGGACGGAAGGTTTGAATTTGTTAGTCGGACTTATTGTGAAATGTTCGGTAAAAGTGAAAATGAATTAATCGGTAAGAGATTTATGCCGTTGGTACATAAAGATGATCGTCATTCAACCGAACAGGAGATGAAGAAATTATTTACACCGCCGTATAAATGTTCAATGGAACAGAGGGCAAAAACCAAGTACGGCTGGCGATGGCTTGCGTGGTCGGATAGTGCGGTGCTTGATGAAGACGGAAAAATTGTTTCTATTATAGGAGTCGGGCGAGACATTACAAATCAAAAACAAGCCGAATTGCAATTAAGAGAAAGTGAAGAGGCGTACAGGACTTTAATCAATTCATCAGCGGATGCAATTTATGTTATGAAGGGAAAGAAATTGCTTCTCGTGAATGAAGCATGGCTAAAATTGTTCGGTTATTCTGCAGATGAAGTCTTGTCTAATGATTTTGATGTAATGAAGATTGTAGCTCCAGCCAGCAAGAAAATGATTCAAGAGAAATACAAGAAATCAATTATTCAAAATGGTAAAGTAGTTCGTTATGAAAAACAAGGGATTACAAAAAGTGGAAAGATAATTGATTTGGAAGTCGTAGTTACACAAATTAATTGGAAAGGTGATAAAGTACTACAAGGAATTTATCATGATGTAACTCTAATTAAAGAAAGAGAACGAAAAATTATTGAAGAAAGAAATAAAGCTGAAAAATATTTTGAATTTGCTGCAATAATGATGATCATTTTAGATAAAGATGGTAGAATTAATTTAATAAATAAAGCCGGTGCAAAAATGCTGAATTATTCAAGAAAGTACCTTATAGGAAAAAACTGGATAAATGAATTTATTCCGAAAGAAAACCGGTCAAAAGTACGAGAAGTATTTAAGAAAGCTGTGAGCGGCAGCATAGAGTTTGATGAATACGTTGAAAACCCGGTGATCTGCCGAAATAATAAAATCAAAATTTTGGGCTGGCATAATAATGTGCTAAAAGATGATAATGGAAGTATAGTCGGAGCATTAGGTTCTGCCGAAGATATAACTGATAAATACAGAATGCGGGAAGCGCTGAGTAAATCAAACAAGGAATTAACAAATCTCTATGAGAATCTTGAAAAGATAAGAGAGAGTGAGAGGACTAAACTTTCCCGTGAAATTCATGACGACCTAGGTCAATCATTAACCGCAATGAAAATTGATATCACTAATGCAATGAAAATAGTAAAGGATAACCCGGAAGAAAGTTTAAAGAAACTAAACAGTATTAAAAATATAGTTGATTCATCAATTAAGACGGTTCAGAGAATATCAACAGAATTGAGACCCGGTCTTCTTGATGATCTTGGACTTTCTGCCGCCATCGATTGGCAATTCAATGAGTTTATTGAAAGAACCTCATTGAAGGGAAAATTAAAAATTGTTCCTGATGATATAAAACTAGATTCTCATGTATCGACGGTAATATACCGTGTGTTTCAGGAAGCACTGACAAATATTGCAAGACATGCACACGCAAAAAATATTTTTGTGAATCTCAACCTAAAAGAATCGTACGTTGAACTTAGTGTCGCCGATGACGGTAAAGGGATACCGGATAGTGCGCTTGAATCTTCCAAATCAATTGGCTTAATCGGAATGCGCGAACGGATTGAATCAGTAAAGGGAAATTTGACGATTAAGAGGAAGAAAATAGGAACATTAATTAAAATTAAAATTCCAATTTAACATGATAGAGAAATGAAAATATTAATTGCAGATGATCATGAAATAGTGAGACAGGGATTAAAGACTCTGCTTAAAAATTCATCCATCCGGATAAGTAAAATAGATGAGGCTGAAGATGGCAGAGAAGCTGAATCGATGATATTGGAAAATAATTATGATATCGTTATACTTGATATTTCCATGCCTCATATGACTGGAATAGAAATCCTAAATTCATTAAGAAAAGAAAAATACAAAACCAAGGTTATGATATTAAGCATGCACCCGCAGGAGCAGTATGCAATAAGAGCATTAAAAGCCGGGGCAAAAGGCTACATAACAAAAGATTCAGCAGCAGAAGAACTTATTACCGCAATTGAAAAAGTGAGCAGCGGAAGCAGGTATGTTTCACCTGAAATTGCCGATAAGTTAATTGATCAACTTGCGGAACCGTTGCATCAGGCACCTCACGAAAAACTATCCGCCCGGGAATTACATGTTATGTGCATGCTGGGTGAAGGGAAGACTATTAGTGAAATTGCAGAAGAACTTTTTATTAGTGTGAAAACCGTTAGTACATACCGGGCTCGGATTATGCAGAAAATGAATATGAAAAAAAATGCTGAGCTTTCTCTTTATTGTATCCAAAATAATTTGATCGAGGTATAAAATTTTCAAAAATACTGTCTAATATTCAACTGAATAATCAGAAATACTTTTGAGATGAATATCATTCTTGAAATGAACGTTATAGTAAATCCACACGTTGCGTGGTTTGCAAAAAAAAAGCGATCCGTAATGGATCGCTTTTGAATAGGAATCTGATTTTCTATTAATACATTCCTTCCATTCCACCCATACCTCCTGGAGGCATAGCTGGTGCCGGTTCATCTTCTTTCTCTTCATAAACGACTGCTTCAGTCGTAATTAAGAGTGATGAAACAGAAGCGGCATTTTCTAATGCTGTTCTTGTTACTTTAGTTGGATCAATAACACCGGCTTTCAATAAGTTTTCATATTTCTCAGTAGCGGCATTAAATCCATAATCATCTTTACCGTTTTTAACTTCATTCAATACAACAACACCTTCTAACCCGGCATTATTTACAATTTGTTTCAACGGTTCTTCAAGAGCTTTTTGAATAATCTTGATGCCGGTTGTTTGATCAAGGTTTTCACCTTCGAGATCTTTCAAAGCTTCGATTGCACGAACTAAAGCAACGCCGCCACCCGGTACAATACCTTCTTCTACTGCAGCTCTTGTAGCGTGTAATGCATCTTCAACACGAGCTTTCTTTTCTTTCATTTCTATTTCAGTCGAAGCTCCGATCTTAATTACCGCAACACCGCCGCTTAATTTAGCTAAACGTTCCTGTAATTTTTCTCTGTCATAATCGGAATCGGTTTTATCGATAAGTGTTTTAATATCTTTGATTCGTTTCTGGATGTTTTCAGGTTTTCCGGCGCCTTCAACTATCGTTGTGTTGTCTTTATCTATTGTTACTTTTTTAGCTCGACCCAACTGTTCGATTGTTGTATCTTCCAATTTATGTCCAAGTTCTTCAGAAACAACTTCACCGCCTGTTAACGTAGCAATATCTTCAAGCATAGCTTTTCTTCTATCGCCGAATCCGGGAGCTTTTACAGCAGCAACTTTAACTGTTCCTCTTAATTTATTTACTACCAATGTAGCAAGAGCTTCACCTTCAAGATCTTCGGCAATTATTAATAATGCTTTACCTGTCTGGTGAACTTTTTCCAACACAGGCAGAAGATCTTTCATAGCTGAGATTTTTTTGTCATGTATTAAGATGTAAGGATCTTCCAAAATTGCTTCCATAGTTTCGGAATCAGTTACAAAGTAAGGGGAGAGGTATCCGCGGTCGAACTGCATACCTTCAACAATCGTTAATTCTGTTTCTGTACTTTTAGCTTCTTCGACAGTAATAACGCCGTCTTTTCCAACCTTATCCATTGCGTCTGCAATCAAAGAGCCGATGGTTTTATCATTATTTGCAGAGATTGAACCAACCTGAGCAATTTCATCTTTTCCCTCAATATCTCTGCTAAGAGTTCTGAGATACTCAACGACTTTCTTAACAGCTAAATCAACACCGCGTTTCAAATCCATTGGATTTGCACCGGCAGTAACATTTCTTAATCCTTCGCGGTAAATAGCCTGGGCTAAAACAGTTGCAGTTGTAGTTCCGTCACCGGCAACGTCACTGGTTTTGGAAGCAACTTCGCGTACCATCTGTGCGCCCATATTTTCAACTTGATCTTCAAATTCGATCTCTTTTGCAACTGTAACACCATCTTTAGTTACAGTAGGAGCGCCGAATTTTTT
Source organism: Melioribacteraceae bacterium (assembly GCA_021740785.1). Classification (GTDB taxonomy): domain Bacteria; phylum Bacteroidota; class Ignavibacteria; order Ignavibacteriales; family Melioribacteraceae; genus JAIOZI01. The sequence continues at coordinate 76,967 of JAIOZI010000017.1, forward strand.
TTCTATTATTACATTTCGTCCTTTAGGACCTAATGTCACCTTAACAGCATTAGCCAACTTATCAACGCCTCTTTTCAGACCGTTGCGGGCTTCACTGCTATATTCCACTATTTTTGCAGCCATTATTATCCTCCGTTATTTATTAGTTTAAAATTCCAAAAATATCGCTTTCGCGCATCATCAAGTATTCTTGACCGTCGACATTAACTTCAGAACCGGAATACTTTCCGAATAAAACTTTATCACCTACTTTTACCTTCATTTCTACTAATTTACCGTCATCGGAAATCCTGCCGGGTCCGGCAGCAACAACTGTACCTTCACTTGGTTTTTCTTTTGCAGTATCAGGTAGAATAATTCCGCCTTTTGATATCTCTTCGGCTTCACTTGCCTTTACGATTACCCTGTCGGATAACGGTTTAATTTTGAAATCTGCCATTTTATTTTCCTCCAATTGTTAATTGATTATTAGCACTCTTTTATTGCGAGTGCTAATATATGAATTGGAGTTCATTTTGTCAATACTTAATAAAAGTAAATTATTGTGTTTTCGTTAATAATGATGAATAATTTGATGCAGGAAGCACTAAAATGGATTCAATGATTATTTGATTTTACATAGGAATGGAGAGATTAAAAAAGATAAAAATAAAATAATGAAAAATTGATAACTCATCATAAGTGATTAAAAGATATTGTCATATCGAGCGGAGCGAAATATCTAAAAATGGCGCATATTCGAAATATGGAGATTTTTAAATCCACTTTCTTGCGTCTGCTCCTGCCAAAGCTTATGCCAAATTCTGCGAAATTCTGTCAATTTATTGAAATTAGTTGTAAATACTATAAACCTTTCACTCATTGAATATCTATCTGAGTCTTTGAACCCCGATAAGGGTTAAATGTGATTAGCCTAAATTAGAAAGGAAAAATCAACCACGGCGTGGTTGAATATAAAAGATCATGTTCAACCCCGTTGGGGTTGTTTTACTAAAAATTATATACATTCTCTATTCACATTCAATCCCTTCGGGATTTTATGTCGATAAGAAGCATTGTTTAAAAACCAAAAGTTTCATCACCGAATAAGGTTTTTATTAGCCCAGATTTTCCATTGGAAAATCTGCCCTTCGGGTCGACAATTTGTAAGTTGAGAAATATCAAATACTTAGCCATATAGAAATTTTGAAATTCGTTATTTGAGTAAAATATTTTTCTTACAAATTGTCGGGGTTAATCCCGCAACATAAAATGTTTTAATAAAACATTTTATGA
>JAIOZI010000018.1 GCA_021740785.1 Melioribacteraceae bacterium
TTGGCAACAACGAAGGCTGGGGAGAGTTCTGGGCAAGTGATATCCCGTTGGTATTCCCCCATACAACATCATTCGATTGGACACAATTCTATGTAGACGTACCGGTACAAGAAGGAGCAGTTTCAATGTCGGTAAGACTGCATCCGTTAGGAAGATTTCAAGGGACAGTTTATATGGATGCATTAGAAATAAAGAAAAATAATGATGTTACCGATATTAAAAACAAAGAATTTTTACCGAAGGATTACTCATTGTTCCAAAATTATCCAAATCCTTTTAATCCCAGCACAATCATTAGCTATGCACTTCCGGAAAATTCCTTTGTTACAATTAAGGTATATGATATGCTTGGACGCGAAGTGATAACATTGGTCAATGATGAAAAAAGTCCCGGCATCCACAGTGTAACCTGGAATGCTGAGAATAGATATGGATCGAAAGTTGCAAGCGGTACTTATATCTATACGATTAAGACCGAAAAGTTTTATCAGGCTAAAAAGTTGATAATGCTGAAATAATCTAAATATTTTGAAGAGGCTGTCTCAAAAATCTTTTGTGACAGTGTGAGACTTTTTATCGTTGCTGCAAATCTGTTGATTCAGGTTAATAACAATTGCTGCACGGCAAAATGAAAAGCTCTTTTTGAAACAGCCTCTTATTTAATTAACGCAATTTTTAAATCATAATTTTACGGGTGAATGTAATGTTCACTATAAATCGATTCACAGGTATAACCAGCTTAATTATTTTTTTTCTCTCCGGAATTATTTATGCAGGAACTACCGGAAAAATTGCGGGAAAAATTATTGACCAAAATACCGGGGAACCTCTAGCCGGTGCAAATATTCTTGTTGTCGGAACTAATTACGGTGCTGCGGCTGACTTTGAAGGTGAATATTATATTATTAACATCCCGCCGGGTGTTTACGAATTAAAAGCATCTATGATCGGGTACACTTCTATCGTTGTTGAAAATGTCCGCGTATCGGTAGATCAAACGACAAAAATAAGTTTTGAACTGGCGGAAGAGAGTTATGAAATATCAAACATTATCGTAACTGCCTCTAAACCGATCGTTCAAAAAGATTTGACTTCAACCGAAGCAAAAATTAGCGGGGAACAGATTTCTATGCTTCCGCTCGAAGACGTTGCCTCCGTTGTAAATCTTCAAGCAGGTGTTGTTGACGGACATTTTAGAGGCGGGCGCGGAAATGAAGTTAAATATCTTATTGACGGTGTTCCCGTTAACGATGCTTATTCAGGTACCTCTAGTTTAAGCGCCGAAGTAAACAGCATTCAGGAAATTCAGGTTTTAACCGGAACGTTTAATGCTGAATATGGTGAAGCGCTATCGGGCGTTGTTAACCAGGTAACAAAAATCGCAGGCGATAATTATGAAGGCGAATTTTCTTTTTACTCCGGCGATTATATCTCAACCAATAATGATTTATTTACTAATATCGATGCCATTAAACCTTTTGATGTGCATTCCTTTCAAGGTAATCTAAGCGGTCCGGTTCCCGGTTTGGGTGATCTGTTGAAATTCTTTATTTCAGGCAGGTATAATTACGATGATGGTTACCTTTACGGCAAGAGAGTATTTAATCCCTCCGATTCTTCCAACTTTTCGGCAAACTCTCCCGAAGATTGGTACGTCGGCGCAACCGGTGATAATAGCAATGTACCAATGAATTTTAACCGCCGGCTTTCTTTGCAAGGTAAGTTGGCAGTTAATCTCGGAAGCGGAAAAGGTATTGTCTTTACAGGACTTTATCAGGACCAAACATATAAAGATTATAATCATCAGTATAAATTAAATCCTGACGGTGATTATACACGTTATGAAAAAAGTTATCTCGGAATTGCCAGCTATACTTTGGTTCTTAGTAATTCTGCATTTATTGATTTTGTTGCTTCCGGCATTCGATCTGAATACAAACAATATGTTTATGAAGACCCGCTCGACCCGCGTTATGTTAATCCCGAAAGAAAAAGTGATGTTAGCGGAAATGCTTTTTTAACCGGGGGAACAGAGAATTGGCATTTCAATCATACAACAACAAGTTTCACTGCAAAGACGGATGCTACGTGGCAGTTCGATAAAAAAAATCAAATTAAGACGGGTGTTGAATTTCAGTACCATAACTTAGACTATACGGATTTTCAAATTGTGATTGATGCCGCATCGGATTTTAAACCGTCTTTACCGGAAAGAGGCGCATTTAATTATAATACCTATACTGCGAACCCATATCAGTTTGCAGCTTTTATTCAAGATAAAATTGAGTTTGATTATCTTATTATTAATGCAGGTTTACGTTTTGATTACTTTGAACCCGACGGTGAGTTTATTAATGATCCGAACAAAATCAATTTGTTAGATGAATACCAGCCGCCGTTCCCGGATTCTCTTTTATCTAAAGCTGAACCTAAATTTCAATTAAGCCCCCGAATAGGAATTTCATATCCCATCACCGATCGTGGAGCAATTCATATTTCATACGGGCATTTTTTCCAAATTCCTCCTTTCGAAAATTTATACAGGAATCCGAATTTTAGAATTCCTTTAACCGGGGATTTCCCGGCAAATATTGGTAATACAATAGGCAATACGGATCTCGAACCACAGCAGACTATTATGTATGAAATAGGTTTACAGCAGGCTCTATCCGATGTACTTGGAATTACAGTTACCGGCTATTATAAAGATATCAGGAATCTCCTGAGTACTGAAATATATATCAAAAATGAATTTCGAAAATTCAGCAAACTGGTTAACAAAGATTACGGTTCGGTAAAAGGTGTAACTCTTTCATTCGAAAAAAGATTCAGTGGAGGATTCGGCGCTACTCTTGATTATACTTTTCAAGTTGCAAAGGGAAATGCTTCCGATCCGAATGATGCATTTGATAAAGCTCAAGCTAATCCGCCGATTGAAATTAATAAACAGCTCGTTTATTTGGATTGGGATAGAACTCATTCTCTTAACTTTACTTTTACTGCCGGCGTTCCGGGAGATTATATCGCAAGTTTAATTGGAAGACTCGGCTCCGGTCTGCCTTACACTCCATCATTACAGAACCAGAGAACCGGCTTGGAAAACAGTGATAATAAACCGGCTATTTATAATGTAGACCTTTACATTACCAAATACTTAGACCTGGGTGCTTATAAACTATCAATTTTTGCAAAAATTTATAATCTATTTGATACTGCAAATGAACTTGATGTTTTCGGTGATACAGGTAGAGCCGGCTATTCGCTTGAATTAACGAGAAATCAAGAACCTCCCCGCGGTGTGAATTCAATAAAGGAATTTTACACTAGGCCTGATTTTTATTCGGCGCCCAGACAAGTTGTGCTCGGCGCTTCAATTGTATTTTAGAACTTGGATAATCTTGGAGGATGACGTGTTTACATTCAACGGTAAACAAAAATATTGGAGTTTTGTTGTTTTTATTTTTTGCCTCTTTACTTTATTTCAGTCTAACGCCCAGGTAATAGTTGATAAAAACAAAGGTGATAACAACCAAACGCGCAAAGGATTTATGGACGGCAACCTGGTCGGAACCGTTTATTATAATTTCGGTGAAATAGCTGACTGGCAGAATGAACCGAGTCGCAGCGGGGTGTGGCCAAAAGGAACTAACCATACATATGTAGACGGCGTTGCAATTATTGTTCAAGCCGAAGCTCAAGATCCTTCGGGTAATTTAATTCATCCGTTGGAATCAAACTACTACGAATTTACACGGTTCGACAGAGCAACCGGAATTACATACGGATGGTGGCCCCTTCCTGGTTATGCTGCTCCTTACAGTTCGAGTCCTGCTCGAAGTGATGATCACTTAACCTGGCCTGCAACATGGCCGGATAGATTAAGCGACTGGGATGGTTACTGGAACGGCTTTTTCGGCAAAGGAGTACTTAATGCAGATTTGGAAACATATTTCGTTTTTGATGATCATCTCGATAGAGAATATCTACTAAACAATAATTTTACACCCGACACGGAAGACCCCGACAGGGGCGGCTTGGCTATGCAGGTTAAAGCTCGCGGATTCCAATGGTCACAGGTACTGGCTGAAGATGTAATATTCTGGTACTATGAAATCACTAACATGGGTAATTATGATTATGAAAAAACCTTATTTGCCCAGTATGTTGACTGGGGTATTGGAGGGCATGATAATTCATCCAACAATGCAGGTGATTATAATATTCTCCTCGATTTATCGTATGCCTGGTCTACAGTTCCATTCGGCAGCCCGGGAAATTGGAGCCCGGTTGGCTTAGCCGGTTATGCATTCCTGGAAAGTCCGGGAATTCCGGATGATAGAGAGGATAACGATCGTGACGGTTTGACCGATGAAAGAAGAGATAACGAAGCCAGTGTGTTTATTGATTCTCCCGAAAGCGATCTCTTTCTGCTTAACCCGGCTATCGATACCGTGAAATTCAGAGAATTTTATACTTATTCGTGGCAGCCGCATTGGGATGCAGATGAAAATGCAAACTGGAGATCATTCGGAGATATTGACGAAAACGGGGTGTGGGATACTGATGAACCATTAAATGATGATGTAGGAAGCGACGGAATCGGACCATTCGATGATGGTTACCCGGGTCCCGATTTTGATGGTACCGAAGGGAACGGGAAGCCGGATCAAGGCGAACCGAATTTCGGCATCCTGGACAAAGATGAATCGGATCAGCTCGGTTTAACAGGTTTTTCTATTTACCCGGTGCATCAATATGAATTGGATAACGACGAAGAAAATTGGCAGGTACTTTCCGGTCTTCCCGAGCCGCATGGTCAATCTCTTCAAGGTGTTAACCTGGCAAATTATTTTTCAAGTTATCTGTTTAGTATGAACGGTAGAGATACTTATTCTTTAGCAACCGGTAGTACGGAAGAGGCGGGAGAAACCGAACGATTCTCAATGTCATTAATCTTCGGTATAAATGAAAATGATATCTTTAGAAGAAAGAAAACAGTTCAGCAGATTTATAATGCAAATTATAGATTTGCCAAACCACCGGAAAAGCCTATGCTCACAGCTATCCCGGGAGATGAAAGAGTAATATTATACTGGGATGATCGAGCAGAAAAATCATTCGATGCATTTTATCAACGAGTAAATTTTGAAGGATACAGAATTTATAGATCTACTGAACCGAATTTTATCGAGAATAAGCTGATTACGGATGGCTTCGGTAAACCGATATTCAGAGAACCGCTTGTTCAATATGATTTAATAGACGACGTTACCGGTTTTCATCCTATCGATGTAAACGGCGCTTTGTTTTACTTAGGAGATGATTCCGGGTTGAAACACTCTTTTATAGATACTACCGTGCAGAACGGTCAAACTTATTACTATGCTATTTCTGCGTATGATCAAGGATTTACTACTACCACAATCGAAGGTGATTTTGAAGGAATTCCGCCTTCGGAAACTACGACTATTATTAAACAAGATATAAACGGGAAAATGACGAAGGATATAAATACCGCTGTTGTAATTCCTAGGGCTCCTGCAGCAGGATATCTTGCTCCGGGAATTCATTCTTTTGAAGGTACCGGTCCCGGCTCCGGAACAATCTCCATTTCAATTCTAAATCCGGACTCTGTGAAAAATAATATTTACAGGCTTGGTTTCTATGAAAGCACAAGGTATAGTAATGATCCACACCCCGGATATAAATTAATAAACATCTCGACATCCGATACATTAATTAAAAATGAAAAGATATTAAGCACAAGCGTGCAGACTCCGGTCGTTGATGGTGTCGTCATTGATATTCAAACCGATACTACAGTTTCTGTAAATTATGATAAATCGAAATGGACAAAAGGAAACAGTAACTATATCGTTCAGATAGGTTTTGATTCAAGGTTCCGCGCTGCGTATAATGGAAAACGTATTGATTACCCAGCCGACTTTGAAATTGAAATTACTGATCCCGGAGAGGGCACACTTTCAATTCCAAAGGATGGATTCAGTCAACCGATTCAATCAAACATCATTGTTAGAAATTTAACCGAAGGGATTGATGATTTCCAATTTATTTTCCGTGATGAAAATAAGGATGAATTATTTAACGACAGTGATGCTGTCTTTTTAGTTGTCGGCGATTCACTCGGTAAAAAGGCTTCATCTTTTTTGGATGCTAAAATAAGCTGGTCAATGACAATTATTAAAGACACTACTATCGCTGAAGGAAGTCAACGGCATCCTCAAATTGGAGATGTTTACAAGATCGTCACAAACAAACCGTTCCGGAACAATGAATTTTTTGAATTCACAACTACGGCACAGGGGTTCGACAGGACAGATGCTATCTCAGATTTAGATGATATTTCAGTTGTCCCCAATCCATACGTAGGCGCCGCATCATGGGAACCGTTTTCAACTTCTGTCGGAAGGGGAGAAAGAAGAATTTACTTTATGCATCTTCCGAACGAATGTACGATAAGAATCTATACAATCAGCGGCAGACTAGTTGATACTATTGAGCATCAGGGTACTTACTCTGATGGGCAGGAAGCTTGGGATTTAATTTCAAAGGATGGTATGGATATCGCATACGGTGTTTATGTTTATCATGTTGACGCTCCTGGAATCGGGGAAAAAATAGGGCGTTTTGCAATTATTAAATAAATATAGAAAATAATTAACCGCGGGGAAGTTATGTGTAAGTTTAAACTCGCCAATAAAATATTATTGATAATACTGCTCATATCTCTTCAGAGTTTATTTGCGCAAAATGTATCTAAAACTGGTACAACGGCAGCCAGCTTTTTGGAAATTGGAGTGGGCGCCAATGCAATAGGAATGGGTGGCGCTTTCGTGAGTGTAGCAAATGATGCTTCGGCTCTCTACTGGAATGCCGCCGGGATAGCAGAGCTTCAGAAATTTGAAGCGATAGTTGTTCATACCGATTGGATTGCTGAAACTAATTTTGATTTCGCAGGTTTGGTTCTTCCTCTTGGAGATTTCGGTACTCTTGGCTTTGGCTTTACTTCATTATCAATGAGCGATATGAAAGTTACAACCGTCGAACAGCCTGATGGTACCGGAGAATTTTTTAATGCAAGTGATATTGCAGTGGGTATCTCCTATTCAAGATTTTTAACAGACCGTTTCTCTATCGGGTTTACTTTTAAGTATATCGAACAGAGAATTTGGCATATGAGCTCATCGGCTTTTGCCATTGATGCCGGCACAAAATTCAGGACTGATCTGTTAGGCGGATTGACGATAGGAGCAGCAATTTCAAATTTTGGAACGCCGATGCGCTTGGATGGAAGAGATGCCCGATATTTTATTAGAGTAGACGAAAATAAGCTCGGCTCAAATGAGAGAATTCCAACTTCTATTGAAATGGATACATGGGAATTACCTCTTCTATTTCAAATCGGAATTTCTACTTATGCAATAAATAATGATTTGTATAAGTTGATGTTCGCGGCTGATGCCTCTGTACCAAATAATAATTATCAAAGTATGAATTTAGGAAGTGAATTATCTTACCAAGATTTCATCTTCCTGCGTTTCGGTTATAATTCACTATTGTTGGAAGATGGTGAGGGGGGATTATCATTCGGTATCGGCATGAATTCTAAAATGATTTTTTCCGATGCCATCGTGAACTTTGATTATGCATTTAGAGATTTTGGAAGACTACAAAACATTCACAATTTTTCTGTCGGTATAAAATTTTAATGAATACGGATTTTAGAAATAGAATTTATTTACTCCTCATTTTCTTTTTAGTTAGCAGCTTCGCTGTGAATTCGCAGGAATTGTATAAGAAATATAACGGCGATGATGATTTACATGATAAAATTGTTGCGGAAGTTGGACCCTTGAAAATAACCGCGGAAGAATTTTTCTACAGCTACGAATTCGGTCCGGCTTTTATTAAAAAAGAAAACGGCTCCAAACAAAAGCATTTAAAATATTTGGTGAATGAAAAACTAATAGCCCTTGCCGGTTATGATGAAGAATTGTTGAATGATGAAAAGGTAAGTTCTGTATTAAGTGATTTTGTTGCCGACCTCGCTACGGAGGAGATGTATAAAGAAAAGATTCTAAGTAAAATTAAAATTGACGAGGCAGCAGTTGATACGATTCTCGAATCAAAATTGGTAGAGATTGAATTGAAGTGGCTCTTCTCAAATGATATGGCAGGAATAAAAAAGTTTTACTCTGATTTACAAACAGGCGCATCGTTCGATTCTTTGTTCGATATGCAATTAAATGATTCGGTTTTCTCAGATATGCGCTCGATGAAAACTACTGCATATTCACTTAGAAAAAATAATTCTCTTCTGATGCAAATTATTGATACACTTAAGGCAGGTAATTATTCTGCACCTATTCATGTTAACAATGAATGGTATATCATAAAACTTAGTAACCTCACAAAATCAATGATCACTAATCAAACGGAGTTCGACAAATTAAATTACGAAGCTGAACAAGCCGTACTGAAATCAAGTATGGATACTGCATCGGATCAATATATTGACAGTTTGATGCGAAGTGAATATCTGATAATAAAAAAGGATGCGTTTGAATTGCTTCGCGCATATATGGGCAAATATGTCCTAGAGAAATCTCTTTTTGAAAAATGGGAGTTGGAAGATAATATTGATAGCGCACTTTCAAACCTAGGTTTAGCTAGGGGAGAAAAATATCCCGGGATAAAATTAGTTAACGGCACAAACGTGAGTTATGATTTTGATCAATTTATAAATTGGTACCGTAACAGAAATCTATATATCAAATTTAATAAGAATAACCTGGGCGCTTTCACAAAATCACTTGAGAATCTCGTATGGAGATTCACCCGGGATAAATTACTAACTGGGCAGGCAAGTGGAGAAGGATTTTTCAACAGGGAATGGGTAAAAACTCAATCAAAATGGTGGCGTGATAAAATAGTTTACAGCGCAATGAAAAATAAACTGGCTGAATCTATTTTACTTGAGAATGACGAAATAAAAACGGCAGATGATTCAAATACCGCAAATGAAATGTTAGCCTTTGAACTGATAAAAAAAATGCACAGAACAATCGAGATGTCCAAACAGAAAAACAAAATTAAAATAAATGATGATGTGTTTGATAAGATTAATGTAACAACCGGCAGCGATTTAAGAGAAGTAGATTTATATACAGCCAAAACCGGTGGATTGATCCCCCGCCCGCCATATCCGACAATTGATAACGAGTGGGCAAACTGGGAATAATCAAATGAAATTAAAATTTCTTTCTTCAGTGATAATAATTTTTGCAGTTGTACTCATGACCGGATGCGGAAACAGTAGATCGGATAAAAATACGCTTACTTATTGGAGCTCTAATAACAGTTATGAAATCAAGTTTGCCGATTATATCACAAAAAAGTGGAATAGTAACGACTCGGTTAAAATATCGTTTCAACCTGTTCCTGAAGGGCAGTCGAGTGAGGAAGTAATCTTAGCTGCTGTAGTCGGAGAAACAACTCCCGATATATATTCAAACATGTGGCAGGGTGATGTTGAAGTATATGCAGATGCGGGAATTCTTGTACCGTTGGATACACTAGACGGCTTCATGGAATTTATTTACGACCGATGTGACAGTTTGGTTGTTGAAGAGATTACTTCAGCGGACGGACACATTTATCAAATCCCCTGGAAAATAAATCCTATCATGTTAATTTATAATGAGAGTATAATTGAAAATCTTCAACTCGATACCGTACCGGGAACCTATTCACAGTTTACAGATGCGGCTGAAAAATTTAAGAAAGACATCGACGGCGATGGATACATAGATCGATGGTTCGGATATGCAGAAGTTCAGGTAACCTGGTGGCAGAGATTTTTCGATTTTTACCCTTTATACTTAGCCGCTACCGGTGGAGGTAAATTAATCGAAAATAACCAGGCTGCATTCAATAACGAACATGCAATTGCAGTTTTCAGGTTTTTAAGAAATTTGTATGCGAATAAGTATTTCGCAATGGAACGATTATCAGCCAGGCAGGATGTTTTTCTCTCCGGTACTATAGCAACAAGGTTTACCGGTCCGTGGGAAATTTCTCATTCGGAAAAATATAAACCGGAAGGTTTCAATTATAATTTCAATCACATCCCGGTTCCGGATGATCATGTGGGACCGATTTACACCTATGCCGATCCAAAAAACATAGTAATTTTTAATACTTGTAAACATCCCGAAACAGCCTGGAAATTTTTAAAAGAAATGATAAACGAAAAAAACGATCTAAAGTTATTGGAAATAAGTAATCAACTGCCAAGAAGAAAAGAAATAGATGTTAACCCATTATTCTCAGAATATTTTAAAGCTAATCCAAAGATGAAAAAATTTGCCGCTCAAGCTAAATATGTTAAAGGAACAGACGCAAGCCCGGTATTAAAAGAAGTTTTTGATTTAATCTCGCAGCAGTATGAATCTTGTGTGGTCTATAGAATGAAATCTCCGGAGCAGGCAATTCAAGATGCGGCTGATGCGGTTAACTTATTATTTCTTGAATAGGAAAAATGAAATTTAATAATAAAATAACGCCTTATTTATTAGTCTCTCCATATATCATTCACTTCCTTGTGTTTGTGGCTTTTCCTGTTGTGTTTTCGATTGTCTTAACGTTTCACAAATGGAATATCATCTCCCCGATGGAATACACCGGGTTGAGCAATTATATCAGGTTATTTAAGGATGCTGTATTTTTACAATCGTTGATAAATACACTTATCTTTTTAGTAATACACATTCCTTTGCAAATTATCGTCGCCCTTTTTCTTGCTGAAGTTTTGAATCAAAAAATTAAGTTCAGGGGATTTTTTAGAGCTGCTTTTTTTCTTCCTGTTATTGTTTCGGGCGTAGTTGTTACAATTCTATGGCAGCAGCTTTACGGATTTGATACGGGGCTGTTAAATAGAATTCTCGTTTCAATCGGATTGGACAAAATAGGCTGGCTGACCGACCCAAACGTAGCAATGCCTTCGATTGCATTGATGGCTACTTGGAAAAATGTTGGATTATACATAGTACTTTTTCTAGTTGGTTTACAAACTGTGCCGGAACAATATTATGAAGCCGCTGATATGGAGGGTGCATCTAAATGGCAGAAGTTTTTTAAGATAACACTTCCTATGATCAACCCAACAATTTTTATGGTAGTTATACTTTCTACAATCGGCGGGTTTTCCTTGTTTATTGAACCTTACATAATGACGGGGGGAGGACCTCTTAACAGTACAATTTCCGCCGTGTTGTATATATATAAACAGGGCTTCTTCTATTATCACATGGGCTATTCGGCTACATTAGGATTTTTCTTCGCCTTGATAATATTGTTGGTTATTGTCATTCAAAAAAGATTTGTTGAGCGTGATATTTGAAAATTATCAAAAGAATATTATTCTATTTATTTCTCTTTACGGGAGCCTTGATATTTATTTATCCTTTCTACTGGATGGTTGCGGCTTCGTTTGCGCCGGAAAATGAAATTGCCAATTTAACCTTACTGCCGTCATCTTTTTCATTGAGCAGTTATTCTCAGATGTTCGAAAAAATTCCTATCGGCAGATCATTGATCAACAGTTTGATTGTTTCATCTTCTGTAACAATCGGAGTGCTTGTATTCGGTTCTATGATTGGATATGCCCTCTCGAGACTTGAATTTAAAGGAAGGAATTTAATTTTTTACATAATCATTTTTACGATGACACTCCCTTTTCAAATAACATTAATTCCTCAATACATTATTATGGTAAAGTTCGGCTGGGTTGATACATACCTCGCACTGATAGTTCCGTATTTCATAAATGCACTGGGAATAATAATGTTCCGGCAGTATTTCAAATCAATTCCACAGAGCTTAATCGATGCAGCAAAACTCGACGGCTGCAGTGAGATACAAATTATTTTCAAAATTTTGTGGCCTAATTCAATTCCGGCTCTTGTTACTATCGGAATAATAACATTTATGGCTTCATGGAATGAAGTGCTCTGGCCATTGATTGTAATCAGAGATGAAAGTTTAATGACAATGCCGCAATTAATTACCCTTTTTGCAGTAGGCGGAAGAGCAGAATCTCAATTGGGAGTTAAACTGGCTTCGGCAGTTCTTCTCGCTCTTCCAATTATAATTGCATATATCTTCTTCCAAAAATATTTTATTCAAAGTATGGCTAGCAGCGGTATAAAGGAATAAACAATGAGAGCAGAGAAACTAAATTTATTTTTGAGACCGGATCCGAAAAAAGTAGTACTTCTATTCTTTAAAATGAATAAAGGTAGATCGATAAGGATACTTGAAAGAATACAATCGCTCAGTGAAACTGAAGTGGAAAAAAGTGTTGAAAAGATATTCGATGAATTTTCTTTGAGACACAAAAATTTCGAAGCGAAATTACAGTTACATTATAAGAAGGTTAAAAAATATATACGTTCGACTGAAAGCCTTTCGGAAAGAAAAAAAATGTTGATCGGAGCATATTTTTCGAAAGAATACTCAATAGAATCAGCAGCGTTGTTTAATCCTTCAATTGTTCCTCATCCTGATCAATCGGGTACAGCCAAAGGAGAATTGAAATTTGTAATGAGTTTAAGAGCCACCGGGGAAGGTCATGTTTCATCAATTGAATTTAGAGAAGGGATCGTTTCGGCGGAAGGTGATGTAAAGTTCATCAATGAATCGATCTACAAAACTTTAGCTGATAAAAAAGTTTACTCGATGAAAAAACTAAAGAATAAAAAATCAGCGGTTAGTAATCTATCCAAGAATGAACTAAACAAAATTCGTAAGGCAAATTATACCTGTAGTTTCGAAGATGATTCAGTGATAAGCGAAAGAGTTCTTTTCCCTAATTCCAAAGCTGAGTTAATGGGATTAGAAGACGCCAGGTTTGTGAAGTTCGTTAACAACGGTGATGTGAAATATTATGCAACATATACGGCGTACAACGGCAAAACATTCAGAACACAAATCATTGAGACGAATGATTTTAAAAATTTTGACATAGGAACTTTGCATGGCAAAATGATAAAAGACAAAGGGATGGCAATATTTCCGCGAAAAGTAAACGGCAAATATTTTATAACATCGCGTCAAGACGGAGAAAACATATACATAATGAAATCCGAGGATTTATTCCGGTGGAAGAAAGCAGAAACATTATTAACACCTTCCCGGTGGTGGGGATTTATTCAAATTGGAAATTGCGGTTCTCCAATTGAAACGGAGAAAGGCTGGGTTCTTTTCACGCATGAAGTTGGTCCTTTGCGAAATTATGTTATAAGCGCAATACTTCTTGATCTTGAAAATCCGTATAAAATAATCGGAAAATTAAACGAACCGCTTATTGAACCTAGCGATGATGAACGAGAAGGTTACGTGCCCAATGTTGTCTATTCGTGCGGATCGCTTCTTCATAACAATAACTTTATAATTCCCTATGCCATGTCTGATTCCGCATGCGGTTTTGCAAGGATTGATAAAAACAAATTGCTAAATAAATTTTCTGAAATATAAACTAATAATTAAACCAGGTAAAATATGGAAATCACACGAAGTAAAAATAATCCACTAATTACAAAAGAGGATGTTCCATTTAGAGTTAATAGCATTTTTAATCCCGGAGCAGTTAAAATAAACGATACTTATTTACTTTTATGTAGAGTTGAATTACCAACCGGCAGATCATCATTGGTGATAGCTGAAAGTAGGAACGGATATGATTTTAAAATAAACGATGAACTATTTTTAACACCCGATCATCATACCAAATGTTATAAATACGTCGAGTGGGGAATTGAAGACGCAAGGATTACACCTATTGACGGTAAATATTTTATAACCTATACAGGTTATTCAAAATATATGCCGTTGATTGTTTTGGCTGAGACAAGTGATTTTAAGGATGTAAAGATTCATGGACCGATTTCGGAATCGTCAAACAAAGACTGTTCACTTTTCCCGGAAAAAATTAACGGGTATTATTGGAAAGTTGACAGACCATCTGCCGAACATAGAAAAGATATTTGGATTAACCGAAGCCCGGATTTGATTCATTGGGGCAGGCATCAAGTATTGATGAATCCTGAGGAAGGAAGCTGGGAGCAAGATAAAATAGGCGCTTCGAGCAACCCGGTTAAAACAGATAAAGGTTGGTTAATGCTTTATCATGGTGTACGCGGTTTTGGTATTACTTCTATCTATAAACTGGGTGTTTTACTTCTTGATTTAAACGAACCATGGAAAGTTATTGGTAAAAGTAAAGAGCCGATACTATCTCCCGATGAAGAGTATGAGAGAATCGGAGATGTTAATAATGTTGTTTTCTCAACCGGTTGGATCTTTGAAGACAACGGAAATGTGAAAATTTATTACAGTGGAGCGGATATGAATATTTGTCTGGCAGAAACTACAGTTGAAGATTTATTATCGGTGTGTAAATGATAAGCAAAATGCATTTGAAAACTATTTTGGTGATTCCATTTGTTTTCTTATTTCTCTTCGGATGCAATGAAGAAAATGAATTAGTTGTTAATACTGATCATCTCGATTTTCTTTACGAGGAAATATCCGTCGATAGTATCGATATGGCAATTGTTCATATATATAGTAACTACCCGGAATATAATTATATCGGTGACGATGACGAAGGGATTGCTTGCGTTGATGATGCGGCTAGAGCAGCAGTATTTTACTTATTTGATTGGCAATTAAACAAGCAAATGGAAAGCATAAATAAAAACAAGCAATTGATTGAGTTTGTTCTGTACATGCAGGCTGAAAACGGGTATTTCTATAATTTTATATGGGAGGATTATTCAATCAATAAAGATTTCAGGACGAGCATTGCCGAAGCGAATTGGTGGTCGTGGAGAGCGCTGTGGGTTCTGTCTGAATCATATAATTACTACCGGCAAAACGATTCTTTGTTTGCAGCAAGAATTTGGAATAGCATTGAACGACTGATTAAATCAGTTAAAGAAGAAATTCCCACTGAATACAATTATGAAAAATTTGCAGGAATTGATATTCCGGCATGGCTGCCTGGAAAGTATGCTTCCGATCAATCTGCTTTATTATTAATGGGATTAACCGGTTACTATAAACTGAGCGAAGATCAGTCAATATTGAATTATATGAAAAAACTATCGGAAGGTATTATGTCTATGCAGGTTAACGATGAAACGTTTGAATACAACGGTGCATTTATAAGCTGGCAAAATTTGTGGCATGCATGGGGTAATTTGCAATCGTATGCTTTATTAAATGCCCACCAGGTATTAAATGATTCTGAACTTATAGCATCGGCACTAACGGAACTCGATAATTATTATCCGGCGCTTATTTCAGAAAATTATCTTAACTCGTTCACAATCGAAATTGTAGATAGCAATTCACGTTTACATCAAAAAGAGAAATATTCGCAAATAGCTTATAACATTAGACCAATGGTTTTCGCACTGTTGAAGGCTCATCAGATTACAGGCAATGAGGAATATGCTAAAAATGCAGCGCTTGCTGCAAAATGGCTTACAGGAAGAAATGTATTAAATACAAAACTGTATGACGAAGAAACGGGCAGAGTATTTGACGGGATTAATTCTGAAGTGGAACTTAACAGAAATTCAGGGGCCGAATCTACAATCGAAGGACTGCTCACACTAATTAAAATCAAAGAGAATGAAACAGCGTTGAAATATTTTTTATCGGCGGATGATTAAAACCTTCTCACAATTTATCGTTCGGTAAACTTTTAATGGCTTTTATGCGTAAGGATTATGGAAAAGAAAATACAAATACTACATGACAATTGGAAATTTTCCCTTTCAAAAAAATCAAGAGGACTTAAAAGTATTCCAAACAGAATTATTAAACCTGGAGAATGGTTTGACGCTTTTGTGCCGGGAACAATTCATACCGACTTGCTTAGGAACGGAATTATTGATGATCCCTACTATAGTGATAATGAATCAAGATTGGAATGGATCGCTAAAAATGATTGGGTATATAAAACCGAATTTGATATCAACGACGCAAATAAAAAATACAATTTAATTTTCGACGGAATTGACACAGTTGCCGACATATTTCTGAATGGGAAGAAAATTCATTTTTGTGAGAATATGTTTCTCCGGCATAAAATTTCAATTGGCAGGTATTTGGTAAAGGGCAAAAATGAACTAACAGTATATTTCTTTTCTCCCGTCAGATATTCAATCAAAAAGGAAAAGCACTACGGAAAAATTCCGGTCGAATTGAATTCATACAGGGCTTATATACGAAAGGCGCAGTATTCGTTTGGTTGGGATTGGGGACCTTCTTTTCCAACTTCCGGGATCTGGAAAAATGTTTATTTGGAAACGCCGGCATCTGCAGAAATAGTCTCATTTGGATTCAGCACATTAAAAATTACGAAGTCGAAAGCTAGAGTTAAAGTAACAGCTAAAATCAGAAGTAAAAAGAAAAATAGAAACAGATTGGCTGTTAAGTTAGGAGAGGTTGAGAAGCAAGTTAAAATTTACGGTGACGGTGATTATAACTGTGAGTTGTCTGTCCACAATCCTAAACTATGGTTTCCTAAAAGTGAAGGTGAGCCAAATGTATATAATCTTACTTTGATATTGCTGGATGGAAATGATAATGAAATCGATTCAATTAATAAAAAAGTTGGGATAAGGACTATTGAATTAATAACTAAAGAGAAGAAAGAAAATACATTTAAACTCCGTATAAACAACAAAGATATTTATGCTAAAGGTGTAAACTGGATTCCGGCAGATTCGTTTCTTCCTCGTATTGAAAAAGAAAAATATTTAAAGCTGCTTTCCTTTGTACAAAGTGCAAATATGAATATTATTAGAGTTTGGGGAGGCGGAATTTACGAGAGCGATTATTTTTATGAGCTTTGCGATGAACTTGGCTTACTGGTCTGGCAGGATTTTATGTTTGCATGCGGCGCTTATCCTGAGCACAAAGAGTTTATTGAAAATGTAAAAAAAGAAGTTGACCAAAATATAACGCGGCTTCAATATCATCCCTCAATAGCGCTTTGGTGCGGCAACAATGAAAATGAATGGATTTGGTTCCAGAAGCAGAAGAGCTCGTATAAAGAAATGCCCGGGTATAAAATTTATCATGATATAATTCCATCGATGTTGAAAAAGTTAGACCCGCTGTGTCCTTATCATCCGTCTTCTCCATTCGGAGAGGATAAAGACCCGAATTCATTTAACTCCGGGAATACGCATCAATGGGGAATATGGAGTAACTGGATTGATTATGAAAAGGTTTCTGAAGATAGAAGTTTATTCGTATCGGAATTTGGTTTTCAAGGTCCGGCTAATAAAGGTACGATGGAAAAAATTATTCCAAGCGAAAATCAATTTCTATTTGATAGGATTTTTGAATTTCATAATAAACAAGTGGAAGGACCTGAGAGAATTTGGAAATTTCTTTCAGCTCACTTACCGATAACAACAAGCTGGGATGATTACTTCTACCTTGCTCAACTCAACCAAGCATTTGCACTCAAAACCTGTTTAGAACATTGGAGAACGAACGGACGAACAAACGGTTCTATAATTTGGCAGTTAAATGACAGTTGGCAGGTAACGAGTTGGTCAATAATTGATTACGAACTAAAACCCAAAATTGCTTATCACTTTGTAAAAGAAATACTATCGGCACAAATAATATTCTTTATAAAAAAGAATGATAAAATAATTGCCAAGATTCAAAATCAAGGTGATGCAAAATTTATTGGAACTTACAAACTATATTTTATAGATACATACACCGGTCGGATTGAAAAGCAAATATCAAACCCTGTTACTGTTGGTGGAAGTGAAACTATTGATATTGAATCAATTTCATCCGGTGAATATTTCAGTAATGAGAATTCACTACTTTTTGCCGAGTTAGAGAATGATTCGGGAGAGATAATTTCCTCGAATTATTTTTCAACGTCTCCATGGAAATATTTGAAAATGCAAATAGCAAACGTATCGTTACAACTCGATGTCAATCCGGGAGTGCAGAGAGTGATTGTATCAACAGATAAACCCGCTTTTTTTGTCGACTTATATTCAAAAGGAATTGAATTTGATAAGCGTGGATTCACTGTAATTCCGGGTAAGGAAATCGTTGTAAATATTCTTAATAAAGTTGACCACTTAGACCTTGACGATATAAAAATATTTTCACTTAACAAATTTTTAAGTAGATCGAAATAAAATGAAAAAAATTTCAGTAAGAATACAGGCATTTGTAATAATCTTTATCCTTATTTCTTTTGCTAATTATGAATTGAAAGCACAGCAAATTAGTATTAATAGGATAGATCAAATGCCGGATTTCCCATCGCCTTATTTAATGCGTAATTGGGAAGAAGTTACACACGGCTACGATTCTTTCGTTTTTGATATAGATGCTTCCGGTCAATATCTCCCTCTAATATTTTTTCGATATAATACGGTAAACTATCCCGGTGATGTAAGTTTCGGGTTACACACGGTGGTCGGAACAACATCGCCTGAATCGGGCGAAGCTATAAATGTTATCCCCGCTGTTGTCGGTGCAGCTTTAACTGGAATAGATAAGAGCAATCAAAACGGTTATGATTGGGTGAGAATGTGCCGGGAGTATTTTAATAATCGTCCGGAAGAAAATGTTTATCTCAATCACCCGGTTTCCGAAAGCGGTGACGACTGGTGGTATGCCACGATGCCGAATGTATTCTTTTACCAGCTTTATGATTTATATCCTGAGACAGATGATTTTTATTATCAATTAAGGAGCGTTGCAAGTCAATGGTTAACAGCAGTAGAAACGATGGGTGGAAGTGCAACGCCGTGGAATGTTCCGTTCATGGATTACCGCGGGTGGTATTTATCAACTATGACTCCTTACGAAGGGGGAGTTAAAGAACCGGAAGCAGCAGGAGCAATCGCTTGGTTATTATACAACGCTTACAAAGAAACGGGAGATGTAAATTTCAGAATTGGTGCCGAATGGGCGATGGAATTTCTCAACGATTATCCAACTAATCCAGCTTATGAATTACAATTAGTTTACGGTACATATATTGCCGCGAAAATGAACGCGGAATTAGGAACAGAATATGATATTGAAAAAATGATCAACTGGTGCTTTGATGTTGGACCTCTGCGTAATTGGGGAGCAATAGTCGGCACTTGGGGTGGACTGGATGTTTCCGGTTTGATCGGCGAAGTAAACGGTTCTAATGATTATGCATTCTCAATGAACACCTTTGAACAAGCAGGGGCACTGCTTCCCCTTTTGCGTTATGATGATCGTTTCGCAAATGCGCTCGGAAAATGGACGCTTAATGCAGCCAATGCCGCCAGATATTTTTATACAGAATACTTACCTGCTAACAAACAGGATAGTGAAGAATGGGCATATCAATATGATCCTAATTCATTAATTGCTCACGAAGCGTTGAAGCAACTGAAGTTCGGAGTATCACCCTATGCAACCGGCGATGCAATTGACGGCGGATGGGGGAATACAAATTTAACTCTTTACAGCTCGTCTCATGTTGGAATATTCGGCAGTATAATTGACACAACAGAGATCGAAGGGATACTAAAACTGAATTTATTGATAACTGATTTTTTTCGAGATGATGCTTATCCAACTTATTTGATTTATAATCCTTACGATATTCCGCAAACCATATCATTCGATGCTGGAAGTAATAACAGCGATATATATGAAACGACGACCAATAATTTCTTAATGACTAGTGTTACAGGAATTGTTCAATTATCTATTCCGGCAGTTAGTTCTTATATAGTTGTAATAACCCCGGCTGGCGGAATTGCAACATACGATTACAACAAGTTGTTGATAAATGATGTTGTCGTTGATTATTCGTCTGGGCAGACGGTTGATAATTTCCCACCCAGAATTAAAAGCTTAGCGTCCATTCAATATGAAGTTCTCAGGAATGATTCTGCGTTTATTTTCTGTACCGCTGTTGACAAGGATGGTGATAATCTTCAATATAACTGGGCATCGGATGCCGGTGTGATAACCGGTGAAGGTGCAAGTATAATATGGAAAGCACCAAGTGATACCGGCAGTTTTACAATTATTGTTGAAGTCAGCGACGGTAACGGAACGACGGATTTTGAGCAGTTAATAATCAATGTAATTGAGTATTATAATGAAGCGCCTGTGATAAATAATTTGGAAGCCGAACCTAGAAAAGTAGATCTTGGAGGAACCTCCGAAATAATATGCATCGCTTCGGATGAGGACGGTGATGAAATAACATATGAATGGTCTTGTACAAACGGAATTATTACAGGCAGCGGAACAAATATAAATTGGACAGCCCCGGTAGAAGAAGGCAATTACTTTATAAAGTGCAAAGTGACTGATCCCACCGGGGAAAGCGATACCGATAGTATTGCTGTTGCTGTGCGTGATTTTTCAGATACACAATCCGGAAATTTGATTCTCTTTCTTCCCTTTGACGGGAATGCACAAGATGAAAGCGGAAACAATAATTCAATTACCGTAAATGGCGCTATACTAACTACAGACCGCTTTGATGAAGTACAGAAAGCATATAAATTCGATGGAATAAATGATAATATGCGCATTGTAAATTCATCTTTACTCAATTTTTCGAATTCTATAACGCTCAACTTTTGGATTTATATACAAGAGTTTTACGACAGAGAACAATATCCTATATCACACGGAAGCTGGGAGAACAGGTGGAAAGTATCTATTTCCAATGATAGAATTAGATGGACAATAAATACAAGCGGTGGAATAACAGATCTTGATTCGGAAACAATCCTGGAAAAAAATAATTGGTACAATGTAACCGGCTATTATTCCGGGTTGGATTTAGAATTGTATATCAACGGAAAACTTGACGCATTTAAGTATTGGAACGGCGATATCAATTTTTCTCCAGTTGATTTAACACTCGGTCAAACGGTTCCCGGGAATAATCAATACAACTTTAACGGTAAAATTGATGATTTACGACTGTTTGATTATGCCCTTTCATATCAAGAGATAATTCAGTTCTATGATTTGGAAACATCCATAAAGAATGATGATGAAATAATCCCGGTGAATAACTTATTATATCAGAATTATCCGAATCCTTTTAACAGCCAAACCAGCATTAATTTCCGAGTTAAAGATTATTCGTTTGTAAACATAGATATCTTCAACGTTCTCGGTCAAAAAGTCGTAACTCTAATACAGGAAGAAAAAGCTCCCGGTTTTTATTCAACTATATGGAATGGTAAAAACAGCAGCGGGATAAAAGTAAATTCCGGCATTTACTTTGTTAGAATGAAAGCCGGAAATTTTATATCGGTAATTAAAACGGCATTGTTGAATTAACATAAACGGTGTGATGATGTTTAACAAAATATCTTTACTTTTTGTCTTATTGTTTATCGCTGTAATAAATCTATTTGCAGCCAATAATGATTCGCTGAAAATTGAATCGAAAAATGAAGTGAGTCAGATTGAAGTCGGAAGCCCGTTTGTGGGAATTGAAATTCATAATAGTTTCCCGATGATTAATAGAATCAGTTTTTATTACCCTGTTGCCAACAGTATCGATGTAAGTGAAGATTATTGGAAAAGAGAAAATTATAGAATTATGTCTATGGGATTAAAAATCGGAGATGAACCATATTTTGTTTTCGAAGAGGCACCGTGGAAAGTTATTCAAACACCATATGATGTGGAATTTTCAAAAGACACTCTTGATTCGGGAATAAAAATAAAATATGAATTTTGCATGAACGAACCTGCTATGAGCGCTGAGTTTGTAATTGAAAATAAATCCGGTTCACCAAAAAATTATGAAATATGTTTACGGTATGCTGCTGTAATTCGCACAAGTCACACATATTCTCTGATCGATTCTGGAACTGCAAAAACAAGTACTGACAGCAGGCTAATTAATCTATTCTATGATTATGATGACACGGGTAATGCGCAAATATTCTTTTACAATGTTGGTGAAAAGCCTTTCAATTCGACTGTTAAATTCCAGTCCGAAGGGGAAGGAGATTGTTATTCAAAACCGGGAGTGACATTTGTATATAAAAAAGAGTTACAACCCGGCGAAACTCTTGATATAGTACAATTGATAGGTTCGGAAAAAATTGGGGAGTCTGAAGCAGTAATTGCCGGCTTAGAAAAAAATTATAAAAAAGAAATTGCTGAGTATGAAAATTATATAATAGAGAATTCTTCCAGCGGGCAAGTAATAAAAACTGGAAACGCGGTGTTTGATTTTACAACGGAATGGGCTTTGGCTGTATTAAAAACAAATGCTCATTACATCGATACGGATATTGTGCCGATGCCCGCTCCAGCCGAGTATAACTTTTATTTTACGCACGATGCTTTACTGACTGATCTTGCAGCAGTAAATTTTGATTTGGAGAGAGTAAAAAATGATCTTACATTTATTCTCAAACATGCAGATGAGAATAATGTGATACCGCACGCCTATTATTGGAAGGACGGAAAATACGCAACAGAATATGCCGGAACTGAAAATTGGAATCACTTTTGGTTTACTATTCTCGCCGCTCGATATTTGAGGCATTCCGGTGATTATGAGTTTGCGAGGATTCTTTTACCTTATGTGCAGCAAAGTATAAACACTGCGCTGAAGAATAAAGAGAATAATTTAATGTATTCATTCCGGCCTGATTGGTGGGATATCGGAAACAATTACGGACCCCGCGCATATATGACAATCCTTGCCATTAAGGCGTTGCGAGAGTTTAATTATTTCTCCGCTGAGTTAAATACAGACAATGCTGAAATATTGCAATATAGTTCAATCGCAGATTCTCTTCACAAAAACTTGATTAATGAATTGTGGAACAACGACTTAAATTATCTCACAAGTTATTTTGAAGACGGAACAGAAGATAAGCATATTTATATGGGATCAATGCTCGCATCTCATTTTGAATTGTTAGATGATATGAGAAATGCTCAGTTAATAGAAACTGCCAGCAATTATTTACTTGATGAGAATCTTGGCGTCTATACACTATTCCCAATGGATCTTCATGAACTTGTTGATTATATGGGCTTCGCCGGTAATGAAGCAGGGGAACCTTTTTATTATGCGAACGGTGGAATTTGGCCGCACGGCAATGCGTGGTATGCTCTCGGGTTGATTAGTAATCAAAGGTATGATGAAGCCTATGAATTTATTAGGAAGATTATGACGTTGGATGGAGTGATTAATAGCCCAAACGGTCAGCCGGCAATGTACGAATATAGGATTAGTGATAAGTCGAACCCAGATCTTTACGGTAAAATTGATAAACCTCAATTTTTATGGGCAGGCGGATGGTATTTATATTCACTTTACAATCTTTACGGTATCCGGGAAAATGACTGGAATATTTCGATACATCCCTACTTGCCGAATGATTCGGATACGGTTAATCTTCATCTTACAATTGCCGGGAAGCTGGTCCCGATATCGATTTCCGGAAAAGGGGAATTTGTTTCATCTTTTTTAATTGACGGACAAAACTCACCTTCATACATTATTCCTGATGATGATGAAGCACCAACTGAGATATCAATTGAACTTGGAAATCTTAATGACCCGATGATAACAAAAGCTAATACGAAAATAATAAATCCCGAATATTCGAGCAGTTCAAAAACACTTTCATTCTACACAAAATCTTTTTCGAGTAATAAAGTCCTGGTAGAAATTATTTCTCCGATGCGGAGTAAAAATATTTTAATTGATGGTGAAAAATTAATTTCAATAGAAGAACATGATTTGAAAGAAGGTGTTCAAAAAATAATATTTGAATTTTTGCAGAAAGAGGAAGGAAATAAAATAGATATTAGTTTCAATTAATAGTGGGTGAAAATGGCACAGGTTGAATTAAGAAATGTTTCGAAAATATACAGCGAAGAAAAGAAAGTTGTCGATAATGTAAATTTTACTGTTGAAGACAAAGAGTTTGTTGTATTAGTGGGACCATCGGGATGCGGCAAATCAACCACGTTAAGAATGATTGCCGGATTGGAGGAAATTACAGAAGGGGAAATCTTAATTGATGGAGAGGTTGTTAATAATCAACCGCCAAAAGATAGAGATATTGCAATGGTTTTTCAAAATTATGCTTTGTATCCGCATATGACTGTGTACGACAATATGGCATTTGGGTTAAAGCTTCGTAAATATTCGAAAGATGAAATTACTACTAGAGTAGCTGAAGCAGCGAAAATACTTGGATTAGAAGAGTATCTTCATCGTAAACCCAAGGTTCTATCAGGCGGACAAAGACAAAGAGTCGCTGTCGGAAGAGCTATTGTCAGACATCCAAAAGTATTTTTATTTGATGAACCGTTAAGCAATCTTGATGCTAAATTAAGAGTACAAATGCGCACTGAAATTTCAAAGCTTCATCACCGGCTGGATGCAACAATGATATATGTTACGCATGATCAGACCGAAGCGATGACAATGGGGAATAGAATTGTTGTTATGAATAACGGCTTGGTTCAGCAAATTGATTCACCACTGCATCTTTACAATGAACCGGTAAATCATTTTGTTGGTGGATTTATCGGAAGTCCTGCCATGAATTTTTTGGAAGGTGTAATTAATAATGAAGGTGCATTGACATTTTCCGTAAGTGAAAAAATTAATATAAAATTACCGGCGAGTTTTTCGAATAAATTAAATAGATTTATAAAGAATAAACTAATTCTCGGCATCAGACCTGAGCACTTTTCGCTTACAAGAATAAATAGTTCTGAGGAAGATTTTTTCATCGAAGCGATTATCGAAGTTATTGAGCCTTTGGGAAATGAAACATTTTTATATTTTACAATTCAAGATAAACAACAAGTTGCTAGAGTGGACTCAGATGCAAATGTAATAATAGGCAATAAAATCAAGCTCTTTATGAATAGTTCCAGAATTTATTTCTTCAACGAAAATGGAGATAGGATTGTCTAATGCAGATCAAAATAACTGAAGGTTTTCTTGATTTTATCGAGCTGCAGAAATATCATTTGAAAAACTACGCACATTCATTCTCCATTTAAAATGCTATTAATCTTCTGCTCTAAAAAGCATGAAAGGTATTATCATTAATAAAGCGAAAATTGTACCAGCAAAAAATACCCAATTGAGATTTCCGAATACATATACTAGTCCCATTATTACCGGTCCAAGTGTCTGTCCGAGACGAAGAAGCATTCCATTCATTGACATAAATGCAGCGCGGTATTCCATTGGAGCTATACTCGCCAAAAGAGATTGAACCGAAGGAATGTTAAGTCCCTGCCCGATTCCATAAAGCACCACAACGAATGAAAGAGACCAGAAAGTATCTATAAATGGAATAATGAATAAAGCGAATCCATAAACAAGGTATGAGAAAATAATTAATTTTTTTTCACCGAAAGATCTAGAGAATCTTCCAAGCTGCGATGATACTATGCCGGTAGTGATTGACATAATAGACATCATAATACCAATCATGATAGGTTCGGAAGCGAATCTCCGATCAAGAAAAATTGGTATGTAGGTTAGGAATGATCCATATAATAATATAAATGTAACAACACTCCCAAGAAATAATATCAATGCATTTTTATCTTTTATACCGGCGAAAGCTGTTTTCAGATACAGTTTTAAATTTTGAGTTACTTTAGGTTCAGGGTTATCCAATTTATATAATACCAGCAATGCAACCGGAATTGCAAATATGGGAAGAAAGAAAGGCATGTGCCATGAGATGTTTGCAAGTAAACCTCCAATAAAAGGATAACTTGCAGTAGCAATACTCAAAACGCTTGCATTAAATCCCATTGCAGTTACACGATCTTTTCCCTTAAAAAGATCACCGATTAAGGTTACATTCAACGATCCCAGTGACGCAGCGCCAACTCCCTGTAAAAATCTAAAGATAAGCAACAATTCGAAAGTCGGAGCAAATGCACATAAAAAACCTGCAATACCAAATAAAAAGAGAGATGGAATCATGATTATCTTGCGTCCGATCCTGTCGGCAGCAACTCCCAAAACAGGTGTTAACAGTACGCCGGGCAAGGTGAAAAGGATTATCAACAGTCCTATTGCTTCTGCACTAATATTAAGTTCTCTTGTAATCTTAGGAAATGCCGGGGTTATACTTGATACTCCGAGAACAGCCATCAATGTAATGAGGTAAATTATTTTTAGATTTCGATCAAAAAATAGTTTTTGATTAGAAGAAGAATCAGTCATTGCACTATCCAAGAATCAAATTTCAGCTCGATAAATTCTAATGAGATTATACAATATTTGAATCTAATTTCAAATATGGAATTACTCAGGTTCTTTGAAGCATGTCTTGACTTAGATCTCTGATTTGATAAAGGTATGGAAATCAACTGAAATGTGACTATATGATTTCGCAATTGAAGGACATACTTTAAAAGATTGCTCACATATTTGAAAAATGCTATTTTAATAATCATTGAAACATTTCTTTATAACTTCCCGGAGTTAAGCATGAAATCAATTCATACCAAGATATTTCTGACAATAATTTTAAGCCTTTTCTACGTAACAATTTTTAGTCAATGGACTGATGATCCATCACAGAACACTCCGGTTGCACAAATTGGTGGTGATCAAACAATACCAAAGATGCAGTTAGCTTCAGACGGCAGCAGTTATTATTCATGGTATGATGACCGGGATGGAAATTATTCAATGTACATGCAGAGACTAGATTCTTCAGGTAATCCAGCATGGGAAGAGAACGGAATACTGATCAGTAGCCACCCGCAGAATTCATGGTTAACTGATTACGATTTAACTGTCGATAAATCCGGTAACGCGATATTGGTTTTTAATGATGTACGTGACGGCGGGGATTGGGACATGTTTGTTTATAAAATATCTCCAAGCGGTGATTTTTTATGGGGGAATGACGGTGTATCAATTTCACCTCCGGATAATAATTATTTTGAAGCTGCTCCTAAAGTATGTGTCACTGATTCCGGTAATGTTGTGGTTGCATGGCTCACGGAGGAAAACGGACAGTCAACCAGGCTGCAGAAACTGAGTCCTAATGGTGATTTGCTCTGGGGAGATGGAGTTTTATTCACAAGCGACAGCAGTCTGATAACTGATGGATTAATTGTTCCTTCAGACGGTGATAATATAATAATGCTGTATAAAAATTCTACCGGTTCATTCCCTGCATTGACTTCTGATTTGTATTTTCAAAAATTTAATTCGATTGGCGAACCCATGTGGATTGGTGGAATTGATATTTATTCGTTGGGCGGAATTCCCGGATTCAAAATACCGGGTATACTTTCCGATGGAAAAGGCGGGGCTTGGGCTTTCTGGGAACATCAGCCGGCTTTGGATCAATTCAATGTTGGTATCGGTCATATTGATTCCAGCGGGAATTTATTAATTCCTCATAACGGGATTTATGTTTCAAACGATAATTCTAAACTTCACTTGTATCCATCAATAACAAGAACACAGCGAAGCGATAACTTATATGTGTTTTGGGTGACAGAAAACTATGATCAGAATCAATGGGGACTATCGCTTCAAAAAATCAGTGAAAATGGAAATCTTCTTTTCGGAAGATCGGCTAAGCAAATCAGATCTCTTGGATCAAAACCACTTGGCTTTGCATCATTAGCTGGAATTGACTCGATGGTTTTTATTTCATTTTTTGAAAGTTCATCACCTACTGCGAATGATGCTGCAGTTCTTACAACCGCAATTGATACTTCAGGCAATATTCTTTGGCCCGAAGTTATGGTGTCTTTAGCTGAAAATGGTAATAAAGATGATTTAATTATCAGAGCGAATAGCACTCAAGCAATACTAGCATGGAGAGATGAGCGTAACGATTTCGGCGATGTTTTTGCTCAAAACATTAATATTGACGGTACAATGGGCATCGTAACTGCTATTAATGATAATGACGCGGAAATACTTACCAATTACAGATTGCTTCTTTCAAATTACCCAAACCCGTTTAACCCATCTACAAAAATTTATTTTGAGTTACCTGACGTTGGAAATGCCGAATTAAAAATCTATTCAATTGACGGACAACTGGTAAGAAATTTATTTAATAGTTCTCTCACAAAAGGCTCTCACATATTAGAGTGGGATGGTAAAAGCAATAACGGAAGTCTTGTCGCTTCAGGTAATTATTTTTGCGAATTACGATTTAAAGGATTGAAGAAAATACAGAAGATGGTTTTACTTCGGTAGTGAACTTAGGTTTCATGATTTCAAAATGATTGGCTGACCTTTAATAAAAACGGGAATGAACTTAAGTTAGAAAATTAATTCATCCCCGTGTAATTATTCTAATATCCGGATCAATCTAACAACATACCGGGCGCCCAAACGGCTCCTAGTTCTTTTAGATTGCTTTCTATTCCCGGAATATCTATCGTCATAATTGTTTTGAGTTGACTCACAATTCCCGGTAATGCATCCGATAAAATTTCAAAAGCAGTTTTCTGACTTTGAGTAATATTCGCATGTGTGTACATCGAAGGACCTGTTAAATCATTCAGCCTCCAATTTAAAGGGACTATTGCCGGAGGAATTTCTTCCGTACTTGCCTTGGCAGGTCTACCGTTAAAGTCAAACATAATAGCATCGAGTTTCTTTGAAACATCAAACAGCTTATTCATTACTTCGTTTGTTTCAGCAGGAGTTTTTTGAGCTGTCTGTTTCAGTATCTCAATTTTATTAACCAATTCTTCAGTGAGTTCTCTCGCACCGACAACTTTTCTTGCCAGTTCAAGTGCATCTTTCTCAAATTGAATTTTATCCTCAGGTTTTGTAGGAGGAAGTGTATGAGTTTCGAGTAGTTTAACATTGAATTCAGTTGGAGGAATCAATTGCTTTTCTTCACGTCTAACCACCATTGACATTGACACATAATATTTTCCGGGTATAACTGATAAACTGCTGCCGGGATTAGATGTCGGATCAAATTTATTGTTCTTCATTCTAACAGGATTATAACTTGTATGTGTCAAATCCCAACTTTCCCTGTGAATGCCCGCACTTGCAGATTTTGAAAATTTCTTAACAATGTTTCCGTTTGAATCGGTAATAGTAAATAAAAAATAAGGGGCAATTTCATCTTCTTCAGCTTTCAATTCCTCGTATGTGGGCTGCGGTATCGGTTTCCCTTCATTAAAAAGTTCTCCTTCTTTCTTTTTCCTTTCAGCCTTCAAAGTTTTGGGAACGTCCTTTACATAGTATGTGAAAACTGCTCCGTATTCAGGATTCGGTGCCCGGTAAAAAGTAGAACCCTGCCCATACTTACCCATATGGGTTCTGAACATATATGCATTTTTAATTTTAAACATGTGTGCGTCTTTATTAAACAATTCCGATGTAACTTCCCTCAAAGGAGAATAATTATCTAGAATATAAAATCCTCTTCCGAAGGTTCCCGCTACTAAATCCATTTCTCTTTCTTGAATAACAAGTTCGGGTACTTTTACTTTCGGCATTCCGTTTTTCAACTGCATCCATTTTTCGCCGCCATCGACCGTAAAATATACGCCCCACTCGGTTCCAACGAATAACAAATTGGGATTCACAGGATCCTCGACAATAGAACTAACAGCACCGTTCTGCGGAAGATTACCTGCAATTGAAATCCATGAATTTCCTTTGTCGTTGCTCTTCAAAACATAAGGTTTGAAATCATCACTTTTATGATTATTGAAAACAGCATAAACAACATTCGCATCATGACGGGAAGATGAAACATCGTGCACAGGAGTGAATTCCGGGACGTCCGGGAATTTATCTAAACGAGTCCAATTATTTGCATCTTCAGTTCTCTGAATAATTCCGTCATCCGTTCCGATATATAAAAGATTTTCCTGAATTCTAGATTCATCAAGCGAAATAATTAATCCCCATTGTGATGTCGACACATCTTTAACAACCGCATCAACGCTCCAATATTTATCCATCACTTTAAATGAATTTCTATCTGTTTGTGTCGTTAGATCGCCGCTGATAACTTCCCAATGTTCCCCTCTATCATCTGAGCGAAATACTCTTTCGGCTGCAATGTATAACCTCGAAGGTGAATGAGGACTGATAATAAACGGTGTATCCCAGTACCACTTGTACATCTTTTCACCTTTTTTCGGTTCCGGGCGAATTGTTAAAGTCTCACCGTTTTTCTTATCATATCTAACAATGTTGCCGTATTGCCATTCCGAATAAACGATATCGGGATTAGTTGGATCGACCTGAGTTACAAATCCGTCACCGAAAACAGTAACAATCCAATCAGCATTGGTAATGCCGTCGTTGCTGAATGTTTGAGAAGGACCACCGAGAGTTGCATTATCCTGAGTTCCGCCATAAATATTGTAGAAAGGTTCTTCATTATCAACAGTTACCCTGTAGAATTGAGTCACGGGCAGGTTTGTTTTAAATTCCCAATGTGCTCCAAGATCAAACGATTCATAAACCCCGCCGTCCCCGCCAACCAACAGATGATTTGAATTATCCGGGTTAATCCAGAATGCATGATCATCAACATGACGATCACTCAATCCAAGGTTCTGCCATGTTTTACCGCCGTCTTCGGTATACTTCGAAACTACATCCATGATATAAACTCGGTCAACAAAATTTGGATCGGCAAAAATTTCATTAAAGTATTGCCCGGAAGCATAAGTATCACTCATTTTCTTCCAGCTTGCGCCGCGGTTTGTTGAACGGAAGAATCCGCCTTTATCTTCAGCAGCTTCAACACTCAGGTAAATAACATCCGGATTAACAGGAGAGATGTCAATTCCCATTCCGCCAAGGTGAACACCGGGAAGACCCTTCATAATTTTATCCCATGTTTCACCGCCATCTGTTGATTTGTAAACCGCTGATTCGGGACCGCCGCCAATTTTCGTAAATGCTGTTCTTCTTCGCTGCTCCGAGGTTGCATAAAGTACATTTGAATCTCTCGGATCCATCACAACATTATTAACACCTGTATGCAGACTGATGTCGAGAATTTTATTCCAAGTCTTACCGCCATCGGAAGTTTTATACAAGCCTCTGTCACCGCCGGGTCCCCATGCTGAACCTTCAGCCGCGACATAAACGATATCCGAATTGCCGGGATCAATTATAATCCCGCCAATTTGTCTGGACTCTTTTAATCCCAAGCGAGTCCAGGATGAACCACCATCAGTCGATTTATAAACACCATCGCCGTAACCCAGAGCCCTCTGATGATTATTTTCACCGGTTCCAACCCATACAGTATGTTCATTATTCGGATCAATTGTTACTACTCCTAAGGAATAGGGAAGTGTATCGGCAACCGCATCCCAAGTAGTTCCTGAATTTGTTGTTTTCCATAAATGACCGGATGAGGTGGCTACGTAATATTCGTTGATATTATTTTGGTTTACAGCGAAATCGGAAATTCTTCCGGAAGTTCTTGCCGGACCAATTCCACGCCATTTTAAACCGCTGAATGTGGTGGATGTAAGTTTATCCTTTTCTTCATCCTGCGCAAAAGTAATAAACGTTAAGGAGATCAGAAAAATGCAGAGAAGGGAAATGAATCGTCGCATTTATACCTCAAAAATTTATTAAAAAATATGGTTGTTAAGATGTATCAAATTGAATATGATTATGTAATTTATAGAAAATTATTGTAGCATATAACCTGAAATCCTCAGAAATTTATAAAAAGTGAATATGGCATGAATATAAAACCGCATGCTCTTGCAGAAATAATCAACAGACTTATGACAGGGATGATAAATTCAAGAATTTCTAAAATCAGGTTTTCCGAATTATTAAAGACAGGGAAAAAACTTGATCCTGTGAGAGGAAAAACTCTAGATGAAATAATCGAAGAGTCCGAAATAGAAGCAATTGCGACGGAGTTAATTGACAGTTCTGACGAGTTGGTAAAAAAATATAAATCCGGAAAAACTACAGTTGCAAATTATTTCGTTGGTAAAATTATGCAGCGCACAAAAAGTAATACCGATCCCAAAACTGTTTTGCGAATAGTTAAATCAAAATTAGATCGTGCTTAGTACAATTAACTAAATGCGGATTTAAATTTTTTCAGTAAACAATTCCCGATCAAATTCGCGATTTCATCAAAAGTAAGAAGATTGGTATTAATTATTACATGGTAAAGCAACGGATCGTCAACGTCCTTGTGGAAATAATTTTTGATAAATCGTTTCCTTTTACTGTCTTCTCGTTTAATGAATTCTGCAGTCTCTTTCCTGCTGTGTCCGTAAAGCTCCTGTGCAAGTTCAATCCTGTAATTCAATGGTGCAACTAGTCTAACATGAAAACTGTTTCTGAGATCAGCGGTAATAATGTTGCTGCCTCGCCCGACGATTATCACATAACCTAATTCAGCCAGGTGGTAAATTGATTTAAAAGTTTTCTTGAACAGTTTCATCATGCTAGGTTGTATGCCGAAAAGTTCATTGAGGTAGGAATTCTCAGCTACAAAAGATTCTTCATCAAGAAATTTTTTAAAATTATCCGGAAGGTTGTGATCCTCCAAAACTTTCTCAATCAAATTTTTATCGAAATAAGCCCATGGATTTTTACGGGTACTGTGATTATCAAAAAATTCTAAGAGGGATTGTGATATTTTCTCGCCGCCGATTCCGGTTTGTCTTGATAGGGTGATACATGGTCCGGGATTTAGTCGTCGGTATCTTGATTCTTCATCTTCGGATGAATGTGTTGAGATGTAGCGTTTGGCTTTGTCGTATCCGCTAAGTACTTGCATGCTTACCTCCCACAATTATTCTAAAATTATTTATTGCGAGAAAGGTCATTATCAAAAGTGATAGTGATAATCTAATCTTAAATTTGACTACTATCAATGATAATTTTTATAAAGATTTTTGTTAATAATTATAATCAAAAAAAAACAAAAAATATTCTTGAATTTGAGGAGAAAAATTGAAATTACAACCCATTTAATAAGTGGTTTATTGATTCAATGATTCCGAGTGGCACAATCCCCACCGACTTTAGTTTATCAATATTCATTGAAACATCTTCTACCACTGGGATATTCGGTATGTCATTCATTTTGATCGGGATGATTAATGATTCATCAAACCCGGCTAGGTCAATAAGTATCTTTCCCATCTCATACCTGGAAACTCTTTCATTACCTCCGCAATTAATTATTTCGTTCGAAACTTTACTTGCAGTCAAATGATTTATTATCCGGGCTGCATCGAAGAGAGCAAGGGGAGTTCTAAATTGATCGGTAAATAATTTAACAGCTTCACCGTTTAACAATCTGTAATACATTTTGCTGAAATGGTTATCCGAAGAATGATCTGTTATTCCATACATCAATGACATTCGTAATACCAAAAAATTGTTACTTGTTTCGCTTATAATTTTTTCTGCTTGTAATTTTGTTTCCGCATAGAAAGATTTGGGATTTAACCGGGAAGATTCGTTAAGCATATCTCCTTGATTTCCATCGTAAACAAGATCGGTTGAAGTAAAAATCAATCTGCAGTTGATGGAGTTACAAACTTCAGCTATTACTGCAGCCGATTCGATATTGACTCTCCTAACATAATCTTGTTCCAGCCTCTCTGCCTTCTGTGGATTTGAAACTGCCCCGGCATGAATAAGTATTTGCGGATTATATTCATCAATCAATTTTCTAATATTATCCGGATTCGCTAAATCCATTTCAACAGATTTAACTTTATCGGTGTCTATATTTTTTGAATGAACCGTTGCAATAACTTCATTTTGATTTTTCTGAAATTCAGATATTAGGTATCTGCCCAAATTTCCGCTGCCGCCTGTAATAAGTACTTTCATCTTTACCCGGTTGATATGTTATTTGTTTTTATTAATTTCCCGATTCATTTTTGTTAATGAAATATAATAATTATTTAAGATGATTACGGTGCTTCAAATGAATAAACAATTATTGGGCGCACACACTTCAATTGCCGGCGGTGTTTACATGGCAATTGAAAGGGCAGAAATTCTTGGTTTTAACGCGATACAAATTTTTACGAAAAATAATAACCAATGGAAAGCTAAGGATTTGGCTGATGTTGATATCGAAATATTTAAAATGAATTGGAAGAACTCAGGTGTTGAATTCATTGTGACTCATGATTCATATCTAATAAATCTTTGTGCAAAAGATCCTGAGATTTTAGAGAAATCACGCAGCGCATTTATTACCGAGTTGGAGCGCTGTGAATTACTGGGTATCCCTTTTCTAAATTTTCATCCGGGGGCTCATGGAGGAAGGGGAGAAGAAGACGGAATCAAATTGATTGCGGAATCTATTAATATTGCACATGAAAGGACTAAGGGATTTAATGTCGGCAGTATGCTGGAAACCACTGCCGGACAAGGTACGAACATCGGTTACACTTTTGAACAACTAGGTAAAATAATTGATCTTGTTGATGGGAAAAACCGTATGACGGTTTGTATTGATACCGCACATGTTTTTGCTGCCGGATATGATATCAGCGTAAGTGAAAATTATGATAGAATGATTAAGGAATTTGACGAAATTATTGGACTGGAAAAACTAAAATGTTTGCACATTAATGACAGCAAAAAGAAATTAGGCAGCAGGGTGGACAGGCATGAACATATAGGCGACGGATATATTGGGATGGATGGATTTTCAAACATAATGAATGACCGCAGGTTAGCCTCTGTACCCAAAATTTTGGAAACTCCCAAAGGTAAGGATCAAAAAGAAGATTTATTAAATCTAGCTAAATTAAAGAACCTAATAAAAAACTAATTTGCTGTCGGTGTTCCTTTTGGAATAAGTTCAAAAGGTCTTCCAACCATAACCCCGGTCTGTGATTTATGACTTTTAACATAATCAGCAATAGGTAATTTGCTTATCTGAACTTTTTCACCAGGACTTGGCGCATGCATTAAATGTATCCTGTTATCGGAAGTTCGAATTGCGATACCTGTATGCGAAATATCAAGTCCGGCAATATTTGTGGTAATACCAATTATGTCACCGGGCATAATTTGCGATTCAAGTTCATCCAGTTTTTCTTGTGGTATATAATAATATTCCCTCTTTGAAATTTCTTCTTCAATTTTCTTAATCTCTTCCACAAATTCAGGGTTGTCTTTTAACTGCTCATATTTATCAGGGTTTGAGCTCATAAATGAAATCTTATTTTCATAAGGAATGCCGCCGATTTTTTGTGTGATATTACTTACAATCTTCCGTGAATTCATCTCGTAAAACCAATCAGAAAAGTAATGCAGGCGTGATGTATAATCGGTTCTTTTGCCATTCCGATATCGTATCATTTCAATTTCATTTTGAAAATCAGCGAAAGTCATATTCCTTTTTTTTATTGATCTTGAAAGAGCCAGTACCGCTTCGAGATAAGTATAGCAGTCAAATCCACGTAAGTTAATAGTAAGTTCTTCTTGTGTGGTTTGGTCGAGCGGTTTGGAAATATAATCACCCCCGATAAACCGTTTCCCTACTCGAACTACAACATCGTGAATAGGTCGCCAAAATAATTTTTGATCAAATCCCCAAGTTAGAGTAGTGTCGCAAATTTGCACATCATCAGTTGTGTACGGTTCTAATTTATCCTGAGCTTGATTCAGGAATGGAATCATGATTAATAATATTAGAAACATTTTAATCAAAACGGTAAATCCTCCTTTCGTTCGGGTTGAGCTTGTTCTATTTGCTGCGGTCCGGGTTGATAGGATAAAGCCCGGTTTTCAAATCTCGCATACTCTTTTATAAATTGCAGTCCGACTTCACCAACGGGTCCGTTTCTCTGTTTACCGATAATCACTTCAGCATATCCTTCGGTCGAATCACCATCCTGTAATTGAGTTATTCCATAAACTTCAGGCCTGTAAAGGAAGAGTACAACATCGGCATCCTGCTCAATTGATCCGGACTCTCGAAGGTCGGAGAGCATCGGACGTTTATCATGTCGTTGCTCAACGGCACGGTTTAGCTGGGCTAATGCCAACACCGGGATATTTAATTCTTTTGCAAGCGCTTTTAATGAACGGGAAATGGTTGAAATTTCACGCTCGCGGCTTTCCATTCTAAATGATGACGACATCAACTGCAGGTAATCAATTATTATCATACCGATCTGTTTCTCAGCTTTTAATCTTCTTGCTTTTGCACGAATTTCGAGTACGGTCTGAGCAGGTGAATCATCAATATAAATGGGAGACTGGCTTAGTTTGTGAACTGTTCTGCTTATCTTGGCGCCTTCTTCAGCTTTGAACTTACCGGTTCTAATGCTGTGCGCATTAATTCTCGATTCTGCTGAAATTAACCGCGTTGCTAATTGGATAGTTGACATCTCAAGACTGAATACTGCAATCGGTACTTTATGTTCGATAGCAGAATTGCGTGCGAGAGAAAGTGCAAAAGCGGTTTTACCCATCGAAGGTCGGGCGGCAATTATAACCAAATCCGATTTCTGAAATCCGCCGAGCATTTCGTCAAGCAAGTAAAATCCTGAAGGAACTGCGAACGATGCGAGTTTCTTAGAGTGAATCGCTTCAATATATTCGATTGCATCTTTTACGGCTTTCTCCATCGATACGTAGGATTCGCGCAGACCTTCTTCGGCAATTTTAAAAATTCTTCCTTCAACACTATCGAGAAGATCGAATACATCCTCTTTACCTTCGAATGCCTGCTGAGCCATTTCCATCGAAGTGGTGATTATCTGTCGAAGAATCCATTTCTCTAAAATTAGTCTGCTGTGATATTCTATGTTTGCGGCTGATGAAATGTCCTGTGAAATTTTACTAATATAAGCTGCCCCGCCGACTTCTTCCAACCTGCCTTGTTTGGTTAATTCTTCATATATAGAAACAGTATCAATCGGTTCATTGGCTTCAAACAAAGTCATCATTGCTTCATAAATCAGCCGGTGTTTTTTTACATAAAAGTAATTCGGTCTTAGAATTTCGAAAGCTTTGGGAACGGCTGTTTCTTCAATTAACATTGCTCCGAGCACAGCCAATTCAACTTCGGGAACAGAAGGAGGCTGCTTCGTTGCAAGCTTTAGTTTTTCGATATCGATATTTCTGGTTTCTTTTTCAGGCATCAGGCTTTCTTGATCAATTCATCGTAAATTTTTCTAAATTTTTGTACATCTTCCCAAACGGGGCGTTTCCAATTCGGATTTCTCAGCAATGCGGCGGGATGATAAGTTGCCATCATTTTAATTCCGTTATATTCGTACAGGTTTTCTCTCAATTTAGTTAATGAAAGATTGTTATTCAATAGTGTATTTGCCGCTACCTTGCCGAGGCAGAGAATAATTTTCGGTTTTATCAGCTCGACTTGTTTTTCCAAGTAAGGGATACATGTCTCACGTTCTTCCGGCAGCGGATCGCGGTTGTTTGGAGGTCTGCACTTTAAAATGTTTGCGATGTAAATTTCATCACGCGAAAAATTAATCGCTTTCAGGATATCGGTCAATAATTTACCGGCTCTTCCGACAAACGGGATACCCTGAGCATCCTCATCGGCACCGGGAGCTTCACCAATTAACATTGCATCAGCCTGGGGATTGCCAACACCAAACACAAATTTATTCCGTGTTTTCCCGAGAGGACATTTTTGACATGTATGAGTTAATTCGTAAAGTTCGTCTAGATTTTCTGATTTTTGCCAATCTTCCATAAATAAATTCTGCTCATTGAATGTTTCGGTTTTTTCTGCAACACTGAATACAATTTCGGTGGATTGCATATTATTATCTGGGGTTTTTTTACTGAAAAGATCATCACCAAAAATCTCTTCTTGTGTCTTTAAACTTTCGATAATCTTATTTTTCAATTCATCCGACATTAATCACGCCTCACTGCTGAAAATAAGAGAGGCTCTCTCAA
Organism: Melioribacteraceae bacterium; assembly: GCA_021740785.1. Lineage (GTDB taxonomy): Bacteria > Bacteroidota > Ignavibacteria > Ignavibacteriales > Melioribacteraceae > JAIOZI01. Next base: position 38,027 of record JAIOZI010000018.1, read on the forward strand.
AAGCCTTTCAGCTGTCATCTCAGCCTTTTTAAACTTAACGAAGAATTAAATTTTAGAGAATTTTGATTATAAAAAATACTATCTTCATTTGAAATGACGTGTGTTACTTTTGAGACAGCCTCTCAGGTAAAAAAAACAGCAAATATTAATCTTCTAAAATATTTTCTTTGTAGCGGAATTTTAAATCGCCGTCAACCAGCATTTGTAATGCCTGGCGATGAGGCTTTGGACGTTTTTCAAATTCAAGTGATATTCTTAATTGATCAGGATTTTCTTTTTCTTCAAAATCGTCTTCAATTCCCGGTACAAGTGTATTTAGTAATGTTGTGTATTCCTGCTTGTTAGAATCATTTATGTTCCGGGCTTTTTTACCAGCTGCTATAACGGCTTCATAAACATTCGATGCATGTTTTTCAAGTTTTCCTAATTCAATAGGTTTAATATTGTTACTCATTTTTATTAATCCAATTTATTTTTAATTAATTCTTTTACTTGCTTCTTTGCTTTTTGTAAATCTTCATTAAATACTATATGATCAAATTTATCTTTATAACCAAGTTCAAGCTCAGCACGTTCAATCCGTTTTTTCAGGTCTGTTTCCGAATCGGTTTTTCTATTTATTAACCTTTCTCTCAATACTTTTAAATTCGGGGGCGAAATGAAAATTAAAATTGAATCCGGATAATTCTGTTTAATTTTTACAGCGCCTTTTACATCAAGTTCCATGACTATGGATTTACCGTCTTCAAGTGTACTTTCAACAAATTCAAGTAAAGTTCCATAATAATAATCATAAAACTGTTCCCATTCAATGAATTCTTTTTGCTCAATTTTCTTTAAGAACTCTTGCTCAGTAATAAAAAAATAATCTTTCCCGTTTACCTCGTTTTTGCGCGCTTTTCTTGTAGTTGCCGAAACTGAAAAAATAAGTTCGGGGAAATTTTTCAGAACATCCTTTACAATAGTTGTTTTGCCGCTGCCGCTTGGAGCAGAGAAAACAAATAACTTACCTCTTTTCAATAGTCTCTACTCAATATTTTGAATTTGTTCGCGAATTTTTTCAAGCTCTTCTTTTATAAAAATACCTCTGTGAGAAATTTCACTCGATATCGATTTGCTGTTTATAGTGTTTGCTTCTCTATTCATTTCCTGACTGATAAAATTGAGTTTTCTTCCGGCTTCATCTGAATTTTTTAATGTATCGAGAAATAACTTAATATGGCTCTTTAATCTTACACATTCTTCCGTAACATCCGATCTATCGGTCAGTAGTGCAAGTTCCATTTTTAATCTATCGTCGTATTCACCGAGCTCACCCATAAGTTGTTTAGCCCGTTCTCTTAATTTATAATAGTAATCATTAAGTGCATCTTGAACAAGCGATTCAATTTCGGATACTGTTTGTAAAATATTATTTACTCTTTCATTCAAATCCGCAGAAAGTTCAGCACCTTCTTTCTTTCTCATTTCGATTAAATCATTCACGGCAGTATCTATTGCATCCAGAACAAAATGAAAATCTTTTTCAGGATCCAGAATGGAATCAGTAAAAATCAAATGATTAAATAAAAGAATGTGATCAAGCTTAATTTCATCTGAAATATTTGTTTCGGATTTAATTTTGTTGAGCAAATTAAATGTATTTTTAAGACCTTCTTCACTTATCTCTGCAATTTTGCCATTATCGAACCCATCTTTTTTAATGTTAACAGATAGATTGATTTTCCCTCTTTTTAATTTTCGCTTTAATACTTCCCGGATTTCAAATTCCTTATCCTGGAATGACTTTGGAAGTTTAATAAAAATATCCAAATACCTACTATTGAGAGTCTTAATTTCTGCCTCAATAATAAATTCACTTATTTGCGTTGCTCCCTTGCCATAGCCGGTCATGCTGTAAATCATAAGATGTAACCTCAAAAAAAGGAAAAATTAAAGTTACGGAAATTAAATCTGTCGATCAAAAGAAAAGTCTATAATTACTAGAATGCTTCGCCAATTCCGATGTGAAATTCCATCACATCCCAGAGAACCTTATCAAATATGTTTTTAGGGTTATTAGGATCATAAACTTTAAAACCAAAATCGATTCTAATGGGAATAAATTCTGAATAATATCTTAATCCAAAACCTGCAGCGACTGCAAGATCCTTAAACTGGAAATCCCGAACATCAAGCCATGTGTTGCCGTAATCAGCAAAGAGGGCGGTGCCGAAATTACCAAATAACCTGTGACGTGTTTCAAAAGAGCCTTCAAATAGAAAAAAACCGCCGGGTGTAATGCCCCTGGTTAAAAGTGTCTCCAATTCTTCAACGGAGGGATTTGCCGGGATATATATGCCTTCGCCCGATGGAACGAGTTCACGGGTTTTCCATCCTCTAACGGAATTACTGCCTCCTGCATTAAACCTTTGATTTAACGGGATATCCAATTTTTCACCGGAGTATGCATTAATAAGCCCGGATTTAAACTTCACACCGAACGCATCTTCAATTGAATTGTAAAGAGGAAGATAGGCTGTGGCAGTTAACAGAGCTTTGTAATACTGTGGACTCGAAAAATCATAGTTGCCGATTTTACTGAAAAGATATGGGATTGAATTACCGTCCTCGAGCTGAAGCGTTAATGTATAACCTTTAGTTGGAAATAGAATATCGTCTGTTTTATTAGCGCCGAAAATTACACCGAGAACAGAATTAGTTTTTTTGCTGGATTTATCATCAAGCAGCGAAACTACTTGTGAAGCAATTTGATTTGCTGAATCAGAAGTAACTTGAAGCGAGCGTTCAAAATATGTGCTGAATCCATCAATCAAATAGGAATCTTGATAGATATATCGAGAATTTTCCCAGTTGAGATAAGTGGAAAATGAATTCAGATATACATTACTGGGCAGTTCAAAATCAAAACTTAACTTTACACCTTGAAGAATACCATTATATTCACCCCGCCTTTTTTGCAATGTAAGATAGGGTTCCAATTTTGTATAGATAGGTTTTCCGAAAATAAAGGGCTGCTCAAAAATCAATCGTGCATCTGCATATCCGAAAACACTTGTATCGGAAATGGAAGGATTTCGCAATAGTTGAGTTATATCCTGTGCCGCCGCGGAAGTAATAGCTGAAAATTTTCTAGCAGAACCAAAGAAATTTTTCTTTGTAAATCCCAGGGCAATACCAAGATTAAATGCATTATCTTCATTGTTCATGATTATTTCAGGAGATAGTTCATTTAATTGACCGATATCAGCAGAAATATTAATTGGAACTTTATCCCCAACGGTATCGGCGACAATCCCGGTAACCAGGACTGAAGTAAATAAATTTGTTCGGTATAACCTAATTTGTCCACGTTGAATTTCATCTAGGGAATAGATGTCTCCAGGTTCAATACTTACAATATTTTCAATAAGTTCATCTTCAACCAAATCCTTGCCAACACCGGTTTTATCTACATTAATATTATTAATTTCATACCGCCTTCCGGAACCGACAATGTATTCTATATCTGTGCGGTTTGCAGCCGAATCAATATAAACCGTAGGTTGTTCAGCTTGTACCAGCATATATCCGTGATCGCGGAGATACTTCATTATTAAAAGTCGATTCTGCTCAACCACCTGGTTGGAATATCTTTGATCTGAGTTAACCTCGGTAATCTCTTTTATATCTTCCAAATACTGCGGATATATTTCTTCCAATCCTAAGATATCAACATTCCGGAAAAAATAAGGTTCATTTTCTACAATATTAAAAACTATCCTTGCATCTAAGGAAGCTGTATCCAATTGATATGATCCGGCGACTTCGGTTTCGAAAAATCCTTGTGACTTATAATATTCGCGCAGAAGTTGAATGTCACCAGGAATCAATGTTGAATCAAACATAATTGCTTCCGAACCGAAAGGAGAAAAGCTGTAAAAAAATTGAGAAAGCCATCCGGGTGATTCGATCTCAAGTATCACGCTTTCTAGGTCAGAGGAGGAGAGAGCATCGTTGCCGGTAAACTCTATTTCATCGAGTTCAAATTCAATAATTTTTGTCTGTGCCATAGTATTCGGAATTAATACCAGGAAAAGAAAAATGATTTGCAGAGAAATATGTTTTAGAGATTTAAGCAAGTTAGCCCATTAATTTTGAATAATGATTTTAGTCCCTATCGAAACCACTGATGAGAGTTCATCGATATTATCATTGCTCATGGCAATTGAACCATTCGTCCAATTAAAAACAAACGGCAAATTTCTAAATACAAAATCATATTCACCAATTCCATGCAGACCAATATTTGAACCGAGCATTGTATCTTTGGGGGGGCAATCATTATTATTATGTGAATCAACAATTTTTTTATAATCAACTTGCTCAATTACTCCATATTTAAGAGCTTCTGCCGCATCATCCAAATTGGGATAATTAATATGCAGAAATTTATAGTATTCCGAATTATCGTTAATTTCGCAAATCTGATATTCACCGGTTGGAGTTGCTCTATCCAATTTTGAAACCTTTAGTGTTTTATTTGTCTGACCAAAAACAACCTTGTAATTTTTTACCAAAGTACTATCGGAATACAAAGCCAGCCTATAATTTTCTTTAGATACTTTCAGCCATATATTATTTAATTCAGTAATATTTTTGCTGTTCATTGCTTCCGCGAGTGTAACTTCTCTAATATTTAAAATAATGCCGTACAAAATAATTCCCGCAAAGAAAATTATTGCACTTATTCCAAAATATAGAATGTTTTTTAGCACTATTGATTTTTAATTAATAACTGTTCGTTATAAACCTAGTAATATACGAAAGTTGAAATTATGCTGAAAATGGTTTGTGAAATTTGTAGAGGTAAAATTGAAATAGACCGGGACGAAACATTTTGCGTTCCGTCCCGCTAATCAAGAAATCATTTATTGCTTTTTGCTTCAACTACAGCTATTGCGGTCATATTGATTATATCTTCAACCGTAGCACCTCTTTGAAGTATATGTATTGATTTTTTCATACCCATCAAAATAGGACCGATGACGGTTGCGTCGGTTAATCTTTCGAACAATTTGTAAGCAATGTTACCCGAACTCAGATTTGGGAAGATCAATACATTTGCTCCACCTTTTATTTTACTGAACGGGAAGTCGTTTTCCAAAATACTCGCTACAACCGCAGTATCCGCCTGCATTTCGCCGTCAATAATAATATCGGGTCGTAATTTGTTAACCACTTTAACCGCATTGCTGACTTTAATGGAATCAGGATGCCTCATACTACCGAAATTACTGAATGAAAGCATTGCAACCTTGGGTTCAATATCAAAATTACGAACGGTATCTGCTGCTTCTATTGCAATTTCTGCAAGCTGATCTTCATCCGGATTCAAATTTACTGTTGTATCTGCAAAGAAAAGAACTTTCTGTTTAATTATTACAATATATAAACCGGAAACAATGCTTAGTCCTTCCCTAATTCCAACGCACTGAAGAGCAGGTTTAATAGTTTGAGGATAATGCTGGGTTAAACCGCCAATTAATGCATCGGCATCACCCATATGCACCATCATAGACCCGAAATAATTATTTTGTCTAACCAATTCATTTGCTTCTCTCATGGTTAAACCTTTACGCTGACGACTGGAATAAAGATTTGCTGCATACTCATCACGTTTTGGGGATAAGAGCGGATCATTAATTTCAAAGTTGTTGAGATTATAACCAAGACTTTTTATCGTCTCCTCAATTTTTTCTTTATTACCGAGAAGTACGGGATGACCAATGCTGTCTTCATAAACTATATTGGCAGCACGAATAATTTTTTCTTCTTCACCTTCACTGTAAACGATTCGTCTAGGATTCTTTTGAGCCTTATGAATCATCACACGAATAATTTCTTTAGAGAATCCTAATCTTTCTTTTAATTCTTCTTCATAAGTCTGCCAATCTGTAATAGGGAATTTAGCAACGCCTGAATCCATTGCTGCTCTTGCAACAGCAGGAGCTACTTTCCAAAGTACGCGGGGATCAAATGGTTTTGGAATAATATAATCACCGCCGAAAGAAAATTCATCACCACCGTAAGCCTGAAGAACCATTTCCGGAACTTTTTCCTTTGCAAGATTGGCTAATGCTTTTACTGCTGCCATTTTCATTTCTTCATTTATTGCAGTAGCCCGCACATCTAATGCTCCGCGGAAAATGAATGGAAATCCCAGAACATTGTTAACTTGATTCGGATAATCACTTCTACCGGTTGCCATAATTATATCTTCTCGTGCAGCCTTCGCAACATCGTACTCAATTTCAGGGTCCGGGTTTGCCATTGCAAATACAATTGGTTTTTCGCCCATGCCTTTAACCATTTCGGGTGATACAACATTACCTTTTGAAAGCCCGACAAAAACATCAGCGCCTTTCATTGCATCCTGTAATGATTCATATTTGTTTTCTATTGCAAATAGTTGTTTGTACTTATTAAGGTCGGTACGGTCTTTGTGTATCAAACCTTTTGAATCAAACATCGCAATATTTTCTCTTGTAACTCCGGCACTAACGTAAAGTTTGCAGCAGGAAATTGCGGATGCACCTGCACCGGAAACAACGATTCTAATATCACTTAATTTTTTCTCTGCTATTTCAACTGCATTGATTAAAGCTGCACATGAAATAATTGCCGTTCCGTGTTGATCATCATGAAAAACAGGAATTTTCATAGTACGCTTTAATTCCTCTTCGATCTCAAAACATTCAGGAGCTTTAATATCTTCAAGGTTAATGCCTCCGAATGTAGGTTCCATTAGTTGTACAGCCCTAATAATTTCCTTGGAATCTTTTGAATCCAGTTCAATATCAAATACATCGATATCAGCAAATCTTTTAAATAGAACACCTTTCCCTTCCATAACAGGTTTACCGGCATGTGCTCCAATATCACCCAATCCAAGAACTGCCGTTCCATTTGAAACAACAGCAACCAGATTCCCTTTGGCGGTATACTTAAAAACATCGTCATCATTCTTTTCGATTTCTCTGCACGGTTCCGCTACTCCGGGAGTATAGGCTAATGAAAGTTCGCGGGAAGTAAAACAAGGCTTAGTTGCAATTACTTCAATTTTTCCATGTCTTCCTTCTTCATGATACTTAAGAGCTTCTTCTTTTGTAACACTCATGACCTTTTCCTTATTCTTGAATTTACTAGTTAATAAGATTCTATTGTCTTTCAAAAAATATAGAAAATTTGACTACCAAAAAATTTTTTTTTGCTTTTATTTTTAAATGATGGTAAAAAAAGGAGTTTAAAATGAAAAAGGATCACATAAAGGTGATCCTTTCAAATCATTTTATGAGATAATTATACTTCCATAATCTCTTGTTCTTTATGATCGATAATCTCATCAATCAATTTTGTGTGCTCATCGGTTAATTTTTGTACCTCATCTTCGAAATCATGCAAATTATCTTCGGAAATTTCTTTATTCTTTTCTTGTCTTTTCAGATGGTCATTAGCATCCCGCCGAACATTTCTGATTGCGATCTTAGCTTCTTCCCCGAATTTTTTAGCTAGTTTAACCAAGTCTTTTCTTCTTTCTTCTGTGAGCGGGGGGATTGGCACTTTGATATTTGTTCCATCATTAACCGGATTAAGACCAAGATCGGCGACGAGAATTGCTTTATCTATTGTCTGCACCATTGATTTATCCCACGGAGTAATTGCAAGCGTGTGGGCATCCAAAACAGTAACATTTGCAACTTGATTAAGCGGGGACATTGTTCCGTAATATTCTACTTTAATACCGTCCAGTAAAGCTGTGGTTGCTTTTCCTGTTCGTATTTTCGAAATCTCACTTCGAAAAGCTTCAATTGATTTGTCCATACGCACTTTTGCATCTTTAATTGACGGGTTCATAATTGACCTCAGATTTAATTTTCTATTTGTTGGTTTCCTCTTCAACTGAGAGATGACTAACGGTAGTTCCAATATTGTCACCATTTACAATACTAAGTAAATTATCCTCTTTATTCATGTTGAATACAATCAACGGCAGATTATTTTCCTGGCAGAGACTGATGGAAGTCATGTCCATAACACGTAAATTCTTTTTTAAAACCTCCAGATATGAAATTTCTGAAAATAGGGAAGCAGCGGGATTTTTTTCCGGGTCCGAATCAAAAACTCCGTCTACTCTTGTCCCTTTTAAAATGGCATCAGCTTCAATTTCTACGGCGCGTAATGAAGCAGCAGTATCGGTAGAAAAATAAGGATGTCCGGTTCCGGCGCCAAAGATGACAATCCTTCCTTTTTCAAAATGTCTTATGGCTCTTCTGCGAATATAAGGTTCGGCAATTTCATTCATCTGTATTGCGGAGGTTAAACGAGTATGCATTCCTTCGTGTTCGCATGCATTTTGTAAAGCAAGTGAATTTATAACCGTTGCAAGCATTCCCATCTGATCACCGGTTACTCTGTCGATTCCTTGATCTTGTGCACTGAGTCCCCTGTAAATATTTCCACCACCAATTACAATACCAATCTGCACACCGATATTATGAATCTTTTTAATTTCCTTTGCGAAAAAAGTTAATACTTTGGGATCAATGCCATGACCTTTATCACCCATAAGCGATTCACCGCTAAGCTTAAGTAAAATCCTTTTGTACTTCAATTCATTTTTCATATCGATCCTCAATATAAAAAAAAAGGTCTTATTAAAAAATAAGACCTTTTCGATTAAAAATTATTTCGTTTCATCACTGAGGTGGAAGCGGTGGAATAAAACCAGTTTCGCCTCCTGTGACGTTTTTTTATTGAACTCACTAATAAGAGCACCAATTGTTTTGGTGTTATCTTTTACATAGGCTTGATCCAACAAGCAATTTTCCTGGTAAAATTTATTCAATCTACCAACTGCAATTTTTTCGAGTACTTGCTCCGGTTTACCTTCTTTCTTAGCTATCTCTTTGTAAATTTCCATTTCCTTTTCTTTCACATCTTCCGGCACATCTTCTTTACTAACATAGAGAGGTTTCATAGCAGCAACCTGCATTGCAACATCTTTTAAGATTGCGGAGAATTCTTCTTTTGATTCAGAGACATTATCAGCTCTAACCAAAACACCTAATTTAGATCCATGGTGTACGTAATCAACAACAAGACCATTTTCGGAAGTTTCAACTATGAATCTTGATATCTCAATTTTCTCACCAATCTTTCCTAGTAGGGATGTTAATTCATCCTGAAGTTTTTTGCCTTCGTGTTCAATTGCAAGCAGATCGTCAACGTTATTGGGGTTATGAGCGATCAATGCATTTAGTACTAAATCTGCAAATGCCAAAAAGTCATCACTTTTAGCAACAAAGTCTGTTTCACAATTAACTTCAACCATGTATGCAGTTTTATTATCATCGGATATGAAGGTTTTAACAATACCTTCATTTGCAGATCGTTCCGCTCTTTTTGCAGCAACTGAAGCACCCTTTTTTCTCAGAATTTCAATTGCCTTCTGAAAATCACCGTCTGCTTCCGTTAGTGCCTTTTTGCAATCCATCATACCGGCGCCGGTCTTTTCTCTTAATTCTTTAACTTGAGCTGCACTAATAGCCATTTTCTATATCCTTATTTTTTTTCAGTTTCGTCTTTATCTTTTTTCTCTTCAACAACATCTTTTTTAGGCTCAGTTTTTACTGGTTCCTCTTTTGCCGATGCTGATTCTTTTCCTTGCTTTAATTCATCTTCATGTCTTGAATGCTTGCGGGGTTTTCTTTGTCCGCTTTTCCCATCCAGTCTAACTTTTCTAACACGTTTTGAAGATTTTGAACCGTCAGCTTCTTCTTTTTCTTCTTTAATTTTCTTCTCTTTTTCTTTTTCGGCAGATTCATGCGCTTTCAATTCTTTTGCTTTAGCTTGACCTTCAGCAACGGCATCTGCCATAATACCCGAGATTAATTCAATTGTTCTGGAAGCATCGTCATTAGCTGGAATCACATAATCAACTTCGTCCGGATCGCAATTAGTGTCAACCATTGCAAAGGTCGGGATGTTTAACCTGTGAGCTTCCTGTACAGCGATAGATTCTTTTTTAATATCGACTAAAAATATTGCACCGGGTAATCTTCCCATGGTCTCGACACCATCAAGAATTCTTCTTAATTTATCGCGTTCACGAGAGAGTGTGAGTCTCTCTTTTTTTGTGATTTTTTCAAATGTTCCGTCGGTTTCCATCTTATCGATGTTTTGCAGCCTTTTAATACTTTTTCTGATAGTTTGGAAATTTGTAAGCATACCGCCTAACCATCTTTCACTTACCCAGTTACTGTCGCATCTTTTAGCTTCAGCAGCGATTGTACCTTGAGCTTGTTTCTTGGTTCCGACGAACAATACACCTTTACCGTGAGAAACAACATTGGTCAAAGCATTTGCCGCAACCTCAATTGCTTCTTGTGTTTTTTTCAAATCAATAATATGAATCCCGTTTTTTTCCATGAAAATGTAAGGTTTCATTTTGGGATTCCAACGGCGTGTCAGGTGACCGAAATGCGCACCTGCTTCAATAAGTTTAGTAATTTCAACTTTTGGCATAAATACTCCTGTTTTTCTTCTACTTTCATCTTCTTTACCTTAGATCCCGCTGTCAAATTCGGGACACAGGGGGTAAATCCGAAAGTATGAATGATTTTAATAAATATATTATCTCTTAGAGAATTGGAATCTTTTTCTAGCTTTTGGTCTGCCGTATTTTTTACGCTCAACCATCCTGGGATCTCTTGTAAGTAATCCTTGTGTTTTCAGTGCAGGTCTGAAATCTTCATTAATTTCAATCAATGAACGTGCTATTCCTAGTCTAACAGCTTCTGCTTGACCTGATATACCGCCGCCTTTAACATTAGCTAAAACGTCATACTTACCAACAGTTTCAGTAAGTTTGAAAGGTAATAAACAGTCCTCCCTGTGATATTTCAGCGGAAAGTAATTTTCAAATTCACGACCGTTAACAGTAACTTTACCGGAGCCGCTTCTTAAAATAACTCTGGCAACTGATTTTTTTCTTCTTCCGACTTTAATTTTATCTGCCATTCAAAATTCCTCTTAAAAACTTAATGATTCCGGTTGTTGAGCTTTATGTGGATGTTCTTCGCCCGTGTACACTTTTAGTTTTTTAATTAATTTTCTTCCCAATCTATTTTTAGGAAGCATTCCCCTAACAGCAAATTCCACTATTCTTTCAGGATGTTTTTCCATCACTTCTGAATACGTTGCTGTTTTGCCGCCACCGGGATATTGTGTATGCCGGAAATAGGATTTCATCGTTGCGCGTTTACCGGTTAATTTAATTTTATCAGCATTTAATATAATGACAAAATCACCGGTATCCATGTTAGGAGTAAATACTGCTTTGTGTTTACCTCGAATTACCCTGGCAACCTGTGCAGCTAACCGACCTAATACTTGATCTTTAGCATCAACAACATACCATTTCCTATTTGCATCTTCAGCCTTAATAAACCTTGTTAATTTTTCCTGCTTCACTACTTCCTCCAAATAAAAGAGATTTTTGTATAGAGCTTACAAATATATGATTGTAAAACAAAATTGTCAAGGAAACATGAATTAGATTATTATAAGTTTTTATGATGTGTAAAATTTTCGTCCACAAGTAATTACATGTTTTCAACAGGAAGGAAGGCGAAAATAGTCTCCGGGAATGTATCGGTTACCAGCAGAAAGCCTTTATTATCAAGCTTTTCTATGCCTTCCCAGTTTCTCCCTTCCACTTCTTCCGGAATTTTGAGATAGATCGGAGCAGCGTCGGATAATTTAATATGACCATCAATTATGTTAAATTTTAATAATCTTTCTATCACATTGTTATTTAAATTTGATCCGGCAATGCCAAATTTTTCCCCGATCTCATCCTTCGCGGGTTTTAAATCATTTATATCCCCGGGCCAGAAATAATTGAGCGTCCAAAATTCACCGCTGGAATTACAAGAGGCTGCATCTGTAATTCTATATTCGATGTGAGGAAAATCAGCAATCTCTTTTTCAATTAAGTTTTCATCAAAAATATATACGGCGGGATTCGAACAAAAAGTTTTTCCGTTATATTCATGAATTGTGTATATGTCATTATTATAGACAAGTGATGTTTCATAGCTGAAATTCCGAATATTCACAAGCTGTGGAATCTCTTTTATGTTTTCTGTGTTCAGAGTAATGATCAATAAATCCGGATCAATTTTTCCTTTAATTATGTATCCTGAAGTTGAACCCAAGTTTACAAATTCAATTGTAAGATAAACTTTATCACCGTTAAAAGTGATGGATTCAAATCCCGATGCCCAATTTGTGTATTTGGAATCCAATCCTTCAGTGATCATTTTTAACTTCTTCAATTTTACAGGTGAATCGTCATCACCGTTTATATAGTCATTGATACGCTTCTTAGTAGTGTAAAAGAGAATTCCGTTTTGATCATCCGAAAATTTATTTGGAAATTGCGGAAGAAAAATCAGCAGGTCTCCGTACCAACTGAGTCCGGAAAACTCAACATCCGAATCGGTTAAAGATTTATCCAGTTCAATTATTTCTACTTCGTTTTCATCGGCAGTTTTTCCCGAACCGGTTTGAAGAAGCTTTCCTGCATTTTCGGAATTATCACTGCACTGCATCAGAAAAAGTGCTGCGAAGATTAGAGCAGTAAACTTAATAATATAATTTTTCGAAAGATCTTTCATAAAGGATTTTTATTCCATCCCCGGCATACTCATTTTCTTGAATCCTTCCGGAACTTCAAAAAGTTTCGAATCCAATTTTTGCTCGATCATTTCAATAACTTCAAATTTACTTTCTATATTTCCAGAATTATCTTTAACAACAACCATTAAAGGAAAAAATCCTTCTGCCTCCAGCATACTTTCCCATTGTGGAGCCTCCTGCATTGGTCCCCCGAAACCCGCAAAATTACCGATATCTTCGGCAGCCCAAATTTCAACTTCAGTTTCGTCATCGCTGAATATCCATTTATTTGCAGTATGACCAAAGAAATTTTTCGTCTCAGAAGTTTTAGTAGGCATTTGAGACAATTCCTGTTCATCCATATCATCGCCAGGCATCGCAACATCGTTGCCGAATTCCATATACATTTTTTGCGAGGGAACTATCATTATAAATTTTTCTTTTTTGTAGATCATCACACTTTCAACTTCACCGGTAAATTCCATCCGGAAGTTTTCACCTTTTACAAAATACTCTATTGTTGAATTTTCACCATTGTTCTCAATCTTGAATTTCAACTTACCTTCAAATTCGGATTGTGCGTTAACTACGGAAAAAAATCCTAAAATCAATAATAAATATGTGAATGAAATAAAGCGCAAATTGTAATTCATGATTTCTCCATTTTTTATTTTAATCAAATATAAGAAAGTTTTGAAATTATTTTATTACGTTTAGGCACATGAATTATCTTTTGTTCCAAATGCAGCGGAGAAATTAGATGAAGTACTTGGTTACCGGCGGTTCGGGATTTTTAGGTATTAACATGATTCGATATTTGTTGAACCGGAATCATGATGTGAAATCAATTGACCTGGTTGATTTTGATTATCCCGATTGCAAAAATAAAATTGAAGAGATTAAGGGCGACATCCGAAACAGCACGGCAGTAGAAGAAGCAATGAAGGATGTTGATATTGTGATTCATACCGCTGCGGCGCTTCCACTTTACAAACCGGAAGATATTTTTTCTACCGATGTTGAGGGAACGAGATTATTACTTCAAACTGCAGAAAAAAATAATGTAAAAAGATTTATTCATATTTCATCGACTGCAGTTTATGGGATTCCCGATCACCATCCAATTTATGAAGACGATAAACTAGACGGTGTTGGTCCTTACGGAATTGCAAAAATTGAAGCGGAAAATGAATGTCTGAAATTTAGAGAACAGGGGATGTGCGTTCCGATATTACGACCGAAATCGTTTATCGGTCCGGAAAGATTAGGAGTGTTTGCCCTTTTTTATGATTGGGCGCATACCGGGCATGGTTTCCCAATGATTGGTAAAGGTGATAATAGATATCAACTGATGGATGTTGAAGATTTGTGCGATGCAGTTTATCTCTGTGCAGAACTTGCTGAAAATTTGGTGAACGATACGTTTAATGTCGGGGCGAAGGATTTTACAACGATGAAAGAAGATTATCAGGCGGTACTCGATTATGCAGGCTACGGAAAGAAAATTGTCGGATTACCCGAGAAGCCGATAATTCTTTTGCTTAAGTTTCTGGAAATGCTGAAATTGTCACCATTATATAAGTGGGTTTATGAAACTGCGTCTAAGGATTCATTTGTATCGATAGATAAAGCAGAAAGAGTTTTAGGATTTAATCCGAAGTACTCGAATAAGGATGCACTTATTAGAAATTACAAATGGTACCTTGAGAATCTTGATTCGTTCAAAGATGCTTCCGGTGTTTCACATCGTGTGCCATGGAAGCAGGGGATACTAAAGATTGCAAAGATGTTTTTTTGATTTCAGTGAAAACATAAAATTCTATTTCTCCGTTAATGCAATAAATGATTTCTCTATTTGAGATAAAACAGACTAAGGGATTTGGAGACTGTGATAATATGTAAATGTAAAGCGAGATTCATCTCGCTAAGTTTGAATTTAGTATAGTTTAGATGGATTGTAGAGCGAAATAAATTTCGCTCTACAATTTTCACACAAACTCTTTAACTAAGGATCAACTGCTAAGATATTTATGATAACATGAATAAATTTTGGTGTTAAATGAAGGACAAAGAAAAAAGCGGAAAGCTTGTTAACGATCTTTCGCTGGAAATAATTGCGAAAAGTATTTTCAAAGAAACTCACGGTATCGGTTTTTCGAAATCGGATTATATTAAACTTGTAAATCTCTTGTTGGATAAGACGATTGACTTCGGTCAGGAAACCGGTATGGCATATGATGATGGCGTAAAATATCAAAGCGTTGATGAAAAGGTAAATCTTCCACTGAAAGGTGAGCGAATAATAATTCGTGATTTCAATGAAAAGAAAGACACCAAAATTTTTAAGAAATGGATGGATGATCCGAGCGGAAGATTTTTTCTTCTAACCCGTGTAACTTCACGGAGATACAGTATTGATGAGTTAATAAAAAATGAAAATGATATTCTTGGCGTGATAACACTACGCGATGATACTCCTGTTGGATTAATGGGATTTTTAGATTTCGATGAAGAGAATAAAAAAGCCGAAATGAGAAAGCTTGTCGGGGAAGGGAAGTACAGAGGAAAGGGTTATGGCAAAGAAGCTACTAAGTTATGGATTCAATACGGGCTCACTAATTTGGGATTGAGAAAAATTTATTTGAATACTATTGAAGCGAATATTAGGAATATCAGAATAAACAAAGAGCTTGGTTTCAAAGTCGAAGGACTACTTCATAACGAATGTTTCTTCGACGATAAATTTCATGATGTACTGAGAATGGGTTTGGTTGTGTGAATGATGTTTTTATTGTATTATAGTTACAAATATTATTGATCTCCATTCATCCATTCATCCATCCATCCATACGTTCACCCACCTTTACAATCCTTACCTTCGGAGAGAATGAAAATAATTTTTGTTAAGCATCTCTTCGAGAAAGTTTTTTTTATATAGGCAAGTTCAATTCCATCGGCATGAAAAATATGATTTTTACTTTCTTTACGATCACCCTTCAATTAATTTAAAATGGCAATTAATAAAGAAGTGTAATACATTAATATTTTATTCAAAATACAAACGGGAAAACAATGTTATCCAGTGTAAAAATACTTGCGGCGCTTTTGGAAGAATTCATCTATCTGGAAATAAATAATTGGAAAATTAATCCGCCTGGAATGAAATTAGACCAATTGATGACGAGTGCTGTAAACATGGATTATGACGATAGCTGCTGGTCTGAATATAAAATTGGTAAAATGGAATACCGCGACAATATTTGGATTAGAAAAAAAATAATACTGCCGGAAAAATTATTGAATCAAAACGTAAATGGAAAGTTATCGCTTGAGTTTACAGTGGATGATTCTGCTTATTGCTGGATCAATAATGAATACAAGGGTTTCTTCACTTACGATAGCGAAATTGTATTGAGTGAAAATGCATCCGCCGGTGCCGAATTTAATATCACGTTTAGATTAATAAAAACAGCCGGTCTGCCAAATCTTGCAAAAGCCGGATTTATTTTTCATGAAATCGATGAAAAAGTAAAGACGATAAGAAAATTTATTCTTAGTTTACTTATAGGGGAGAAGCTGTTGAGTCCGGATACATATCAAACCAACGGTAGGAATAAAATTGATCCCGGCATAGACAAATCCAAAATCGATAAACAAATCAAAGTGCGGCTAAATACAAAACTACAGAAGCTGGCTGCTGATTTTGATAAATCAATAATTGTAGAAAAAAGTATAGATAAAATCATAAATGAAATTGAAAGAATCAGCCCTCATCTCAAAGAGTTCGATAGTTTCGCTAAAAAATTCACTTTAACATTTGCATCAAATGCGCACATAGATGCCGCATGGCTTTGGCGCTGGCGTGAAACTGTTGAAGCGGCGGCTGTTACTTTTAGTGCGGTAGATAAGATGATGGATCAAAGAGATGACTTTACATTCACACAAAGTTCATCTGTTTTCTATTCATGGATGGAAAAGTTTGCGCCGGATGCATTTCAAAAAATTGAACGAAGAATTAAAGAAAAAAGATGGGAAGTTATCGGCGGAACGGTTGTTGAACCGGATTGCAATTTGATAAACGGAGAATCATGGGCGCGGCAGTTACTCTACGGAAAAAATTATTTCAAAGAAAAATTCGGCGTTGATGAAACCATTGGTATGAATCCCGATTCATTCGGTTATAACGGCAATCTTCCGATGATTTATAACAAAGCCGGAATCGATGCTTTCATTACTCAAAAAATCGGTTGGAATGAAACAACAGTATTTCCATACCGCGTGTTTTGGTGGGAATCGCGTGACGGTTCAAGATTATTAAGTTACATGCCTTTTAATTACGATGAAAAAATAACAAATCCTTTTGTCTTTGCCGACTGGCTGCGGCAGTTTGAAGCAAATACCGGTCTGCATGATTTATTGATCATGTTTGGAATAGGCGATCACGGCGGAGGTCCAACTCCCGAAATGTTCAACCGGATTGATGAATTGAAAACGCTTTACATTTTCCCGTCAATACAATTTGGTACAGTTAAAGATTATTTCAGTAAATTAAAACAAAATTTACCCGCCGGTCTCCCCGTATGGAACGATGAATTATACTTGGAATATCACCAAGGAACTTTCACAACTCAAGCTGAATTAAAGAAACAGAACAGGGATTTGGAAAATTTATTGATTGCAGCAGAGATATTTTCCGTATTTGCAGAATTACCGGGTCAAAAAAAATTATTAAAAACCGCTTGGGAAAAAGTACTCTTCAACCAATTTCATGATATTCTGCCTGGCTCTTGTATTCATGAAGTTGTTGACGACGCTTTGGAATACTATACCGAAGCACGCAGGATTGCCCAAGGTGTTCTTACTGCTTCAACCGGGAAAATTGCCGGTAAACATAGTATGAGTAATCGCCTGGTTAATCATGTTTCAATTTTTAATCCATCTTCATTTGTTCGAAATGATTTGGCTGTGCTAAAATCTACAGAGTTGAATTTAAATGATAATTACTTTGTTGAAGATTACGACGGTAATTGTTATCCATCACAAGTTATTAAATTGAATGAAGTTGATTATGCCCTGTTGATTTGCGGAGTTTCCATACCGGCTTTCGGGTTCAAAAAAATTATTGTAAAAAAAACTGCAAAGATTGATACTCAAAAATCCTTTCAAGAAAATGTTCTTGAAAACGATTTTTTTAAATTGACGGTAAACAACTTGGATGGAACTATTGAAAATATTTATGATAAGGCAAATAACCGCGAACTGCTTAGTCCCGGGGGATTCCGGCTACAGCTTCTTGAAGATAAACCATTGGATTGGGACGCTTGGAATATAGGGCTAACCGGCAAAAAATATAGACCGAAATTTGAAAAAATAGAATCAGGTGAAAGCGGAAATGTTTATTCATCAATAAAAATATTCTTTTCGTTTCTTGATCCCTCTGTGACAAAAAGCTATCCAACAAAAGATTTCCCATCATCGTTTTTCACTATTGAGATATTTTTATACAAAACACTAAAACGGGTTGATTTTGAGATAAAATCGGACTGGCATGAACGCAATCTATTTCTGAAGGCGGCTGTTGATCTCAATTTGAAAAATCCTACGAAAACCTTTGAAATACCATACGGCAGCAAACAAAGAGGAAGTAGAAAGGATATTTACGACAAAGCCAAAACGGAAGTTACGGCAATAAATTGGGTTGATCTTTCCGAACCGGGTTACGGGATATCAATACTCAACAATTCAAAATATGGTTATGATTTTGATGGCGATACTTTCCGGGTTTCATTGCTGCGTTCGTCTAAGTGGCCTGATGATTCAGCGGATATGGGTAAACATAATATTCAATTATCTTTGTATCCGCATAGCGGCAGTTTTGATGAATGTGATGTTGTTCGGAAGGGCATCGAATTTAACAATCCTCTTATCCCGGTTAGTATTAATGAATGGGCTGGCGATATTACGGAAAGATCGTTCGTAAATATCGATTCAAAAAACATTATCATTTCTTCAATTAAGTTTGCGGAA
The DNA here is from genome assembly GCA_021740785.1 of Melioribacteraceae bacterium. GTDB lineage: Bacteria > Bacteroidota > Ignavibacteria > Ignavibacteriales > Melioribacteraceae > JAIOZI01. Next base: position 56,777 of record JAIOZI010000018.1, read on the forward strand.
AACTGCGGAGATACCTGGATAATCCACATGTATGAGATCATGGGGAGTAATACCAAGGCAACGCTGAGGCTTCCATTCGAACCGGTTTATGTGCATGAGTCCAATTTTATTGAAGAAGATCTGGGAGAAGTGAAATTCGAAAGAAATAAAATTTATTTAGATCTGAACGCTTATTCTATTAAGGTAATAAAAATAAAGAGACCTTGATAAACGACAATTCAAGATCTCTTTGGGAAGAAGCGAAAAATTAGGAGTAGGTGATAAGTATAATTGCAATCAATACTACAAGTAAAATTGATTGATAGCGGTAGTTTTTATACCACGGTTCTAAGTCTAATTCTGCAGTTTCTATGTTAAATATTTTCAAAGACCATGTGTTGTTTTCCACTTTCTCATCCGGCGGTGGAGCGGTAGAGAGAGAGACGATAACTATGGTTGCGATACAAACCATGAATATTATTCCAGCCGAATAAAGGAAATGAATTTCAGGCATCCACGAAGCGTCTGAAAAAAACACAAAAAATAGCGAAGACATAATTCCCGTGGCTATGGCAGCCATCGCACCGTAGGAATTGGCTCGTTTCCAAAACAGACCCGCAACAAAGAGAGCTACGATAGGGGGACTAATGTATGAAAGCGCTTGCTGCAGGTAATCCCAGAGTGTAGGGAATTTATCTATTTGCGGCGCCCAAACAGCAGCAAGAATCATAAATATAAAGGTGACTCCCCTGCCAACCCACATTAAGCCTTCTTGACTAGTTTCAGGTTTTAGTTTTACATAAAAGTCCATTGTAATAAGCGTTGACGCAGAGTTCAATGCCGAGTCTATACTCGACATCATTGCTGCAATAAGACCGGCTAAGACTAGTCCTAAAACACCAACCGGCAATAAATCGAAAAGAAGAGTCGGGTAAACCAGGTTGGCTTTTTCCAAATCCGGGTAAATTACTCTTGCCATTGCGCCGGGGAAGATCATAATAAATAGAGCGCTCAGTTTTAAGAAGCCTGCAAAAATGGAGCCCCATTGACCGTGTTTTGTATCTTTGGCTCCCAGGGCGCGTTGAACAATAAATTGATTAGTTGCCCAAAAGTAAAAACCCAGAAGTAGAACCCCGGTAAACAGACCGGGCCACGGCAGGAACTTGTCATCTGCCGATTTAATTATTGCGAAATGTTCCGGAGGTGTTATCGCTGTAACCGCATCCCAACTTCCTATTTTTATAAAAGCAAGCGTAGTTATAACAATTGAGCCTGCAATCAACAATATCGCTTGTATCATATCTGTATAAACAACTGCGGTTAATCCGCCCGCTATTGTATAAAGACCGGATAGGACTGCCAGTACTAAAATTGACTGCCACAATTCAACATTCGGAAAAATTATTTGAATAACTAAAGCGCCTGCATAGAGAGTTGCCGCGGTATCGATTCCGATATTGCCCAGTACTGTTAATCCTGAAAAATAGTATCTCACTTTTGAATTATATCTTCGCTCCAAGAATTCGGGCATTGTGTAAACTTTTGAACGGATATAAAAAGGGAGAAAAAAGACGGCAAAAATTATCAATACAATAGATGCCATCCATTCGTAACTGAATACTGAAAAACCGGTTTCGTACCCGCTTCCGGCTAACCCGATTAAACTACTGCTTGACATATTGGAAGCGAAAAGGGAGAGACCGATAAGAGGCCAGGTCAAAGACCTGCCTGCAAGAAAATATTCCTCAGCATTCTCATGTTTTTTTACGTAATGAAATCCTCTGTAAAATATAAAGAGAAAGTAAAATATTATGATAACTGCATCAATGGTATTAAGATTAAATTCATGCATAGTAGAGGCTTAGTTTATTAAAAAAAAGGAGGGCATAAAGCCCTCCTCAATCAGGCTGTCAGAAGTTATATGTTATTGCGAAATTAACGGATCGTCCTAAAATAGGTCGAGCCATTCTATAGGATTTTGCTCCAGCTATAACAGATTCAGTTCTCGGATTTCCTTCTGTCAGTCCAATTACGTTGGTCAAATTTGATGCTCTTACAGCAAATTCCAGATTTCTCCAAGCATATGCTGCGCCGGCATTGAGCTGGTAAAATGCTGGCAGTACAGCATCGGCTGTATTTGCATCGTCTGTAAACCTTTCGCCAAAATATTGAAATGCAACATTAATATTGAAACTTCCGATTTGATAGAAAGGAGTTAACGTGAAGAATATTTTGGGTATTCTCCTCACCTGGTTACCTTCGAAATCAAATTTTTCATCATCGGCGGTGGTTGCAGGATCATTAATCCTGGTGTATATATAGTTGGAATAAGTCATGTTTTGAATTGTCCCGGTAAGATTTGCGCCAAAGTCACCAACCTTTGCAATAATTTCAAACTCAGAGCCAATTGTATAACTATCGGCGTACCGTGTAGTATTTATGATAGAACCGCCCGTACCGAGCGCCTCATCGGAGAATGGGAAATCATTAAATAGACTATAAAAGCCTGTTATGAAAAATGCAAGGTTAGGTGAAGAATATTTAGCGCCTGCTTCGTATTGATAAATATCCTCAACGCGTGCGCTGGCAGCTCCACCGAATACTAAGTTATTATCGTCAGGCGCCCTGTAACCGTTGCTGGCGCGTGTAAAAACTGCAAAGTTATTATTGAATGCATAATTTAAACCAACTGACCATGCAAATTCATCATAAGAGAAAGTGAAGGTTTCATACTTTCCGTTACCATAGGCAACTGCGTCATCGGCTTGTGTATCCGGATTTCCCATGTCATATGATTCAGTACCTTCGGACCAGCCGTTGATTTCACCCATCTCGTATCTTATTCCTGCATCAACCGTGAATTCTTGTGTTATTTTGAATTCATCATTGAGATAGAGCGCATTCACAGTGTTTGCTAATTCATAGTTCAGATATGTACTGCCGTATTTGGAAAACCCGTTATCTGTATAATACATGTCCGTTCCGGAATCGAAAGTTCCGTTGCCGTTGACGTCATCAAAAAGGTCTAAAGCTCTCGGCTGATCTTTAATTTCAGCCAGAACATTATGCCACCACCAGGTTGCTTTTTGATTATCATATGAATAGAAATATCCGGCTGTAAAGCTGTGATTTCCAATATCTTTAGATATTCTTAAATCATTTATAAAATCTTCAAGCGGCATTGTAACTGCCCACCAGCCAACATCGGCAACAAGACCATTACCGTTCAATGAAGACATATTTGAAATCGGGACTCCTGCATTGCTGCCCCTTGCATAACTCCAAACAGGATTTGTTACCCCTACTGATGTTGCATAAGCGCTTGCTGGCAGAGGATCGTTTAATGAAAAAATAGCATTGAATTGATGATCAATTATCGATTTCTTAAAATTATTTTTTAATATCCAATCGTTGCCCATATCAAATAATAGTTCACCGCCGAATGAGTAATATTTAGGATTCATCCCTTTATCCAGCGATTCTTGTTGAACACCGCCTGTGCGCGGTTTTGCAACATTCAGTAAACCAAAATCTGCACTTGTCATGGTACCGTAATTGGGATCGAAACCGGGTAATTCCTCATCTAATCCCTGGAGTGGAACCGGGAGGTAGAAAACATTTTTATCATTCATATACTTCATATTAAGGCGAACGTGACCTTTATCCATCAAGTAAACGAGATTACCTTTAATCTGCCCGCCGTCATTAGCTTTAAAACCGGTAGGACGAATTCCGTCATCGGACCGGTAAAATCCGCCTATGAAATATCTGAGGTTATCCGAAATAGGACCCCCGAATTCCAAATCAGTTCTGAATAAACCGTAATCACTAACAGTGAATTTAGCAGATCCGTCAAAAACAGCGCCGCCGGTTTTAGTGATAAAATTAATTATTCCGCCTGCAGCATTACTAGTATAAATAGATCCCGAACCGCCGCGAACACTTTCCATTCGGTCTATTGTCTGATCGACTCTCATTAAAAGGTCAATGTTCAAAAACATCATTTCCGGGGAAGTAAAAATCGGAAGCCCGTCTTCCTGCATAGAAACATAACGGAAACTACCATCAGCCGGGATACCCCTGGCAAACAAGTTGTTGCCGCCTTCGCCGCCCGAACTTTCTACATAAAAACCAGGAATTGCTTTAAGAAGATCAGCGGTATTTCTGGGTGCGTTTCTTTCCATTTGTTTAGCGTCAAGTGTTGTAATTGCTACGCTCGATTCTAATTTGGATTTGGGATTTTGAGTACCGGTAACAACAACCGCATCCATATTCAAAATGTCGGGCGCCAAAGTTACATTTACCGTAGTAGTTTCACCTGCTTTTACATCAACCGAAATTGTTTCTGTTTTGAATCCAATAACGCTGATTTTTAGTTGCTGAGTTCCAGCAGGAACCTGTGAGATTGAAAAATTTCCGTCATAATCAGAAGCTGCGCCCGAAGATGTACCCACTACCAGAACATTTGCTGCAGGTAGAGGTGTGCCCTTGTCGTCCGTTATTTTACCTTTTATTGCCCCGGACTGTGCAATAACACTCCCGCTTACAAATAATAAAATAAATACAAATAGAACTGCCCCCATCGCTTGTTGGTAGGTGTTTTTTTTCATAAAATGCTCCCTAGTTAATGAAAAAAATAAAATTAAGAATAAAGTGAACTTATAATTGCTCCTCCCTTCTTAACCAATTATCACGCCATAAAGCAATTATCACATTTTTTTGAGATTTGTGCTTGTCATCACCCAAAAGATTATTAAATTGATATTCTTATTTTGATAATGGTTGTTATTATTTTAATAATGAATCGTAATTATGAATATTCTACATGAGAGAAATATTTTTTCATTCTTTATCAAAATAGGCAAATCTGTAATTTGATCATTCTAATTATTAGAAAAGGAATCCGAAAATGCTAAACAATGATTCATGGCGTAAAAATTGCGAAATGATTTGAAATACTAGGGTATCTTATTACTTATAGGTGAACTTGTAAATTATGATCGGTGAAAAAAGAAAATCGAATAATGGTAAGGTGAAAGAATCTTATTTATTGATGTATTATCCCGTTGGAATATTAACATTGGCAATTGTTGCGATAATCATTTATGTCTTTCTCCCGTTGGATTTTTTCGATTCAGAAGTGGAAAAACCGGTGGAAATTTATTTTGCCACAAATGTTTCCAGCGCACACCAAGCCGTAATTGATGAATTTAACAGCAAGTACTCCGGTAGTATTAAAGTCGTCCCTATAAATCTTTCTTTCGGGCTTTTTGAAACTAACGACCGTAAAGAACTGCTTACCCGGTCTTTGAGAAATAAAAGTGATAAAATGGATATTTTTGAGGTTGATGTAATTTGGGTAGAAAGATTTGCCAAATGGTGCGCCAAACTCGATAACTTAATTCCTAAGGAAAAATTAAAAGGTTTTCTGCCTCATGCAGCAGAAACTTGTTATTCTAATAACGACCTTGTTGCCGCCCCGTTGTATTTGGATATCGGGATGATTTATTATAGGGAAGACATACTCCGGGATTTGCCTGAATTTGATGAACTGAAGAAAGAATTGCGGCATTCAATTACATGGGAAAAATTTATTGATCTGAGGAAAAAGCTCAATAAACCGTACTATTTGTTTACCGGTGATGCTTACGAAGGACTGGTTGTAACATTTATGGAATTGATTCTTTCACAGAACCTCGATTTTTTTAAGAATAAACCCATTGATTTGAATAAACCCGAATCAAGACGCGCGCTTCAATTTTTACATGACTTAATCTATAAATATCAAATATCTCCAATCGACGTTACGCATTTTAACGAAATTAGCAGTTATGAATATTACTTAAAAAACGATATAACATTTTTAAGAGGCTGGCCTATATACGAAAAGGACGATAGAAATTTGTACCAGGAAGCTGAAAAAAAACAAAATTTAATTAAAGCAGCATTGCCGCATTTCGAGAATTCAGAACGGGTCTCAGTGTATGGCGGATGGAATGTGATGGTCTCGGAATACACCGACAAGAAGAAAGAGATTGCTAAATTTATTGAATTTATTCTTGAAGAGGATACACAAAAAAAACTTTATGAACTCGGAGGGTACCTGCCTGCGCTGAAATCAATATACAATGATAAAGAGTTTATGGAAAACAATCCTGGGTTAGTTTATGAGAAACAATTGTTAGATAGGGGCGTGCCGCGTCCTTATTCAGAAGATTATACGAGAATCTCGGATATAATTTCTAAGAGTATACATCAGGCATTATTGAATGAAATAAGTATTGAAGTAGCTCTTAATAAAGCAACCGAATATATAAACTCGGGCAAGGTTTTAATAAAGTGATGATATGCTGATCGATAATTTTTTACGTAAACTTAAGCGTTATCATTTTGAACTGAGGCATATAACTTTGCTGCTGACAGTTCTGATAATATTTCAGCTTGTGCTTTATATCAGCCAAAATAAATCTTTGCACGAGTTTCTTGATAAAACACAAAATTGGTATCAACAGGATTCAGCGGAGCGGCTTGCTAATTTAACGACGACTTCGCTTGAATTATTAGTTGAGAATGTATTACATATTAAACAGCTTACCGAATATGAAGAAAAAAAAATCATTCAGTCTTTTAATATCATATTCAGTCAACAACTTTTACAGAAAAACGTTAATAATATTTTCATAATTATACCCAATGGAAATAAAATTACAGTATTAGGAAACGGCAGTGATTTTTACAATTTCCTAAGAGAAAGAACCGAACAAATTTCGCAAGCCGGGTCTCAACATTTAAACGCGATAAAACTTTACAAAGAAAACTCGGCTGCAATACGCGCCCGCGAGCAAGTATTTACACTGGTTTCGGACGAACAATCTTTTCATATTTTTGTTCCGTTTGTTCCCAACGGGGAATTTATCGGCGTACTTTACATGGAAAACAAACCTAATCTTTCATTTATAACAGAAGAAATTAAGCAGAGTTATGATTCCGCTTCCCTAATTTATTCTTCACTTATTTTATTGGGATTGATTGCCGTTTATTTCATCTCCTCGCATACCGTTAAAGAGAGAAACAAATCCCAAAAACAATTATTTGATGAAAAAAGCAAGCACATTAAAGAAGAAATTGAGCATGAAAAAGAATCTCTTTTTACAAAAAGAATTTACCACACACACCACAAAGCCGAAAAAGTGATGGGCTTTATAAAAGAGGATTTGAGGAAACTGACACCTGAGAATTCAGAAGAAATAAAGACTAGGGTTTCTAAATATGCAAGTTTTATTTCCAGGGTTATTTATGATATGAAATGGTACGACCCGCCGGTAAACACAATTAGAAACACGGCGTTTAAGACAAACATAAATTCAGTTATTGATTTTATTGTTAAATATATTTTTCTCAGAATTTCATCACAGTCCGAAATGTTTGAAGTAAATATGGAACTTGATGATAGCGTTCCCGTCGTGTTCATTAACGAATTTGTGATTTGGGAAATTATAGAACCTTTAATTCAAAACAGTATCGATCATTCACCCGGAATAAAGGTGAATATTTCAATTTCTACAAAATATTTCAAAGAACTGAATCTCACTAAACTGAAAATTTCGGATGACGGGAAAGGGATAAACGAATCATTATTAGAAAAAGATGAATTCGGTATTAAAAAAATATTTCACGAAAATATTTCAACCGTTACTGATTCCGATGATAATAGAGGTTACGGCGCTTATATAGCCTATGAAATTTCTAAAAGATGCGGATGGTTTATAGATGCTCACAACCTAACCCCAAAAGGCTGTGTATTCGAATTAACAATTCCCAATTGAAAAACGGAGAAAAAATGCCGGGAAAAAATATTATTAATATCCTTTTGATTGAAGATGAAGAATTCGATGTAAGAAGAGTAAAAAACACCATAAAGCTCTTCGAAGATCAAATTCAAATTGCGGATACTGTATCGAACGGTGACGCTGCAATAAAATTACTAAATAATAACAAAAAGAAATACGACCTTGTAATAATGGATTATCAGATTGCCGGCGGGTTGCGAGGCGAGAGCTTGATACAACAAATCAAAGCAATCGATCATTCGCTTCAGATTATTGTAATTACAAAGATGACTATTAATATATCCGATTTTAATTTTGCAAAAAAATTAATGAGAGCCGGGGCATTTTGGTACTGCACTAAATACCCGGGCGATATTGAAGACTATATTTATCAGCCTACTGATTTTTTGATGAGTATTTTCAACGCGTATGAAAAATGTCAACTAGAAAAAATAAGTTACCGTTCAAATAAGAAACTTTCCGATTCTATCGAAGATACATTAACTAAAAAAAGAATGATCGGCAGCTCGAATTCAACGATTATGCTTAAAGAACAAATAGAAAAGTATGCAGAAAGTGATGTGAACATATTAATCAGCGGGCCCTCGGGAACCGGGAAGGAGTTGGTAGCAAATAATATACATTTCCGAAGTAATAGAAAGTTCGAGAATTTTGTGCCGATAAATTGCGGCGGTATACCGCGCGATTTAATAGAGAGTGAATTATTCGGCTATGAAAAAGGATCGTTTACCGGGGCATTAAATTCGAAGGCAGGGCTTTTTGAAATTGCTAATAACGGTACATTATTTCTTGATGAAGTCGGCGAGCTCCCGATGTCTGCACAGGTAAAATTGCTTAGGGTTATCCAAGAAGGAGAATTGGAAAAAATCGGAAGAACGGAAAGAATTAACGTAAATGTAAGGATAATTGCAGCAACTAATAAATTTCTTGAAAAAGAAGTTAGGGAAGGACGGTTCCGTGAGGACTTATATTACCGTTTGAATGTTGTTCCGATTTACGTGCTTCCGTTAAAACAAAGAAGTGAGGATATCCTGCCTCTTATCAATCATTTCATGTCGCTATACAGCAATGATATGGGAAGAACAGTACCCGCGCTGCTTGAAGATTCGCTGACAATATTAGAAAATTATGAATGGCCCGGTAATGTAAGAGAATTAAAAAATGTTGTACAGCGTCTTCTTCTTAATTCCGATGATGAAATTCTTCCCGCTGAAGTACACAGGGCAATTTGGAATAAATCCAACGAACAAAAAAAGAAATTCAATGAAGATCAATTAATTAACGATGTGGAAACGCTCCCGCTAAGAGAGATGGAAAAAAAATTTAGAAAGAAATATTTCCGTTTCGTACGCAAGCATTCAAATTCTGATGCGGAAACGGCTCGTAAATTGGGGCTTGCCCCGCCAAACTATTACAGGATGAAAAAAGAACTAGAACTTTAACAATTATTTAAGGTTGCTAATGTCGAATATCAAGATAAAAATTTCTCTATTTATAAATTTTTTTGTTATCGGGATTCTTCTCAATAGTGTAGGTATTGTAATACTGCAGGTAATACAACATTACGCGGTAACAAAGGAAGCCGCAAGTATTTTAGAAGCATTCAAAGATTTATCAATCGCGGTATTTTCATTTCTTGTTGCATCTTACATCCCGAAATTCGGATATAAAAGATCGATGCTTGCCGCACTTGTGCTGGTTACCGCCACAACACTTGGAATGAGATTCATGGACAGCTTTTTGATGTCCAAAATTATGTTTGCATCAATAGGAATAAGTTTTGCGCTTATTAAAGTGTCTGCTTACTCTACAGTTGGAATAATTACGGAAAATTCCGATGATCACGCAAGTTTGATGAGTATTTTGGAAGGTATATTTATGGTAGGCGTACTTTCGGGTTATTGGATTTTTGGATTTTTCATTGAGTCGGAAGCAAACCAATCGCTTTTTAGCTGGCTCGATACCTATTGGGTTTTGGCAGCCCTATGCGTAATAGCGTTTATTATGCTGTTTATTACAAAGCTGGATGAAAGTTCTGTAGTAAAGGAAAATTTTAATACGCTGCACGAATTTTTAGATATGATTGCATTAGTAAGGTTCCCCCTTGTTATAATTTTTGTATTAAGCGCATTCTTCTATGTTTTAATTGAACAGAGTATTCAGACTTGGCTGCCAACATTTAATAAAGAAATTCTTCATCTTCCGTCATCTATAAGTGTACAAATCGTAAGCATACTTGCCGGGGCAATCGCGCTGGGGCGAATAACAGGCGGTTACTTTATTAAAAAATTTCACTGGATGCCGGTACTCACTTTCACTATTGGTTCGGCTATGCTCCTGGTTATTTTGGTTATTCCGATTACCGTTGGAATTGAACCGGGTTCCGTTACTAGTTGGTCCGATACGCCTATTGCCGCCTATCTTTTACCTTTGATTGGTATGTTTCTCGGTCCCATTTATCCGGCGCTTAATTCCTCTATCCTAAGCGCCCTGCCGAAAAATAAACAGAGCGCAATGACCGGTTTGATCGTAATATTTTCCGCGCTCGGCGGTACTACAGGTTCGGTAATTACAGGCACTATCTTCGGAAGGTTCGATGGACAAACAGCTTTCTATTTTACCCTTGTACCGATGGCGCTTCTTTTAACTGCCCTGTTTTTTTATAATAAGGTGAGACAAACTTTCGAGTTCAAAGAGATATAATATGAATCTTAATAAAGAAAATTACATACAGTTATACGGCGAACTTTTCCGGCTGGTTCAAACTCGGCGCATTTTTGCAGATTCAAAAACTTTCGTCGATTCATTACCACTAAGAGACCCGGAAATAATCATTGCCGATTTCAATGCTCAAAAATCAAACAGAAATTTTGATTTGAAAATATTTGTTGAAAATAATTTTCGTATACCGAAGGCGACAGAAGTGGAAATTGATTTACCCGGTAACCGTTCAATGGAAGAACATATAGAATTGTTGTGGAAATTTCTATTCAGAAATCCCGAAGAACACACCGAAAAATATAACTCGCTGATAAATCTGCCTGAAACATATATTGTTCCGGGAGGAAGGTTCCGCGAAATTTATTATTGGGACAGCTATTTTACAATGCAAGGATTGATTGCCGGGGGACATCTTAAAGCAGTAGAAAATATGATCAATAATTTTACATATCTCATCGAAAATATCGGGTTCGTCCCGAACGGCAATAGAGTGTATTACACAACACGATCACAGCCGCCGTTTTATACGCCAATGGTAAAATTACTTATTGATAATTCCGGGTATGAAAATCTTTATCAAAAATATTTAATACCGGTTGAAAAAGAATACAATTTTTGGATGGGAAACGACCGTTCGGTTTTTCTGGATGAGGTTGAAATTAATTTGAACAGGTATTTCGATAGTGAGACGAAACCGAGGGAAGAATCTTATTACGAAGATTTTCAAGTTGCAGAGAATAATCCCGGCGTTAACAAGGAAAATTTATTTAGGAATATTAGAGCTGCATGCGAATCCGGCTGGGATTTTTCAAGCAGATGGTTTAATGACGGAATTAACCTTTCCACGTGCCGAACAACCGATATTTTACCGATCGATTTAAATACGCTTATTTGCTTCATTGAAAAATATTTATCGGTTATGTACGAAAAAAAAGGAGACTATGTTAATCATAAAAAGTATTTAGAGCTGGCATCCGAACGTGTAGGCGCAATCAATCAACTTTTTTGGGACAACGATAAAAAGTTTTATTTCGATTATAATTTTGTTAAAAAGGAATTGAGAGAAATATTTTCACTTGCAGGTTGTTACCCGTTATATTTTAAAGTTGCAGAAGAAAAACATGCTGCCGGCGTTGCTGAAAATATCGAAAAGAAATTTTTGAAGGACGGCGGATTAATAACAACCACCAATTATACCGGTCAACAATGGGATGCGCCGAACGGATGGGCACCCATGCAATGGATAGCCGTTAAAGGTCTGCGGAATTACGGTTACAATAAACTGGCTGATAAAATTAAAGGGAATTGGTTGACACTGAACGAAAGCGTATTTAACAGAACAGGTAAAATGTTCGAGAAGTATAATGCTGCCGACACTTCATTGTTTGCCGGAGGCGGTGAATATGATTTGCAGGACGGATTCGGATGGACGAACGGAGTTGCCCTCGCGCTAATAAAAAATCTTGATAAGAAAATTGATTATTGAAACCTGGTTTCAAATTTTCAGATCTTTCCCATCAATGTTGCAATTTTAAAATCCGTAGAACGAAGGCACCGTCAGGGCAAAGCAGGCAACTTCATTAATCATCGACCCTGTAAATTGACAACTCGTGTAGATGGTTATTTGCAATACAAAATCAATTTGTTATGAACAATAGTGAACCGGTAATAAAAATCAGGAGGTCTAAATTGAGAAAGGAAACATGATTTTTGCTTTTTGTACTAAACTTCCGTAGGTTTTGATTCAATATCTCAAGATTCCTTTCTTTTTATTTCAATTCAAATTTTGTTTCAGGCTCTCTTGATTTATTGTCCCAATTTTAAAAATAATAGGAGTACAAATGGACATTCAGAATGAAAAAGTAGTTTCGATTCACTATAAACTAACAAATAACGAAGGTGAAGTATTAGACACGTCGGAAGGTAAAGATCCTTTGAACTATATTCAGGGAAAACAGAATATTATCCCGGGATTAGAAAAAGCGCTTGAAGGAAAAACAACCGGCGATAAAATTAATGTAACAGTTCAGCCTGCCGAAGCTTACGGTGAATATCGAGAAGAGATGATACAGCAGATTCCACGAACTGCATTCGGAGAAATTGAAAGAATTGAACCTGGAATGCAATTTCAAATGAATACACAAAACGGTCCGGTAATTGTAACCGTTACAAAAGTTGAAGAAGAAAATGTAACGATTGATGCCAACCATCCGCTGGCTGGTAAGGAACTAACATTTGATGTAGAAGTAATGGAAGTTCGTGATGCATCAGAAGAAGAATTATCACACGGACACGTGCACGGTCCCGATGGTCATGCACATTAATTCCTAAACTTTTCGTATTTTGTTTTATTCAAAATTGATCTTTATGCTTTCTCTGTTATCATCGTATTATCCCCCCAAATACTGTGATGCAGAGTTAGCATTTAGATCATTAACCCAAGATTTTCTAATTATAATAAATGCTTTTCGTTAAAAATATCCTTTCATTTAATCAAACCCTTTTCGTACATTTCTCGCCAATTTTATTCTATTATTGAAAACTATTCCAAGAAACAAGCAGATAATTTAAGAAGGATGTATGTTTAAGCCAAAGCTATTTGTTTTACTGCCTTCAATCACGAAAGAACAATTAATCAAAGATATTACTGCCGGAATTTTGGTGGGTATTGTCGCGCTTCCTTTGGCAATTGCTTTCGGTATTGCATCGGGCGTTTCACCAGAAAAGGGATTGATCACTGCTGTAATAGGCGGTTTTATTGTTTCATTTCTTGGAGGAAGCCGGGTTCAGATTGGCGGTCCTACCGGGGCGTTTATAATTATTGTTTACGGAATTATTCAGCAGCACGGAATGAACGGACTAATGCTCGCCACCATTATGGCGGGAGTTATTTTGATTATTATGGGTTTCGCTCAATTCGGTTCGATGATAAAATTTATTCCTTATCCTGTGATTGTCGGTTTTACAAGCGGTATTGCCGTTGTGATTTTTTCCAGTCAAGTTAATGATTTCTTTGGTTTGAATATCGACTCCGTTCCCGCCGATTTTATCGAAAAATGGGAAGTCTATATTCTTAATTTTGCGTCGATAAATTATGAAACTCTCTCAGTCGGATTGGCTTCACTATTGATCGTAATATTCTGGCAGAAAATTTCAAAAAAAATTCCCGGTTCTATTGTCGCGATTGTAATCAGCACGGTCGTTGTTCAATATTTTAATTTGGATGTTGCAACAATTGAATCGAGATTCGGTTCAATCCCTTCATCAATTCCATCTCCTTCCATTCCATTTTTTGATTTGGCTGCAATTAAAGCATTGGTACTTCCTGCCACAACAATTGCGATACTTGCGGCAATAGAGTCACTTCTTTCGGCTGTTGTGTCAGACGGAATGATTGGCGGAAAACATAAATCCAATATGGAACTTGTAGCAAACGGAGTAGCAAATATCGCATCTCCGTTATTCGGCGGTATCCCTGTAACAGGTGCAATTGCAAGAACAGCTACTAATATTAAGAATGGCGGAAGAACTCCAATCGCCGGAATTGTGCATGCTCTTACTTTACTGTTGATTATGATTTTTCTCGGGCATCTCGCAATGCTCATTCCCATGGCTGCCCTGGCGGCAATTTTAGTAGTTGTTGCATTTAATATGAGTGAACATCATATTTTTAGAAAACTATTGAAAAGTCCCAGAAGCGATGTAATTGTATTGCTTACGACTTTTTCTTTAACAATCATTTTGGATTTAACAATAGCATTACAAGTCGGTATGGTACTTGCCGTAATTTTATTTATGAAAAGGATGGCGAGTGTATCGAATGTAGATATCATAAAAAGAGAATTGAAAGATAATGATGATTTCGTTGATGCAAACTCGATTCAGAGCAAGGAAATTCCGGAGCATGTTGAAGTTTATGAAATTAACGGCCCGTTTTTCTTCGGCGCTGCATCAAAATTTAAGGATATAATTCAGAGGGTTGAAAATCCCCCCAAGGTAATGATTCTTAGGATGCGCAATGTACCTGCTATTGATGCAACAGGGTTGAATTTATTGAGTAAAATTTATCACGATAATCAAAAAGACGGAATACATTTGATTTTATCGGGAGTTCATACACAGCCATTGTTTGCACTGACGCAATATAAACTGATTGACGAAATCGGAGAAGATAATATTTTTGGAAATATTGACGACGCTTTAGATCGTGCAAGGGAGCTTTTAGGTCTGCCGCTTAAAGGAAGACCTAAAAATTTTTCACCCGACGTAAAACGAGAAGGTAAAATGTAAGTTCATGATTCAATAAATTTTCCGGCTGCATTTAATTTGATAAAAATTTTTAGAATATTCTTGAAAGACCGTAAAATTATTCCAATATTCCTTTCAAATAATGTAAACAAAAAAGGAGAAATAAATGGCAGAGAAAAAAGATTACTTAAAAGAGGTTGTTAAGCATATCGATATTAAGGATCACAACGTGATAAAACTTGTTGATTCAATGGGTGAGATGGCTTTCAGCGCTAGGGACTTAAACCGGGCTGCTAAAATTTATGAAATGATGATAGAAGATAAAGACTGCGCCGTAATCCTAACATTGGCGGGAAGTCTATTCAGTGCCGGCTTAAAACGTGTCGTGTATGATATGATATCAAATAATATGGTTGATGCAATTGTCTCGACCGGTGCGATTATGGTTGATCAGGATTTCTTCGAAGCGCTCGGATTCAAGCATTATATCGGCTCGCCGTACGTTGACGATAACGAAATGCGCGATCTTCACATCGACCGTATTTTTGATACATTCATCGATGAAGATGAACTGAGAATTTGTGACGAAACAACCGAGAAAATTTTTAATTCACTCGAACCGCGTCCTTACTCATCGAGGGAATTATTGTGGCATTTCGGTAAATACCTTGAAGATAACGGGGGACCGAAAGTAGAAGACAGCGTTGTTTATGCAGCATACAAACATAATGTTCCGATATTTGTCCCCGCTTTCTCAGATTGCTCTGCCGGATTCGGAATTGTTGTGCATCAGCATAAAAATCCCGGCAAACATGTATCCTTTGATTCGGGTAAAGATTTTCTTGAATTAACCCAAATAAAATTGAACAGCAAAGAAAGCGGAATATTCATGGTTGGCGGCGGCGTACCGAAAAATTTTACTCAGGATATCGTTGTAGCAGCCGATATTCTATCCGAAGACGCGCCGATGCATAAGTATGCTGTGCAAATTACAGTTGCTGATGTTCGGGATGGGGCTCTTTCCAGCTCAACGCTTAAAGAGGCTTCGTCATGGGGCAAAGTTGCTCAGACTTTCGAGCAGATGGTTTATTCCGAAGCAACCCTGGCATTGCCGTTAATAACCGGTTATGCTTATCATAAAGGAGCCTGGAAGAATAGAGAGAAACGTGAATTTCAGAAATTGTATTCTAAGGTAGAAACCCCGGCATAATTTTACATTGTGTCCCGGCAGCATCTGAAATTGTAGAACTGCCGGGATGCAAATATATTTTCTTATCCACATTGCGTGTCCCCGGATGTTGGGAAGTCCAGCAAGCACTTGTCGGTTACGATGAGTAAAGGTTACCCATACCCGAACCATTGCTAATTCATAACTCACCCCAACTTTCCCCTCTCTTTTCCGAGAGGGGAACGAGTTCTTGTACGACAGAGTTTGTTTTAAGGAGGTGGTTCTCAAGGTTACTTATATTTTAAGTAGCGTTATTTTTTTTTTTGATAAACTAAATTTTTCCCTTTGCAATCTTTTAGAAATTACTTATCTTAAAATAATTGCGATTTATAGTTAACCCAAACATGCTGCTCAAACTGCATGAATTAAATTCAGATAGTTGTTTCTGAGAAAAATTATACAATTATATAAATAAATTCTCAGCTGGTTCTAAGTCTTTAGGAGGGAAAAGTTTAACAACAGGTAAAGACTTTAGGGAGCAAAAATAAGGGTCCCGACTATGAACGGAAAATATCATCTCGTAAAACCATCTCAATTACTTACATTAAAAGATCGTCCAAAAAATGATAGTTCAATAAAACTAATATTTTATCCAGCTTATTTGAAATTTAACTCACAAAGGTATTTTGAGAGTATTATTAATTATAACTCAACGATATGATCGGTAATATATTTTTAATAACAAAAGAATGGTTGGGAATAAAAGTTAAATAAAGTCCCAAGAGGGAGGCTATATGAAAGAAGAACACCATTAAAAAGCGGATAAAACCGTCAGTAAAAACTAATTACACCTTGTGCGAGGTAGAAAGCAATTACTTCGGGTTAAATCCGCTGAATTTTCCCCGGAGAGTAAATATTATTTTTTAATAAACATGGGGATATTATAATGAAAAGTGAAATAAAATTCATCTATTTGTTGTTAGTTGCCTTAATAACACTGGTATTTATTACTTCTTTAGTTTCTGCTCAAAGTTGGAATTCAACAGTAACAGTAAATGATATTGATTTGTACCATTCGTATGGGCTAAACGGAGGACATGAAATATTCGCGAATGATGATGGAATTCATGTTGCAGCATACGAAGATGTTAGTGGAACAAAATATCTTAAGTACTATCTTTTAAACTCTTCCGGTTCAGTACAGACTGAGACAAACGTTGATACAAGTATCTCGAAATTTATAAGTATAACCGGTGATAATAATAGAATTTATTTAGCTTATCAGAAGAGCAGCTATGTTAGGATAAAGTATTCCACAGATTCCGGCAGTAATTGGAGTCTTGTTACTGCAATTAGCATGGGTACAACTGATTGCGGTGGTGTTGATGCAGTTTTAATTCCCGATGGAATAAATGTTACTTGGGCTAAGAAAGTAAGCGGTGATTATGAAACTTACTATCAAAGGTATGATTACCAAACTCACAATTCCGAAGGTTATAAACACGTAACTGATGTAGTTGATGAAGTAGGAACACTTCCTTCAATAACATACTGTGAAGATAGCATTTATGTAGGGTATAACACTGGTGATTACAACGACCCCTACGGTAATTATGGAAATACTAAACTAAGAAAATGTACTGTAACTAGTGATACATGGGATAATCCGGAGCAATCACAAGCTGATGGATCAAGTGTAGAAAAGTTGTATTCTACTTCATCACAACTATTCCATTTTTATTATAAGTTCGTAGCAGGTATGGGCAATTTCCACAATGACTTATATGTGACATGGAGAAATCATGGATGTGCAAATTGGTCAACTCCTGTCCTACTTCAGGATTTTGCAGATTATGCAAATTTGGTCTCATTTGTTCAATGTTACAACGAAACAGAGTATGCAATCTATCAAGAAAGTGATGGAGATTTAGTATATCGTACTTTCAATGGAAGTTCATGGTCAAGCCCTTCCACTTTATCCTCAAATGATTCGTATTTGTCAAGAGCCTTTGCTGTAAATAACGAGATATTTGTATGCTGGGATGAGACAAGTTATAAGTTTAAGCAGTACGATGCTATTCCGTTAGTCCCGCAAAATTTCAGCGCCTCTTTTACCGGCGCTCACCCGGTATTAAACTGGGATAAAAATTCGGAACCGGATATAGATACTTATGACATTTATAAAAGAGTAGTAGGTGAAACCGGCTGGGCACAAATGGGTTATGTTTCCGGAACTGTATCTACATGGACTGATCTCTATGTAGATGTTCCCGGTAAATTTGACCCGGTTTACACGATTGAATATAAAATTAAAGCAGTAGATAAAAATAATCATGAATCTGATTACACAGATGCTGAATCTGTAACCGGTACAACAGATGAACTATGGAAGAAAATTGATATCTCTGGAGATGAGACAGAAATTAAGGAATATAAACTGTACTCAAATTACCCTAATCCTTTTAACCCAACAACGAACATACGTTTTGCAGTGCCGAAAGCCAGCGATGTTCATTTGGCTGTTTACAATAACTTAGGTGAAAAGGTAGCTGATTTGGTAAACGACAATCTTGAAAAAGGAATTTATGAAGTTCCTTTCACAGGCGGTAATCTTTCGAGCGGTATTTATATCTATAGGCTGATTGCAGGTGATTTCGTATCCACATCGAAAATGATATTGCAAAAGTAATTAATTCAACTATCAACTCCCCCAACCCTGGGGAGTTAATAAAATTAAAGGTAAAAAGTATGTTTATACAGAGAAAATTATCTTATTGGTTTTGTTTATTATCTATTACAAGCGCTCTTTCGGCACAGCAAAGTATTTTGAATGAAGATATGCCCTATAAAATATCACGAGACTTCAATAATGAGAGATACATCTCAGATAAATCTATTGATACAACTATAATTATTCTTTCAGATATAGATACAAGTCTATACAGTTCAAAGTATTTGTTTCATAGCAGTGTTAATGTATCAATGAATTCATTTAGAACAATTACTATTGCAGATTTTGATAATGACAGTGATACCGAACTATATGGGCAATATGTTTTTATGAACAGAAGCACATATGAATTTTATAACCATGCTATTGAATATGATTCAGCAGAAAGTGAATTTAATCAGAAATTTATTTTCCCAGATACAATTGGCGGTATGCTTGGTGTTTTCAGCACTGAGAATAGCGATACACCAAATAGATTAATGGCTTCCACAGTTTCAACCTGGTTGGGATATGCCGGATATGTTTATAAACAGCCCGCTCCGGATTCACTTCCGACAGAATTGGATTTTATTTATCGTCCTAATGTTCAATTTAACAATCCTACTTTCGGTGATTTTGATAAAAATGGTATTCAAGATATGGTTTATGTTGCAGTTGGTTCAGAACCAACTGTTGTTAGGGTTGTTGAGTATAATGAAATTAAAAATAATTTTGATACTACATTTACATATGATTATGAGGATCTGAATTGGTCGGTTGGATTTTCAGTTATGGATATTGATAATGACGGATATGAAGAAATTGTGTTCGGCGACCCGGAAGGTAAAGTTGAAATAATAGAATATGATCCCTCAAGTGGATACCGGGTGACTTGGCAGACTTACGTATCCACATATAACATTTATCATCATATAGCTACAAATGATATAAACAAGAATGGTTTTAAAGAGTTCTGGGTGGGGGGAGATGCATATTACAACGGAGTTCCTATCACAAGGTTTACATGCTTTGAAGCTATAGGGGATAATTCTTATTACCCGGTACATATAATAGATATCGTAGGTGTGTTTTCATTTTGGGCGGGCAACAGCTTTGCAATAGATGTTGACAAAGACGGTACGGAGGAATTATTCATTTGTGTAGATCAACGAGTAATAATATTAAAATCTACTGGTAATTCTAATCAACACAATTATGAGATATATTATTATAAGAAAAATCCGCGGGTAAATAATGGCGGCAAGTATTTTGGTGCCACTATGTATGATTTGGATAATGACGGCTTGGATGAGATTTTTATAAATCAAGGACAGACGATAGACGGAACAACAGAGGAATTTAGTATAATTTATACACCTGATGTGGAAACGGATGTAAAAGAAAAAGTAGTTAAGATTTCTGCTGAATATAAATTGTATCAGAACTACCCAAACCCATTCAATCCTACAACAAACATTGTCTACCAAATCCCAAAAGAGGGAAGGGTCGTAATTAAATTATACGACATACTCGGCAGAGAAATACAAACTCTAGTGAACAAACATAAAACACAAGGAAGATACGAGTTCACATTTGACGGAAGTAATCTCTCCAGCGGTGTATATATTTACAGGATTACAGCGG
Source organism: Melioribacteraceae bacterium (assembly GCA_021740785.1). Classification (GTDB taxonomy): domain Bacteria; phylum Bacteroidota; class Ignavibacteria; order Ignavibacteriales; family Melioribacteraceae; genus JAIOZI01. The sequence continues at coordinate 77,097 of JAIOZI010000018.1, forward strand.
GTGAGTTTTCGGCAAGTAAGAAGTTTGTTTTGATTAAATAAAATGATAGAACACGGATTGCACGAACAACGCGGAAAAACACGGAGAATCGATTTAGTTATTCAGTTAGTAAGTTATTAAGTTATTGCGGTCGGACGAATTGACTATTGACAATCTCCTACATAAAGTCGGGGAAAATTGAATATTGACAATTGACAATTGACAATTGATGAATGATGATTGATGATTGACTATTAAAAAAAGATGCGTTCTCATTCCCTTGTTTCTTACCTCTTAGCTTTTCCCCAGTTCTCCATTTCCCCCTTCTTCCTTTCAAAAACTATGCTTCATCCTTTGCTTTTCCCTTTGCACTATGCGCTTTGCCTTTGACCCTTCACCGTTCACCACTTCTCCGTTTCTCCCATTCAAAAACCACCATTCATACAGCCGCCACGGATTCACGAATACAAGAATTAAGCATAGCCTTTGGCGAATGATCGATTCCGTGAAAATCGGTGTTGTCTGTGTAGTCCGCGTTCTATTTTTTGAAATCGTCATTTTGCAAATCAATGTCGTCATTTTGTGAATCAACTGCGCCATTCTGTCAGCCGAGTGTGCCATTATGTCGCCGTAGATCTTCATTATGCAATTTGAAATCATCATTTTGCAATATTAAATCGTCATTCTATGAAATAAAATCGCCATTTTACCATTTTAAGTCGTCATTATCCATTTTGAAATCATTGTTATATGATTTTAAGTCCTCATTCTGTGAAATGAGATTGCCATTCTTCTTTGTGAATTTACCATTCCGTCACTTAAAAAGACTATTCTACGATTTTTACTCGCTATCAGGAGACTTGAAGTTGTCATCAGGGGCTTTGAAGCTGCCATTTGCGATGTGTGCTGATCTTACTTCACATCCTTTTGGGATTACTTTACCTCAACAATATCATCTTCTTTGCTGTAATAAAATCATCTGCATGCAATACATAAAAGTAAACTCAGAACACCTTACCCCCCGCAAAATGAAAGTGCAGTGGTTTTGAAAATTAAGCGTAAATTTGTACCCGGAAATATTGTGTGAGTTTCATTTAATAATTCGGCCAATCGTTTTGCCGCTCTGTTAAACCTAGGAG
>JAIOZI010000110.1 GCA_021740785.1 Melioribacteraceae bacterium
CTGCTCCTAGGTTTAACAGAGCGGCAAAACGATTGGCCGAATTATTAAATGAAACTCACACAATATTTCCGGGTACAAATTTACGCTTAATTTTCAAAACCACTGCACTTTCATTTTGCGGGGGGTAAGGTGTTCTGAGATTAGATTATACTCAATTACGTAAAACAAAATCGATGATGGATTCAATCTATACTCTAACAGAAAAATACTTTCTTTCATTCGACACAATTAACACAATCCTCTTCCGTAACAGAAGTAAAAAATCGTTACCTCTTTTATCCATATGCTAATAGTATCTAGCTAGTCCCTTCCTAGTCTCAATTCAATAGTTCACTGTAATCATAAATACAGTTAATGCACACAGTTATTCAACTACATTACAGCTGTATTTTTTAACAACATAGTGAGGTGCAATAATGGCACGCGTATCTGGAAGTGTATTAGGAAACCTAAGCGGAAAACTTGGCAACTTATCCGCTCGTACCATTGAGGGTAAAACTATTATATCTGCACGTCCCTCATCCTTTAGTGTCAGTCAAACTCCCGAATCAATTTCTGCACGTAGTAAATTCGCAGTTACCGGTAAGTTTGCAAAAATAATTATGGATTTACCCGACCTAGTTTCAATCTGGTCTAAAGTAAAACTATCTGGCATGAGTGTTTTTAATACTCTTTTCAAAAAGAACTATCCTTTTAGTTCTGCTGACAAACCATCCGCAGATAACATAATTACTCCTGATGGTTTTAATTTGCCGGTACAGTCAACAGTTCTAGGCGCTGATGACCTTACCGTAGAATTAGATGCATTTAATACAGTCTCTGTCTTTTCTGCAGATGAAGTCAACTTGTCGATCAATGGTTTAGTTGTGTACCACAACCCAACCGATCCTGAAGATGACCCATACAAAATCATCAAGCTTTCTAAAGCAGAAACCGGTTTTGATTTTACTTCAGTTTACACTGGCATAATCAGCTTAGACGTAGTTCAGAAAGCGATTGCTGCCAAGTATCAAAATAGCATCCTTTATTTAGCTGTTGCCACCAAATCATCTGCTGGTAAAGTAGTTCAGTACTCGGCCACCTATACCAGTCAGTCATAACAGCTACACCCATCCATTCAGCTTCCTTCACTCTGGAGGAAGCTGTATTTAATTTATTATTTCAATTTTTCCTCAAATTATTTATCTTATGTTATATGCGTTATTATTAGGGGCATAAATGTTAAGTACGGGGATAATCACATCAATTAGTTGGCACTCTGGTCTTTGGGAAGGTGATCCCGAAGACTCGGACCTAGACCATTCGAATTATGGGAACGTTCAAACATATGATCTTATGATGGAATCTCTTAATTTTGGTCAAAAGAAATTTCCTCCAAATCAAGATGGTTATTATGTTGGTCATAGTTCACTACTCTATGGTAGAATTAACCTTCATAATTCACGCAATGTCAAAATTACCTTCTTTAAAAGCCGAAATTATAACAACGGCCTTACTTATTTGGTTGGATGCTATTGTTTTCCAAGGTTTGGTATTATTGAAAGGGATGTTGAACATTCTTTATATTATACCTATAATGATGGCTGTATTTGTGCATTGCCTAAACATGTTATTCGTTTTGATAATTTTTTAGGGATCAATAATGAATTATGTTCTAAAAAGAATTACCTTCCTAAAGGTAAAAAATTAGGTCAACAAGGATTTAATTATATTAATTCCCGCAATGTTTCAAATATCATTAAGGATGTAAAGAAAGTAAATAAAAGTCAAAAAGGTTTATCACCATTAAATGCTGTACTAAAGGATCTAGAATAATTATTTTTTTAAAACACATGGGGCAACATCATGAAAAACTATCATCTTACTAAAGCCAAAGATGGCTGGTCTTTAAAACCTGAAGGTTCAAAAAGAGCTACTAAGCATTTCACAACTGATAAGGAAAGTGCGATTCGTGAAAGTGCAAATCTTTTGAAAAATAAAAATACTGCCGCTTCCTTAAAAATTCATAAAACCGATGGCAAAATTCAAGAAGAACGCACTTATCCACGTAGTGCAGATCCAAAGAAATCAAAGGGCTAAAGAAGATAATTTTCATTTTTGATTTATTCTTTAGCAATACCTATTGATTTCACTAATGGGTATAAATTTACAACTTCGCTCAATTCACTCGTCTCCGTCTCACTCCACTCCGATGCAAGAGGTGTAATCTATTAGTACGCATATTTTTTCTTGTACTTTCCGGTTTCACTTAGTCGCTTTGCTCATTCATGTTTTTATGCAGCTAATTAATCCTATTCTTGCAAACTGTTTGCCTGTTCATTTACATGTTCCAAAATAAATTGTTAATCGTTTCGCATTCCTTTTTTCACCCGGAAAACTCCGGTCTCAAAAACAAATAACCGCTCCACAACAAATTATTTCAAACAACCACTCATTATCAAACTAAACCTTTCATAAGTAATGAAATCAAATAGTTATACAAACAGATTACAAAACACTTAGCCAATTTCCGGCTTCAAATAGTTCTAATATTCTCAAAGCAACATCGTTCCACCTTCCATCCAGTTCCTAAAAATAAGCGTAAATTCTTAGAGCACCACTTGCATCTCCGTTCCCTTCACCTTCGCCTTCGTTACTTTCGCTCAGCAATGTTTTTCCCATATCCTTTTAGGATCATCCAAAACAAAAACCAACAGGGCATTACTCGATAAGTTCTATATTCCTTAACAACCTTCTCCTTAATCTGTCAGTCTAAAATTGTCCATTTCCAAAGTTGAATAATTCGCTCAGCTTAATTATACATTTGTCGTTTTAATCATAGTCCTTACTTGTCCTGCTTCGCTCAATCCTTCTTTTTTGCCAGCAGTCCAAACAAGCTTAGTGTTAATCAAACATTTGATCATCAAGTCGGGGCAAGGTCATGCACTTCGTGTTTGCAGCCTTATGTTCATGCCGCTGTTTGCTCATACTGATGTATTAATAAATTTGTGGTTATCAGTATTTCGCAAAATGGGCGGCATTCACCGGCTGTCAAAACCTTGCCTTGCATGCGTCATGCAAACTTACACCATCGCTAAAACATTCCATTATTTCGCAATCGAATGGTTACTGCTGGCAAAAAATATTTTTTTTTGTGGTAGTCCGTCCATTTTTTTGATACCCGTAAATTGTTAAATTTGTAGTGTAAAAAAGTTATGAGCCGAGAAGAAATGATATTAATTAATGGTTTCACATCGATAGGTTTACACATGGGATCGGCAGCCTTAAACTTTCCTGTTGATGTAGCCGGTAAAATTGGTCTTGTTGGGACTTACTCCATACATAACTCCATACAAAATCCATACATAAAAACACAAAAATCATCGGGACTATCTGAGGTGATAAAATGAAAAAAGCCCGAAAACAAATTGTTTTCGAGCTTTTTTTGAGCTGGCGGACGGACTTGAACCGCCGACCGGCTGATTACAAATAAGCTCTCATAGCTATTGAAGTCCCTATAAATAAAGGCTTTCGTAATTTTGCAATAGTTTTTGCAATAGTGCAAATAAATATAATATCTTCACTTTTGCTGATTTCAAACTCTTTGAAACATACTTAAATTCACTCATATTTCTTCAGCAAGTTTGGAATATGTTTTAGTGTTTTTCTCATATTTGTAATATGAACTTTATTATAGTGATTATCCATAACCGAAGTAGGCTTATGGGCTACTAATTTTTGCACAATGCTTTCGTCGATACCTTTGCTGCGCAATTTAGAAATAAATGTTTTTCGAAAAGTTCTAGCTGATAATCCTCGATTTTCAATTCCAATTTGTTTAAAGTATCTATTAACAGCTCTTGATAAAACATCTTCATTCGCATATTCAATTAGTTTTCCAGCCCCTATCACATTTACTCTTTTTTTCAAAAAGTTACAGAGTGCAGTATGATAAGGAACTGTTACCCATTTAGAATTCTTACTTTTGTTTTTATTATTAAAAAATGTTATTGTCTTATTTTTGAAATCAATCTTGTCCGTTGTTATTGAAAGAACATCTTTCGAACGTAAACCCGTGAAATAAAGTAAATTTACAGTAAATCTGAAATTGTCATTTTTGTTATTAAGATTCGTAAATATTGCCTTAAGTTCTTGATCAGTGAATGTTAATACTTCATTAATTTCTTGACTTGTTTTAACTCTTTTATTCACAATGAACTGATCAATATATTCATACTGAAACAGAAAATTCAAAAAATGTCCGCCTTGTACGGCAATCCCATGGATTGAATTTGGTTTCTGATCTAAATTTCTCAAATCCAGCAACCAAGCTTCATATGTCCTTTTATTTATCTCATTTACAGATGTACTTGGATCAAACGAATTAGTGAAATAATTATAGAACCTCCAGTAGTTCTTTATGGTTTTTTGTTTATTCATTCTATTTATTTCTAAAAAATGATCAAACGCTTCGCTAATCGTAGATGCTCTAAAAGGATTATCTCTAGTCTTATCATACTCAACTGAAATCTCTTTCTGAAATTTCTTAGCTATCTCTTTAGCCTTCCTTTCATTTTCAACAGTCGCTTTCATCTTCAATGACTTTGAATTAGTCTTTCCCTTAATCGTGTCATAATATTGTAGATGAAGAGTATTCCCTCTTTTAATTACTATTGCCATTCTCACCTCCTGTTACCTTTTTCAGAATCGTATTTCCATCTATCTCCTTTTTCTTTTTGGGAAAATGTTTTTTAGATATCATCCTATCGACAGATGATTCTTGCCCAGCTTTTTGAGTTGTCAAATTTTCATTAATAAATCTTTCCAATTCACAATAGGGTATTTTATTTCTCTTGCCTATCGGGATGAATCGGATTTTTTGATCAGCCATTAGCTGTTTAACTGTTTCGTCTCTGAGAGATAATAATTTCGCTGTCTCTGAAATGGACAGTAAACGAATTTGATTATCTTTTTTTATCATATCTCAAATTATTATCTGAAGCAGCTAAGATTGTTTTCCTTAACTACTTATTCCATAAATCAATGGATATTTCGGGCAGGGCCTTTCGGTGAGCAGATTCTCACAAATTCTGTATAGAAATATACAAATTGCTGGATTATATATCAAGTCCTAACTATTGCAACTTAACTCTTGTGCAGTTATTCGCAAATACTTAATCTTTATTAAAAGTCGGGAGGAACTATAATGACACTGCAAATGATTAGAAAATCCAAGAGATTGACTATTCGAGATATGGCACTCAAGATGGGAATCTCACCTTCCTATTACTGTCATTTAGAAAATGGTCATAGAAGATTCAGTGAGCAGTTGATTACAAAATGCTCTGAGGCTTTAGGTGAGGATGTTCGAGACCTTGTAAAATACGGCAGCGCTAGCTGGATACCTTACGTAAAGGTAAATGATAAATGTATTATCACAGCGTTTAGTGATGAGATTAAAATTGAATCTGCGGAGGGGAGGGAAAAAATATTAAAGAGGTTCATCAATTTTGCAGAAGAAAATATTGGAGAAGCAATCAACAAGGAATTATCCACAAATAAAAAACTAGCCGATAGTATTGTAGATAATTATACAATTAACTATTGACAAATAATTAGGAAGTACCTAGTCTTAAAATAAAGTAAATCAGTAATTCTTTTTTTTTGATAAATCTATCATTGTCTACGATAGCGAAAACCTCTAAAGACTTCAAATCAAAAGAGGTTTTATTGTTTTAAAAAGGAGTTCAAAGATGAGATGGGATTATTTTCGGTAAGGCTTACTTCAAGTAAGCGATAATCAAAAAATATTTTCGGTTCGGAATTATTTTTCCCGAAATGATTATGAATAAGACTACGAAAGTACCCGCCCCAATATTTAAGACGGGGCGGGCTTTAAAAAATGAGAAAATAAATGACAATAGAAGAAAAAAAGCGGAAAATTGAGCCGTGGAGTATAAAAGAATTCGGGATAGGCGGACCTTATCATAAAGGCAATTTCGAATCGAAAGAAAACTCACCAAAATATTCAGGAGAAGCCGAGATATACCAATCTTACTTCAATTTTGAAGAAGACATCAAAAAGTATTACAATGATAAAAAATCAGTCGGAGGTTATGCAGGAAGTATATCAGCAGACAGCATCATTATCGATATCGATTGCGAGAATAAACTAGAAGAAGCTCTTAAGATTACTAAAGAGCTTGTCACGGATTGGGAGAGCAGTAAAAAAATATCTCACTTTAAAATTTTCTTTAGTGGTAATAAAGGTTTTCATCTAGAATTACCATCAGAATTATTTGATGTATTCATGCCTCAGAATAATCTGCATTTAATTCATAAAGAGATAGCTAAAAAACTAGTTGAAGAAGTTATAGAAAAATATAGAGAATTAGAAAAGAAGATTGGCAAACAGATATTTGATATAAGTATTTACAAAAGAACCGGATTTATACGTGTAAATAATACACTCAATACAAAAAGTGGTTTATTCAAGATAGAACTCTCCCGTGATGAATTATTCAGTTTGGATATTGATAAGATTAAGGAATTAGCAAAAACCACAAGAACAGTTTCTCACAATGCCGCAGTAATTGAACGCAACATATATTTAACTGATCTTTACTTAAGAATAAAAGCAAGATACTCAGGAAAAGAAATTGAGGAATATGTTTCAGAGAAAGACGATAACGTAATAATAAATGAAATAGATTATAAGAGAATTTCTGAAGTTAAAACTCACTGTTCTTGGTTCAGGGAAATTATTGAAAGAACTAATCTTAATAATGATGAAAGGGTAAGACTAGCAAACCTATTACTTCCGTTTGGGGAGGAGGGGGAAGAGTATTTAAGGTCTATACTCGCCAAACAAAATAATTATGATGAGGCCAAAACCAATTATCATTTAGGTATGTTAATACGGGGAGAATATAAACCGCCAAGGTGTGAAAACTTTTGTTCAATTTATCCATGCAAACCAATCAAGAATTTATCAAAGAACAGTCCGGTTGCATTTGCATATATATCGAAACTTAAGAAATTTGTAGAATCTATCATCGTTGATCGATTTCTAAAATCCCACCCTTTTCTCATCTACTCGCTTAATGAGGAAGAATTTTATGAGTACACAAATGGAATATATCGAAAATTACAGGAGAATGAATTGAAAGGTCAAATCTCAAGCTATATGAACTTTTTATTGACCGCGGCTAATATAAAAGTAGGCCAAATTAATGCAGTATATGAGAGATTAAAAACTGTAGAAAATATTCATTTTTCTGATGAGTTTAATACCGGCAGAATTATCAATTTAAAGAATGGAATTTACGACTTAGAAAAACAAAGGTTCGTTGAGCATTCCCCCTCCCTCCACCATACAATCCAGCTAAACTTTAAGTATGACGAGAAAGCGAAAGCACCCAAATTTGAAGCTTTTCTGAATGATATATTTGAAGAAAATAAAGAGAAGATCGATTTTGTTCTGAAGATGATATGTTACTTTTTATTTAGTGATTATTCCTTTCAAAAGATATTCGTTTTCTTCGGTAAAGGAAGAAACGGGAAGGGGATACTATCCCGTATAATTAAAGAACTGCTGGGCGAGAATAATTTTGAAGGAATCCCAATGCATACACTAATAAAGTCCGATACCGCTCCGTATTTACTTAAAAACAAACTGCTGAATATTAGTAGTGAATTAAGTACAAAAGATGCTGAAGTTGGGATGCTGAAATCTCTTAGCGGGAACGATACCATAACGAGTAATAGAAAATACAAGGAGTGGGTAAGTTTTGAAAACAAAGCGAAACTGCTCATTTTAACTAATCATTTACCAAGGTTTTCAGAGATTGATACAGCTGTAATGGAACGATTTGTAATGATAACGTTTCTTAAAAGCTATACCGGAAAGGATGATAATACTAGTTTGTTCGATGAGCTAAAGTATGAATTAAGCGGCATATTTAATGTTGTTGTGGCTAAGTATAAGGAAATAGTTGGGGGGGAGGGGGCTATTAAGTTTTCAATCCCCGAATCCATACAAAAAGACCTATCCATACTTCTTCGAGAGGTTTCATCTGTGGGTGAGTTTATTTATGAGAAGTGCAGTTTCAATGAATCATCAGAATTGCCGATTCAAGATTTATACAAGGAATATAAAGATTACTGCAATGAGAATGGTTATCATCCGCTTGGCAACAGAAAATTTAAGAGTTCACTGGAGACGTTCGAAAATGTAGAGATAAAACGCAGAAATTACGGCTATGTGGTTTCTGGTGTAAGTATAAATAAATGTGAAGATAAATTTTTTACTTAATTACACTCTCTTCTGCGAGCTAAACCATTTTAAAACAATCATTTAACTTGTGAAGGGTGTAGGAAGCATGAAATTTTGGAAAAAACTACTTATTATTTTCTTCTAATTCCTCTTTTTACTTTTTTTTAATAAAGTTTTATTAAGTTTTTGTTCCTTCCTACACCAAAATTGAGTTAAAGTGTTGTAATAAAACAAGTTAGAGTTTGAAAATGGGTGTAAAAAGGTGCAGGAAGGGTGTAAAATGGGTGTAGGAAGGGTGTAAAAAGTGCAGGAAGCAATTCAGAATCAGTGCAAACAGGGCAGGGGTTCCCAATTTGCACTGATTGAGAAACCTTGCCTTTTTACTTATTATGCGAAATTCGCTTGATCTCAGGGATTCAAATGGAAAGAGGTATATTCGGATAGAGGAGTGCAAAAGTGCAAAATGGAGTGTAAAAGATTTTTAGTGTTTTACACTGCTATTCACATCTTAAGTGGTTTGTTTAAAAGGACTTAGTTAGAATAAGTGTAAAAGTGCAAAACATATTCCTAGTTCATTCTGTTTGATAAATATTAAAATAAGATGTCGTAATGAGGTAAACTGCTTTTATAGAGAATGATATAGGGAAACCTTTTGCACTTTTGCACTTTCTGATATGACACAACAACTTAGCATGTGAAAACAGTGGAAACAGGGGTTTCCCATTTCCACTGATTGAGGAACTTTTGCACTTTTTGACAGGCAAGGTATTACGTTATGCCGAAGCTGGCATTAGGCTGTGTTGAGATTGAGTTGGGTCTGTATTAATGCTGCAATAGAGTTGATATGACTTTGACTTATACTTAAGGTTGAGTTAAGATTTATTAGGCCCTCTAAATCATTTATTTACAATAGCTTATTTTTTTATCTTTTAAAAAGACCGACTTTTCTAAAAATTAAATTTATTTAGATCATCTTCTGTATTTAGTTCTGCCAATTTTGATGACTCAAAATTAATTTCGTCTCTGTATACAAACTTATAGTAGTTTTGAGGCGATGCAACAGGTTTAGTTTGCCTCCAATGTTCAACAAATTCATCAAATGTGTAAAAAGTTTTTACCTTTTCGTGATTGAGTGTGAGGTACTCAATGTATACAAATCTTTTTTCGCCAGGAGAAAAGACAAAATTTAAAAAACTATTAAAATCATAAATGGCTTCATTAATCATTTTCTCAGCTGGTTTAATAACTAATTCATTGACTTCTGATATAACATTTTCAATAAACATTTTGGGAGGAGGCTCTGGTTCTGGTTGGGGTGGCGTTTGTGCCTGATTAGGTAGCAGTGGTGGTGTTTGGAGCGGAGGGGTAGTTGATTCAGTTAGTAAAGGAGTTTGAGGCACTTGGCTACCAGTTCCCCCAGGTTGAAAAATTAATCTAAACATCCCTATTATCGGAATAGGGTATGTAACTTCACCTAAAGAATCATGTAATTTTGCAAATATAAATTTTAGTTTTTTGTTATCTGCACAAAAATATTTGTTTGCTATTAATGCAATCTGATCTGTAAAAATATAAACCTGAGATGCAGGCTCACTTCTTAAACTTGCAGATGAGAAATAATCTGCAATTAAATTGGCAAGTCGTCTTGAATACTCAATGTTGATTTTGTCAGAACCTTCATAAGCTAGTTTATCAATTTCATTATATGTTAATAAATTCTCACTCGATAAGTGCAATTCCTTGGGCAAGTATTCAATCTTGTAATTTTCAATGATAGCGGCATCGGTATCCCAGTCGTGAAATAATATTAAAGTTCTTGCTTCGCTTTTAACTAACTTCAAATATTCAACCATCCCTTTGGAGAGAGCTTCAATATTACTCATCAGCCTCACTTTCCCATTTTCCTTTAGACAACCCTTAAATTTTTCAGAAAAATTAAATCCCATATAGCCATCTGTAAAACACAGTGATTTTAATAAATCGCTCTCAATCAAAACATTACCTAAGCAGTGTCCTTGTATTGAAAATAATATTTCGTCGAATGAATTTTCTGGATTAATATTGAAATTGTAGAGAAGAGTAAGTCTTAGTCTTTTATCAAATTGTTCAGGTATTGCATACAGAAACTTAGAGTCAATAGTTTTAACAATCGCTTCACTATCCTTTTGAATTCCTATTGCTGTTTGAAATCCAGAAGTAAATATTGCCAATTTCATTTTATAATCTCATAGTTCTAAATATTTTTGTAAATTAAATTAAGTAAAAATTCTGTGACTATGTATTTTATTTGGGAACCAAAAGAATCAATACCAAATTGGAGAGAACTTAAAAAGTGGAAAGCAATTCCACTGAAAGAAGCATGCAATATTTACCAGTTCTTATATAAAATCCCCCTTGAATACTTAAAAGATATTCAAGAACTGTACTTCATTAACAATAATGATAATTTTGAAATTAATAATTACCTTCCAATTTTTAGAGATTTTACAGCAGATTTATTTCGTTTTGAAAAAGAGGAGTTTATCAAAGATATTATTGACGAAACTCCACCACCGGAGTTAAGAAATAATAGAGAAAGGATATCTCTCTGTGAAAATATTATTAATTCTACTAAAGAAATTGTATTTAAAACTTTGGATGACCTTCCCGACTATATCTCTGATCGACTACTAATTTTCATCCCAAATTTATCCGTTAAAAATAAAAATCAAATCATTTCTGTCAAATCTAGAGATCTGCATTTATTTACTAATTATGGATTATCCAAAAATGAAGAGATTATCGAATTAGACATCGTAAACTATATCGAAATTGAGGGTAAACTTAATAGTATTAAAGAAGAGACTAATCTCAATAACTATGATTATGTTAATTTGCGAAATTTTAGGCCGCCTACTTTTCTTGAAAACTTCGGAAACAGTTTTTACGATGATGTCCTTAGTATTGCTTCAGAGAATGAGAAAAAGGTTTACCTTGAAGGAGATAATTTATATTTGGCAAAACGAGGGATTGATCACTTCACAAGTTCTGAAATTACAATGCTGTTTGATTTAAGAAGAGGAATAAATCAAATAGACTTCAGTTCACGATCAATTGCATTATTAAATATCGACAGTATTAAAAGAAATGAAGAGTTTAAGAGTATTTATAAAAAGATTTATGAACGTGATGAAAATTATTATACGGTTTTGGAAGGATTGAAAGTTAGTTTCATGGATTATTTCAATAACTTTAGAATGGTTCAATTACCAGATGACCAAAAAATAAGAGAAATTGTTACAAGCATATTTATTTCGTTACTAATCGAGAAACACGTTTACAAAGAACGGCATGAAAAACTGTATCCAATAGTTCAAAAAAATCTATTGAATAATTTATTTACTGAAGAAATTGATTTAAGTACATTAGATGCTACTATTACAAAGATGGGTAATATCTCTTACTATGATATTACTCAAAGTGCAGAATTTTGGAATATCTTTTTACAAACTTATTCTGAGTTACTTAATGGCAAATCTAAACCTCCACCTAAAATAAAAAATGAAATAACATTTGTTCACCAAGAAAATGATTGGATAATTACAACAAGTGATCATTATTTTCATGTTAGTTATTTGCGTAACAACCCTGTTAAGTATTTAGTTGTAATTATTAGATATAATCAAATCTACAAGAAACCCATTGATATTGATGTATTGAGAGAAAAAGTAATTGAGTATGATAAGAAGCCAAATTGGAATCGGAAAATTGCTGACTTTCGCAAAGAAAAATATATCAATTTTGAGCAAATCTACAAAACTTGCAATAAACAGCTATGCGAACTGAAAAAACCTCATTATAAAGAAAGAATATTCGCGGAAATTTATACTAAGTACGTTAGATATAGTAAAGCATCCTATTCTCTGAATTTACCTCCAGAAATAACTATAGAAATTCAAGACGAAAATCTTCCTCAAGACCTCAAGTAAACATTTCTCGATATAAAGTGTTTATCTACTTTTTTCCTAGGTAACCATCGAGAAATTAACTCAGTAGATTAAACTCAAATTTTAGAGAACTAATAAGGAGTTGGAAATGCAAAACACAATTTTTCCTTATTCTCTCTAATGCAATAAATAATCAATAAAATAAGGAGCATAATATGAATTCATTAAATGAAAAAAATTGTACTGAAAATATTGAGGGATTATACGAGCTCAATATATTTAATCCATCTTTCATTTTTCAGCCATTAGCAATGAAAGTTCTGAAAAAAGAGGAGGGAATTTATTATTGTCAAATTATTGACTTGATATTCACTCAGTATAAAAGCCTTGCTGAGAAAAATCCAACGATGAAGGCAATTTATGAAAATCTTCTAAATTCCTTAGCAGCGGTTGTTAAAAGGAAGAAAAATGTTGTATCTCATTCAGTAATCCCGTTATTAAATGGTGACTATTTAGTGATAACAATTAAGGCAAATTCCATGGAAAAAATATTTGATACCGTGGTTGACACATTTCAACAAACATCTGATGAAATGGACTCAGAATTAAAACCTATATTAACAAAATTAGTTGGAGAGGCAAGAGTAAAATCGATTTGATTGCACAGTATGTGATCAATACAAATACCCCCAATGCCAATGTATAATGTTAACTTGGCATTGGGGTATTTTTTTTATCCTATCACCTTCACCCTATGCAGCAGATGTTTCTTTCCGGCTTTTTCAATCCATCTCTTTACCGTCATTTTACCTTTTATCTTGTACTTTCTTTTCGCTTCTTCGTATGAAGAAAGTGTTCCGTCCTCCAGCTCTTTTAGAACTTTCTCTTTAAGAGCGGGAGTGTACTTTCTGAGTGTTAGTTTTTTCACATTCCCTCCATTTCACCATCGATAAAAACATCTTTTAACAGATATCTCATATCAATCATAAACTTTTCGTAGGAGATCCCGGTCGATGCATAGAAGTTTGCATAAATAAATCCAAGAAATCCTGTAATGGCATTGTTTTCGTCTTTACCTTCCAACTTAATGGCTGTAAAGAGCTCGAATACGGCTTGAATCAAGCCTTTTAATGCCCAAGGATTAATACCAACGGGCATTGTTATGGTAAGTTTTTCCATGATAAATTCTAGGTATAAGGGGGATGTTTGTCAAGAGTTAAATGTGGGAGGGAAGATAAAAGTTATTCTAGCAAATCATTAAAATCAACGCCCTCCCAATTATTATAGAAATCAGTAATATCAAAGTACATTGTTACCGCATCTTTATCTTTTATAAACAGGTGCATTATATCATAATGTTTTTCATCCTCATGGTGAAGTTCTTGCTGGATTAACTCCCAGTCGACATCTCGTTCGCCATAAAGATCTGATATGTATTCATACTCTGAAGCAATTCCTTCCATTGAATTCTTAGCACCGATTATTACAATTGCATCTTCAACGGAAGAACCGGTATTTGAAGAAAAGATGATTGACATTAAACACCTCCTTTTTGATTGACAGAAATATACTTACATTTTTGCATATATGACTAGTCGATATAAAAACAGGTACCCATCCGTAGAGCAAAACAGTCCCTCCGGGTAAACTCATTCCTGCGTGATAAAAACAGGAGGAAATATTTCATCCTCCCATTTTTTGCTTAGTTTCTCAAAGCCTCATAAACACCCCCACTCGCCTTCGATCTCGCAATGAACAGAGTAATCGCAATCTTGTTCATATCAACCAGTCCATTGAGTTTGTTCTGTATCCTTAGGGCATCCTCATAACTTCTCAACAAGAGATCAAAGTAATTATCAGTAGATTGTTCCGGCATTCGCGTCTTTGATTCCATCACCTTCAGCTCATAATCATGTACTATCTTTTTCCCGCTCTGCGCTGCAGTCTTTGTTATCTGTATTCTTTCTCCTTTCTTAAGTTCCTTCATCTTTTCATGAACTTGTTCATTCGGTGCAAAGAACGATAACTCCTCATCACCTCCGTTTTTAACTGCATAAAGATAATACTCGCCATACCTCGACTCCCCGACAATCGGTTCATCATACAGCAGCTCTATAGTCACCGGCTTGTTTAATTCCAACTCCAGCTTCTTTCTTTCCGGCATTATCTTCCTCCTTCTTTATTGCGTAACTAAATTCTTCTTTGCCTTCTACTATCTTTATTCCTTCCGGCACCTTGGCCGCCCTTTTTATAAAACTCTTTATTGCATTCAGATTCGGTTTAATTGTCTCCGGTACTATTGTTACTAATTCTTTATTCGCTTTTTCTAAAAACAATTCCATGTTTTCAACAACAGCTTTATCGGGCTGCTTTCTGATCTTTAACGTACCGTTTGGCAAATCTATAGTTTTCTTCTCAGTTTCTCTGATGAACTGTTCAAGCTGTTTCTCAATTACGGTTACTCTTTCTTGCAGAGATGAGTTCTTCTTCATTACCCAGTTGTTAATCAGTTCTATCTCTTTTTCTGCATTCTGAAAGTTATTTTCCATCTCTTTCTGAAGTTTCCCTATTTGGTTTAATTGCAGATCCATGAAGACTTCTAACTGCATTGCCTCCTTTTCCTCTGCCTCGGCTAGTATCTCTTCTATTAAATCCATTATCACTTACCGCCTTTCAAACATTTGATTATTTCTTCAATTATATCAAGTAACACTTCCCACCATTCTTTTTCCTTTGCCATATCTTCTCCTTCGTAAATATTCCTCTACGGCTTCGTTTACTATTTTTGTCATTGGTCTTCGAGTCTCTTCCTTCAGTTTGTAGATCTCTCGCACGAGCTCTTCTTTTATCTTCGGACTATACATAAAGATCCTCCTCATTGATCGGCTGACCACAGAACTCGCATCGATTGAATAATCTTCCTTCATAGAACACAGTACTCGATAAACAGTGAGGGCATTCAATAATCAGCTCATCCGGTCCGTAATACCAAGTCTCCCGCCGGGGATGAAACTTCCTATATTCTTCCACTCCCTCCGAGTTTAGAATAAGGGCATGATTGTTTTCCATTTCATAGCTGTGATAATCTCCCTCCCCCAAACTAAATCCTCTCCGAAGAATCTTCTTTATACCCAAAGCAGACTGCATTATTTCTCTTTCACTGCAGAAGTACAATATATCCTCAATGGTATTGTAGTAGATTTGTATGGGATTATCTTTACGGAACAGCACTAATCTTCCGGGATCATTCTTGTTTATACTTGCCACGGCAAAACCGCCTTCCAATCTGTCAAATACTCTCTTTATCTTATCTTCAATGGATTCAGCTTTTTTATCAGAGAGCACTGCAAGTATAGCTTCGCTGTCGACTTCAGCATCACGTTTCTCTTTTCTTCCGAATATCTCTTTATCATTATATATCATCCCGTTATGCACAATGCACAATCCGCTCTTAGTAAACAGAGGATGATTATTCATATTGTTCTTCGGCTCTCCTTGTGTTTTTAGCCTTGTATGAAGTATCATGATTTTAGGTAAGAGGAGGTCATTCCATTCTTTGCTCTTTATCATCTCGGAAGACTTTATTGCAGCCTTATTTACAATGAGTTTTCCGTTGTTTATATATGCAAACCCGGAGGCATCTCTGCCCCGGGATTCAAGAAGAGTAAACATCTTCATGATTTTATCTTTATCGGGCGTAATACTCCCGAAGGAATAATATCCCATTATTCCGCACATTGTACCTCCTTGATTAGTTTTACGATACTGTCTAAATGGTTTGCTCTTATGCTCTTTGATATGCCGAGTCTGTTTGTTCCGGTATCGGGAACTATGTTTAATTCCCAGTTATTTTCTTCAGCGAAACGATTTACTTGATCAATGATGTTTTCACTTGCTTTGATCTGATACTCTTCTCGGTCTACTAATCCGTATAGATATAACGGGTAATCTATAAGACCGGTTTTAATCTGGATCTCTTGAAGAAAATGATCGCTTTGGTTTATCTTCAGCTTATACTTTGCTTCCTTTATTCCGTGTATCCAATTGTTGGAGAGTGTTTTGATAAGCTGTCTGTCTTCTGAGTAGACATCGGGGTTATTCGGGCAATCGCAATCGTATGAAGTATCATAACAATCATCGCAATACGGATCACCGTCCTCATCCCACTGAGTATGCTCTCTATAGATCAGGGTGTCGCATCTGGAACAGTAATTAAAACGCTCCTCGAAACAGTCTTCACAGTAAGGATAATCATGTCCCCACCTCACTTCATCTTCGGAGAGTTCTGCTCCGCAGTCTTCACATCTCATGCTGCCTCCTTATAAATACCCCAATTGGGGAGAATGTTTTCGTTCCAGTTGATTGTATCCATATTGAGTAAGAGGTTAAGTTCGGTTAAGCCTTCTTTACAGTCATCGGGGATAGTATTGAGGTGGGCGGCGAAATTTCTGAGAAAAGTTATACTATGCTGCGCTGCTTTGACTGAAGTGAAATCAATATTATCTTCCGTTACTCCGAGGGCAGTAAGTTTTGCTAATGTAAATATAATTAAGGTTGTGGTCGGACTAAGAAGCCAAGAGCCGGGAGTGCGGTATTCTAATCCATAGGATTTTGTTCTGTAGGCTTTTCGTTTACCGTAACCTGTACGTTCTCTTTTTTGACGCTGGCTTTTATCATCGATTACATTAGAGAAGGAGTAGAGGACGGTGTCGAGAGAGTCTATGAGGGAGGGGGAGGGGGCAACTGAAAGATGAATATGTCCGCCGATTGGATAGTCATCAACAAAATGACCGGAGTAAAGTTCAATGTCGGGATGTTTATCATGACCGTATTCAAGTATGCATCTTACTTTGGCAGTAAGATCGATTGGGCTTTCAGAGTAGCCGGGACGGAGTTCGCAGATTGAGTTGTTGCCGTCAAGTCCGAATGAACTGTTTTGTTTGAAGTAGTGATGAGCATGCACGAACCGGCCGTTAATACGGCATACCAGTTCCGGGTCGCATCCGATAGTCAAAGACATAGTAACTCCTATTAGGTTGTTATTATATCTTTGCTTATACCAGAATTGGGTGGGGGTTTTTCATAAATCAATTTATCTTATTGAGGATTTTATTTGGGGAGTGAATGCAGCGAAGTATGGCGAATGGATGGTTAAGAATTAAGAGGTAAGAAGGAAGATTGGAAGAATGGAATGTTGGAAGGATGGATACGGTTATGCTACTAAAAAAACAACTAGGCTTACCTACATAAACCTCTTTTTGGCGGGGCGAATTCATCTGCCGGAGACAGACTATCAATAACTTATGAGCGTCCACCTTCGCTAAAGCTACGGTGGACAAGTCCACATACGCTACAACTACAGAGGACACTCTGAAACAGGAGGAAGCGAAGGAGAACAATAATTCAATTTAGAGAATAATTGAATATTATTATTCGAATGAGTGCATTCTATTAGTAGAATAAATATGTATTAAAGTACCATCATTACAATACATAGAATTAAATTAATACTTGCGATTATTTGGTTTATTAATTGATTTGACTCCAGAGGTCAGCATCTTATTAATCAATCACGTGGGCAAAAGTGTATCATAGTTATCCATACTACTACTCCCATCCTTTTTATCCCTTAATTTACTCTAATTTGGCTCAGCTTTTTTCTCCCACTAATATAGGCAGAGAGGGATGTGATAATTATTTAAAACGATTTTGGAATTTCGCGGACAGAGAATAAGCTTCCAGCCAGCTAAAAGGTTATATATTTAGACTCTGTTGGACCGTAATGAAATTAGGTGGGTGATTATTTAGCCATACCTGACTTTATTAATTAAGTCTATGATTGATGTTTAATTACATTGTCCACGGGTCAGATAATTCCCCATAGTTTTCAAAAAGATTCCCCACCCCTAAATAAGTCAAATAGCGTTTTATAAAAATAGTAATTTTCTCAATATAGCGTTTCAAAAAATCATGTATTTTCTTCAAGATTCGGG
>JAIOZI010000019.1 GCA_021740785.1 Melioribacteraceae bacterium
AGAAGCCAAACAAATTTATGATGCAGCTCTATGTAAAGAGACTCAAAAAGCAGTCAAAAAATATGTAGTGTACCACTGAAATCTTTAAGTGGTTGTTTTTACACAACTTATACCCCCGATTTGCCAAGTTGGGTTAATCTGGAGAAATTACCGGGTGATGCCGGCGAAACGATACGGATAATAAATATCGGGGATTATGATCAATGTCCGTGCAGCGGTAAACATGTATCGAACACAGGGGAGATTGGTAAATTTAGAATAGTATCCAGTGATTTTAATGATGGAATATTGAGAATACGATTTAAGTTATCGGGCACGACTTATAGGGAATAAAAACTGCCCTATTAATTGGGCAGCTTTTACTCAACCTATGGTTAAATAATTTCTCATTATCGAATAGAAAAACGATCACTTATCACGAAGTATGGGGAGCTATTGTCAGTGATCATAATTCGTCCATACTCTGTTGGTGTTGGGGGCACATTCCAACTATAACTGTTTTGAATATCGCCGGGGCTCAGAACAGAGTTGTCAATCTCGATCCAATCCACACCATTATTAATTGAATATGAAATAGTAACCGATGATATATCATCGGTATTCGACCACGTTATGTCAAATTCTGACCCGGCAATAACTGTTTCATTTAATGCCGGTCTTATGATTGTAATAAATATTATTTGGGATACAATGCTGAATACACCGTCGCTCTGATCTGTATAGTCAGGATCACTAGAGTCAGTTATTCGAATTCTTGCATTGGATGAAACTATGTCCGGGGTTAACCATTCGTAGCCGCCTGTTGAAGGGTAATTCGTCGTAATAGTCTCCCAGTTTACACCGTTATCAAGAGTGTACTCGAGATTTACATACTCAATACCTCCGGAATTCCATTCAAGCATGCTTATAAAATCCTTAGCCAATTGCTCACCGCCATTAGGAGAAATTACACGTAAATATTTAGTATCTATCGTAAAGAAATCGTCGCTTTCATCAGTTGCACCTAAAAATTCAGGGTCCTCAGCCAAATATTCACTAACTCTTATTTTACATAAAGTGGATTTATATTCAATTGTTTGAGGAAGCTCCCAGAAATAATAACCGCCGTTAGTTAGGTCAGAAACAACCGGGTTCCATTTGTCTCCGTCGTTCAAAGTATATTCAATCTTTACTTTTGGTACGTTTATGGAAGTCCACGCAATTTCATATTGTTCCCCGACCAGCCATTCTTCTCCGCCGTTGGGAGACGTAACAGTTACGGAGGTCTGTGGAAGTACCGTGAAAATACCGTTGCTTTCATCTTTCGGAAAACCGCTGCTGGCTTCAGATATTCTTACCTTGTATAAAGATGATGGTCTTGTGAATGATGCTTCATATACACCGTCGCAAGGTGTATTTGATACCATTGTAAACCAATCTCCCGCAGATATTCCGTTGTTTTCGGTCCATTCAATAGTTACGTTTTTAACACCGCTGTAATCCCACGTAATATTAAATCCTTCGCCGGCTCTTATTAGCTCACCTCCATTTGGATATGTAAGTGTAAGAGTGGCTACTTCATCAATAGTAAATGAAGCATTACTTTCATCTGCCGGTTTACCATCACCGCTGTCACTTACTCTTATAATACACTGCGTTGAGGGAGCGTTAGGTACATTCCAAGCATAATACCCTGAATTGGTTATATCTTCCGCTATTACTTGCCAGGTAGAGCCGTTGTTTGTCGATAGCTCTATGTTAAATCTATCGATTCCAGTTGATTGCCATGTTATATTTTGATTAGTACCCGCTTCCCATGTTTCATTTCCATTAGGAGTTAACACCGTAATTTGCTGTGTAATTTGATTTGAAATTGTAAAAGGAGCCGATGAGATATCATAAGGTTCGCCGTCGTTAGCGTCTGATATTCTCATTCTGCAGTTTTCAGAGTAGTGAGATGGAATTAGATCCCATGTATAAGTTCCAATGCTTTCGGTAGAGTCAACAACCGTCATCCAATCGCTTCCGCCGTTCGTTGAGTATTCAATTTTAACATAAGCAATATTGTTGGAAATCCATTTAACAGTTTGACTTGTTCCTGAGAGCCAATTTTCACCACCGTTCGGAATGTTTAAAGAAATAAAAGTCTCCGGCTGAATGAAAAAGAAATCATCACTTTCATCCATTGGAAATCCTGCTTTGGCATCCATAATTCTAACCTTTGAAAGTCCGGAAGGAGTATTAGGAATAGGGCTCCAAAAATAAATACCTGTGTTTACTGTATCGACGGCAATAAAATTCCAATTTCTACCATTGTTCGTTGTATATTCAATTCTAACTGAATCGATACCCGAACTGAACCATCTAATTTCACCATCTTCACCTGCAAAAAGTTGCTCCCCGCCGTTTGGCGTATTCACGGTAAGAGATTTTGTGCTGCTTTTTATAATACTGAATACATTATCACTTTCATCGCTTTGTGTTTTTTCGAGCGTGCTGATTCTAACTTTACATTGATTAGAGATTTTGTTCGGAATTGGAAACCACTGATATGTGCCTGTATTTACAATACTATCAGCAATGTTTAGCCAGCTTGCGCCGTTATCAATAGAGTAATCCAATTCCAACAGAGAAGTTGTATTGCCTTCCCAGGTTATTTCAAAAGTGGAGCCTTCACGAAGAGTGTCGCCACCATTAGGTTTTGTAATAATCAGAGCACTTAACGTACTGTCTGGAGAAGTTGGACTACCTGGCTCTGTCGGTGAATCCTGTTTCAGTTCACACGAGCCAATTAATGCTATGATAAGAATTATAATCGGGATAAATCTTTTCATTGGCGCCTCGTTTATTAACTAATTATGAGGTTTATATAAAATGTAACCGGCATTTGAGAATCAAATAAATTTAAACAAATATACTCAAAAAATCGAAAAAAAAAGTGATTTCTATTACACACTTAGGTATTAAATGGCAATTTGCAATGCAGCATTATTACTTATAATCATAATAAGTATTTGTTGCAATACAGAAAAGTGATTTTAAATTTTTATTTTATTAAAATTGTTTTTAGATAACATCCTTGTTATTTTTAAATTCTTAATCAAAAAGGGAGATAGTGATGAAAAAGAAGTTCATGATGATTTTTTCAGTTATGTTATTTACGTTTACAGTAACTAATGCTCAGATGGAAACAGGTTCATTTGCTGCAGATTATAATTCACCTGGTTACGCTCTGCATCAGGGAAATGGCGTAAGATCATTTGATATTGATGTTAGATTCAACAAACCGTTTGATTCCCGACCGAATGTTAGTGTTTCTGTAATTTCTGTGGATTCCGATAAAGAAGTGAATACCAGGTATATTGCCGAAGCATTGGGAATTAATAAAGGTGGTTTCTTATTAAGAATTTCCACATGGGACAATTCGATGATTTACGGGATCACCGGTCAATGGTTTGCACAGCTTCAGGAAATTGAAGCTGAATCAATTCCTGTAAAAGTTGGTAATACAATTAGATTAAACAATGTATTGTTCGAAACCGGTAAAGCAGCATTGCAGTCCGAGTCTTACAAAGAATTGGATAAGGTTGTTGAATTCCTGGGAAGTAATCCCAGCGTAAAAATTGAACTTTCCGGTCATACTGATAACGTAGGCTCTGATGCAACTAATCTTAAATTATCTCAAGATAGAGCAGATGCGGTAAAAGCTTACCTCGTTGGAAAGGGTATTGCCGACGGTAGAATTGATGCTAAAGGATATGGATCAACTAGACCTGTTGCATCTAATAAATTCGAATCCGGAAGAGATTTGAACAGAAGAGTTGAGTTTACAATTCTTGAAAAATAATAAGATAAAATTATTTATCTGAGGCGCGTTCGTCTAGTGGTCAAGGACATTGCCCTCTCAAGGCAAAGATCACGGGTTCAAATCCCGTACGCGCTACAAAAGGGAACTAATCATTCCCTTTTTTTATTTATAATGGTAAAAAGGAAATTGATTGAAAAAATTCAACAAACATATATTTATCTGTGAAAATATTCGTGCGGCAGACCACCCGAAGGGGAGCTGCGGGATGTGCGGTTCTTCTCAACTGCGAACCGAGTTAAAGAAGAAACTTCATATCAAAGGATTGAAAGAAAAGATTCGTGCAAATACAGCAGGTTGTTTGGATGCATGTGAATTCGGTCCGGCAATGGTAGTTTATCCCGAACAAATTTGGTATGGAAATGTTAAACCGGAAGATCTTGATGAAATTATTGAGAGTCATTTGGTAAATGATATCCCGGTAGAAAGACTAAAAATAAAGGACGAAAAATTTAATCGTGATGCCGAGTAAAAAAGAAAGACAAAGAGCAAAGGATATTATCGATATATTAAAATCCGAGTATCCCGCTGTACAACCGGCTCTGGAATACACAACTGCATTTCAATTACTGATAGCAACAATTCTTTCAGCGCAATGCACTGATGAGCGTGTAAATATTGTAACAAAAGATTTATTTAAGAAGTATAAAAAGCCGGAAGATTATCTTAAAGTTCCTCAAGAAGAATTGGAAAAGGATATTTTCTCAACCGGATTTTATCGTCAGAAAGCTAAGAGTATAAGAAATTGCTGCAGTGAGTTGATCGATAATTTTGATGGCGAAGTCCCGGAGAATTTTGATGATCTAACAAAACTTTCCGGTGTTGGCAGAAAGACGGCATCTGTTGTTGCGGGTAATGCTTTCGGTATTCCAAGTATTGCAGTTGATACTCATGTAAAAAGATTATCTAATCTTTTGGGATTTGTTAAGACAAGCAATCCCGAAAAAATAGAAATGGAACTAAAAGAATTGCTGCCCAAGGAGTTTTGGATTAACACTTCTCATTGGCTCGCAACTCACGGCAGAAGAATTTGTATTGCAAGACGACCGAAATGCGGTGAATGTGTTATTGGTCATCGATGCCCGAGTTTTAATAATTCATGATAATTTTCTTATTAGAAATGAGGTTTAATTATGTCGGAAGATATTATGCGCGATCGGGAATATTGTTTGAATCTGTTGAAGGAATTCACTAAGACAGATAATTTACTTAAACATGCTTTCGCAGTTGAATCATGTGTTAGAGCTTATGCGGAAAAATTTGGTGAGGATACCGAGTATTGGGGTAATGCGGCTCTGCTTCACGATTTTGATTATGAGATGTATCCCACTGAGCAAGAACATCCTTACAAGGGAAATGAAATTCTAAAGGAGAAAGGTTTCTCGGAAGATTTTAGAAAAACTATTATGTCTCATGCGGATTATACAGGGGAACCGCGTGACACAAAATTGAAACAAGTATTATTTGCTTGTGATGAAATTGCAGGCTTTATAACAGCAGTTACACAGGTGCGCCCGAGTAAAAGTCTTGATGAAGTAAAAGTAAAATCGGTAAAAAAGAAAATGAAAGATAAAGCATTCGCAAAAGCGGTCAGCCGTGAGGATATAATCAAAGGCGCTGAAGAACTAGGTATACCACTTGATGAACACATTCAAACATGTATTGATGCAATGAAGGCAAACAAACAATTATTGGGATTATGAGAGTAGGAGATATTGCCCCGGATTTTGAATTGATGGATCAGGATGGGAATCCGTTCAGACTTTACGAAAATCTTGATACAAAGATAATGCTTGTATTCTATCCAAAAGATAATTCTCCCGTCTGCACAAAACAACTTTGTGATTACAACGAGAATTTTTTTGAATTCCGGGAAAGGGAAATAAAAATAATAGGAATCAGTTTAGATGATTCCGAAAGTCATAAAAATTTTTCAAAGCAAAATAATTTCAGATTCCCGCTGCTGAGTGATACGGGAAAAACTGTAAGCAAAATGTATGATGCACTATATTTTTTAGATGTAAGCAAACGTAAAATTGTGGTAATTAGCGAGAATAAAGAAGTTATTTATCAAAGTACAATGGTGCCTGCTCTATTCCAAAGCAGTGAGAAACTGCTAAATGATAAATTGAAGAAAATAAGTGATACACTTTAATGACTTGACATTGAGGGTCATTCTTGTATAAATTTACCTCTCAAAAATAAAGGGCAATGAATATAGAGAATTTAGTTACCATTTTTATGTATTGATTTAGAATCATATTATTGCATTTTACTAATCAAAAATAATTTGATTTAATACGGAGTTTTAGATGGTAGGAAGATATTCTATAATCATTGCCTTTTTATTTTCTTTTCAGCTATTCGGTTCGAATGGTTTGAAAGTACTGAATTCAACCGAGAGTTCAATAACTTTCGAATACACACCAAGCTATGATATCTCAGATCACGAAGTTGACGGCAATATCTTTAAACGGATCAGTTTCCGCGGAGGTGCAATTGATTTTGACCTTGAACCGGGACAGCCGGAAGTACCGATTTTTGGTTTGACTATCGGTGTACCTGGTGAATTCGGAAATAGGATCCAGTTGATCAGCAGCGAAAAAAGAATCGTCAACGGTGAATTAATACCAATCTCATATTATAAATCAATTGATGAAATGCCGGAACCGGTTTATGAAAAATCGGAGAAATACGGAAGCGTGAAAAACTTTCGCATTGTTGATTTCGGCGAGAATGGTTATATCGGTCAGCTCGCAGTTCAAAAATTAAAGATTTTCCCGGTACAATTTGATGCTGATAAAAATGAGATTACACTTTTCGATAAAATAATTTTTACAGTTATTTACAGCAGGGTAGAAACCGGGTTGCAAAAAATCGATAATGAACTACTCGAAATGGTGATTGCAAACTATGATGTTGCCCGCAACTGGGGAAAGGTGAGACAAACCGCAAGAAAAATAAGCAGTAGTGTTTTGAGCAGCGGAACATGGTATAAATTCGAAACTCCGGATGAAGGAATTTATAAGATTGATAGAAGTATGCTGCCGTCAATGGGTATCGATCCTGCAACAGTTGATCCGAGAACAATTAAAATATATAATAACGGCGGAAAGAATTTACCGGAAAATATTAATGCTTCCCGTCCGGGTGATTTACTTGAAAATGCTATTAGAATTGTAGGAGAGAGCGACGGGAAATTCGATGAAGGTGATTATATATTGTTTTACGGAAGAGGCGTTGATTTCTTCGAGTATGATTCATCATCAACAAAATTTGTAAGACGTAAAAATTGGTATTCGAAGAAAAATTATTATTGGATTACCTCCGGCGGATCAAACGGAAAACGAATGGATGCAATCGCATCATTGAGCGGAACATCCGCGTATTCGCAAACTACCACGAAGGCTTTTCAATTTACTGAGGACGACCGTTATAAAATTTTACCTTCGGGTAGATTGTATTTCGGTGATGAATATTCTACTTCGGCTAATAGCAAAACTTATGCTACTTCTTTGACAAATATTATTCCTAACAGCAGAATCCGATATTATTTTCAATTTGTTAATGCTTCCAGTCCCTCTCTTCAACTGGAAATATTTGAAAATGGAGACAGGAGATTTTCAAGAAGTATTTCCGGTTATGGCGCAAATCCGTATAGTGCAGGAGATTTGTATTCATCGTTTTTTGAGTACACTGGAACACTGCCTGATGATAGAAGCATGCTGAAATTTAGTTTTAATGCTACGGCGTCAAATCATAAAGGTTACCTGGATTATTTTGAAATTGAATATGAACGATTGATAAAAGCAATTAACGATGAGCTTATTTTTTATTCCAAAGATACTACTGCAGATATTCGCTACTCCGTAAATAATTTTGTTGATAGTTTTATCGAAGTCTATAATGTTTCCGATTTTTACGATGTTAAGATTGTTCAGCCCGCTTCGATTAGTGGCGGACAGTTTACTTTCATCTCTGCAGAGCAGGAAGGGAATGTTTCAAAATATTATAGTCTGAACAAATCAAAATATAAAACGCCCGTAAATTTTGAAAAAGTAGAAAACTCAAATTACCGCGGTGATGATCCCGGCGCTGAATTAATTGTTATTACAAGCAGGCAATTTGAAGAGCAGGCACAAAGATTTGCAGAATATAGAAGTACTTCCACTTCCAATGCAGTTGAAGCGAAAGTTTTTTATGTAGAGCAAATCTATAATGAATTCGGCTCCGGTATTGCTGATCCGACGGCAATAAGAGATTTTGTAAAATATGCTTATGATAACTGGAGCGTGCAGCCGCAGTATGTATTGCTTTTCGGGGATGGAAATTATGATTACTATAACATAGAAGGTGCAGACCAGAATTTTATAACGACATATCAATCGATTGAATCATTAAGAGAAATTTATTCCTATCCTTCTGATGATTATTACGGCTGGATTTCGGGCAACGATTCATTAATTGATATTGCTATAGGAAGAATTCCTGTAAAATCAAATAGCGATGCAAAAATAATTGTCGATAAAGTTATTCGGTATGAAACTGAATTACCGAAATCGTTGTGGCGTACAAAAATCACCCTGGTTGCCGATGACGGTTTAACCTCAGATGGTGATGACGGGAAAGAACATACTTTCCGTTCGGAGCAGTTAACGGGCAACATACCAAAATATTTTGATCTGAACAAAATTTATTTAATTCGTTACCCGACAGTTATTACCGGGCTTGGCAGAAGAAAACCTAATGTTAATGACGCAATAATCGATGCAATTAATAATGGCACACTGATACTCAATTTTCAAGGACATGGAAATCCAAGTGTGTGGACACATGAACGGGTCTATGAGAAATCTGTGACCATTCCGCGGTTAAAAAACAGCCAATATTTCTTTTTAGCAGCGGCAACTTGTGATTTCGCACGATATGATGATCCTCAGAATACAAGTGGAACGGAAGAAATGTTGTTTTTACCGGATGCAGGCACCATTGGAGCATTTGCTTCTGCAAGGGCTGTTTATTCCGGACAAAACTCACGTTTGAATGAATATTTCTTTTCTTATTTACTTGAGAATAGAAGTGATTTGAATAAACCTAATAGAATAGGACTGGCATATCAATCGGCAAAAGTTGCTTATGCCGGAACCAATACGGAAAAGTTTCATCTAATATGCGACCCGACTCTTAGATTGAACGAACCGAGTATGCCGGTTAATATTGATTCGGTGAACGGTCAGAATCTTAGTACACAGGTGCAGATCAAAGCGCTCGGCGAGGTAAATGTTGCCGGAACCGTGTTGAAAAATGACGGCACTCTTAATTCTACTTTTAACGGCGAAGTGATTTTAACGGTATTTGATTCGGAACAAATCTTTCGTGTCAATGACTGGAACTACGATATTCACGACCAGGGAGGCGTAATATTCAAAGGACGCGCATCAGTATCCAACGGAGAATTTACATCATCATTTATTGTCCCGAAGGATATTTCATATGAAAATAAAAACGGTAAAATAGTCGCATATATTTATGATGATGAATCAGACGGAATTGGTTCAACGGAAAGTATAATCGTCGGAGGTACCGATTCTACTGCCGTTGATGACGGTGAAGGTCCTTCAATCGATATCTATTTTGATAATTTCGATTTCGAGAACGCTTATCTCTTGAATCCCGAGTTTACTTTATTAGCAAAGCTGGAGGATCAGTCCGGACTCAATACAACTGGAACGGGAATCGGGCATAGGCTTGAAGGAATTCTGAACAAGGATGAAGATAAACCGATTGATTTTACCGAGTATTTTATCGGCGATCTGGATGCCGGGGGTAAATCCGGTGTGGTTGATTATCTTTTCACAAATATGAACCCGGGCGATTATTCAATTCAAATCCGTGCCTATGATGTTTTCAATAATTTCTCGGAAGAAGAAACTCATTTTACCGTTGTTGAAGGCGATGGATTGGTGATCAGAAATATTGTGAATTTCCCGAATCCTTTTTCAGGTTCAACATTTTTTACGTTTCAGCAGAATTTGTCAAATCCAATTAATGTGAAAATAAAAATTTATACAGTTGCCGGTAGAATGATTAAGGAGATTGAGCAATATGGATTAATAGAAAAATTTGTAAGAATTCCATGGGACGGCAGAGATGCGGACGGCAATCAGCTCGCAAACGGCACTTATTTATATAAGCTTGTCGTTGAAACTGTTGATGGTCAATACTCGGAAAACTTCCTTGGAAAATTAGCTGTAATTAGGTAAAATTATTGTTTAAATAAAAATAACGAACGAAAATTATTCATTTTGGAGGAATATAAATGAAAAGAGTATTTATGCTCATGTTATTAAGTGTGATGATCACAGGATTAAGTAAAACAACTTATGCTCAGGGTGAAGCTGCAGTTCCGTTTCTATTATTAGCTCCGGATTCTCGTGCCGGCGGAATAGGTGAATCAGGCGGTGGGTTAGCCGATAATTCGGCGGCTATTTTCTGGAATCCTGCAGGCATTGCATTTTTGACAGGTTCGGAAGTTAGTATAACACATAGTAACTGGCTTCCGCAATTTAATCTGGATTTATTCTACGACTATTTGACTTATCGTCAGTATGTTGATGATTTAGCAGGAAGTGTTACTGCCAGTATTACATATATGAATTTTGGTGAATTTGTAAGAACCGCCTCAAATTCTCCCGACCCGATTGGAACTTTCAGATCATTTGACGCTGCTCTCACTTTAGGTTATGCTACTAAATTACATCCTGATTGGGGCATCGGGATGAACTTCAGGTTAATTCACAGCAGGCTTTCGGATCAACCGACTGAAGAGGAAACGGGCGTAGGTGTGGCTACTACTGTAAGTTTCGATTTTGCTGCAATGTGGCGCCCGGCTGATTTTGAAATCCCTTTTATCGGGAATATTGGTAACAAATTAAGTATCGGTGCAAATCTTAGTAATCTTGGTCCCAAAATTTACTATATTGATCAAGCCCAAGCAGATCCTATTCCAACAAATTTCAGACTTGGTTTCGCATTTAGACTATTTGAAGATGAATTCAATTCATTAACCTACACGTTAGATTTTAGTAAATTATTGGTTGATAGAGCCGACAGTGCAGCTCAGAGAGATGAATTCTATAAAGCCGTCTTTACCGCATGGGGCGATCAGCCGCTAAATGAAGAATTGAGAGATATTGTTACTTCGATGGGCTTGGAGTATTGGTACGGTGATCCGAAAGATTTTATGTTCGCACTAAGACTAGGATTCTTCTACGAAGATCCGTCTTACGGCAACAGGAAATTCGGTACATTCGGCGCTGGTATCAGGTATGATGTATATGGTTTCGACTTCTCGTACATCTCAACTGAATTAGCGGGAAGTGATGAAAATCATCCGCTTGCTGAAACGCTGAGATTCACATTATTAATTGGTTGGGGAACTCAAACTGCTCCCGGGTTAGGATTGCCGCGAGGTATTTAAGTATTGGTTATTATGAAAAAAATAAATCTGATTTCTGCTGCATTATTTTTGTTTCCGGCATTTGTTTTTGCACAAAGTTTTATTGGAAAACTTAATCCGCATCCGGCAGCCGCAAATTCAGCTTCTGCAAATGATACTTTGAAAATTCTTGCAGTAATGGTTGAATTTCAGGAAGACTTGTTCGATGCAACTTTCGGAAACGGAAAGTTTGGTACTATTTATTCCGATGAAAATAAGGACCGAAAAGATATTTTAGATCCGCTTCCCCATGATTCCGCATATTTTGCAAATCATTTGAAATTTGCTCAAAATTATTTTCGGAAAGTCTCTTACGGAAGAAAAGAAATTAAGTATGAGGTGATACCTGAAATATTTACGGTATCACAAGCGATGAGAGAATATTCACCGGCTGTCAGATCAAGCGAACTTACTCCTTTAGCAGGTTTCGCTGAAGAAGTTTGGGAATTGGTTGATGCGAGTCCGCATAATATTGATTTCTCTCAATATGATCTCTTTACAATTTTTCATGCCGGGGTTGGCAGGGACGTAAGCACGCCCGGCAGTATCGGGAATGAGAGGGATTTACCTTCGGTTTACCTCAGCAAATCTGCGCTGCAGTCTGTTTTCGGTTCGAGTTTCACAGGATTCCCCGTAAACGGCGGAGCTTATTCCATCACCAATACAATGATTCTGCCCGAAACGGAAAGCAGAGAATTGCAGGCAATTGGCGGAACTATTTTGTTAGAATTGACAATTAACGGACTTATCGCTGCAAGTATTGCCAGTCATCTCGGGTTACCTGATCTTTTCAATACCGAAACAGGTCAAAGTGCAATCGGCAGGTTTGGTTTGATGGACGGGCAGTCGATTTTTGCTTACTCTGGTTTGTTCCCTCCTGAACCATCGCCTTGGGAGAAAATGTATCTTGGCTGGATTGACCCGGTTGAAGCGCCTGTTGTTAGTGGATCGTTTTCTGTTGCTTCAACTAAAGCATTTGGTGATACAGTATTATTGAAAATTCCGCTCAATTCAAATGAGTATTACTTAATTGAAAACAGGGCAAGAGATTCACGCAACGACGGAATAGTAATCACATATATTGATCAAGGTGAACAGAAGACAATCACGATAGATAAAGATACTACAGGATTTCGCAGCTACGGAGTTGATACTGTTGACGGGATTGTAATTGATGTGGATGAATTCGATTGGGCGGTTCCCGGAAACGGAATTGTGATTTGGCATATTGATGAATCTATTATTGCAGCTAATTTAGAAAGTAACACTATCAATAATGATAAATTCAACAGGGGCATTGATGTTGAAGAAGCCGACGGTATTCAAGATATTGGCGAGGAGTTTTATACAATCTTTGGTGATGTTGTAATCGGTGAAGGTACGGATGAAGATTTTTGGTTTGACGGGAATCCTGCAAAACTTTATGAAAATGAATTCACACCGTACACTAAGCCCAATACAAATTCGAATGTAGGTGGAAACAGTTTATTGAGTTTTACTGATTTTACATCTGCGTCAAATAAAATGTCTTTTAACCTTTCTTTCGCATCAGGTGATATTGAACTTTTAAACACAGTGAATTTACCATTGGTGGGTACCGGCAGAATTTCTGTTACTAATTCGGAAGATGATAAATTTACGACGATTCTTGAAGGTAATAATCTGATAATTTTAAACAACTCATTATCAACTATTGCGAGTCTGAAAGATTTCTCGAATTATAAACCGCTTTCAATAAAATTATCTGATAAAACTTTTTTTATCGGTATAGCTAATACTCAATTAAATATTTTATGGATTGAATCAGGCGGAAGTATTTCAATTGATTCGATAAATATATTCACGGATTCAGTTTCAACATACCCTGTGATTTTTTCAAGTGATGCAAATAGTTTTTCAATCCTTTCTGCTTCGGTTTCCGGGGAACTCAAAAAGATCGATGTGAATAATTCCGATCCTTCGAATCCAGTTGTCTCTGATTATTCAGGCACGAGCGGCATCGGAAATGTGAAACAGATTCTAACTGATCCGGCATCCGGTTACGCGGCTGTTGTTTCCAAAAATAAAATTATGGATAACAACGGTAATGAAATTGATGTATTGATGAATATCAAAAAAGCCGCGCTTACAAAGTCGGGATCCGGGAATAATCAAATAGTTCTACTTGGTGAGAATAACCGGTTTGTTGTATTATCCGGTGGAAAAGTTGCAAATGATTTCACTATTAATTCAACTCATATCTTAGAATCATTTACATTGGCGGATATTAAAAATGACGGTGAAAATTATATCATCACAAGTTCAGGAAAATATCTTTACGCGTATAATTTGAATGGGCGTCCAGCTGAATATTTCCCGTTCGAGGAACTTTACTCGGATAATTTTACCGGTACGCCTCTTGCTGCAGATTTGAATAACGATAATTATGCTGAGATTTTAATAACAACTGAAGCAGGAAACATTTACGCAGTTGATGGTTTTACAAGTCGATTGATGGACGGATTTCCAATCAGCTCCGGCAGACCAATATCTGCAACTCCGGGTTTAACTGCAAGTAATAATAAATTGTTTCTTACACTTTTAGACAATGCAGATAATTTATCTAAATGGAATTTGAGTAATAATCCCGGCAAAGTTTATTGGGGTTCGGAATACGGCAGCCCGGCAAATAATTCATTTGTTGATGCTGCATTAGCAGGTAATAAAATTGATCAATATTTCCCAAAGGATAAGGCTTATAATTGGCCGAACCCTGTTTACGGGAACGAAACCTACATAAGGTATTATGTTTCCGAAGACTCAAAAGTTAATATAAAAATATTTGATTTAGCCGGTGATTACGTAGCCGAATTAAACGATAATGCCTCCGGCGGATTTGATAACGAAACTACCTGGAATGTTAGTGAAATTGAAAGTGGTGTTTATTTTGCCCGCTTGCAAGTTAACGGATCTTCGGGGAAGCAGGATGAGAAAATTATTAAAATTGCTGTTATAAAATAGACTTCGATCTTTTTCTGCAATCTGCAATTCATTACTTAATTCATGACAATATTAATGATGGATATTCAATGAGAAAGTTTTTACTCGTAATTGGATTTTATGTTTTTTTGATTTCAACCGTAACTGCACAGTTCAATGAATTTGAACCGCAGTATAATTGGATGACTATAAAAGGGAAACATGTCAAAGTTCATTTTCATGAAGGTGCGGAAAGGACTGCGCGTGTTGTACTTGAAATTGCCGATGAAGTTTGGGACCCGATTACATCTTTGTACCAGTACGAACCTGATGAAGTTCATTATGTAATTAAGGACATAGATGATTACTCAAACGGAGCCACTTATTTCTTCGATAATAAAATTGAAATTTGGGCATCTGCTTTGGATTTCGATTTACGTGGTACTCATAATTGGCTGCGGAATGTTATTTCTCATGAGTTTACACACATGGTTCAAATTCAAGCTGCTATGAAAATCGGGCGCACTATTCCGGCATTTTACCTGCAGTTTTTAAACTATGAGGATAAACGAAGACAAGATATTCTATATGGTTTCCCGAATATTATTGCATCATATCCTGTTGCAACGTTTAATATGCCCGCTTGGTTTGCTGAAGGTACGGCTCAATATATGCGTCACGAATTTGAATACGAGTGGTGGGATTCACATCGCGACATGATTTTAAGAAGTTATGTATTAGACGGCAACATGCTTACTTGGAATCAAATGGGAGTGTTTAGTAAAACCAGTCTGGGTAATGAATCGGTTTACAACTCCGGGTTTGCTCTTACTAAGTATATTGCTCAACAATACGGTGAGGATAAACTTAGGGAGATAACGAAAAAACTTGGTAAGATAACGAATTTTACTATTGACGCTGCTTTTGAAGATGTACTGCACAAAGATGGTAATGAGATCTACAATGAATGGAAAGAATTCTTAACTAAAGATTATAACGAGCGGATTCAAAGCGTTCGTGATAATGAAGTATCCGGTGAAATTATTGCTGATATCGGATTCGGAAATTTCTACCCGGTTTTCAATGAAGATGAAACTAAAGTGATTTATATCTCCAACAAAACAAGTGATTACTTCGGTCAATCCGGAATTTATTCATATGATTTGAATACCAAAGAAGAAAAATTAATTGTCAGCCTGGTTACATCAACTGTTTCATTTATTCCGGGAACTAACAAAATAGTTTATTCAAAACTTAGCGAAGACAACCCTGACTGGACGAAAATTCACGATTTGTACATTTATGATATTGATGAAGATGAAGAGATAAGAATTACAGAAGGTCTCAGGGCGGATAATCCAAACGTATCAAATGACGGGAAGAAAGTTGTATTCCTCTTTCAAAAGGATGGAACTACTAATGTTGGCACTGTTGATATAAACGGAGAAAATTTTAAACGCATTACATTTTTTGAAAATGGTGAACAGGTTTACAAACCGAAATTTTCTAATGATAATAGTTATGTGGTTTTTGGTTATGTTGAGAAAGAAAATAGGGACGTTGCAAAGGTAAATGTTGACGGTGCCGGCTTCGAAGTTCTTTTAAGTACGGATGCTGATGAACGCGATCCGCGCGTGATGCATGATGGTTCTATTATTTACAGTTCCGATGAAACGGGAATCTTCAATATTTATAAATGGAATCCGGTTACTGATGAGAAAATTCAACTTTCCAATGTTATGGGCGGTGCATTCATGCCGGATGTAGACGAGAGCGGAAATATTGTTTACGCAGGTTACACTTCAAGCGGTTATAAGATTTTTCATCTCGCGAATGAAATTCAAAGTAAAGTGAATTCAAACAATAAATATGTTTGGACAAACAATCCACCACTTGGCAAAACAATTCCGAACGGGGATATCGAAAATTTCAATATATCTTCATTGAAAAATTATGACGATACGAATTTGGAAGAAGTCGAATCGGAAAGATACAGCGGTTTCTTCTCTAAGATGACTTTCCTTCCCTTTATCAGGTACGACAATTACAATACTTCCAATACCGGGCTGGATAAAATAAAACCCGGTGTGTACATAACCTCTAGTGATTTTCTGAACCGTTATTCCTTATTTGGCGGGGCATCAATCAATAAGCGTTTCGAACGGGATATGTTTTTAATTTTTGAATACCGGAATAAGCTCCCGTTATTTTATCAGCTTGGACTTTTCCCGCAGCTCTCGCTGGAACTATATAGTATCAGCCGCAAAACAAGCGCCGATTTACTCTTTGGTGTCGATTCCACAGGCGGAAACGTAACTTATGATTATAAAGTGGCAACCGATGTCAGTTATAATTTATTTGAAGTTGACTTTGCGCTCAAGCATAAAATATTTGCAGAAGGTAATGATATTGAATTAAGATATATTTACAGCGATTATACTGCTACATTAAACAGCTTTATTCTGCCGGATGAAAATAATACACTGTATCCAACCACAAAGGATACATACTTAATCGGAAGTAATTTTCAATTAAAATTCACTCATGATGGTCAAATTCCTCACCGCGATTCCGATATTAATCCGAAAGGTAGGGAAGTGGAACTTCAGTACAATTATGAGTTGAATCAATATAACCCCGACAGTGAATATGAAGTTGCCGATGGTATTCTAAAACCATTGTATAAGGATTTTAATTTTCACCGCGTAGAGCTTAACTGGAAAGAGTATTTCGGTTTAGGCAAGGGGCACACTCTTTCCGCTCAAGTCAGAGCCGCTTCAATACTTGGTCCTTCTGTACCGGACTTTTTTGATTTTTATCTCGGTGGTTTGATTGGAATGAAAAGTTATCCTTTTTATGCAATTAGCGGTAATGAATTGGGCTGGATGAACTTGACATACCGTTTCCCGCTCTTTAAGAACATTGACGCTAGATTAGGTCATATTTATCTCGATAAAATATTTCTTTCTGTTTACGGTGATTATGGAAATGCATGGACGGGTGACTTCCCGGAATTTAATAAATTCAAAAAGGGAGCAGGTGCAGAATTAAGAATAAAGATGATATCTTTTTATCTTTTCCCGACAAGTTTGTTCTTCAGCGCTGCATATTCTTTTGATGATGTATCTCGACATGTAAGAGGCGAGGTTGTTAATTATGGTAAAGAGTGGAGATTTTACGGCGGTATTTTATTTGACTTTAGTTTATAAAATTCAAAAGGTTGTTTTATGAAAAAGATGTTAATAATGCTTTTCTTATCCTTATCAATATTTGGACAGGAAAAAAACGAACTTAGCGGGAATATTATTCTCGACAATAAAATTGCATTCAATAATACTTTTGAAATAAATCAAAACCCGTTGACTCTTAATTCAACTGATGAAAAGTCACCGTTTTTAGCCGGACTATTATCATTCGCAGTTCCTGGCGCCGGTGATTTTTATGCCGAGAATTATATAATGAGCGCTGTCTTTTTAGCTGCCGAAGCTGCCGGAATTACTTTCGCAGTTATGTATGATAAGAAGGGGGACGAACAGACAGTTGTTTTCGAAAATTATGCTAATGAAAATTGGAGTGTAAAAAGATATGCTAACTGGACGGTCGAAAACTCAGGAAAATTGAACCCGGGAATCGAACCTGAAAATCCAGTGCTGGATGTTTTCGATAATAGCGGAAATGTTATTTGGAGTAAATTAAACAAACTTGAGCAAGAGATAAGCAAAGGTGAATTAGGCGGATACTATTCTCATAGGCTTGCACCTTATGGTGATCAGCAATATTATGAAATGATCGGAAAATATCCGCAGTTTAATGTTGGTTGGGAAGAATTTGGCAATGATCCCACAAAGCCTTATTTGTACGGAGACCCTCTTGTTGATCAATTTCATTATTACTCCGAACAGAGAGGAAAAGCCAACGATTTTTATAATGTTGCTAAATGGGCGGTTATTGGCGTAGTAACAAATCACATAATAAGCGCGCTTAACGCTGCATGGTCAGCAAGCAGGTATAACAAAGAAATAGACGTAAATATGAGCCTGGAAAAAGAAAATATCGGATTTGCTGTAGAATATTACCCTCAGCTTAATATTAAATATCATTTCTAACCGGCAATCATTAACTTAACAGACCAGTTAAGAGTGTGGAATAGAATAACCTTTTCATAATCCTGTAATAAAGGATTATTATTAAATGTATTTTGAAATGTAAGTGAATGACTTATGTTTTTCCACACCTTAAATATACTTTTACTTATTTTGTAATAATATGAAAACACCTTTAGTTATTATTGTCGGCAGACCGAATGTTGGTAAATCAACATTGTTTAACCGTTTGACAAAGAGCCGCAGTGCAATTGTTGACGATGTCAGCGGAGTTACGCGTGATAGAATTTACGGTGAAGTTGAATGGAACGGTAAACTATTTAGAATCATGGATACCGGCGGGTATGTTCCGGATTCTGACGATTTGTTTGAAACGGCTATTCGAGAACAGGTCTCTATAGCTATCGATGAAGCTGAGGCGGTACTTTTCTTAACAGACGGGCGGCATGGAATTAATCCTATTGATGAAGAAATTGCAAACTTGTTAAGGAGGTCCGGCAAGCCATCGTTTCTATTGGTGAACAAACTCGATACACCCGATCAAACCATTAATGTTTCCGAATTTTATCAACTTGCGCTCCCGAATGTTTATGACATTTCTGCAATCAACGGAAGAAATTTAGGTGATCTGCTGGATGATATTCAAGACAGTTTGAATTACGAAGCGAGTGAACGAAATAATGACAGAAGGCTCCGGATTTCTATTATCGGCAGACCGAATGTTGGTAAGTCGTCACTTACAAATGCACTGCTTGGATTTGATAGAACGATTGTTACAGATATCCCGGGCACAACTCGTGATAGTATTGATTCGGTTCTAAAATATTACGGGGAAGAAATTGTTCTGGTTGATACAGCAGGTTTGAGACGTAAAACAAAGGTGAAAGAGAATATAGAATTTTATTCAAATGTTAGGACTTACCGCGCCATTATGGACAGCGATGTTTCAATTCTAATGCTTGATGCTGTACAGGGAATTGAGAAGCAGGATCTTAAAATTATTCAAGAGTCGGTGCGAAGAAGGAAGGGGCTGATTATTGCGGTGAACAAATGGGATCTAATAGAAAAAGAAACTAATACCGCAAAGCAGTTTGAAATTGAGATACGGGAAAAGCTCGGTTACATTGATTTTGTCCCTGTCCTTTTTATTTCTGCTCTCACAAAACAAAGGATTTATAAACTGATTGATCTCGCAAAAGAGATTGACATAGAACGAAAAAAGAAAATTTCAACAAGTGAATTAAATGATGTATTACTGCCGTTAATTGATCAAAACCCGCCGCCTGCAACCTCGCAGGGGAAAGAGATAAAGATTAAGTATATCACTCAAGTGGGTGATTACTACCCGATTTTTATGTTCTTCACGAATTTCCCGAAACAAATCCCGGACCATTATAAAAGATATCTTGAGAAATTGATTCGTAAAACATTCGGTTTTAGAGGCGTCTCAATAACACTTTCTTTCAAAGAAAAGTAAGTTTGATTATCTTATAAAAAAATTGATATCAACTAATCTGCAAAATATTTTTTATATTTAACCCAAAAAATTCATTGTAAATGATTTTTTTGCCGTTGACCGCTCATAAAATGTTTTATAAAACATTTTATGTTGCGGGGTTAACCCCGACAATTTGTAAGAAAGATATTTTACTTAAATAACGAATTCCAAAATTCCTATGAGGCTAAGTATTTGATATTTCTTAACTTACAAATTGTCAGCCCGAAGGGCAGATTTTCCATTGGAAAATCTGGGTTTAATGCTAGTTTGAATTTTTCATTTATTATTCGGTATGATGCATAATTCTACAATACTTGTAGTTGGAGGTAACGCAGCCGGACCCGCGGCAGCGGCAAAAGCTAAGAGAGTAAATCCTGATGCGGAGGTTATACTTTTTGAAGCCGGGAAATATATTTCAACCGGAACATGTGAATTGCCTTACGTCCTTTCTAAAGATATTGCCGATTATAAAGATATTGTTTTTTTTGATGATGAATCATTTCAAAAAAAGAAGAATGTAACCGTATATACTCACAGTTTTGTCCAATCAATTGACAGAAGAAATAAATCGATACTTGCCAAAGACCTTAGAACGAATAAGTATATAAAGTTCAATTATGATAAATTGATTTTAACGACCGGCTCGAAATCAATAAAAATTCCCACACTTGATGAAAACCTTACGAATGTTTTTTATTTGAAAAGTGTTGAAAACTTACTCTCGATTCAATCATTTCTAAATATAAAAACCGTTAAGAAAATTTTGATTATTGGAGCAGGGTA
The DNA here is from genome assembly GCA_021740785.1 of Melioribacteraceae bacterium. Classification (GTDB taxonomy): domain Bacteria; phylum Bacteroidota; class Ignavibacteria; order Ignavibacteriales; family Melioribacteraceae; genus JAIOZI01. The sequence continues at coordinate 20,685 of JAIOZI010000019.1, forward strand.
TATTGGTTTAGAGACAGCCGAATCATTTTTAAAACTTGGTTATGATGTTACGATTCTTGAGAAATTTCAGTATCCTATGCCCGCTGCAGATCCGGAAATTCAAAGACTGATACTCAATCAACTTGAACAGAAAAGAATCAATTTTATCGGCGGTTCTTCCGAGCAAAAGTTTATAATGAAAGATGATCGATTTTCAGCGGTTAAAATTGACGGAAGAATTATGGAGTTCGACATGGTATTGGTTTCCGTTGGTTTTGAACCGAATAATATGCTGGCTCTTTCATCCAAATTGGAATTAGGAAAATTCGGCGGACTTAAAATTGACAACAGGCTAAAAACTTCCGATCCGAATATTTATGCTGCCGGAGACAATATTGAAGTAGCAAATTTTATCACCGGGCGACCTGCTTATTTCCCCGTTGCTACTTATGCTCATTCTGCGGGACATATTGCCGGTGCTAACTCGGCAGGCGATAATCAAATTTTTAACCCGGTTATAAAAAACATTGCCGTAAAATTATTCGATAAATCATTTGCCCAGGTTGGACTTACAGAATCTGAAGCAAAGGAATACTGCTTTGATGTAAAATCAGTCACGGCATTAGCAGATAATTTAGTGCATGTAATGCCTTCAAGCAGGAAAGTGTTTGGAAAAATTATTTATGACGGTTATACAAAAAATATTCTCGGAGCTTCTTTTCTTGGCGGTCCGGAAGTTACCGGTTATGCTGATTTAATTTCTATGATGATAATGAATAAAATTTCTGCGGTGAAGTTAGTTGAGGCAAATTATAATTATACTCCACCGCTTTCACCGTTTATTAATTTGCTTTCAGTACTCGGCAGAAAAATTAAAAAAGGAAATTTATGAACAACCTAGTAGTTTTGGATAATCCTTTAGTTAAAAGGGATATCACTTATTTAAGAAATCGTGAAACAGAGGAGTATCAATTCAGGCTTGCCTTAAGACGAATCTCCTTTGCCCTTTCAATCGAAATTGCAAAAACATTCAATATGAAAGAGATTGAAGTTGAAACCCCGTTGGAGAAAACGAAAGGTCATAAAATTAATCATCAGATTGTTATGGTGCCGGTTTTGAGAGCAGGACTAAGTATGGTCAGCGCATTCATTGAAATGATACCTGATGCAAAAATGGGTCATATTGGTCTGCAGCGTGATGAAAAAACATTAAAGCCGGTAGAGTATTATTTTAAGGTTCCAAGCGATCTGCATCTTTCAAAAGTTATTGTATTGGACCCAATGCTGGCAACCGGGGGCAGCGCATCTGCCGCACTTGATTTTCTTAAGGAAAAAGATGCAAATGATTTGAGTTTGGCATGTTTAATTAGTGCACCCGAAGGTGTTGAAAAAATTTATAAAGATCACCCGGATGTAAAAATTTATACAGCTGTTTTAGACAGACAATTAAATGAAATTGGTTTTATTTTACCGGGATTAGGAGATGCAGGTGATAGGACGTTCGGCACTTTATAGTTTGTTCTTTTATTTAATTCTTGCCTTTGCGGTAATTGCTCAATCCTATCCTAATAAGCAGGTTGACTCTTTATTGTGGAAGGGAATTAGTGAAGCTTTGGATATGAATTATGCTGAATCCAAAAAAACATTTTTATTGTTGGACAAGAATTACCCGGGATTACCGTTCGGGAAAATTAATCTCGCCGCAATTGAAATTACTAAGTCCGAGGATTTGTACATCGATTGGAATGAAGACTATATAGATAGTTTACTTGATTTAGCAACAGAACAAAGTGATAGTTTGTTGGAACTAAATGAAGACGATCTTTGGTATAATTATTTTAAGGCGTTAAGTGAAGGATTTTTAGGTTATTTCAATATTGTAACAAAGAGCTATTTAGCGGCTTATTCTCATGGATTGGAATCGGTTTATTATTTTAATAGATGTCTTGAAATAGATTCTGCATTTGCCGAATCCTATTTAGCCGGCGGAAACCTTGTTTATTGGAAAAGCGCAAAAAGTGAATTTCTTCACTGGCTGCCGTTCGTTGAAGATCAGAGAGAACTTGGGATTAAATATGTTGAAAAATCATTGGAAACTAAAACATATAATCGATCGATTGGTATGTATTCTCTTTTTTGGATGTATATTGATCAAAAACGGTACGATGATGCACTCAGTTTGATGGAAAGAGCATTGACATTACATCCAAACAGCAGAGTTTTTAAATGGGAATTGGCGTATGTTTATAAATTTATAGATATGCGGAAATCAATCCGGCAATATAATGAACTATTGGAATCTTATGAGAAAGTTGAAAATTGGAACCGCGTGACTGAAGTAATAATTAAGCATAAAATCGCTTTGTTGTATGAAGAATTAGATGAATTTGATAAAGTTGTTGATATTTGCGGAGAAATTTTGAAATTACAAGTGGAAAAACCGGAATTTAATGATAAACTGCAGGAACGATTTACAAGAGTGAAAGATTTACTGGAAAAGTACAAAGATAAGTGATGGAATACGCAGACGTAAAACATAAAGAGAGGTTGGAAACTCTATTAGATGCATGTAAAGAGAATTTACCTAAGGTAAATACCGACTTACTTAGAAAAAGTTTTCAGCTAAGTTATGAAGCCCATAAAAATGATTTCAGAGCATCGGGAGAGCCGTATTTTTATCACCCTTATGATGTTGCTTTGCTGGTTGCAAGGGAAATTCCCTTGGATGATATATCAGTCGTAGCTGCTCTTCTGCATGATGTGGTAGAGGATACCGAGTTCAGTTTAGAATTTATCGAAAAAGAATTTGGTAAACAGGTTGCCGATATTGTTGATGGTGTTACGAAAATCAGCGGAGTTTTTAAAGGGCACGAAATCACTCAAGCAGAAAATTATCGTAAGCTGCTTCTTTCTATGGTTAAAGACGTTAGAGTAATTCTTGTTAAATTTGCCGACCGCTTACATAACATGCGGACACTTGAATTTGTAAACGCCGAAAAACAACGCAGAATTGCAAGAGAAACTTTAGAAATTTATGCTCCGTTTGCTAACCGTTTTGGGTTAGGTCGTGTAAAGTGGGAATTGGAAGACCTGTCTTTTAAGTATCTCAATAAGGAAGCCTACAACGAAATCGCGCGTAAAATAAAAGACAAAAGAAGGGAAAGAGAAGCTTATATAAATAAGTTTATTAAACCTATTTCCGAAAGATTATCAGAACACGGTTTAGAATTTAATATCGGCGGCAGACCAAAACATCTCTACAGTATTTATCGTAAAATGATTAAACAAAACACTTCATTCGAACAGATTTATGATTTGCTTGCTATTAGAATAATTTTGGAAAGTGACGATGCGAATGAATGTTATTATGTGCTGGGAGTTATAAACCAACTTTATAAGCCTATCCCTGATCGTTTTAAAGATTACATCTCAATTCCAAAGAAGAATAATTATCAATCGATACACAATACGGTAATTGGGCCTGAAGGCAGGCTGGTTGAAATACAAATCCGTAATAGGAAGATGCATGAAATTGCTGAACGCGGTGTTGCTGCACATTGGAAATACAAAGAAAACCTATTCACAAATGATAAGGATTTGGAAGAATGGGTTAACTGGATACGTGATATTTTTGAGAATGCATCTAAAGATGAAGCAACGAAAGAAATTCTGAGCAGCTTCGAATTAAATCTTTACCAGGATGAAATTTATGTATTTACTCCGAACGGAGATTTAAAGAGAATGCCTATCGACTCAACTCCGGTTGATTTTGCATATCAAATACACAGTAATGTTGGCGATCATTGTATCGGCGCTAAAGTCAACGGAAAAATAGTACCGCTTAATACGACACTCCACAGTGGTGATCAAGTAGAGATAATTACATCAAAAAATCAAAATCCGAATAAAAGCTGGCTGCAATTTGTTAAGACTCACAAAGCAAGAAACAGCATCAGGAAATTCATAAATAAAGAAGAAGAAAAAATTGTTGAGCACGGGAAAGAAATTTGGGAAAGAAAATTAAAAAAACTAAAGCTTAATTTTGGACCGGACGATATAGCTAAGCTTTCCCGGAAATTAAAATTTGATAATTTTCAGCAGTTTTACAAGGCAATTGCACTTGATCAAGTTGATCTTGATAATATTTTAAATCCACCCGAGGAAAAAGAAGAACATACTCAAAACGAATTTGAGTTCGATACATTTGCTAATCAGGTTCGTACATCGGCTGGAGAAATTTTAGTTGAAGGTGAGCATAAGGGAATTGTTCATACATACGCAAAATGCTGTAATCCCATTCCGGGTGATCCGATAATCGGTTACATCTCGGTTGGGGAGGGAATAAAAATTCACAGGAAGAATTGCAAGAATCTTATTAACATGGCAAAGAAAAGCGAGAATAAACTCGTTCCCGTTCAATGGCCGCGTGCAAATGGTTCGGAGTTTGTTGTGGGCATTAACATCCGCGGTGAAGATGCTCCCGGAATATTAAAAGATATTTCAAATAGTATTACAACCTATGTGAATACAAATATCAAGGGAATTAACATATCAACTTCGGAATCAATGTTCAACGGTACAATCACAGTCTATGTAAGGGATCTTGAACATTTGAATAGAATTGTCGAGCGCCTGAAAAAAATAAAGGGAATATATTCGGTTCAACGATTTGATGCCGAGGGAAATTAATGAGTGAATTTTACTAATGAAGGATAATACCGAAAGAATAATTTCAATTGATTACGGTGAAAAACGAATTGGTATAGCAATAACGGATCCTTTAAAAATGTTCGCTTACCCGTTATTAACATTAGAAAACGATTTAAAATTTTTCATCAATTTTGAAAAGCTGTTGGAACAATACAACATTATTAAAATCATTTTAGGAAATCCTTTAAGAGAGGACGGAAAACCAGGGAGACTTGATCAGGAAATTAGTAAATTTAGACAGCGGTTAATTTCAAAATATAGAATACCCGTGCAATTGTTTGATGAAAGATATTCTTCCGGTATAGCAAGCAGAAGAGTAATTGAAACGGTATCATCTAAAAAGAAAAGAAAGAATAAAGGGTTGATTGATATGAATGCTGCATGTGTTATTTTGGAAGATTATCTAAAAGAAGTTGATAGCTAATGAAAAACAAAATTAATAGAATCATTTTTATAATTGACATTTTTGTCCCTATAGAGTATTTTCGAAGAAACATTAAACCAAATTTGGGAGCACACACATGACACTTGATGCACTCGGAATGATTGAAACCAAAGGTTTGGTAGGCTCAATAGAAGCTGCCGATGCGATGGTAAAAGCTGCAAAAGTTGAATTACTAGGAAAAGAAACCATCGGCGGGGGATATGTAACTGTAATGGTTAGAGGTGATGTTGGAGCCGTTAAAGCTGCCACAGATGCCGGCGCTGCCGCTGCACAGAGAGTGGGTGAATTGGTTTCAGTTCACGTAATCCCACGCCCGCATACTGATGTTGAATTGATCCTTCCTAAAAGATCTAAATAAAATCTGATTATGCTGCTTGCATTAGGTTTACTAGAAACTAAAGGTTTAGTTGGAGCAATTGAGGCTGCCGATGCAATGGCAAAGGCAGCCGATGTTAAAATTATCAGCAAAGAACGAGTGACCGGAGCAATGGTACTGGTGAAAATTGCTGGTGAAGTTGCTGCAGTTAGATCTGCGATTGATGCAGGTACGGTAGCCGCTCAGCGTGTCGGTCAGTTGGTCGGAGCACACGTTATTCCTAGACCGGATGATCAGCTTGAAGACATGATTTATGAGTTCCAGTTAAAAACTCCTAAAGTTCAGAAACCAGTCCCGAAGAAAAAGAAATCACAGGAAGAGGATTTATTCACTGCAAAACCTAAAGAAGATAAATCCGAAGAACTCGCAGAAATTACTACTGATGAATCAATAAAACCGGAGCAAGTTGAAGAAAAAATAGTTTCCGAAGAAGATATTCCGGAAGATTCTGAGGCGGAACAAACTGAAGAAGATTTGCAGGAAGATGAGGAGATTCAAAAAGAAGAAACTGTGCCACCCGAAGAGATGGCGGAAGAACCTGAGACACTTGAAGAAGAACCTGATTCTGTTGAGGAAGAACCCGAACCTGACAAAGCGGAAAAATTGGAACGCAAGGTGACGATTCCACCAATGAGTGAACTTGAAATTCTCAATGTCCACAAACTTAGAAAACTGGCTAGAGAGATTGAAGATTTCCCAATCAAAGGAAGGGAAATATCTAAAGCAAATCGAGGTCAGTTATTAGATATATTTCAGTCGTTGAGTTAGTTTTTCCCACTAAATAATTAACCTACACAAATCCCCCATATTTTTTATATTTATCTTATGAAAAAGAAGATTATTACATTAATTTCTACGACTGTCTTTTCTATTATTTTATGGGGCTTTGTAACACTTTCGGACGAATATTTTACAACAATTCAAGTACCGGTCAATTTAGTCGATTTACCTGAGAATATCTCAATTGGGAATCTAAGTACCGAGAGTGTTTCAATTAGTATGAAAGGTGAGGGCTGGACTTTAGCCGGTTATACATTTGGTCCCGATCGTGAATTAACAATTAAGTCGAAAGAGCAGCTAGGCAAGCAAACAATAGTATTACGGAATGCAATTGAACAGAACCCCTGGCTGGCTTCAAATATTCAGATAGTTGAGATTCAACCGGATAGACTTGAATACACACTGGAAAATATTGCCAGTAAGAAAGTAGAAATAATACCTGATATTACTCTTGATTTTAGACCCGGTTATAAAAAAATATCGGATGTTGTATTAACTCCCGACTCAATTGAAATCTCCGGACCGGCTTCATTGGTTAAAAGTACTGATTTTGTGAAGACGGTTCAGACGAGATTGAATAATCTTGAGAAAGATGTTTCGGAAACGCTTAGTTTTGAACCTATAAAAGGAATTAAGTTTAAGCATCCGAATTGTATTATGGAATTTTCCGTACAGAGAATTGTTGATAAATCATTCGATGATATTTTAGTTGCTACACGCAACGTACCGCCTGCAAGAGATTTAATTTTATTTCCAAGCAGAATTAAAGTTACGTTGCGGGGCGGTATAAATGTTTTAGCTAAACTGGATGCATCTCAAATATCCGCATCAATTTCATTTAGAGAAGTTTATAACGATACAACCGGCGGAATTAAACCCAATATCACAATTCCGGATAACACAGAATTAGTTGATATAAAACCAAATAGATTAGAATACGTAATAAAGAAATATTAATATGTTCATAACTTTCGAAGGTCTTGACTTCTGTGGTAAATCTACCCAGGTAAAACTCCTCAAAGATTATTTATTAAAAAATAATCACAGGATTGAACTGATTCGCGAACCCGGCGGAACAAAAATATCAGAAAAAATAAGAGATATTTTACTTGATAAGAATAATCATGAAATGTTCGATGAGACGGAGTTATTATTGTTTTCCGCCAGCAGGTCACAGTTGGTTAGAGAATTTATAATCCCAAGATTGAAAGAAGGATATTATGTAATTTCCGATAGATTCCATGATTCATCAACCGCCTATCAAGGTTACGGCAGAGGTTTGGGTGCCGATTTTGTCGCCAAGCTCAATGATATTGTTATTGGTGAAGCCTTGCCGGATATTACGTTTTTAATAGATATCCCGGTTGAAGAAGTTTTCAAAAGAAAGAAATTAATAAAGAATGATCAGTTGGATAGGATAGAAGTCTCTGAAAGAAATTTTTACGAAAATGTGCGAAATGGATATTTGAATCTTGCGAATAACAACAAACGTTTCAAATTAATTGACGGCACAAAATCTATTGATGAGATTCATCAAATAATAATTAATGATTTAAAAAGACTTGAAGCAAATGAGGTTGGTAATGTTGAATAGATATAAATTAATTCTCTTTCCTTTAATTGTAATAATCTTTGCCGGATTTGTACGAAGTGACAATGATATTTATTACCAGATGTCAAAGAGCATTGATATATTCGGACGGGTATATAAAGAGGTGACGTTAAATTATGTTGACAAAGTTGATCCCGAAGAATTTATGCTTGCAGGAATTAAAGGAATGCTGGAATCACTTGATCCGTATACAACATATATCGGAGCCGAACAGCAGGGCGACATTGATGTAATAACAAAAGGGAAATACGGAGGTATAGGTGCAACTATTGGATTAAGAAATCAAAAGGTTACAATAGTTGACCTAATTGAGGGTTATTCAGCTCAAAGACAGGGAATGAGAATCGGTGATGTGATTAAGGAAATTGATGATGTGGAAATCAACAAACATAATTATGATGATCTCGGTAGTTTTTTGAAAGGTGAACCCGGTTCAATTGTAAAAGTTGTGATTGCAAGGGAGGGTGAAGAGCAGGATATTATTTTCAACCTGATCAGGGAAGAAATTGAATTAAAAAATTTAACTTACTACGGTTTTGTTCCTGAGAACAGCGGGAATGCTTATCTAAAATTAAGCGGATTTTCCAGAACTGCCGGTGATGAAATAAAGGATGCACTGCTTGAGTTGAAAAAAGAAAATGAAATTGAATCAATTGTATTTGATTTGCGCGGGAATCCTGGTGGCTTACTTGATGCGGCGATTGATGTAAGTGAGAAATTCCTGGAAAGAAATCATTTAGTGGTTTCGGTGATTGGTAAAGATACTGTTACTGCAAAGGAATATTTTTCCTCAGAAGAGCCGGTTAGCGGAACCACGAAATTGGTTGTGCTAGTTGACGAAGGCTCAGCTTCTGCTTCCGAGATTGTAGCGGGTGCAATTCAAGATCATGACCGCGGGATTATTCTTGGTCAAGTTTCTTTTGGAAAAGGATTGGTACAAACATTATTACCTCTTTCATATGAAACATCTCTTAAAATAACTACTGCCAGGTATTACACACCGAGTGGAAGATGTATTCAAAAAATCAATTATTCGGAAAACAATGATGTTGTTGAGTATGAATCGCAAAAGCTGGCTGAGTTTTTAACGGATAATAATAGGAAAGTTTATGCTGGCGGAGGAATTACTCCCGATACTTTGGTATCGAATATGTCCGATTCTTACCAGGTGAAAAATCTTTTAGCGAAAGGGATGTTTTTCAAATTTGCAACTATGTTTTATAATGCAGATTCCGATATTAGTTTGGATAGTATTGATGAGGAAGAATTGTTTAATCAATTTTTAGAATTTCTTAAATCAGAAGACTTTGAGTTTGTTTCTAAATCAAAACGATTATTGAATGAATTAAAAGCAGCAATTAAAGAAGAAGAATTCAACGGTGAAATTTTGAGTACAGTTACAAATCTGGACGAAAGAATAATAGAAATTGAAACCGAAGAATTGATTAATTACAAATTAGAAATTATATCTAATATTAAAGAGGAATTAGCCTCACGTATTAAGGGCAGAAGCGCACGAATTATTGAATCATTAAAATCCGATAATCAATTCGAAACAGCCCTAGAACTTCTAGCTGATTCAAAAGTATATGAAAGTTTATTAAAATGATTTGGATCTGCTTATCGAAATAGTATTGTTTTTATTATTAGGTGTGATAACCGGGATTGTTGCGGGACTTCTAGGATTGGGCGGCGGAATTGTATTAATGCCTTCCTTGTTGATAATCTTTCCGCACATTTATAATCTTAATCCCGAATTAACATTTTTTATCGCAGTGGCAACAACTCTTTTGGCGGGAAGTTTTGCCGCCGGCAGTTCGGCAATCAATCATTTGCATATTCGAAATATAGATTTTAAAAAAAGTGTATTGCTTTCTATCGGACCCGTATTTACCGGTCTGCTGGGTCCGGAAATTTATGTTTCATTTCATCCAGCGATAATCAAACCAATACTGGCAGTTATATTTTTATTTGTTTCTGTAAAGCTATTCCTCGAAAAAGACAGCAGTAATATTGCAAAGATCAAACTGAATGATATATGGCTCGTGTTCATTGGAATTGTTGTTGGCGCTATATCAGTGATGAGTGGAATTGGCGGAGGGATATTTTTTATACCGGTCCTGTTGTATCTATACTCATTTGACATGAAACTTGCTGTTGGAACTGCAACATTCCCCATTACAATTACAATGATCTTTTCTACAATCGGATATGCAATAGCAAGTGTAGGAACAGAATTCGATTTTCACAATATCGGTTATATAAATTTGGATGCGGGAATTGTACTCGGAGTAGGGGCAGTATTCGGCTCATATCTCGGTGTGAAATTAATTGTGCATACACCTGTAGCTATTATTAGGAAAATATTTTCTATATTTTTATTAATATTCATTTACAAATTATTGGCTTAAAGATGAACGATCTGAAAATATTGATTTATAGAAATCCGCTGTTTGCAAAATGCCCGGATTGTAAAACACCTGGCTCACTTCACCGCTCAAGGGCACGAAATGCTTATGAACAAATTATAAAAAAGTTTACGTTTTTTAATATGTATAGATGTCGTGAATGCGGGTGGAGGGGGATGCGATCAACTCTTGTTTTTACACTCGCATCATTAAAATCAATTTTTATTTATTTGATTATAGGAGGTGCGGTGGCATTGATTGTAAGATTCATACTCACCAAGTTTATAATAAAATAAATCTTTCAATAAATTTTTTTTGAAAAATTCTCATCAATCGATTAATTTTAAAATTCGATTTTTTCGATTAACAATGTGATTAATGATTAGTTAAGTGGAGGAAATATGTCAGAAGAAACAAAAACAACTCAAAATTATGAGTTTAAAGCTGAGGTTAAACAGCTTCTAAATATACTTGTACATTCTTTGTATACAAACAGAGATATATTTTTACGAGAACTAATTTCTAATTCTTCCGATGCATTAGATAAGTTAAGGTTCGAGTCGAATAAAGGAACAGAAATTATTGATAAAGATTTACCGTTGGAGATAAATGTTAAATTTGACGCGAAAGAAAATACAATAACAATCCGAGATACCGGCATCGGGATGTCGAAGGATGAAATAATTAAAAACATCGGAACCATTGCTAAATCGGGTACTTCGGAATTTCTTGAACAGTTGGCAAAAAATAAAGAGAGCGCAAGTAATTTAATCGGAAAATTTGGAGTTGGATTCTATTCCGTATTTATGGTAGCTGATAAAGTGGTGCTTAAAAGTAAGTCTTATAAAAAAGATGAAAAGGCGGTTCGCTGGGAATCCGATGGTTTAGGTACTTATGAAATGGAAGAAACCGGCGGTGTGATTCGTGGAACAACAATTGAAATTCATCTAAAAGAAGATGCAAAAGAATTGGCAGAAGAATACCGGTTAGAGAGTATCATCAAGAAGCATTCTAATTTCATAAACTTCCCGATTTACCTTAGTGAAAAAAGAGTAAATACGGTTTCGGCAATATGGCGCGAACCAAAATCTTCTATCAAAAAGGAACAGTACACAGAATTCTATAAATTCCTCACCTATGACAGTGAAGAACCGTTTGAAATTATTCATAAATCAGTTGACGCCCCGATTCAGTTCAGCGCCTTGCTGTTCATACCTAAGAAGAATTTTGATATGTTCGGATTTTCCAGGGAAAATTACGGGTTGGATTTATACGTACGCCGGGTTCTCATTCAGCATCAAAACAAAGACATGCTTCCTGAATACCTTTCATTTGTAAAAGGTGTTGTTGATTCCGAGGACTTGCCGCTAAATATCTCACGTGAAACACTTCAGGAAAATTTAATTTTTACGAAGATTGCCAATAGTGTTACATCACAGGTGCTGAGTCATTTATCAAAATTAGCTGAAGATGATCCTCAACGATATACTGAGTTTTGGAATGAGCACGGAAAGGTATTCCGGCTCGGTTATTCTGATTTTACCAATTTGGAAAAATATCAAGAATTGATAAGATTTAATTCGTCAAAAGTCGACAGCGTGAAAGATCTTGTCTCATTTGCAGATTATACATCAAGGATGAAAGAATCACAGAAAGAAATCTATTATGTATTTGGTCAATCTCGCGGTGCGATTGAATCCGATCCCCATTTGGAAATATTCAAGAGTAAGGGAGTAGAAGTGCTCTACTTATTCGACCCGGTTGAGGAATTGGTAATGAGTTCAATTAGAAAATATAAGGATTATGAGCTTAAATCTGTTGACCAGGTTGATCTTTCTAAAATTGACAAGTTGGAAACCGTTGATGAAAAGAAAACTGATGTTGAAGAAATTTCGAAAGAAGATTCCAAAGCAATGAAAGGTTTTGTTGACCGTGTTAAAGAAATCTTAGGCGACCGTGTTAAAGATGTAAAAATTTCCAAGCGGTTGAAAGACAGTCCTGCTGTGTTAGTTAATCCTGATGATACTACTTCATCGACAATGCAGAAAATAATGCATATTACGAATCAGGATAAATCGATTCCTAAAAAGATATTTGAAATTAATCAAGATCATAAAATGATTAGAAATCTTTTAACCGCATATAAATCCGACGCCAACGATGAATATGTGAAAAATGTAATTGAGCAGTTGTACGAGTCTTATTTGATGTTGGATGGATATTTAGATGATCCGCACATGATGGTTAAGAGAATAAACAAACTCATGGAACAATCAAGTGATTGGTATAATTCAGTAAAAAATTAATCCTAAAAAATTCATTGGAAATGAATTTTTTGCTGCTAGCCGCTTATAAAATGTTTTAATAAAACATTTTATGTTGCGGGATTAACCCCGACAATTTGTAAGAAAAATATTTTACTCAAATAACGAATACCAAAATTTCTATATGACTAAGTATTTGATATTTCACAACTTACAAATTGTCGGCCCGAAGGGCAGATTTTCCAATGGAAAATCTGGGATAATTTTTATTTTTACAGGGAATTCTTGAAATCCTGCCGGGAGATATTTTTCGGCGGGATTTTTTTATGTCCTCTTGTACCTAGAAATTTTTGGTTCACCGATTCTACTGAAAAGTTCTTCCCTCGACGAGTAATTTTTAAGATAGTGAATTTTCACTTTGGTATTATTTCTAACTAGCCAGCTCAAAGCAATTTTTAACTGTTCCAAATCCTTTTTCCCTACATCCGGAAACAATGAAATTGTATCCGCATAAAAATGTTCCACAGCATCATCGAAAGAGCATCTATCCTCAGTAATGTCATTTTTAATGATAACTCTTCCGTTAATAAATAAAACATAATCTTTGCTTATTGTTTCATTTACGGTAATCAATACATTTGAACGGTTAATTGGTTCGGAAATTATTGATCCCCGGTTCAACTGTTTCAGAATTAGGTTTACGGTGTCACGTTTTTCGGCAGCCTGCTCAAATTTCTGCAGCTCCGAAAAGTTCTTCATCTGATTTAATAATCTATCAACTGCAGGCTGACTTTCACCGCACAAAAAATCATTCATCTTTTGAATCTCTTGCTTGTAATCATTCTTACATTCAATTATGCACGGAGCTAGGCATCTCTCTATATCAGCAAGGTAACATTTTTTGTTTTTATTAAATTCTTTGTCCTTGCATTCACGTATCAGGAATGTTTTATCAATTATTTCAACAAGAGTTTTCGCAGTATCCCGGTTTTGATAGGGACCGTAATAATCATTCCCGTCGAAATCAAGGTCGGAAACAATTTCAATGTTCGGATATTCATGCGTCATATTCACACGTATAAAATAACTTTGTGGATATTTTTTAAGCATTGTATTCAAGCGGGGATTATGGTGCTTTATCAATGTTGTTTCCGCAAGCAAAGCTGTTAATTCCGAATTAGTAGATTTAAAATCCAATCTTGATGCAAGCCTTGTGATTTTTTTTGCCTTGCGCATCGCACTGTTCGAAAAATAATTCTTTACTCTTTTTGATAACGATTTTGCTTTCCCGATATAAATTATATTATCCTTTGCATCTTTGAAGAAATATACACCGGGTGTCTCCGGAATTTTCACAAGATCATCTGCAAGTTTCTTTTTTATTATTCTAAAATTTGGTTTCGATACCGGGAGGGATTGAAAATTAATAAGGTCGTTAAGTGATTCTATATCAAATTCATCCTTGCTCTTTTTAATCATCTTAATTAACAATTTGGCTGTAACGGTAGAATCTCCCAAAGCACGGTGAACATTTTTATGACGAATTTTTAAAGATCTTGTGAGAGCGCCCAGTGACTTGCTTTTCAATTCCGGGTATAGTTTTCTTGCCAGTTTAAGTGTGCATAACTTAGGATTATCAATAAGCTGGATTTCCGCTCTTTCGAATTCTGCTTTTAAAAAGGAGTAATCAAATTGCAAATTGTGCGCTACAATAGTCGCATCACCGATGAAGTCAATTATTTGTCCGGTCAAGTCTTCAAAGTAAGGAGCATCCTCAACATCCGAATTAGTTATACCGGTTAATACAGTAATATTATAAGGGATTCTCTGAAGAGGATTTATAAATGATTGAAAGGTTTCGGTGATTTTCATTTTTTTTACTTTTACAATCCCAATCTCAATTACTCGTCCGAGCCTGGCGGAAGTGCCGGTAGTCTCGAAATCTAGTACGGCGAATTCGGATTTATCAACCGGGATATCAGTAAGCGGAATTTGCGGCATTCTCTGTATTACCTTCCTGTATTCTTAATATAATTGTCCAAATTTATTTATTCATCGGAGTCAAAACAACTTTTTTCATATATCAAATTTTAATATGCGTTATTATTTCGATATATTTATGGACAAAAATTTAGGCTTACATGCATATAAATATTCTTTTTATTGGCGATATAGTTGGTAAACCGGGCTTGGAGATTGTTCAGACTTGGCTTCCGAGTATAGAGAAAAAATATAACGCAGATATCGTTATAGCTAACGGTGAAAATGCTTCCGATGGAAAAGGCTGTACTGAAAAGGAAGGAAAAATTTTATTTGATCTTGGCATTAAAGTACTTACCGGTGGTAATCATACATGGGATAAACATCAAGCGCAGGATTATCTGCGCAGCGAACCGAGAGTTTTGAGACCGCAAAACTATCCCAAAGGCACTTACGGCGGCGGCGTTTATGTGGCTGATTCAAAAAAGGGAAAGGTTGGAGTTATCAATCTACAGGGAAGAGCTTTTATGGCTCCGATTGATTGTCCTTTTCGAACGGCTGAATGGGCTTTGAAAAAAATTGGATCTGATACGAAAGTGATACTTGTCGACTTCCATGCTGAAGCAACTGCTGAAAAACTTTCGCTGGTAAATTTTCTGGATGGTAAAATAAGTATATTAATCGGAACGCATACACATATTCAAACTGCTGATGAACGGATATTCCCCAAAGGTACCGGTTACATTACAGATGTTGGCATGACAGGTCCCTATGATTCGGTAATCGGCATGAAAACCGATGCGGCTGTGAATAGGTTTTTATTTCAAACTCCTCAAAAATATCAGCCGGCAACGGATAACGTTCACCTCAGCGCTGTGTTTGCAAAAATAGATATCGATACGGGAAAAACAGTAGAGATTGAAAGAATTTTCTTCCCGGATTTCGAAAAGAAAGAAAGTTAAAATGTAATTGCAGAAGGAATTTATTGATGACATTGTTAGATGGTAAAAAAGTTTCTGATGAAATTAAAAATGAACTGAAGGAACTAGTTGGCAAGCTGATTTCTGAAGGTAAAAAAGTTCCCGGACTTGTAACCATCTTGGTCGGTGAGAACCCGGCTTCACAGTTTTATGTGAATATGAAGGGGAAGACGTGTACCGAGATCGGTATGATTTCTAAGACGGAGATTTTAGATTCAAACATCTCGGAAGAGGAATTGTTAAAGCTGGTTAATCATTACAACACTGACAATTCTTTCCACGGTATCTTAGTACAACTACCTCTCCCTTCTCACATTAATGAAGAAAAAGTAATTGATGCAATTGATCCGAAAAAAGATGTGGATGGATTTCATCCCGTAAATGTGGGGAATCTTGTGATTGGTAAAGATACATTTTATCCTTGTACACCTTACGGAATTGTTGAATTGTTAAAGCGATATAAAATTGATACAAAAGGTAAGCATGTAGTCGTTGTCGGAAGGAGCAACATCGTCGGGAAACCGATTGCAAATATGATGCTGCAGAAGAAAGAATATGCAAATTCGATTGTTACTATTTGTCATTCTGCCGCCAGGGATTTGAAACCATATACTACTTCTGCCGATATATTAATAGCAGCGATCGGGAGAGCAAATTTCATTACTGCTGATATGGTAAAAGACGGCGCTGTTATTATTGATGTTGGAATAAATAGGGTTGAAGATTCATCTGCAAAGAAAGGATACAGGGTAGTAGGTGATGTTGATTTTGAAAATGTTGCGGCTAAAGCATCCAATATCACACCGGTTCCGGGAGGTGTAGGAAAAATGACGATTGCAATGTTGATGAAAAATACTTATGAAGCATACCTTAAACTAGAACAAAATTAAACCGGGTTCTGATATGAGCTCTTCAATAATTGATAAAGTCGTTTCGGAAGTTTTTACTGAAAAAGCATTACATGATTATTATTGTTATGCCGAAACATGTAAGGGCTGGGAAAGAAATGTTGTCGATCAGCCGAAAGCAATAAATAATATTATTGCAGTTGGAGCGGAACGAATTGCCGCCGGAATGGGCGTTGGACCGGACATAACCGATTATAATGTTGCATCCAAAATTGATCACACAATGCTTAAGCCTGACGTTATGCCGGAAGACATAAAAATATTGTGTGATGAAGCTAGAACTTATAAATTCGCATCCGTTTGTGTTAACCCATGTTATGTAACTTTGTGCCGTGATTTATTGACCGGTACAAAAGTGAAAGTATGTACTGTTATTGGGTTTCCTCTAGGTTCAACAACTACACAAACTAAACGCAAAGAAGCAGAACAGGCTTTAGAAAGCGGCGCTGAAGAGATAGACATGGTTATAAATGTCGGTATGCTGAAGAGCGGCGAATATGAATATGTATTTAATGATATAAATCAAGTTGTGCTTGCGGTTAAAAAGAAAAATGCTTTGTGCAAGGTGATTATTGAAACAGCTCTATTGACCGATGAAGAGAAAGTGAAAGCCTGCTTAATTGCAAAAAATGCGAAAGCTGATTTCGTGAAAACATCCACAGGATTTAGTAAAGGCGGCGCTACGGCAGGCGATGTTGCTTTAATGAAATACGTTGTCGGAACAACTGTCGGTGTTAAAGCTTCAGGCGGTGTCCGCTCCTTAGAAGATGCAAAATTGATGATCGAGAGCGGTGCCGATAGAATAGGCGCAAGCGCAAGTGTTAAAATCGTATCCGGCGAGGCTGATACAAAAGGCGGATATTGATGGTAATAGATTTAGTTGTGACAAAAACCGATGATGGTTTTATTTCAGAGGTTCCGTCAATTAAAGGCTGTGAAAGTTGGGCACATAAAGAAGAAGAAGTGATTGAAAAAAGTCTCGAGTTAGTTAACTACTACCTCAATTTAAATTTGGAAGAAGAAATTGTTGTAGATAAAGCTCGCAAAGAAAAGAATAAAACCATCTACAAATTAATATTCGATAAAGATAAAAAGTGAGAGAATTCAAATCGGAAAATAGATTAAAGAAAATCATTTCCGCAGTTAACGCACGCCAGCCATCACTAAATTTAGTATTAGAAAATATTCATGATAAGCATAACGTGAGTGCAATTTTAAGATCATGTGATGCAGTGGGAATTAATAATGTCTCGCTGGTGTATAACGTGGAAAAATTTCCTAAGCTTAACAATAAATCCTCAGTTTCAGCCTCAGCCTTAAAGTGGTTGGAGATCAAGAAATATAAAACAATTGATAATTGTTACAATAAATTAAGAGAGAATGGATTTAAAATTTATGCCAGCCTTCTCGATGAAGATGCTGTCGATCTTTATTCACTGGATCTTACACAAAAAGTCGCTTTGGTTGTAGGAAATGAGCATCGAGGTATAAGTGACGAAGCTGCTGAATTAGCTGATGAAACTTTTTATATACCGATGCGTGGAATGATACAGAGTCTTAATGTTTCAGTTGCTTGTGCAGTTTCCCTTTATGAAGCACAGAGGCAGAGATCAGAGAAAGGAATGTATGATAATAGTGAAATGCCGAAAGATCAGTTAGAAAAGATGATTGATGACTGGTGCCGAAGATGAAACAAAAAATAGAAAAATTAGAAATGGTGAACGGGGAACTATCTCTTCCCGGCGATAAATCAATTTCACACCGTGCAGTTATGTTTGCGGCATTGGCAGAAGGTAAATCAGAGATAAAGAATCTTTCCAGTTCGGAAGATGTCCAATCAACAATTAAATGTTTTAGAGAGATGGGCGCTGAATTTGAACAGCAAAATAAAAAGTTGATTGTGCATGGGCGGGGATATATGAAATTACTCCCGCCAAAAAATGAATTAGATTGCGGAAACTCCGGCACAACTGCAAGATTAATATCGGGAATATTGGCAGGACAAAAATTTGATTCAGTATTAACCGGTGATAAATCCTTATCGTCGCGACCGATGAAAAGAATTATAGATCCGTTAACACAAATGGGAGCGGTGATTTCATCCGAAGTTGGAACCCTTCCGTTGAGCATAAAAGGCAATGTTGAATTAAAGGGAATCGAATACAATTTACCGGTTGCAAGTGCGCAGGTTAAAAGCGCAGTTTTGTTGGCGGGACTGCATGCCGAAGGTAAAACGAAAGTAATTGAATCTACATCAACCCGGGACCATACAGAAAATATGCTCGGACTGCCGATTTATAAAACGGAAAAATATACTGAGATTATAAGTGCGCATGAGTATTATCCGAAACCGGCAGAGTATTTTATTCCATCGGATATTTCCAGCGCCGCATTTTTTATTGTACTCGCATTATTACAAAAAAATTCCAATCTCACACTCACAAATGTTTCGCTCAATAAATCCAGGACGGGTATTATTGAGTTACTCGGACAGATGGGAGCAAAGATTGAAATTATTGAAGAAAAGAAATTCATGAATGAAACCTATGGCAATCTTTTTGTACAGAGCAGTATTCTAAAAAATATCAAAATAGGTAAAGAAATAATTGCCAATGTGATTGACGAAATACCAATATTAGCTATAGCCGGTTTATTTGCCGAGGGTAATTTTGAAATCCGGAACGCTGATGAATTGAGGAAAAAAGAATCCGATAGAATAAATTCAATCTGCCATAATTTTCATCTGCTGGGTTTAGATGTTGAAGAATATGATGACGGATTTTCTATTCGTGGAAGCATCAAAAAATCAAATGTTATATTTGAAAGTTTCGGAGATCACCGCATTGCAATGGCGTTTGCAGTCTTATCGTCCTTAGTCGAAGGTAATTATTACGTTAATAATTTTGAAAGCGTAAAAATATCAAATCCGGGTTTTATCGATCAGTTAAAATCAATCGCCGGTTGATTACAACTCGAGAATTTGGTGTTCATACTTATTAATTGTCAATTCGTTGAACAACCATTTAATTATATCCATTCCGTATTTGTTCGTAAAATAAATAAAGTTGAACTCGCGTTCTTGCAGGTTGTTATTTGGGAAAATCGAATTTCTAGCTTTATCCAATTGGCGAAGAGCAGTATCATGATTCCTTTCCTGAGAACTTTTCGCTTTTGATTTTAGAGTATCCAGAGATTGCACAATCTTTTCATATGTTTTCTTAACCGAGCCGGAAAGATTTGGATCAATCATGAAGAGTTTTTCTTTCAACCTGTCGATTTGTAATTCAATTTCAGTTGAATGCTCACCGAACATTTCATCAATATTAAACTCGGAAAGAGATTCTATTACTTTGTTATTTAACAACTTCTCTTCGATGAAAAAATCTTCGTGATTCAAATCATATTTTTCAAGAATCTTTATTAAATTCTTTTCAACAATCGTTATTGAGGACCTGGGATAAATGATCGGCTTCGGTAAATTATAGATATCATATAAAGGAGTTATTTGAGCAAAATAACTTATCTCACTCGGACCGGCAACATATAAAGCTGTTGGTAATAGGAAGTCCTGACAGATCGGTCGCAGTAGTACATTGGGACTGAAATCCTCCGGAGCATCTTCAAGTTTTTGCAAAATATCTTCTTTAGTAAATTTAACTCTACGGTTTCTTAATCTAAATTCTTCTTCATCGGGTTCAAGTAGAAACCTGCCTGATTTATCACTTAAAAAAAGATTAATTGGTTTTACCTTTACTTGTGCGTGATAAATTTCTTCAAGTTCAGCGCTTTGTTCAACTACTTTATTTGTATTTGTTCTAAAGTTTTCAATCTCCTGTTTAAAAATAGGTTTTAATAGTTTTTTAATTTCAACATGCTGCGGATCAAAGAGTATTAATCCATATTCATCGTAGAAGTTAAATAATAATTTTTTAAATGCTTCTTTGAAAGTTGTGTTATCATAATAACATTTCTCGAGTAAATTCATTGTGTCAGATGTAAACTCAGTTACGCGCTGTTCATCATTAATCTTTTTTATTACTTCATTAATATTATCATTGAATGCAACGCTGCCGATATTCCCGCGGTTTTCATCTTCAGGTTTCCCATCGTCATACTGAATTTTAATAAGATCATTTTCCTTGTTCATCAAATTAAATGATCTTACTTCATCAAAATCATGATCATCACCTTCCAGCCAGAATACCGGTACAAATTGATAATCGTGATATTTATCTTTCAAGAAGGCAGCAAGTTTAATTGCTGTAATTATTTTATAGAAAGTATAAAGCGGACCTCCTAATAAGCCCAGTTGTTGCCCGGTTACAACAGCGATAGTATTTTTTGATTTCATCGCGTCAATATTCGATAATGTTAATTTTGATGGTTTGAAATCCCGGTACTGGTCGTAAATAATTTCCTTCAGCTTCTCACGGTGGTCCCGGTTTGTGTTTTTTACCGATTCAAACACTTTTCCATATTGCTCGGTATCACGGAAGTTAGTTCCGTAAAACCTTTCCACATTTTCAAATTCGTACATATAATCCAAAAACAAATTTTGTTGCGATGGTAAATCGGAAAAGTTAATGTACATGAAATCCTCAGTTGAATTCTTTTAGATATTATTAATCTCACAAAGTTAAGAATAATTAATATATTTATGAATCCGAATAATTACTGATGGTATAATAAATAAAGATCAAAATGAGATATTTGAAATTAATGATTGCCCTTATTATTGTGAGCCCGGCTTTAATTATTAGTCAATCTAGTGAGTTGACTTATACATTTTTACCGAAAGGTTTACATCTACTTCCAATTAAAGCATCTTTCGAGGAAGCGAGAGTTGGCGTGCTTTATATGACTGAAAACGCAAATCTTAAAGTTGATATCGGCAACTCGATTGATGTATTGCTACTAAATTTTGATGATAATAAAATGATCTCGCTTGGTATGGATTTTATGGCTTACGCATTAGCGACCAGTTATAAAGGGAACCGGTTGCAGATAGATGCTTTGGATGGTTTCTTCGGAGGTAATATTACCTATTCGGTTCAACTTGATAATAGAAAATTTTACACGCGGTTTAGAATAATTCATAACAGTGCGCATTTAGTCGATGGTCATTATGATCTTCAAAATAATAAATGGTTGAATAATGATTTACCTATCCCTTATACTCGTGATTTCGGAGAGCTCACATTTGTGCATGAGATAAAAAATCAAAAAATTTATTATAGATACTATGGAAGTATTTCTTATTCAACACTAGTAAGACCTGTCGACTTAAAAAAGTATTCTATAAGTAGTGGAATTGAAGCTGCAACTGACAAAATTATCGGGAGTGTTCTGCAAGAACCAACTAATATTTTTATTGCTTACCATTTTTCATTAGAGGGTATTCCTGAATATGTGGGTAATAATCATTTTATGCTTGGATTAAAATTCGGGGAATGGCAGGGTAAAGGGATTCTCCTTTATTTGAGTCAATATAATGGTTATCATTTCTTAAGTGAATATTATAATCAAAGAATATCGCGTTTTAGTATCGGTTTCTTTGTTGATTTTTAAAATTAATTAAGATAGCTGCATTGATAGGAAATATTTCAAAGAAAATTATCATAATAATTTCGGTTATGATTTTCCCCATAATCACGACGGCACAAATTTATAGTGATGAACAAATAAGTCTTTTCTCCGACAGGTTAATAGTAAAACTAAAGTCAAATCAAAAAGACCAATTTATCTTCCAAAATAATTCTTTGATGAATTTTTCAGAGATAAAGAGAAAGTTTCCACTCTCTGAAAGCCCGCATTTAAAAAATATTTATGAAATTAAAATTCAAGATGGCGCCGATTTGTTCAAACTATCTGATCAATTGATTACAAATGAGAATATAGAATATGCTGAACCGGTAATAATAAATTTTCTTCAGTCATTTATACCAAACGACAGTTTGTTCAGTGAGCAGTGGTACCTGGATAAAATCAATGCCCCGGAAGCATGGGAAACAACAAAGGGTGATTCGACAATTGTTATTGCAATTATCGACAGCGGTGTTGACTGGTTGCACAAAGATTTAAACAAGAAAATTTGGACAAATGACGATCCAATAAACGGTATTGATGATGACGGTAATGGATATGTTGATGATTTCCGCGGTTGGGATTTTGGAGGTGCCGGCGGTTTGCCGGATAACGATCCGAATGAAGATAGACCAGATCATGGAACTGCAATCGCCGGGGCAGCCGCAGCAAAAACCGGTAATTCAATTGGAATCGCTTCAGTAGGTATTAATTCAAAATTGATGCCGGTTAAGGTAACAAGTGATGATACAAGGGCAAGCAACGGAAGTCCGTTAGTATTGTATGGATACGAAGGCATTATTTATGCAGTAGATAACGGAGCTAAAATAATTAATTGCAGTTGGGGAAGTTCAATAAGAACGGATTTTGCACAAGACGTGATAAACTATGCTATTGAAAATGATGTGTTAATAGTTGCATCTGCAGGTAACAGCGGTATAGGCGCATTAATTTATCCCGCCGCATTTGATAATGTTTTATCTGTCGGTGCAACTGACGTAAATGATATATCAGCGGATTTTTCCAACTACAATTATGCATTATCTGTAAGTTCGCCCGGCGTCAATATTGTGTCAACATGGAAAGGTGACGGATATAAAAGTTTAAGCGGAACCTCAATGGCATCTCCTATTGTTGCCGGAACGGCTTCCCTCGTGATGGAACAGTTTCCTGAACTAACGGCTCAACAAGTTCTTGAGCGGATTCGTGTCTCATCAGATAAAATCGATTACTTAAATGGTGATAGGTTCGCACAAACTGGGTATGGGAGGATAAATGTGCAAAGAGCTGTCGCAAACGATAAACTGATCTCGGTTCGGTTAAATGATTTCTCAATTACTAATGAAACGAAGAATGACAGTATTTATGAACCGGGCGAAGAATTGTCTTTAGTCCTAACTCTTGAAAATTATCTGGACGCTACAACCTCCTTAAACATTAGAATGATCAGCTTCGACAATTACAGTTCATTTGTAAATGATTCTTATTATGCTGGTGAAATTTCTCCCGGAAATATTTTTAGTACATCTTCAAATCCAATTCTAATTCGTCTTTCATCACCTCTCCCAAGAAATCAACAAATGGATTATATCATTGAATTTGCTGATGTTATTTATAAAGATTATAAACCTATAGCTTTCACAGTCAATCCTGAATACCGAACCATTGAATCCGATGATTTGACTTTCACCATGACAGACAAGGGAACATTCGGATATAATGATTATCCTTTTAATGAGGATGGGCACGGTGTAACTTTTTTTAATTCAGACAACATTTTATTTCAAGGCGGTCTATTGATTGGGAGCGATAAGTTTTATGAAGATTCGATTTGGATTAATGAGTTACAAGTTATTTCACCTGTTGCATTTAGAAGATTTCAGCAAACAGCTTATACAGCAACAAAACCTGTAACAGTTGAAGAGAAAAGTGCCTACGCTGATAAAACCGCAAATTTAAGAATGCAGAATTTACTCGATAGAGTTAATAATCTTCAAATAGTTGCCGATCTTAACACATATTATTTTGACATGAATGAAGAAGGACAAATTTTAATTTTTCATTATAAGATTGCCAACCCGGGTAAGTTGGATTTTTCTATTTACTCAGGATTATATTTCGATTTTGATCTTAGTAAAACCGACAAGGAAAATGATAATGTGATTTATGACCTGATCAATAAATATGGATATGCATTTCACGATGATGATGAAAAAGCTGAGTTATTTATTGGAGGCAAACTATTATCATACGGTAATCAAAATTTTTATCCAATAAATAATAATGATAGAGCGGATGTAAGTGTGTACCCTGTTTTTCCCGAATTCGACCAGTTCAAAACCATTTCAAGTGGAACCGAAAAAATGAAGTCCGGGCCCGGAGATGTTTCATTTTCAATCGGCGGGGGACCATATCTCTTAAGAGGGCAGCATTTCCTAAATGTCTCGGTTGTATTGGCTGCTGCTAAAAGCAAAAGGGATTTAGATATTCTAATGGATAAATCAAGCAATATCTACAATAATCTTCCTATTGAAATTGGTGAAGAAATTCCGGAAAATGTTAGGGATTACTCACTCATGCAGAACTATCCGAATCCTTTTAATTCTTCAACAACTATTGTATATTCAATTCCATATTATACCGGCACACAAAAAGTTAATCTAATAGTTTATGACCTATTGGGAAAGCACGTTGAAACTTTAGTGAGCGATTATCAACAGCCCGGTCTTTATAATGTATCTTTTAATGTTGGAAATCTTTCAAGCGGAGTTTATTTTTACCTCCTTGAAACCCATGAATTTAGAGAAGTTAAGAAAATGTTAATCATCAAGTAGAAAATTGAATTGCATACGGTTATTACAAAAATATCAAAATTTATTGAGCTTAATAAAAAACAACTGATCGCAATTGCAAAGGTAATTGTTGCTGCAGGATTTATAATTTATCTGGCAACAATGATAAGTTTCAGCGAAATTATAAATGCATACAATGAATCGGAACCTATTTATATTTTTATAGCTGCTGTATTATTAATACCAAACTTATTTATGCAATTCTTAAAATGGGAATATATTTGCAGCCTTAGTTTTGGAAAATTGGGAAGGTCGAAGATATTTTATTCATTGATGCATGGTATGAGCGCCGGCATTATTACCCCGTTTGGGGTTGGTGAATATGTCGGTAGGTCTTTTGCGCTTAAAGACCAAAAGTCGATTGACATTGTTTTTGCTACTTTTATTGATAAAATGTTTTCGTTGGCAGTATTAATGTTTTTTGGTTCACTCAGTACGATTGTCTTTATTCACAGATTTTATAATGTCGATGCATTAATAACAACCGGTTTATTTTTAGCGGTCTTCTCAATTTTCGCAATACTTTTTTACTTACTCTTGTACCGACCAAAATTCATCGGATTTTTATTCAAAAATTTGAAATCATCAAAATTTTCTAAAAGTAACCGTTCTTCATTTCAATTAATTAAAAATGTAAACAATGAGAATGCATTAGTTCTTTCACTTTTTTCTGCTTCGGCATTATTAATTTCTTCAGTTCAATTTGCATTGCTGGTAATGGCATTTGTTCCGGGAGTCTTATTCTTTGAAATTCTCTGGGGAGCAATTGTTGTGTTTTTTACAAAAGCACTTATCCCGGCAATTTCGCTTGGTGATCTTGGCGTGAGGGAAGGTCTATCAATTCTTATATTCGATTATTTTGCCGTCAGTTCACCTGATGCATTTAACTCAGCCACTTTAATATTTGTTATCAATCTTCTAATTCCATCCTTAATCGGATTAATACTCCTGACAAAAAAATCATGATAGAATATTTTTTAATTGTACCGGTACTTTTATCAATCTACTATTTACTTTTTCTTTTAAGAATATATAGTGGAATTAATCATTTAACGAAGCAGTTGGTTCGAAAAAATTTAAAACTGTTCTGCAGTGTAATTATACCTTTCCGGAATGAAGAATCTAATTTGCAAAATAGTATCGATAGTCTGCTTGATCAATCATACCCTGCAGATTTGTTTGAACTGATTTATGTGAATGATAATTCTGAAGATGACTCAGAAGAGATTGTGAAGAAGAATATGGGCAAAGGGAATATTCGATTAATAAATTCAAACGGTTCGAAGGAGTTGAGCGGACATAAAAAAATTGCGATTGATTCCGCATTAAAAATTGCCAGGGGTGAGATCATTCTAACCACAGATGCTGATTGCACACACCCAAAGGAATGGATTGAATCGATGATACAATATTTTACCGAAGATACTGCATTTGTTTCGGGTCCCGTTGAACTTGAAAACAACAATTCATTATTTAATGAGATACAAAGATTGGAGTTCAGCAGCTTAATAACAGCAGGCGCAGGTTTAATAGGAGCAGGAATTCCTACAATTTGCAACGGTGCTAATTTGGGTTTTAAACGGAGTGTTTTTAATGCTGTGAATGGATATGAGGGCAATCTAAACCTATCATCAGGTGATGATGAATTTTTAATGCAGAAAATTCATTCTTCAACGCAATATATTATTAAATTTGCGACCGACTCTAAATGTTTAGTAAAAACCAAAGCCTCTGATACGATTGCCGATTTTATAAATCAAAGAAAGAGATGGGCAAGCAAGGGATTGTTCTATAAAAACGAAAAGTTGATATTCAGCCTGATCCTAATTTTTCTTTTTTACCTCGGATTAATTGTTCAGCCTGTACTGATTTATTACTCTAGTTTTTTTCTTTATACTTTTTTGGCTGGATTTCTATTGAAAATTGTATTCGAATATTTGATCATGAGAAGATCAAAAAAGAATTTGTTACCTAGCATTGATTTAAGTTGGTTTTTAATTGCTGAAATATTTCACGTACCATATATAGTTATAACGAGTATTCTTGGTATATTCGGAGGTTTTAATTGGAGAGGCAGAAAGTTACGAAGATGAAATATTTATATCAGCCCCCAAAATTATTTGAGCTTATTTTTCCGAATATTTTTTGGCGGACTTCTAATGAGACGATGTTGTTGACATTCGATGATTCACCCAACCCAAATATCACTGAAATGATAATAGAGATATTGGATAAAAATAAAATTAAAGCATGTTTCTTTTGTGTTGGAGAGAAGGTTGAAAAGTATCCCGGTTTGATAAGCCAGATTGATCAATCGGGTCATATTGCTGCCAATCATTCATATTCTCATCCTAACTTTATAAAATTAAGAAAGAAGGATAAACTTGCTGAAGTTGTAAGAACTAAAGAAATCATAGAAAAGATTACAGGTAAGGAGAATATTTATTTTCGTCCGCCATTCGGTCGATTTGATTTAACAACACTATCCATTCTGAATGAAATTAAAATGAAAAATGTTATGTGGAGTTTATTTCCGTATGATTATAAAAATGATTTGAATATTGTTAAATTTGCAGTCAATAAATATTTAAAAAATAATTCGATAGTTGTTTTTCACGATAAACCCGGGAATAATATCTTAGAGAAGTCGTTAAATTACCTAATTGAAGAGGCTGAAAAAAAAGGGTATAAATTTGGAGATCCTGCCGGATGTTTGAAATCATAATCATCATTTTTACAGTTCTTTATGTAATCGAATCATTTATAATAATGACCGGATATATAAAGAAATTTTCAAAAATTAATGAGGAAAATCTTCCTGCAGCTACAGTTATTGTTGCAGCAAGAAATGAAGAGGATAACATTCTTGAGTGTATGGAATCGCTGGATGCGTTAATCTATCCTTCCGGCAAATTGGAAATAATTATTGTGAATGATCATTCAGATGACAGAACCGGGGAAATTATAGACGAATTCATTAGGGGGAAAGAAGAATTTAAGTCAATGATACCGGAAAAACAAATCGGTCAGGTAAAGGGGAAAGCAAATGCAATAGCGAATGCTGTAGAAATTGCAACAGGCGACATCATTTTAACAACCGATGCTGACTGCACAGTATCACCAACATGGGCAAAAACAATCGCATCATATTATGAAGATGATGTTGCATTCGTAGGCGGATACACAACTCAATCGGGAGATACTATTTTTGAGGGAATGCAGGCAGCCGATTTCGTTTTTCTGTTAGGCGCTGCGGCAGGTTCGGTTAATTTAAAATTTCCTTTAAGCTGTATCGGCAATAATATGTCTTACAGAAAATCCGCTTATGAAGAAGTCGGCGGGTATGCGGGTATTGATTTTTCAGTAACTGAAGACTTTAGTTTATTGCGGGCAATTAAAAATTTAAAAAAATATAAAATCTTATATCCCTTGGATAAAGACGCTTTAGTTACTTCAAAACCTTGTCCTGATTTTAAATCGATTTATTGGCAGAAGAAAAGATGGGGCGTCGGCGGTAAAGAAAGTGAACCTTTCGGATTTTTGGTAATGGGGACTGCCTTTCTTACTCACTTATCAATTTTACTGTCCCCGTTCTTTTTTAGTCTTACTGCTCTTTATTTTGTGTTGTTCAAAATTTTCGTCGATTATTTTTTCATATATCCTCTATTCAAATCACTTGACCTAAAACTAAAAGTCAAAAATTTTATTGCGTTCGAGTTATATTTCATAATTTATTCATTAGTGCTTCCGTTCGTAATTGTTAAATCGAATGTGAAATGGAAAGGCAGGGAATATTAGTGCTGCTCCTCTGTAATTATTATGTTACATACAGGTGTAATGCTTTTTGCGAGTTTTGTCATTTTGCAGACCACGGTGAATTTAAGAATACTCCCCATGCAGATTTGCAGGACTTTAAAACCAATGTTAACCAGTTAGCAAAATTGGGCGTGAAATTTATTGATTTAACCGGGGGCGAACCATTACTTAATCCTGATATTCATTTAATGGCGGACCACGCGCGTAAATTAAAAATGCAGACAAGCATCACTTCTAATGCATTACTCTATCCTAAGTTTGCAGATAAATTGGCGGGCAAAATTAATTTACTTCATTTTTCATTAGATTCACCGGATGAAGAAGAACACAATACGATCAGAAAGGTGAATTGTTTTAATCATGTTTTTGATAGTATTAACATTGCAAAAAGTTTGGGCGAATACCCCGATATACTTTTTACTGTAACAAATGATACATACAAGAAACTTCCTAGAATGTATGATATCGCAATTGAAAAAGACCTTATACTGATTGTTAATCCGGTATTTTCATATTTTGGTAATCCCGGGTTAAATGAAGAAGCATTGGATTTTATTGAAGAATACATCGAAGGTAAGCCTAATATTTATTTGAATAATGCGTTCATAAAATTAAGAAGAAATGGCGGTAATAATATAAATAATCCTACGTGTAAAGCTGTTTCCAGGGTTATTGTTATTTCACCTTACAATGAAATTATTTTGCCGTGTTATCATTTCGGAAACAAGAAAATTTTGATTGACAGACCGATCAATGAGATTCGTGAAAGTGAGGAAGTGAGGCAGATAAAATCTATGGAAGGTAAGTATGATTTTTGTGATGGCTGCACGGTGAATTGCTATTTTGAACCATCATTCGCTTTCCCGACAAACATGTACGGAATTATGAGTCTGACATCAAAATTCAAATATAGTTTTAACAAACTAGTTAAACAGCAGTTTAAAAAAAGACTGTGATATAAATCTTCAGGAACTTCAGGATGAATAGGTTAATATTATTAATCATATTGCTAATGCCCGTTAATTTTATTTCAGCACAAACAGAATATTTCCCGGATGATTTACAATTTCAACCCTTCATGGCAAATGCGCTGGAACCGAAATTAGGATTTTTATTTGAACTCGGGAAAAATGAACTTCGACTGGATATCGGTAATTCTCTCGATATTGTAAAATGGGGAAGTGAAGAAGCTGCTTATTCAATAGGCGCAGATTTGTTTACTTATACATTGCTTAGAGGTGAAACCAACTTTCATTTTCCGGTTCACGCAGTTGATTATTTATTCGGATTAAATTTTGCATATAAGAGAAAAGTTGGAGAGAATGAAGTGGGCGCACGTTTAAGATTAAGCCACATAAGCGCTCATCTTGTTGACGGACACTACGACTGGCAGAACGACTTATGGCTTGACGGTCACAAACCACGTGTTTACAGTCGTGAATTTCTTGAACTAATGCCCTATTATAAATTAAGTGATCTACGAGTTTATCTTGGTCTGACATACATCTACCATGTTGATCCTGTTTATATCGGGAAAGGAAACTACCAGGTTGGATTTGATTACATAGCCCGTGATTTTATCTCCCAAGGTATATCACTTTTTGCCGGTTACGATTTGAAATTAATAATTATAAGTAAGTTTTCCGGGAACAATTCTGTTGTCGGGGGAATAAAATTTGGGAAATATGAAGGGAAAGGATTTAGCATTTATTTTCAGTATTATTCGGGTAACAGTATTCACGGAGAATTCTTCGATTTCAAAACAGATTATAGTGCACTAGGATTGAATTTAGATTTATAATATGTCACAACAATTTTCGGAACCAACATACTCTTCAAATATTGGAACTACAGGAAAGAAAAAGAAAACCCCGGTATTTGTTTATCCATTACTTTTTGTAATTACATTTGTTACCACATTAATCGCCGGTATGGAATGGACTACCGGATCAATGGGTCCGTATGAATTTGCAGATTTGGCAAAGGGACTTCCATACGCACTCTCAATATTGTTCATTTTATCATTTCATGAATTCGGTCATTATTTCGCGGCTAAATATCACAAGGTAGATACAACTCTTCCTTTCTATATTCCATTTCCCCCGATTCCCGGATTTTTTCATTTTGGAACAATGGGCGCTGTAATTAAAACCCGGTCGGTTATTCCGAATAATAAATCAATGTTTGATATTGGTGTGTGGGGACCGATTTCCGGATTCGCTGCTTGCTTAATTATTATCAGCTATGGATTTCTCAACCTCCCAGAAATGGAATATATTTTAACTATTCATCCTGATTATCTTTCCCCGGAATATGGAAAAGATGCATTAAGTCTTGAATTCGGTGACACGATTTTATTTGCACTGATGCGTGAATTATTTACTAATCCCCAGCAGTTTGTTCCGCCAATGTCTGAAATTTATCATTACCCGTATTTGTGCACCGGCTGGTTTGGTTTATTTGTAACTGCAATGAATATGATTCCGGTCGGGCAATTGGATGGCGGACATGTAGTTTACAGTATGTTCGGTCATAAAAAACACGAAGCCGTTGCAAGCATTGCTATGATTGTCTTAATGGTGCTCGGCGGACTCGGAGTTCTCGATACATTCATGGATTTTCAAACACATATTGGATGGACAGGCTGGTTGTTCTGGGCATTTATCCTATATATATTTATAAAAATTAAACATCCGCCGGTACCTTATTTTGAACAGCTCGATAGCAATAGAATGCTGATTGGTTATTTTAGTCTGGTGATTTTCATTATTTCATTTTCGCCAACACCCTTCATTCTTTCAATCAGCTAGTGAATAAACTTTTTTAATTGACTTGACTTATTACTTTATAAATACCTAACTTTCGAAAAATTAAATGGGGAATTAGTATAGAGGCTTTTTACTGGATTTAAGATTTGATTTATTTTAAAGGATAAGTTGTTGGTATGAAGTCTCGAGAATTACCCATTTTGTTTGTTATTCAAATCGGTTGCTTTTCACCTGACAACTTTCCATTCAATTTCAAGATTGATTCAAAATAGAGTGAGGAAAATGAAATTTCTTTCATGGCTGGTTTTTATATTTATATCAATAATTTTATTTAATGGATGTGAAAAAGATCCTCAGGGCGTAGTGGACCCGCTTTCGGAGGATGAAAATATAAATATTATTCAGATTACTATTCCATCCGTATTTACTTATTCAGTTGAAGATTCATCGGTTTTAATTTCCGTCGATGTCTCATCATCAACATCATTAGGAAAATTGTGGTGCGAAGTTTATGATCCTGCCGGTGATCAACTAAACGGGAATATCTATTTACTTGATGATGGGGATGTTGAAAATTCAGGTGATTCAACTGGTAATGACGGCACATATACGGCAGAAATTGAATTCAGTAAAAGTAATCTAAACGGTCAATATAATTTTGATTTATATTATGAATTGAATTCAGGTGAATCTGATCGGTTTGCTCGTCAATTTATTTCATTCTTTAACGGGCAGGCAAACTATCCACCTGTAATATCCGGTGTTAATCTTCCGGCATCTGTTGTACGTGATGAACCGTTTATTTTCAGCGTTAAAGCTTTTGACGCGAATGGATTGAATGATATCCCGACCGGCGGAGTTTTTTACAGGCTGTTTGATCCATCCGGAAGAATGTTGACAAACAGTCAGGGCATTTCCGAATTCCCTCTATCCGATGCGGGGGATACTGCTGTTAGTGGTGATGAAATAGAAGGAGATGGGATTTTTACTAATGATCTTGCTTTTCCGGGTTCGGTAACTGCCGGAAACTGGAAGTTCGAATTCCAAGCAATTGACAGACAGGATTCTTTAAGCAATAAAATTTCACGAACAATAATTGTTGAATAATGAAAAAAGTTTTTGTCTTATTATTAATTTTAACCGGAATTTCATTCGCACAGATAAACCCGGAAATGTATAACCTTTCAGCAGACAATATTGGTAAAGCATCAGGTGATACACCGCTCAGCAATTCAATCACCGATATAATGATAATTGGTGATACCATTTGGATCGGCAGTTCACGAGGATTGAGCAGATCAACTGATAACGGAACAAGCTGGACTGATTATTGGAATACTCCTTCATTCGGCGGCGAAGCAATTATTGCCCTCGGGTATCATAACAAAACTGTTTGGGTTTCTACCGGACATAATGAAGACGGTGTAGGAGGAGAATCTGTAATTACCGGCTCGGGTTACAGGTTTTCAAATGATAATGGAACTACATGGACTTCATTGCCTCAGTCAGTTGAGGATCCCGGTGATTCATCAATTACATACGGTGTAAATACGCTTCGCGCTTTGCCTATCACAGTTGCTCAGCAGAATGTTACCTATGATATTGCTTTTACTTCGAATACAATTTGGACCGCTTCATGGGCAGGCGGATTGAGAAAAAATAATATCGATTCGCTCATGTTAAATCCGAACCGACCATGGGAACGTGTTGTACTTCCGCCGGATTATTTGAGTGCAATACATCCGGATTCCGTTTACAATTTCTCACTTCAACCTAAAGCAGGCGCTTTTGGTGATGAAGAGTATTTAAATCATGTTGCATTCTCAATAGTATCTGCGAATGAATCGACAATTTATGTGGGAACGGCGAATGGAATTAATAAGTCAACAGATAACGGAATAACCTGGACGAAATTCAACCATCAAAATCAGCGAAAACCTATAAGCGGTAATTTTATTACAGCCTTGGGTTATGATGAGATTAAACAGGTTGTGTGGGCTTCGTCTTGGAAAGCCGATGCACCTGAAGAATTTTACGGAGTAAGCGCTTCTTCGGATGGCGGCGAATCATGGGAAACTTTTTTGAATGATGAACGTCCGCACAATTTCGGTTTTAAATATTATCTAACCGATGGAGGAATTAATACTTCGGATGTTTTTGTGCCGACCGACAACGGCGTTTATCGTTCAAACAATGATGGAGCAAGCTGGCTTTTACCTTCATCAATAAAGGATACAAAATCAGCCGTGCTAACTTCAGTTTTTTATGATGTGGAAACGAAATCGCTCAACGACGGAACACATGAAATTTGGATCGGTTCAGCAGATGGCTTAGCAGTTCTGCAAGAAACGGGAGGGATTTGGCAGGGAGATTGGAAAGTCTTTACTGCATCTCCTGAACTTAAATCGAAGAATGAAACGTATGCATTCCCTAATCCTTTCAATCCGTCATTTAAACCTGTGAGAATTAAATACAGTGTTATTGGTCAAGCTCAGGATGTTACAATTAGAATTTTAGATTTTGGTATGAATTTAATCAGAACAGTTGTTCAAAATGCATCGCGTAATCCTTCCGAAAATATATTTGAAATTTGGGATGGACGCGATGAATCAGGATCAATAGTTCCTAATGGTGTTTATTTTTACCGTGTAGATATTGGCTCAAATGATCCGATGTACGGGAAAATAATGGTAATCAGATAAACCGAGGTTTACTTGAGAAACTTAATAAAAATAATTTTGTTTTTTTCTGCTGCTGTAGTTTTTGCTCAACCCCAGTTTACAAAAATTAATAGTATGCCGGGTGCATTCAGCAGGATGGGATTCGGCGCGCGTGGAATCGGGATGGGAAATGCTATGTCTGCTGTTATTGACGGTAATTTGGTTTCATATTATAATCCGGCAATAAGTGTTTATCAGGAGAATAATTCATTTCATACTTCTTTTGGAGTTTTATCACTGGATCGGTCTTTGAATTTTTTGAATTATACAAGAAAATTTGAATTCAGAAAAAGATCATCAGATAATTATGTGCCGACTGCCGGTTTAAGTTTTGGAATAATTAATTCAGGCGTGAGTAATATAGATGAACGCAACCGAGACGGAATGAAAACCGGTGAACTTTCCACTTCGGAAAATCAATTTTTCTTAGGACTTGCAAACAGGTTCTCGGAAAAAATATCAATCGGTCTGGCACTAAAAATTTACTATTACAAGTTGTATGAAAGTCTTTCAGCCACAGGGTTAGGCGCTGATCTTGGTATGATTTATACACCGACAAATAACCTCACTTTCTCATTTGTAATCACCGACGTAAATTCGAAATATGAATGGGATACAGGGGATTTGTTTGGTCAGGATGGAAAGTTAACGGGAGATAAATTCCCGCTGGCTAAAAAAATTGGTGTATCTTATCGATTGGAAAATCCGGACATAATTGCATCAGTTGAGTTTGAAAACAGTAATGCAGAAACAAATTATTTGAGGTTTGGCGCTGAGTATAATATTTTTGATAATCTATTTGTAAGAAGTGGTCTTGATAAATGGAATTTATCTAACCCGGATGATCCGGCAAGACCTGCTTTAGGATTTTCGTATTTTTATGATTTAGACGGCTGGTTGGTTGGAGTAGATTATGCGTTTGTTATCGAACCTTATTCATCGAGTGATATTCATATAATTGGTATAAACCTGAGGTTCTAATGAAAAAGTTATCTTTATTATTTATCATTTTATTATTCGTTTCATGTTCGGAAGAAAACAACCCCGTAAGAGATATTATTGATAGTCAAATTACCGCTACAGAGAGAATTGATGAAGTGAAAGCGGAAGCCGTAAGCTCATTTGCGAGTGATGCGAAACTTGCGGGAATATACGGTGTAAATGTTGATGATAATGGTGAGATTGATCTGTCTGTACTGAGCCCGCTTAATACATTTGTCTACATTTTTCGTTCGGAGTTAAAAGGTGAGATTGAGTTCTATGTCCCCGTATTCGGAGCCGGTCCTGAGAAATTTCCGATTTCATTATCAGAAATGATCGGATTGATTAATGACTCTGATGTAAAAGATAAAGTTGGGATAATTCTAGATGCTTTGTCTACCGTTTCAATAAGCAGTTCTGCTACGATCTACGATAGTGATTGGGCAATGAATGAAATTATGAGTGATGCCCGTGCAACAACGTTTTTAGGATCAAATTCTACTGCAAAAGTTGATATGTTTTTGGTCCCAAGTAAATCAATAGAAGAATCAACATTTACTGACGGAGCAGATTGGATTGTACATTTATATACAAGTTCTGCCTCAAAAGTATTTTGGATAAATACAGGAACAGGAATTATTACAGAGTTTTAGAATGAAAATAAAAATATTTGTTTTTACCGTTTTGTTGAGTGGAAGTTTGTTCGCTCAATCTGCAGGCAACACTGGATTATCATTTTTGAAAATCGGATTCGGTGCGCGTAATATTGCTATGAGCGATCTCGGTGTCGCAAGTGCAAAAGATGTAACGGCGTTAAACTATAACCCGGCAATGCTTGCAAAATATCCATCACCGCAGCTTATGGTTACACACAGTTCTTGGATTCAAGATGTTAATTCGGAACTGTTGGGAGCAAGTATGGAGATACTTGGTTTGCCAATGGCTCTTGGTGTCAATACAACTTCGATATCGGGACTTGAAGTTCGGCTGAAACCGGGTGAAGCTCAGTCCACTTTTAATGTTCATTATTTTTTCGGAAGTCTATCAACCGGGTTTGAAGTTTACGAAAATCTTGCGCTCGGTGCTACTGTTAAATATTTGTACGAAGGAATGTTTTCGGATAATGCTAATGGTTGGGCTTTTGATTTCGGATTATATTATTCGGACATAATCGAAAACTTACACGCAGGATTTTCCTACAGGAATCTCGGTGCAATGACAGAATTGAGAAGTGTTGAAACTAAACTGCCTGCCGATCTCAGATTTGGATTAGCATATGATTACAGGGTTGAGTCGATAAAATCAGATGTGCAAATTACAGGCGGTTTCCAAAAGTATACTGATACCGAAGACAATCACAGACATATCGGAACGGAAATATTTTATGATAGAATGTTTGCAGTCCGTGCCGGATATGCAACGGGATATGAAGCGAAGGGATTAAGTGCGGGTGTGGGATTTTTATGGAACAGTATCAATATTGATTATGCTTACACTCCGTTCGATTATGGATTGGGGAATGCTCACACAATTTCGGTAATGTATTCTTTTTGATTTTTCGTTGCGTGTTGATTTTATACAAATCATAAAATTCAGTTTCATTATTGATTCAAATATTTTCCGTATTTTAAATCTTTTGATAAAATTGAGCAGGTAATTCTTAATGGAAGTTATCAGGTATACAGATGATTGGAAAGAGAAATGGGATGAGTTTGTTTTGGAATCCAATAACGGCACAATGTTCCATATGCAGAAGTTTTTTGAATATCATCAACCGGGTAAATTCAGCTGGGATCACTTAATAGTTTTAAATGACGATCAAATAAAAGCAGTTCTTCCCGGAACCTTAAAAGATGGTATGTTTGAATCCCCGGTTGGTGCAAGCTACGGATCATTGGTTACGAAAGATATCTACTTTAGTGAGACGATGGAAATCGTTTCTTCAATTCTTGATTACGGTAAAAAAAATAACTTCAAAGAGTTTCTTCTAACACCCGCACCAATTATTTATGAAGAGTATCAAAATCAAAATCTGGATTTTGCCATGCTCTGGCAAGGATTTAACTTTAGTCTCCATTATATTTCCAGCGCAATTAAACTTGATAAGGATCGTGATATTCTTTCCAGGTTTTCATCAACTGTTAGAAGAAATGTGCGAAAAACATTTCGTGATTTTAATCTAAGAGTTGAAGTGAATGATAAATATGATGAATTCTATCCAATACTCTTGGATAATAAATCAAAGCATGATGTGAAACCTACTCATAGTTACGATGATTTACTGAAGTTGAAAGAACTTATGCCCGATAGATTGAAACTGTTCATGGTGTATTACAAAGATAAACCTATCGCAGGATCACTGATGTTTTATCCAAATATAAATGTAGCATTATGTTTTTATAACATGCTTCTCTATGATTATGCTGAATACAAACCGATTCAACGTGTCATGTATGAAGTCGTGAAAGATGCAACTGAAAACAACTATAAGTATGTTGATATTGGAGTATCGCAGGATACTAAAGCCGATAATCCTATGACACCGAGCATGAGTTTAATCGAGTTCAAAGAAAAATTCGATGCTAAAACCGTAATGCGAAATACATTTCATATAACGCTTTAATAAAATGAAATTTTGTTTAGCATACCTTGGCAATCCTTTCCATGATTCCAGGATAATTAATTTATCAAATTCACTGAAAGCTGACGGGCACCAGGTAAAAGCAATTGGTTTTGATTTTCAACATAATGCAAAGCGAACTGAAAGCAACGGAATTATTTCCATCCCAATTGATAAATCAAATCCCGTATTTTTTTTCATCAAATATTTCTTATTTCTAGTTCGAGAATTAATAAAAATAAGAGCGGATGTTTATATTGCCGAAGAGGTTTATTCACTTCCGGCAGTAGTTGTCATTGGTAAAATCAGAAAAGCAAAAATTTATTACAACAGCAGGGAATTGTATGCATATTTGGGCGGACTAAGAAATAAAAAGTATTCACAAAAAATTATTGCTGCTTTAGAAAAATATTTAATCTACAAAGTTGATCTCGTACTGACAACCGGATCAATGGATTCGGAATTTTTAGAAAAGTTTTATAAAATTAAAAACACACTGGTTATTAGAAATATCCCGATTGCAAAATCTCCATCGTCGATAATAAACTTCAGGAAGAAATTTAATTTACCGGC
Organism: Melioribacteraceae bacterium; assembly: GCA_021740785.1. Taxonomy (GTDB): domain Bacteria; phylum Bacteroidota; class Ignavibacteria; order Ignavibacteriales; family Melioribacteraceae; genus JAIOZI01. The sequence goes on from JAIOZI010000019.1 coordinate 59,040, forward strand.
AGATTCAATTCTTTTAATTTACCAGGGAATGATAATGGAGGGAAGGGGAATAGAACTGGTTTTAAAAACCATTGCTGATATCCCGGAAATCATTTTTATTATAATCGGTGATGGTTCGCATCGTAAACGAATTGAAGCTATTATCAAAGAGAACAGGCTGGAAAGGCGGGTTGTTTTTACGGGCATGATTAATCAAGATGAATTGATTAACTATACCGCCGGGGGAGATATCGGGCTTACGCTTATCGAAAATATCAGCATCAGTTATTATCATGCTCTACCCAACAAATTATTTGAATATATTAATGCCGGTCTTCCGATTATTTCATCCAATCTACCGCAGATGAAGGATATTGTTGAGAGATATAATGTAGGAAAAGTTGTAGAATATGATCAAAAAGAATTGAGAAAAATATTGAAAGATCTAATTAATAATAGAGTGTTACTGGCAGAATATTCAACAAACTGCAAAATAGCTGCTAAGGAATTGAATTGGAATGTTGAATATTCAAAAGCGGCAGAAAGATTAATAAATCCTTGATATGGATGTGAGCCAAAAAAGAATATTAATAGTCAGACCCGATCGCCTCGGGGATGTTGTACTTTCAACTCCGTTACCACGGGAAATTAAAAAAAAATATCCCGGTAGTTTTGTTGCGGTATATGTTCGAGATTATGCAAAAGATATTTATGTAAATAATCCGAATGTAGATGAAATTATAATTCATCAAAAGAGTAAAAACTTAACTGAACATATAAAATCGATAAATGAGATAAGGAGCTTTAGGTTTACTCACTCTCTCACTTTGCTTCCAAAAGAGGATATAAATTACAAATTGTTTTTTGCCGGGATTCCGATTAGAATTGGAGTCGGGCATAAGTTTTTCCAATTCATCACAAATACAAAAAGTGTTTACCGCAGAAAACTGAAACCATTACGACACGAATCGGATTATTGTTTGGATACTATTCGTAAACTGGGTATTGAAGTCTCGGACATGAATCCTGAGATTTATCTTACACCGAAAGAAATTATTGAAGCGAATGAATTTAAAAAAAATATTCTGTGCGATAAAAAATATCTAATTGGAATTCATGCAGGAAGCGGAAAATCTTCTCCTAACTGGTCTGTAGAAAGATATAAAAGTTTTGCGGAAGAGCTTTCAAAAAACCAGGGGTTGGAAGTTGTTTTTACCGATAATGAAATACCGGATATTTTAAAAAATACTCGATTCAAATTTGTAAGTAGGAACAAAAGATTAAGAGATGACGTGGTTATGTTCTCGGCATTGGATTTTTTGATATCTGCAAGTACCGGTCCTATGCATGTTGCGTCGGCGCTTGGAGTAAAAACAATTTCATTATTCTGTCCGCTGCCTGCTAATTCAGTAAAATTATGGGGACCACTACCTGAAACCGCTCATTTTGTGCTGCCTGAACATGATTATTGCCAAAATTTGTGTCCTGTTAATCCCGATGATTGCCGGCTTGAAGGTGAAAGAGGAATAACGATAGAAAAAGTATTGAATAAAATTAATGAACTAATTTCGGAAAAGTAATTTTCGAAAAGAGAAAAATAATCTTTATATTTGAGTCCTAAATTTTAGCCAGGCTCCGGTTAACAAGTTAATACCCAACTCCGTCAGGTCCGGAAGGAAGCAGCGGCAAGTATTTAATTTGTGTAATCGGTAAGTCTGGCTTTTTAATGCGGCGGAAGAAAAAATTCCAAATAAGGTCCTGCTGCTGTTAACTTTACACATCCAACACTACCCGGTGAAAAAGCAATAGAACTGCCGCTGCATGATAGCAGCATGCTGCAATAAGTTGAAACTTGCGGTTGATGCATAACCAACACAAAGTTTTCGCCGTCGAGAGATTTTAATGAGATAATTAATTCCTCTAAGCTGGAACCGTTTAGAAGAGATTTATCAAAAAGCATTTCATTTTTCACATCAAACTTTTCATGAATAATTTCTGCTGTCTGTTTCGCCCTTACTAATGGTGAAGTTATTACGTAGTCAATATCGGAATTTAATTTCCGCCACGTATTAATGGTTGATAAAAGTTTTATCTTTCCTCTTTGCGTTATTTCCCTTGAGTCATCAGGGTGTGTATTTTCGGCTTCGGCATGTCTAACGAAAAATATTTTCATAGTAAGCGTAAAATTTGTTTTATATTTTTCTTTCAATTTAGTGCAAACAATTATATTTTCAAATCAATTTTATCGGAAACAGTATATTCAATTGCGCAGACTAAAAATCATCATATTATTCTTTCTTGTTTTTTGTGGTATTTTATCGGCTCAACAGGTTGATACACCTAATTTAATTCTTTCCGATGTAAATTTTGTAATTGAGATTAATAATTTACCGGACTCAATTCCCACCATCTCCGCTCAAATATTTAATGAAGATATAAAAACCAATCTCGACTTAATTATTAGTGATGGTAAGGTAGATACTTCAATCTCGATACCGGAATCCGGATCATACACATTGACAATTTCAGCAATCGATTATAGTGAATCATTGAGAGTGATACCGGGCTGGTTTAGTATTCTTCCACCGTTGCTGGCGATTTTATTGGCGCTGATTACAAGGCAGGTTTTAGTTTCACTCGCAGCAGGTATTTATATCGGAGCCATTTTTATATTCAATTATAATCCGTTTGCCGCGCTGCTTCGTCTTGCCGATCATTTTATTTTGAATGCATTGGCAGATATTGATCACATGTACGTAATAGTTTTTACTCTTTTGATCGGCGGGGTTGTCGGGATCATTTCCTCAAACGGTGGAACAGCCGGTATAGCAAATGTTATTACTAAAAAAGCAAAAACTGCACGGAGCGGAATGCTGAGCAGTTGGTTTATGGGAATAATTGTTTTCTTTGATGATTACGCCAACTCATTAATTATCGGAAATATGATGCGCCCGATAACAGATAAACTGAAAATTTCTCGTGAAAAGCTTTCATATATTGTAGATTCAACTGCCGCTCCTATTGCAAGTATTGTAATCATTAGTACTTGGATCGGTTATGAACTCGGTCTTATTGATGCCGGGTTAAAATCTATTGGTTCCACTGCAAATGCATACGATGTTTTTATTCAAACTATTCCTTACAGATTTTACCCAATTGCAGCTATATTTTTTGTGTTCCTCACTTCTTATTCGGGGCGCGATTTCGGTCCAATGTATAAAGCTGAAAAACGAGCAAGAACTGAAGGTAAATTGTATGAAACGGAAATTGATGAATCAAAATCTTTATCCGAAGACCGTGATGTTTACACAGGCAGCAAAGCCAGGTGGTATAACGGTGCGGTTCCGATTTTAATAATTTTGTTAGGTACAATCTTCGGTTTAGTATATACGGGTATAAATGCTTTGCAGGAAGATGGAATTACTGAATACGGCTTGCGAGAGATAATCAGTAACTCAGATTCATATTCGTCACTTCTTTGGTCAAGTTTTATTGCAAGTTTGACTGCGATTATAATGACCGTGTTACAAAAAATAATGAATTTACACGAATCAATTGAATCGTGGATGCGTGGAATTCAATCAATGATGATTGCATGTATAATTCTCGTATTTGCATGGGCAATAAGTTCTGTAACAAATGAATTAAAAACTGCCGACTATTTGATTTCAGTATTAAGTGATAGTATCAATCCAAGGTTTTTCCCTGTATTAGTGTTCATTATTTGTGCTCTAACAAGTTTTTCTACCGGTACGAGCTGGGGAACCATGGCTATTGTTATGCCGATTGTTATTCCGTTAAGTCATAAACTTGCTGTTGTTAATGGTTATTCGCCTGCTGATTCAATGTTGATTATAAACGGTGTGGTAAGTTCGGTGCTTGCAGGCTCAGTATTCGGAGATCATTGTTCGCCGATTGCCGATACTACTATTCTAAGTTCAATGGCATCAAAATGTAATCATATTGATCATGTTAAAACCCAGTTACCTTACGCAATATTAGTTGGCGCAGTATGCATGATACTTGGGGATATTCCTACCGCCTTTGGGTTGAACCCGTTTATATCTTTGGCGCTTATTTTCGGTGTGTTAATTACAGCAATTTATTTCTTTGGTAAGAAGGTACCTGAGGCGGTTTGATTTTTTTACTGTTCTTTATGATAATGACTGTAAATTAACCGTGCTTTTGCTTCACCTATAATTTCAGCCAATTCTTTTTCACTCACTGTTTTTATTTCATTCAGACTTTCAAAATTTGTTAAAAGTTTTTCCGCAGCTTTATTACCTATACCCTTTATCTCAGTTAACTCGCTTTTGAATGTTCTTTTTGATCGGCGCTGACGATGAAAGGTAATGGCAAAACGGTGAGCTTCATCCCTAACATGCTGAAGTAATTTCAAACTAGATGATGTTTTTGGTATCGATTGGGGTTCCGGAATTCCGGGTAAGAATACTTCCTCTAATCGCTTTGCAAGACCAATTATTTCAAAGTTTTTCAAACCTAATGATTTCAAAACATGCACGGCTGATGATAATTGACCCTTACCGCCATCAACCATAATTAATTCCGGTATCGGTTCGTTTTCCTCCATCAATTTTTTGTATCTGCGGGTAATCACTTCCTCCATACTCGCGAAATCATCCGGACCTTCAACATCCTTAATGATGAATTTTCTGTACAAACTTTTCTTTGGTTTGCCATCGACAAAAACTACCATGCTCGCAACTGTGTCGGTTCCCTGCAAATTCGATATATCAAAGCATTCGATTTTTCTCGGCAGGTTTGTTAGATGTAAATCTCTTTTAAGAGAAGTTAACACAAACGGCACGCTTCCTTCCTTTTTCATTTTTTGCAGTTGAATTTCCTTCAGTTGCAGTTGTGCATTTTGTTTACACATCTTTACTAACGACATTGCTTCACTCTGTCGCTGCGGAATAGAAAACTTAACCTTTCTCTCAGCTTTTGAGTTCAACCAATTTTTCAGTGATTCTTTTTCTTCCGGCTCAACTTCCAAAATTATTTCTTTGGGAATTTCAACGTACTCACTGTAATAAAATCTCAGCACGTCGGCATAAACCTTTTCGATCTTTTCTTCTAATTCAGTCGAGAGTTTTAGTTGTCTTTTCCCAACGAGCTTGCCGCTTCTGATATTTAAAATCGTAGCTGCTACATCTTTATCTTCAACGGCAACACTAATAATGTCTTTGTCTTCAAAATCATTCGAAACAATTTTTTGCTTAGAAGAGTAAACCTGTAACTGTTCGATTTTATCTCTAAGCTCGGCTGCTTTTTCAAATTGAAGACTTTCCGAAAGATGCTGCATTTTATTATTTAGCTCAGTGATCAGTTCGTTTGTTTTGCCTTTAAGAACTTTAACGACTTGATTAACCATATCGTTATAATCTTTTTCCGATACTAACCCCTCGCATGGTCCGTCGCATTTTTTAATATGGTAATCAAGACAGATTTTGTATTTCTTCTTTTCTATAGTCTCTTGATTTATATCATACTTACAGCTTCTTATTTTGAAAATTTTGTTTATCATTCTAAGAGAATTGCGCATGCTTTTTACATCTGTATAAGGACCAAAGTACTTTGACCTGTCCTGAATAATCGATCTTGTTGGAAATATTTGAGGGTACGGTTCGTGGGTAACTTTTATATATGGAAATGACTTGTCATCTTTTAGATTAACATTATACCTGGGCTTTAGTTGTTTGATTAAATTATTTTCGAGAACAAGCGCTTCAATTTCACTATCGGTTATTATTAGTTGAAAGTCGTTAACTTTTTTTACTAATGCTTCAGTTTTGGGTGAATCAACTTTACCATAAAAATATGATCGTACACGGTTTCTAAGATTTTTAGCTTTGCCGATATAGATCACTTTCCCTTTATCGTTTAGAAACTGGTAAATACCCGGCGCTGCGGGAACAGAAGCTAATTTTTCATGAAAATCATAGTTCATATTTATTGATCAAATTAATTAAAATGAATAATATAAATAATTATCTTCGTTTCAACTTATTAAAATAGAGGAATGTTTCAAAAGGGGAGTAGAATAACAAAAACTTAGAAACGTTTTCTGTTTGAATGCAGGCTGGAATACACTCAATAAAATCAAGATAACATCTACAACACTTCTTATTTTACTTGATTTGAAAAAATAGTGATAATAGATCTCTCAGCCTGTCACACTTTAAAACTTATAATTTTTTGGAATCACAACGATACCTGTTTCCGATACTTTGAATCTCTCTTTATCAATTTCGGTATCAAACCCGATTTCCGTTCCTTCAGGGATTTCAACATTTTTGTCGATGATAGTTCTCCGGATTTTGCAATGTCTACCGATATTTACATTATCCATTATAATCGAATCGGTTACATAAGAGTAACTATTTACACGAACATTAAAACCAATCAATGAGCGTTCTACTAAACCGCCTGAAATAACTGTGCCGTCACTTATCAATGAATTGAGAGCACGCCCAACACGTTCACCTTCATGAGATACTGTCTTTGCGGGCGGATATTGAAGCTGCTTGGTTCTTAACGGCCAGCCGAAATCATACAAATTGAAAGTTGGATGTACGCTGATCAAATCCATGCTTGCTGCATAATAACTGTCGATAGTTCCAACATCAACCCAATAAGGTTGTTCTTTTTTATTTTCATCTTCGAACCGGAAAGATCTAATGTTATAACCATTCTTTATCATGTAAGGTATAACGTGTTTACCGAAATCGTCATTTTCTTTCTTTTCACTCTCCATTCGTGTCAACACTTCTTTCAGTGTTTTCATTTTGAAAATATATATCCCCATGTTAACGAATGAATATCCTGGTTTGTCAGGAATTTCCGGTGGTTTATTCGGCTTTTCAATAAAATTTAACACCTTGTAATTTTGATCAATACCCAAAACTCCAAATCGATTCGCTTGTGAAATAGGAACGTATAAACTGCTTATCGAAAGATCCGGATTTTTCTCAACGTGATATTGAAGCATTTTCAAATAATCCATTTTATAGATATGATCACCCGAAAGAATCAAAACATTGTCGAATTGGTCATCTTTTAATAGGTTCAAATTTTGGAAGATAGCATTTGCTGTACCCGTATACCAATTGTTGCTGATTTTAAATTGCGGAGGAATCGAGTAAATAAATTCCATCAATTCCGGGTTGAATATATTCCAGCCTTCATAAAGATGTTGATTTAGCGAATCCGATTTGTATTGAGTTAGTACATATATTTTTCTTAAACCGGAATTCAAACAGTTAGAAAGAGCAAAGTCGATTATTCTGTATTTCCCGCCAAATGGTACCGAGGGTTTGGTGCGATATTCCGTTAACGGGGATAAACGTTCGCCTTGCCCGCCGGCAAGTATCATTGTTAGTGTCTTACGAATTAATGAGGAACCAATAAATGACATTTTAGAACCCTTTTTTTGGAAATATATTGAATTAGATTTCAACCGGCAATTTAAGAAATCATTAACATTCTAAAAAAGTTATATAAATCGATTTTAATTAATTAATAAATTCCTGAAAAGCAAGCAAAATCATTTTTATTAAGCCCATAATGAAATTTATGCAATCAAATGATTGAATAAAATAAATTTCTTTTAGGAACAATTGATTATACCTCAAGTATAAAATGTGTTTAACCAAAACCGTGAACATTATTCTTTATGCGAGGTTTTTAATACTCCCGAAAAATCATAAATTTGTAAATCAGATAATTTTTGGATAGCAATTTGTCGGATACTTATTACTTCGTTTCGGATCTCCATTTTGGACTGCTCGATTCTATTAGGGAGAATGAACGTGAATCTCTTTTTTGCAATTTCTTAAACTCGATTAAAGGGGCAAAAAAATTATTTATTCTCGGTGATCTATTTGATTACTGGTTTGAATATAAGCGCGTTATACAAAAAGGTTATTTTAGAACTTTTACTGCATTACATGATTTAGCAGAATCCGGGACTGAAATTCATTATTTAATCGGTAATCATGATTTTATGCACCGGGATTTTTTTGAAAAAGAACTCAACGTTAATCTTCATTATGAAGAAATAGAAATAGAAATAGAAAAGAAAAAGTTTTTTTTAGGTCATGGCGACGGGCTGGTAAAAAATGATATTGGTTATCTTATCTTAAAGAAAATTCTTAGAAATAACATTTTACAAAAAGTATTTTCGATAATACATCCCGATCTTGGAATATGGATAGCCAGTTCAAGCAGCCGCAAAAGCAGGAATTATACAAAGACCAAAAATTATGGTGAGATTGATGGTTTGATGGAAACCGCGCGAGAAAAAATTAATGAAGGTTTTGATTATGTTTTATTCGGGCATACTCATGTTCGTATTGTTGAAAAAATTGGAAGTGGAATATATATAAATTTAGGTACTTGGCTTGAGCAGCCATGTTATGGAAAATTTACTAATCAAAAATTTGAGATTGCAGACTGGGTGAAAAATGGCAAAAGCTAAACCACGAAAAAAAACTTCTCTTAAAAAAATAATATGGTCTGCAGCAGGTTTTATTCTATTCGTAATCTTTGTTGCCGGATTTTTTTTCCTTCAACACGTGATTGAAGGTCTTCCCCCGATTGAGGATTTGGAAAACCCACAGCAGAGTCTGGCAAGCAATGTTTATAGTATAGACGGTGAAGAAATCGGACAGTTTTTTATTCAGAATAGAATTGAGACAAAGATTGATAGTATCCCGCCACAAGTTATTAATGCATTAATTGCCACTGAGGATAGAAAATTTTATGATCATTGGGGAGTTGATTTAGTTCGATTTGCAAAAGCTATGGTAAAAAATGTGATTTTCTTTTCTAGGGAAGGCGCTAGTACAATTACACAACAACTTGCAAAAAATTTATATGAATTTAAGGAGGGACGCGAATCGCTTTTTGAAACAGGGGTTCGAAAAGTACGCGAGTGGATTACGGCAGTACAGATTGAACAAACTTATACAAAGTCCGAAATTCTGGCGATGTATTTCAATGAATCTTATTTTGGTCACGGAGCGTATGGAATTGGTATGGCTGCTAAAACATATTTTGGTAAGAAAGTAACCGAGCTTACAATTCATGAAGCATCAGTACTTATTGCTCTGCTCAAATCGTCAGTTTATTATGATCCCTACAGGCGATACAATACAGCTCTCAGTAGGCGGAATCTCATTATGCGGAATATGGTTGTAATGGATTTTATTACAAAAGAAAAGTATAATGAATTAAGTCAATTACCAATTGAACTCTCTTACGAAAAGACAGAAAGTGGATTTAGAAGTAACCTTGCTCCGCATTTCGTTGAGTATGTGAGACAGCAGATGAATGAATATGCAAAGATCTATAATTTTGATCTTTATGAGGACGGGCTTTCAATTTATACTACTTTAGATACTAGAATGCAGAGGATTGCTAATGAATCTATTCCGGAACATATTGAGGAATTTCAATCGACTTTTGATAAAAGATTCAGTTGGACCAGCAGCCGGGATAATCGACAGCTTTTTGCTGCAATTTTGGATGAGGAGATCAAAAAAAGAGTTGAGTATAAAAATGCGGCAAATCGTGAAGAACAAATATCAGTTTATCACCGATTAAAAAATAATGTTGCATTCATCGATTCCATTCAAAAAGTTAAGCAAAGAATTGAAGTTGGGTTTGTTGCACTTGATGTTAAGCATGGCGACATTCGCGCAATGGTTGGGCGTCGTGATCCAAAACAGGCATATGGGTTAAATCATGCCACTCAAATTAGAAGGCAGCCGGGATCAAGTTTTAAACCGATAATCTATACAGTGGCAATTGATAACGGAATATATCCAGCTTATCCGATTCTCAATCAACCTTTTGATTTTAACGGATGGTCTCCAAAAAATTTTGATGAATCAACAAGTGGTTTCGTTACGCTGAGAGATGCACTAAGAAGGTCGCTTAACATTGTGTCTGCGAGATTGATTATTGAAGGGCATGTTGAACTGTGGCAGATTGGCAAATATGCACGAAGTATGGGAATTGAAAGTAAATTGAACTTGGTTCCGGCAATTAGTCTTGGAACCGAAGGAGTCACTCCTCTCGAATTGGCTAATGCTTATGCTACACTCGGAAATAAAGGAATTCATAATGATCCGATCTCAATTTTAAAAATTGAAGATAAGGATGGAATTTTAATTGATAGTTTTGCACCTCAGAGTAGAGAAGCAATTTCTGAAGAGACGGCATATATTGTTTGTGATATGTTGAATACTGTAATGAATGAAGGTACAGGTGCGGGCGCAAGATCAAGGTTTGGTTTTCATCGTCCGGCTGGCGGAAAAACCGGTACAGCACAAAGTTATTCTGATGCTTGGTTTGTGGGATTTACGCCTCAAATCTCTGCTGCAGTCTGGGTGGGATTTGATGATCACAGGATTAAATTTACCGGTGACTATGGTCAAGGCGGCAGAGCGGCGCTTCCGATCTGGGCAATTTTTATGAAAAATGTTTACGAGGAGTTAGATCTTCCTCTCGAAGATTTTGAAATGCCTAAAAACGGTAATATACTTACAGTTGATTTTTGCAGCCATACAATTTTTGAATTGGGGGATCCGAGAATAGTGTCACCGGATTGCAACAGCGGTACTTACACAGACATCATTAAACTAAATGATGTGCCTCCGATGTATAACAGCGAGAGAGATACCGAAATAAAAATATTTGATAAGTATCTCGCAAAAGACAGCACAGCCCACGAGGCAATTGAAATACAATAACTCTTTGGTTTTTCGCTGAATAAGTATATTTTTACACTTGATATTTTAATTAGTTCTTTCTAATAATGTGTTGATATTTTGCCCGGATGGCGGAATTGGTAGACCTGCCTACCGGCAGGCAGGCGCGCTAAAGAAGATGTACACAGTATATGCATTAAATAGCCTAAGTAGAAATTATTTATATGTGGGAATGACCTCAAAACTGGATGAAAGAATTATTAGACATAATAAAGGATATGAAAAGACAACGAAACCATACAGACCCTTTGAGCTATTTTATACGGAAACATTTTCAACAAGAATAGAAGCAAGAAGACGGGAGAAGTATTTGAAATCAGGAGTAGGGAAAGAATATCTAAAAAGTTTACTAAAGAAAAAATAGTATTTGTCATATTGCCCGGATGGCGGAATTGGTAGACCTGCCTACCGGCAGGCAGGCGCGCTAAAGAAGATGTACACAGTATATGCATTAAATAGCCTTAGTAGAAATTATATATATGTGGGAATGACCTCAAAACTGGATGAAAGAATTATTAGACATAATAAAGGATATGAAAAGACAACGAAACCATACAGACCATTTGAGCTATTTTATACGGAAACATTTTCAACAAGAATAGAAGCAAGAAGACGGGAGAAGTATTTGAAATCAGGAGTAGGAAAAGAATATCTAAAAAGTTTACTAGAGAAAAAATAGTATTTGTCATATTGCCCGGATGGCGGAATTGGTAGACGCGCTAGGTTCAGGGTCTAGTTGGTGTAAGCCAGTGGGGGTTCGAGTCCCCCTTCGGGCACAATTAAAACCGTATTTTTCAGTACGGTTTTTTTATTATTTAGTCGATTAATAAATGAGAGAATTGTGTTTGAGAGTGAATATAAATCGGCATTAAACTTTACTGCACGCCATTATGAAAACTTCCCGGTGGTATCTTTATTCGTTCCCGCAAATTTGCGCAAACATGTGGCGGTAATTTATCAATTTGCACGTATGGCTGACGATATTGCAGATGAAGGTAAACTCTCTGCTGATGATAGGCTGGTTGGATTAAAAAATTATGAACTCTCTTTTTCTAACTCATTGATAAAAAGAAATAATGAAGGTTTTTGGGCGGCACTTAATCATACCATTGAAGAATTTAAACTAACACACGAAAATTTTTATAAACTGATATCAGCTTTCCGACAGGATGTTATTAAAAAGCGGTTTGAAAATTTTGGCGAAATTTTGGACTATTGTTCTAATTCCGCTAACCCGGTTGGAAGAATAATTCTGGAACTCAATAATGTTAGGGATGAACAAGCTTTTCGATTTTCCGATAAAATCTGCACTGCACTGCAGCTTACAAATTTTTATCAAGATGTAGCAATAGATTTCAGGAAGGGTAGAATTTATATTCCCCAAGATGAACTCGAAGATCATAATGTAAAAGTGAATGTCTTTGAAGAATCACAAATTGATCATAATTTTAAAAAGTGCATGATGTTTCAAATCGATAGAGCTCAAAATTATTTTGATGAAGGAAAATCATTATTAGATTATTTGGATGGCAGATTAAAGATGCAGATTAAATGGACAATATTCGGAGGCGAAGAAATATTGTCTAAAATCAAAAAAAATGATTATAATGTACTTCAAATTCGACCGAAATTAACTAAGCTTGATTATTTTCGTCTAATGATAAAATCTTTATTCCTTTGAGAAATGGATCAATCAAAAGAAATAGCGAAAAAGAGTAAAAGCAGTTTTTATTATGCTTTCAATTTACTGCCTGCTGAAAAGCGGGATGCGATGAATACTGTTTACGCTTTCTGCAGACAAACCGATGATATAATTGATGAAGGCATGGACCCCGATTACCTTAAATACGAAAAGCTGCACAAATGGAGAGTCGAATTAGAACAAGCATTGTATGGTTCCTCAGATTTTTATCTATTAAATAAACTTGCCCAGATTATTCGACAGTTCAATATTCCATTTGATCCTTTCTTTGAATTAATCAAAGGTATGGAGATGGACTTACAGCAAAAGCGCTATCTAAGTTTTGATGATTTGATCAAGTATTGCTACCGGGTTGCATCAACTGTTGGATTAATGTGCATAGAGATTTTTGGTTATAAGAATTCTTCAACTCGGGATTATGCTATTAACCTAGGGTTGGCGCTTCAATTAACAAATATTATGAGAGATGTAAAGACAGATGCAGAAGCCGGAAGAATTTACCTGCCCCAAGAGGATTTGCAAAAATTTAGTTATTCCGAAGATGAACTTATTTCGTCAAAATATAATGGCAATTTTATCTCTTTGATGGATTATGAATTTGATCGTGCGTTGAATTATTTCAATATGGCAAATAAGAGTCTCGATTTTGACGATAAACCTTCTCTGTTTGCTGCACGGGCTATGCAGCATATATATTATAAATTGTTAATGAAACTAAAAGAAAATGATTTCGATATCTTCAGTAAAGATATTAATGTATCTAAATTAGAGAAAACCTCAATTGCCGTTGGGGTTTGGGCAAAATACAGTTTAGTTTATTAAATGAAAAAAATTATTATCATCGGCGGTGGTTTTGCCGGTATTACATCTGCAGTATATCTCTCGTCAAAAGGTCATAAAGTAAACCTAATTGAATCATCACCTAAACTCGGCGGCAGGGCATACTCATTCAAATCAAAAAATGAAACGGTGGTTGATAACGGTCAGCACATCTTAATGGGTTGTTATGAGGAAACTTTAAAATTATTACAGGTTATCGGCGCTGAGGATAAAATAAAAATACAACCTTACCTTGAAGTAGAGTTTGCTGAGCAGGGGGGAAGACAATTTGAACTTAATGCCGGATCAAAATTTTATCCGTTTAATTTACTTTATTCCCTTATCAAATTCCGGGCAATACAATTTATTGATAGACTGAAAGTTATAATTTTCTTTACCCGGTTATTCTTTGTAAAAACTGAAAAGCTGGAAGGTAAATCAGTAAAGAACTGGCTCAAAGCAAATAATCAAAATGAAAATATTTGTAATGCGCTTTGGGATTTTTTAGTAATCGGAACATTAAATTGCAATCCCTCAGAAGCTGATGCATCAGTATTTGCTGATGTACTAAAGAAAATATTCTTCAAAGGAAATAAAGCTTCTGTAATTGTAATTCCGGATGTCGGACTATCTGAAATGTATGTTGATAAGTCAATTGAATACATTAAAAATAATGATGGTAAAATAAGCACCTCAGAAAAAGTAATAGAATTGAAAAGAAGTACTAATGGAAAAATTAATGAAGTGATAACAACAAATAGTACTTACACTGATTTTGACTATGTAATCTCCGCCGTACCTCCTTTTGCATTAAATAGAATAAAAGGAGCTCCGGATAACTTATATGATTTATGTGATAGCTTTGAATATTCACCGATACTTACTGTACACATTTGGTTGAAATCGAATCCATTTAAAGGAGATTTCTGTGGAATGATTAATTCACAAATCCACTGGATATTTAACCGGGGAACGCACATTACTCTAATTACCAGCGCGGCAAATAAATTAATTAATTTATCAGATGATGATCTTATTGAGCGGTTTTGTTCGGAATTGGAAAAATATTTCCCTATTTTTTATAAAGAGCTTGTTGAAGATTTTTTAGTAATTAGAGAGAAAAGGGCGACATTCATTCCTACTACGCAAATAACAAAATTTCGAAAAAATATAAAATCGGTAAACAATAATTTTATTTTGGCTGGGGATTGGGTTAATACCGGCTTACCTTCAACAATTGAAGGCGCTGTAAAAAGCGGGAAGATTGCTTCGGAAAAAATTTAATTTAGACTAAAATGTTATTCATACTTTTCATATTTTTATTGTATTAAAAGACATCAGTATTCATTAATCCACAATTAGTTATTTAGACGGAGGTCAAATGTCAAACTTAAAAGCAAAACTGTTAGAAAAGATTGAAGGGTGGCGACCCAGAACTACACGTCTTTTGAAAGAATACGGAAATGTTAAGGTAGGCGAGGTGAATATTACGCAGGTTATCGGTGGAATGAGAGGCGTAAAGTGTTTAACAACCGATATCTCATACCTGGATCCGTTCGAAGGAATACGATTCAGAGGTTACACAATTCCGGAAACTCTTGAAAAGCTCCCTAAAGTGCCGGGCAGTGAAATGCCTTATGTTGAAGGATTTTTCTATTTATTACTTACCGGCGAAATGCCTACAGTTGAAGAAGTAGATGCCGTTGCTGAAGAATTCAACAAAAGAAAAATAGTTCCTGATTACGTATTTGATGTTTTGAAAGCTATGCCTAAAGATTCTCATCCTATGGCAATGTTTTCCGCTGCAATTGTTGCTATGCAGAAAGAATCTGTTTTTGTTCAAAAGTATAATGAAGGTATGAACAAAATGGATTATTGGGATCCTACATTTGAAGATGCTCTCAACCTGTTAGCTAGACTTCCGCAGATTGCTGCATTTATCTACCGATGGAAATATAAAGATGGTGATATTATTGCTCCGGATCCAAAACTTGATATGGGTGGTAATTTTGCTCACATGATGGGCATTGATAAACCTTATGATGATGTTGCAAGATTATATTTCTTACTACACAGTGACCACGAAAGCGGTAATGTTAGTGCTCATACAGGTCATTTGGTCGGCAGTGCATTATCCGATGTCTATTATTCGATCTCAGCTATGATCAATGGGTTAGCCGGACCTTTACATGGGTTGGCAAATCAAGAAGTGCTGCGCTGGATCCAAGGTGTAATGGATGGTATGGGCGGTAAAATTCCTACCGAAGAAGAAATGAAAAAATTTGTATGGGATACTCTTAACAGCGGACAAGTTATACCCGGGTTCGGACATGCAGTATTAAGAAAAACCGATCCAAGATATCAAGCACAGCGTGATTTTTGCCTGAAGCATTTACCTGACGATCCTATTTTCAAATATGTTGATGTTCTATATAAAGTTACTCCTCCGATTCTCGAAGAACAGGGTAAAGCTAAAAATCCATGGCCAAATGTTGACGCTCAGTCCGGTGTTATTCAATGGTATTATGGTTTAAGAGAATATGATTATTATACGGTATTATTCGGTGTTGGACGTGCGCTTGGTGTTTGTGCAAATATTATCTGGGATAGAGCATTAGGTTATCCTATTGAACGACCAAAATCCTTAACAACTGCAATGCTTGAAGAAATTGCCGGAATTAAGGAATAATTGATTTATTCTTTATTTAAGCCGCTATTATTTCGATAGCGGCTTTTTTTATATTTATGCGAATATTGAAAACATGCAGGAAAAAATAATTATCCCAGATTTTCCATTGGAAAATCTGCCCTTCGGGCTGACAATTTGTAAGTTGAGAAATATCAAATACTTAGCCATATAGAAATTTTGGAATTCGTTATTTGAGTAAAATATTTTTCTTACAAATTGTCGGGGTTAATCCCGCAACATAAAATGTTTTAATAAAACATTTTATGAG
>JAIOZI010000079.1 GCA_021740785.1 Melioribacteraceae bacterium
GAGAAACAAGTACCGTACCTCACTACAATCACGGAACAGCATCACCAACAACGTTTTTGGAGCATAATCGCATTGTTTGGCAGCCACCTTCCTCGATTTTCACTGGTTTTTTGCTGCTAATGGCCAAGTTGGGTTAATAAGTTATTGTGTTATTAAGCTAATGTCCCCTACGCTCTTTGAGCGACGTCGATTAAAATTGATTATTTTCCCCGTCCACTGAAGTGGACGGCAATTATTTGACTTGTACAACACGCTCCACCGGCTTGTCCACCGACTTGTCCACCGGAGCTGACTTTTAGCGTAGGTGGGGGTTTTTTGTTTTTTGTTTTTTGTTTTTTGTTTTTTGTTTTTTGTTTTTTGTTTTTTGCTTTTTGTTTTTTGCTTTTTGCTTTTTGTTTTTTGCTTTTTGCTTTTTGCTTTTTGCTTTTTGCTTTTTGTTTCTTGATACTTGATACTTGATACTTGTTTTTTGGGATTTATTTGAAATTTGGCTTTTGGTACTTGAGTCTTATTCCTTTGCTTTTCCCTTTGCACTATGCTCTCTGCGCTTTGCCGTTCACCGTTCTCCAATTCCCCCTCTCTCCCTTTCAAAAACAATTTTTAGTTTTACCACGGTTCTAGACCAGCTTCTCTCTAATTGCTTTTGCAACGGCTTCGGATTTTGAATGAACTTCCAGTTTCCGGTAAATATTTTTGATATGGCGCCTGACTGTTTCTTCGCTTATGAATAATTTATCGGCAATCATTTTATAACTCATCCCGTCGACTAGACAAGACAGCACTTCCGTTTCCCTTTGTGTAAGATCCGGGGCGGGATTTAATTTGAACGAAGTAACTACCATCCGCGCAATCTGTGTGCTCATCGGAGAGCCGCCATTTCTAACTTCTATAATACTTTCCATGATTCGTAAGGGCGGCGTCTCTTTAAGTAAATACCCGGTTGCGCCGGCACAGAGCGCATCGAAAACAAATTTGTCGTTTTCATGAATGGTTAACACTATCACATCGATATCGGTAATTTTTTCTTTGAGACGTTTTATTGTTTCAATTCCCGAAATACCGGGCAGACCGATATCCATCAGAATTACATCGGGTAACTCATTTGGAATTTTCTTTACTGCCGATTCACCATCAGGATGAGTGCTGATACATTCAAACCCATCTGTTGCATTAATCAGCATAGAAAGACTTTGCCTAATTTCATCGTCATCTTCGACGATTGAAACTGTAATCATACGACCTCTCAATCAAAACAAAACTAATATACTAAACGGCACCTTTGAATTTTATTTCAGTTCCGCTCTCTTTATTACTGAAAATCTCAATATTTCCTTTAATACTTTTTGCACGAAGTTTCATACTATTCAGCCCTCTGCCCAAAACAGTATTTTCCTCATCGAATCCTTTGCCGTCGTCTTTCAATTTTATCTGTATATCCGGTTCATGAAGATCAACAACAAGCGTCACATTTTCGCATTTTGAATATTTGAGAATATTATTCATCGCCTCCTTAAAAATAAGCGTGATATGTCTCCGCCAATCCATGGAAAGTTTATGTTCATTAAGTTCGGGAGTAATGCCTTCAACGCGGAAAGCAATACCGGTTCTGTCGAAAAGATCATCACCGAAATCTTTTAAACGAATTATCACTTCATAAAGAGTATCTTTCTGCGGATCAAGATTCCAAATAAAATCACGAACACCGGACGACAACCCGCCGGACGCCTCACTAATCTTGTCAACATATTCGCTAACTTCCGGTGCTTTCTCAATTATACTGCGCTTCACTATTTCGGTATAAAGTGAAATTTTTGTCAGCCTGTGACCGAGTTCATCATGGAAATCATCTGCAGCTTTGCGCCGGACTTTCTCATTTTCCTCTTCTCTCACTTTCTCAATTTCGACTGCTCTAAAAACTTCCTGTTTTAATTTATATCGATGCGCACCAAATACCGCCAGTGCTGCGGCGAACGTCACAATAAAATAGAACCACCAGGTCTGCCAGAAAGGCGGATTAACAACAAGTTCAACGGTTGCAAAATTTTCGAACCAGGTTCCATCACTGTTTGTCGACTTAACAATAAACGTAAATTTACCGGGAGATAAATCGGTATAGCCCGCATAATTCCTTTCAGCAGCATCAACCCATTCGTCATCAACACCAATTAATTTGTATTTATATTTTATCTTCCCGGGATTGTTATAATCGAGAGCTGCGAAACGAAACCTTACAAAATTTTCATCATAATCTATTGAGATAATTTCACCGGTATTCTTATTAAGAATTTCTTCATCAAACTTTTTTATGGAAGTAATATATACAGGCGGTTTATATTTATTATTGCCAAGGTCGGCGGGATCGAAAATGTTAAACCCGTTAATTCCGCCCATCAAAATTTTTCCATCGGATAGTTTTAATGCAGAACCTTGAATGAAAAAGTTGCTTTGTAATCCATCTCTTGTATCGTAATTCGTGAATTCTCTCTCACGAAGATTATACTTGGAAATTCCCTTATGCGTCCCGATATAAAGCGAGCCATTGCTTTCAATAATTGATCCGGCAACCATATTCGGTAATCCGTCGATTGTAGTGATATGCGAAAAAGTGTCCGTTGTCCGGTCGAGGATATTCAATCCCCCGCCGGTTCCGAACCACAAGTTATTATCTACATCTTCATAAAAACTGTATACATAATGATTACTTATGCTGTTTGAATCGGACGCACTTTGTTTGTAAACTTTAAAACTATCGGTATCAGTATTTAACCGGTTCAATCCTTTAAACGTACCAATCCAAATCTCGCCGGAACTGCTTTCATTTATTGATAAAATATAAGAGCCTGTTAATGAGTTTTTCCCTTCTCTACTCTGAAGGTACTTCTTTACATTCATTGTTTGTAGGTTAATTTTATTAATTCCGTACGATGTTCCGACCCATAGATTGTTTTTGCTATCAATATAAAGCGCAGTAATTGATCGGGAAGTAAGCTCCTCCGAATAATAAGTGATTTTTTTTCTTGATGGGTCCAAAATATCCAATCCGTCATTCGTACCAATCCACAGGTTGTTGCTTTCATCGACTGCAAGAGCTTTAATAAAATTACTGGATAGTGTATTGGTATTGTTCTGCTTTTTAAAAACCGGTTTAAATGATTGTTCGGAATGGTCGAACTTGTTCAACCCGTTTCTCGTACCGATCCAAACGTATCCATCCTTATCTTCGACCGCCGCTTGAACATAATTGCTGCTTAGTGAATTTTTATTTTCGATATTTTTTTGGTAAAGCTCGAATTTCTGATTGTTGACAAATATTTTGTTAATACCGCTCATGTAATTTCCAATCCAAATAATTCCCGAGCGGTCTTCAAGGATTGCGGTTACATTGTTTCCGCTGATTTTCAAATTATCATTTCGGATCGGAGTAAAGTGTTGAAAATCTTCATTTGCGTGATCATAAAAATACAATCCGTTTGTTGTGCCCACCCAGAAACGGTTTTGCGAATCTCTTAAAACCGAACCGACATTTTGACCGGAGATTTTTCCGCCAATTTCACCGCCCAGTTTGTCAATACTTTTTGTACCCTCATTAAAAGTGTACAGACCACTCTCAGTTGAAAGGAGAAGTTTATCATCGCGGTAAGGTGTAATATTCGTAACAGTTAATCCTGCACTATTTTCTACCGGTATTAGTGAATTTTTTTCAAGAACAAATATCCCGTTGGTTGTACCGGCAATTATATTAACGTCATCGTCGCAATAAACGGAAAGATATCTCACTTTTCTTCCGGGAGCTTTAATAAATAGGTATGACTTATCAGATGGATCCAATTTTATCAGCGAGTAATTATCCGCGGCTAACCAGACATTATCATTTTTGTCAAATGCAATTCTCCAAACGTTGCCGCTCCATTTATTCTCTACACCGAAAAAATGCGGTGTGAATCTTTCAAATTTTTCCGTAACCGGATTTAATTTATTAAGCCCCCCGCCGTATGTACCGATCCAAATACTTCCACCTCTATCTTCACTTATTGTAACTACATCATCAAAAGAAATAGAATTCTCAGAATTCGGATTATGATTAAAAATTGTATAATCTACACCATCGAAACGAACAAGTCCGAACATTGTTCCGAACCAAATAAATCCGCGGCTGTCTTGAAATATAGTAAATGCGGTGTTGTGCGAAACACCTTCTTCCAGCGAAATATTTTCGATGCGAAATTTATTTTTTTCTCCGCTGTAACAAATTGTGTTGAGAATGATCAACAGGGAAAACACATAAAACAATTTTCTTTTCATTAGGATGATTTTTTATTCTTTCATTTTGAATGCAATTTAAAATAAAATGATGAGATTAGGAATAACCCATTTGGGTTATTTAATATTGATAGGAATTGAATTAAGTCTAATTTAATGTGCCAGTAAAGCCGATACACCGACGATCATTATTAGACAAAATAAGTATATCATTATGTCTGATGTTTTCAAACGTCCCTCAAAAATTGAACAACCATTTCCTCTTTTGACGAATTAAACTAACATCCGTTTTAAGTTTTTTGTTTTAACTGTGTGTTAAATTACCGCCCAATAATTTTGTTATTATAATATGATAATGTCAGTAGAATGCAAATGACCCGCATCATAATTTGACGGTGCGCACAATTACCGTAAAAGTAAGGTTAAATAAATCTGCGTGAAATTTATACTGGATTGCGGTGGACTTGAAAATCAAAAACTATTTTTGAGGAAAGTAATCTACCGCATCGATAACTGCGTCGTGGAGTTTGGGTCGAAATCCCGAGAGCTTATTATTTTCCCGTGAAGGATGAACGCGGTTGGTAAGCAGGATAACAAATAATTCCTGTTCTTTATCAACCCAAATTGATGTACCGGTAAATCCCGTATGACCGAATGAGTCGTGTGAAAATTTTGTTCCTGCGGATGATTTCCCTTCAGATTTCGTATCCCATCCAAGAGCTCGTGAACTATTACTTCCCGCTCTCGAAGTAAATAAATCAATTGTTTCCTGCTTGAATATCTGCTGATCTTTATACATTCCGTTATCAAGGTAAATCTGAATCAGTTTTGCTAAATCTCCGGCTGTTGAAAATAATCCGGCATGACCTGCAACACCGTCGAGCAAAAAGGCAGTTTCATCGTGAACTTTTCCTTTTACTGTTGTCATCCGCCCATAATTATCAATTTCGGTCGGGACACATTCAAACCAAAGTTTTGCAGGCGGATTAAACATCGTACGTTTCATACCGATACGATTAAATAGATTTTCATCCAAAAATATATCCAACGGCTCACCCGAAATTTTTTCAATTACCTTCTGCAATGTGATCATTCCCAAATCGCTGTATTTGTATTCGGTTCCCGGGTTAAAATCGAGCTGACTATTCATAATATCATCGATCACTTCACCGGCTGTTTGATACTTCTTATAAAATGGTTTCCAAGCCGGGAGTCCCGAAGTATGAGTGAGAAGATTATGAATTGTAATCTTCTCTTTACCGTTATTATTAAATTCGGGTAGATATTCAACAACTGTTTTATTCAAACCGAGCTTTCCTTGATCATACAAAATCATAGCGGCAGAAGTTGCAGCCGCTACTTTTGTAAGTGAAGCCAGATCGAATATTGACTTTGTACTCATCAAGGGTGAATTACTATCATATTTAAAATGACCGAAAGATTTATGATATACGGCTTTGCCTCTATGTCCAATCAATAAAACTCCGCCGGGAAAAATCTTCTCTTCAATTCCACTTTCCATAAGTGAATCGATTTGTTGAAAACTGTAATTTGTATCGGGATCATATTTGGGGATATAAATTTCATTTCGTTTAATCTCAATACCATGCCCGAGTGCAAATTGAGTATTAGGAATAGAGACCGGTAATTTACCGGCAATATCAAATCTTCCGAGAACAGCATCAACCGCAGCTTTCTGAGAAACATGTGCGTTTCCGTAAGCGCAAATGTAAGTTGGAACTTCAGGGAAATCCGTCAGAACATAAGGGTTGCCAAAACTTATTATCACAGTCGGTTTACCCAGTGATGCCACGTCCTGGATAAACTTAAGATGATTTTCATCAATCTGAACAGTGCCGAAAAATGAACGGGCGTTTACATAAATCGGCAGTAGAATTAAATCAGATTTTCGCGCAGCTTCAAAAGCTTGAGAATAATGACTCTTATAACTTCTTAAACTAAGCGTGTAAGTTTTCAGGTAACCGAATTCTTCTTTTACCTTTTTTTCAAAAGTTCTCTCTTCTCTAATAACCGAGCGTGATCTCGTGTCAAGCAGCTCAATTAATGCAGTCGAATAATATTTATCCGGGTTAATAGGAATAGTCTGCCTATCGTCCTTGACAACGGTAATTGATTTCTGTGCAACTTCTTCGGCTAATCTCCAATGTGATTTTTTATTCAGTACATTTTTAAGTTCATCGATATCAATATATTTATCAGCGTCAAGCTGCAGCCATTTTTTTGCCGCTAATATTTTTCTTACCGAATAATCAATTCGGTTTTCGCTAATCATTCCATTTTGAACGCCTTCATAAAGTCCTTCAACGGCTTCATATTCCTCACTTGGGAAAAGAATTATATCATTTCCCGCCAACACAGCTTTCTGCGCTGCTTCCTGCTGTGTATAATTATCGGTAATCGCTTTCATGTTCATTGCATCGGTTACAATCAATCCATAAAACTGCATTTGGTTTTGAAGTAACTCCGTAACAATTTTTTTTGAAAAAGTAGCAGGTATTCCGTCAACATCTTCAAACGCAGGCACATCTAGATGACCAATCATTACCGACTTAACACCCAGATTAAATGCATCTTGAAACGGAACAAGATCATCATTAATCAATTCTTCTCTGCTTAAACTTATCAGCGGGAGTTCAATATGCGAATCCAAATCAGTTGCGCCGTGACCCGGAAAATGTTTTGCGGTAGTTAACATTCCGCTTTCATGCATACCTTGCAAAAAGGCATTGCTGTGCATCGTGATTATTCCTACATTCTCTGAATAGGAACGCACATTTATTATCGGATTGCGGTAATCGTGATTTATATCCAAAAGCGGGGCAAAGTTTTGATGCACACCCAACGCCCTTCCTTCCTGAGCCACAACCTTACCGAAATAATATGATAACCTCGCATCACCGGCGGCGGCAAATGCCATGCTGAAAGGAAACTCAACTGCATCATCCAATCTCATACCTAGCCCGCGTTCAAAATCCGAAGCTATTAACAACGGGATATCCGAAAGCGCCTGCATCTCATTTGTTAATCTTGCCTGCGCTTCTACATCCCCCTGAAAAAAAATTAAACCGCCAACTTTAAGATTCTGCACAAGCTCCACAACGCGTGAATAATCTTTCGGATCATCATAAATATCCCGGCTCTTTGCAAATGGGAATACCATTTGAGCACATTTTTCTTTTAACGTCATTTTAGCCAGTGTGTTTTCAATCCAAAGACTGTCATCCGAAGAATGAATAAATACCTGTGGCAGTTCATCTTCCGAATAAGTGTTTTGAAACAACTGAAACGGAGTAAGCGCTAAAAGTGAAATAAAAATCAAATATGTAATAGCTTTTATAATCATTAACTTTTCTTTTTCTTTCCGAATTCCGGGTCAATATCAATAAACTTGGTTATTATAAAAATAGGCAGTGTTGAAATAAGAACCCAGATAAAGAAATGCTGATAACCTACACTCTCCTGAACATACCCGCTAATCATTCCCGGCAGCATCATACTGAGCGCCATAAACCCGGTTGCAATTGCATAATGCGCTGTTTTATGATTCCCTTCCGAAATGTGAATCATATATAACATATACGCGGTGAATCCAAACCCGTAACCGAATTGTTCAATTGCAATCATTGAACTTATCAAAACGAATGAACTTGGCTGTGTATATGACATAAAAACATAAACAATATTCGGTAAATTAATTGCTGCCAGCATCCACCAAATCCAATATTTCAATCCATTCTTTGAAGCCGCAATTCCGCCAAGTATTCCCCCGATGATTAATGCAATTAACCCGATTGTACCGTAAAGCAATCCAACTTCACTTGTCGATAGAGCAAGTCCGCCCGCTTCTGTTTTATCAAGTAAAAAAGGCGCTGCCATTTTTGCCAGTTGTCCTTCCCCCAAACGATACAGCAGCAAAAATAATATTGCAACCATTATTTTCTTTTTTTTGAAAAAGAGAACGAAGGTTGTAAAAAATTGTAAGAATACCGATTCGTTTTCGTTCCTGCCAACAGCTTTATCCGTTTCGGGATATGGAAGAATGAATTTATGATAAACGAAAAAGAGCACAAACATTCCCGCCAATATTGAGAAAGTTATAGACCAAGCAAATTCGACAGTGAAAATATTTTCGAAATACCCGGCAAGAATAACGAGCAGCCCCTGCCCGGTTAACATTGCAAACCTGTAAAAGGTGCTTCGTATACCAACAAAGAAAGCTTGTTCGTGTTCGGGGAGACCGAGCATATAAAATCCATCTGCTGCAATATCATGAGTGGCTGAACTGAAAGCCATCAGCCAAAAGAAAGCGAGTGTGTATTGAAAAAAGTTGGGAACGTTTATGGTAAATGCCACACCCGCTAATCCCGCCCCGATAATCAACTGCATAACAAAAACCCAGAGCCGTTTAGTTTTGAATAAATCAACTACCGGGCTCCATAATGGTTTAATAACCCACGGAAGATAGAGCCAGCTTGTGTAAAGTCCGATTTCCGCATTTGAAATTCCGAGACGCTTATACATTATTACCGAAACAGTCATTACAATTATGTACGGTAAACCTTCTGCAAAATAAAGAGATGGAACCCAAGCCCATGCGTTTCGTTTAGTTTTAGTGATGCTCATGTGTTTTCCGTATAATCAACAATTAAAAATCTTCTTTCCTATAAGAACTGCCCCAATTTCGGGCGGATGAACCGGGTTTACAACCATAACATCTTTCAGTAATTTATTAATCTTATCAATTAATAATTCTCTATAAAAATTTTTATTCTCAATCAGCGATCCGATTAAGCAAAGATTCATCTTATTCACATGCATCTTGCGTTGAAGCGCTGCGATATGTTTTAAAAGTTCATCACTCTCTTCATCCAAAATTTCACGTGCATATATATCACCACCATCGGCAAGCTGAATAACGTATTTAGCGACTGACGCGATATCGAGCGAATAATGATACACTTTCGTAATTAAACTGTCTATCGAAATTATCCCAAGCTTAGCAGATAATTTTTCAGTTAACGAATTATGCTTGGACCTGCCGTCCAATGTTTCAGACAGCATGCTCAATGCTTTGCGTCCGATTGAATAACCGCTCCCCTCATCACCAATGAGCCTGCCGAATCCTCCGACTCGATGCATCGTTCCACTCTCATCTCTGCCGTAAATTATTGATCCGGTTCCGGCAATTAAAATCGCGCCCGGCTTTCCGTTAAATGAACCTTCGAGTGCAATCTCTGCGTCACTGCAGACATGAATGCCGATATCATGTTTTTCTGAATCAATTTTTTCAGAAAGAGCTTCTCTCAATTTTTCCGCATCGTTTTCTCTTCCGGCACCGGCTGTTCCCAGCACAATAAATCTAATTTCTTCTAACTCTCTGGAAATTTCCTTACAAGAACCGGTTAGTAATTCAGCAAGTTGGTTAACTGAGTTCTCAAGTCCGTGTACCAAATAATTCGAAGGCAAACCATTGGCTTTGTGAAGGATGTTTAGGTGTTCATCTATTATTATCAAATCGGTACTCGTCGCACCGCCGTCAATACCGATCAACATTGCCATTTGTAATCACTATTAATTATCAACTAAACGAAAATTAGCGAAATGAAAATCAACAAGAAAGGAATGACTGGTTAAATCAGGAGAATTCAGCTAATGATCATTGCTTTATTCAGGATCTTTTGATCAAGATAAAAGAGATAAGCTTTTCTCAACTTAAACGACTCTATCTTCGTTAAATTTTCGACAATTTTTTCATTCAGTAGAATCCGCATTCTATTTCAATCGAATAGAATCATTTATAATCTTTTTTATCTGTTCAATTTTTATCGGCTTTGTGAAGACAAAATCAACTCCATGATCAATTCTTTTATGTTCGTCGATTTGATCTCCCCACCCGGTAACTAATGCAATTGAAATTTCCGATTTTACCAGCTCATTAATTTTTCTAGCTAATTCCCATCCGTTCATACCCGGCATCCCGACATCCGAGATTACAAGATCATAATTATCTTCATGCAGTGCTTTAAGAGCTTCCTCACCACTGGCGACAACTCTTCCCTCATGTCCGAGTACCTCAATTATTCCTTCGGCTACATCGCGTATCATCTCATCATCATCTACCCAAAGAACTTTTGCGATTGCGCTATTTTCATCAGTTTCGCTTAATTCATTTTTCTCAATTTTTTTAATTTCTTTAACTGGTAAAATGATAAGTATAGTTGTACCGTTTTCTTTTGAACTCTCTTTAATCGAAATTTCACCGTCATGTTCATGAATGATACTGTACGCACCGCTCATACCCAAACCTCTTCCGGTTTCAAAACCTTTAGTAGTAAAAAATGGCTGAAAGATTCTTGCTTTAGTTTCTTCATCCATTCCTTCGCCTTCATCTCTTATTTCAATATGAACATCATTATCCTTTTGAGAAGTGGAGATAAATATTCTTCCCCCCGAAGGCATTGCTTCAACCGCGTTTTTAACAATATTATGTAATACCGATCTCAGTTCAGCATTATTGCCCCAAATATGCGGAACCGTACCCAGGTTTTTATTTATTGTAATTTCCAAACCGTCTTTCTGCGGATTGTCTTTCCAAACCGGTCTTGTTTGAATGATTACATCCTTTATGATTTCATTTACATCAACCGCTTCAAATTCGTTTTGAGAAATTGATGTCCCGGCAAATCGTTGAAGCAGACGAATTCTTGTTGCCGCATCCGCAGCCGCTGTTTTTATAGTTTTAAGATATTTCCTGCTTGAATGACCTTCTTCAATTTTAACAAGCGCAAGTTCAAGATTACCAAATATAGATTGAAGTGAATTATTAAAATCGTGCGCAATTGCCGACGACATCTCTCCGATTGCACCGAGTCTTTGTGTTTCTACAATAACTTTTTCAGCCTTCTTTCTTTCTGTGATATCTTTATAATTTGCCACAACTCCTTTTATCACTGGATCATCAACGAGACTTATTCCTGTAAGTTCAACCGGTTTGATGGAACCGTCCTTACATATATAGTTAAACTCCAAAGTCGTTTTGCTGGCGTTTTCAGCAAGGAGATTATTTAATTCTTTCAAAACTCTTTCTTTATCATCCGGGTGTACTGTTGTCAAAGCATGTTTACCGATCAAATCTTCGGGTTCCCATCCAAAGAACTGCTTGATGTTGGAACTCTTATATTTGATAATGCCTTCAAGATTTACTATTACTATTACATCGGATATGTTCGATATTAGCTTGCGGTGCTTCAATTCGCTCTCTTCTAATGCTCTCTCCGAATCTTTTTTATCCGTAATGTTCCTTACAATTACAAGCACTTCATCTTCAGCACTTGGAATCATTCTGGCATCAAACCATTGCTCCTTACCTCCAACAGTAACGCTATATTCATAATTCTGCATTTCGTTAGTTATTAAAGCCATATTTACATTTTCTTTTGAGAGATCGTATAAATAATCAGGCAGAATATCTTTACAGTTTGCACCTATAATTTCATCAATCGGAGCTAATAGAATACTTTCATCGTTAACGAAGCAGTCTACAAAAACAAGCTCTTTGTTTATTCTGAAAAATAAGTCTGGTTGTGTTTTAAGAATTGCTTTTATACGGGCTTCACTTTCCTTTAATGATTTCTCTATTTCCTTACGTTCTGTAATATCTCTGGTAATTGAGAGTATTACTTCTTCACCACTTAACTTTATAATTCTTGCAGACATTAAACCATAAATTACACCTCCATCTTTTTTTAAATATTCGGCATCAAGATTTTCGATGTAACCATTTTCTTTGAGTCCCTTAACCAAACGTTTTCTATCTTCTTCATATTTCCAGATATTCAACTCTAACGAGCCCTTGCCAATCATCTCTTCCCGCTCATAGCCCAAAATTCTTTTAAAACTTTCATTAACATCAATATATACACCGTCCCTAATTCGTGTTACCGCAACAGCATCCGGACTGGTAAGGAATGCCTTTTCAAATCTCTCTTCGTTTTCCTTTATTCTATTTAATGCATTTTGGTAATCGGTAATGTCTTTTATAATTCCCGTAACAGCACAAACTTCATTATTCTCATTTAATATTGGTCTACCGATATTCTGTAGATATTTTATTTTGGAATTTACGATCACCCTGTAAACCAAATCAAAAGGAGTTTTTTCTATTATTGCTTTTTCTAATTCGGTCTGCAAATATTCTCTATCTTCATCATGAAGATAATTATAGTATTCTTCTATAGAAGGCGGGCCGAGTATTTTATCACGCCCGAGCATTCTAAATGCTTCATCCGACCAGATCACCTCCCCTTCCGGAAAATCAAAATAGTAATATCCCATATTCCCGATATGTTCAGCTTCTTTTAATCTGGTATTACTCTTTACCAATTCTTCGTTTGCTTTTCTGCTCTCCAATACCTTATACAACTCATCGGCTATTAACTGTATTTGCAAAACATCATTGTCATCATAATTCGTCTCCTTATTTCCTACGCCGAAAATGAACTTGATATTGTCTTTGTATATTACCGGTACACTCATAAATCGTTTTAGAACTGTATGCCCTTCCGGTAAACCTTTTTGATTAGGTGAATTTTTAAAATCGCTATAAACCACCGGTTTTTTCTGTTTTAAGCAATCGACCCAGTTCCCTGCTTTATCAATAGGGTAATGATCATCATAAACCGCGGTGCAGTTCTTAAGAGTCTCGGTACTCCATGTTGTAAGCTTTATAGTTTTTTGATCTTCTCTCAGCCTATGGAAAAATCCGATTTTGCTCTCAGTTAATTTTACCGCCCTGTCAATAACAAAATCATACAATTCTTTATCATCCAGATTACTCGTTTTTGTATAAAGATTATGCAGCAATTCAAGACGAATTTTTTCTCTCACTGCCAATTTTTCTGCTTTTTTAATTTCCGTAATATCAGATTGAGCCGTAACCCATAACTCTCCAAGTTCAGAATGATTGAATGTTGAGATTGTAGCAAAGGTATAAAATTTGGTTCCGTCTTTTTTAATATTTAATACCTCACCCGTCCAAACACCCTTTGCTCTTAATTCATTAATTATTTTATCAGCAACAATTTCCGGGCTTTCCTCTGTTTCGGCATTAATAATGCTTATATGTTTTCCTATTAATTCCCCTTCATCGTATTTGAAAATTTTATTAAAACTTGGATTTGTATAAATAATTTTTCCATCATTAACACTCACAAGACTAGTTCCCTCTGCCATGTTTTCAAGCATCTGTGACTGAATTTCTTGTGCAAGCTGGGCGCTTTTCTTTTCGTTAATATCAGTGATATATCCTTCAAGATATTTAATTTCCCCTGCTGCATTTCTAAATGCAGTGCCTTTTTCCCAAACCCATTTTACTCCCTTTTCTTTTGTTTGGATTCTGTATTCCAAATCAAATTGATCTGCAGTTTCGAGCTGTTTTCTTATATACTCATTAACTTTTTTCCGGTCTTTTTCATAGATAATATTATTATGGGAAATAGTTTTATTGTTAATAATATCATTTTCCGAATAACCGGTTAGTTCCTCAACTTTTTCATTCATGTACAGCATTGTCCAGTGTTCATCATTATTACAACGATAGATAACGCCCGGCAAATTGCCTAAAAGAGTAGATTTGAATCTTTCACTTTCTTCAAGCGCTTCTGCAGCCAGTTTGCTCTCGGTAATATCTCTGGTATTTGCAACTACACCTTCGATGGCTCCATCCTTATTTTTGTATGGATAATAAGTTACTTGAACATACCTTCTGCCTTTGGTGGGGAAATCGAAATACTCTTTATAAGTTACTGTTTCTCCGTTAAGACATCTATCAAACCGTGCTTTCACATTCTTTTCGAAAGCTTCTTTTCCGAGATATTCTTCTACGGTTTTCCCGATAAATTTTTCTTTGCTGGTTCCGGAAAATTTTTCATAAGCTTTGTTAACAATAATGTACTTATAATTTCTATCAACAAGTGATATTGCATCCTCAGTTGACGAAACAATATTTTTAAACTTCATCAAAGTGTCTTCATACGCTCGCCGTTCGGTAATATCTCTCCCGACAGCTAAAATCGATAAAGCATTTCCAAACTCATCGAATAAGGGAGTGTAATTCCAGTTTATCCATTTCCAGCCATATTTTGTTTTTTCATACTGTTCAACCTGGCTTTCTTGTTGTGGTTTAATAATTTTATCAATTATTAAATGCTTTGACTTTTGGTCATCCGGTTTGACAATCGGCAAGAAATCATTGCCTAATAAATCTTCTTCCTTTTTATCGAACAGCTCACAATACGACCGGCTAACAAATTCAAATTTTCCATCAAGATCTACTTTAACAATTAAGTCCGACTGATTTTCAACAAGCAGCCTGTATTTTTCTTCACTTTCTTTAAGCTTGTTTTCTATTATTTTTTGTTCCGTTATATTGTGCAGTGTTAAGAGCACATTTTTCTTATTTGCAGCTTCTATTAATGCAGTTGCCCCGATAAAATAAACTTGTTTCTTTCTTCCGTTCTTAATAACAGTCGGGGAATATTCAATATTTTTTTGATTTTTCATTGACAACACAGTTTCTAACAACGCTTTACGAAGATTACAATCTGCACATTTGTCACCATATCCGCACCCGCGCGGATCATCAAAAGCGTTAACACAACCAATCACTCCGCAGGCTTTACCTTTTTGTAAGTCCTCTTGAGAAGTGCCGGTAAAATCCGAGAAGGCTTTATTTGCATAGATAATATTTCTTTTCTCATCTAATAGACATGTCATAACAGGAGATAGATCATAAATTACAGCTAACTCGGCATTCTTTTTTTCAAGAGCAATTTCCGAAGCCTTCAGTTCCGTAATGTCGGTAAAATGTTCAATTCTACCTCCTTTATACAATCCTTTTTGAATTGGTTTACTCCAAAGGGCGAGCCATCTTTCTTTTCTTCTTCCTCTTGCGGGAATTTTAACTTCGTACCCTTTTATATATTCATTTTTATCATAAGCAGACTGAACTTTTTTTAGAAATTCCTCCGGTTTTTCGAATGATCTGATTAGTTGGGTTTTAATCAATTCTTTTTTGCTTTTACCAATCACCCTGTCTTTTTTCAGCCCGAAAAATTTCTCGCTCGTATGATTTATCCAAACTATTTTGAAGTCTGCATCGAAAATAAATATAGCTGCAGAAGAAGAGACGATGACTTCATCGATCAGTGACCGGTAGGTTTTTTCACTTTCCTCAAGAGCTTTTTCAGCCTGTGTTTTTTCCGTTACATCATGAATTATTGAAAAAAGATATTGCCTGTCTTTAAGATACAAAGGTGTTGAATGAACTTCCACGTCGCGGATTTTACCGTTGGCAAGCTTGTGCTTAAATAGGAAATAATTTTTATTCTGCTTTGCAGCAAGCTGCATTCTTTCTTTAACTTCTTTTACGGGAAGCTGATTTATCTGCTGAATTTTTTTCTCTTTAAGACTTTCCAAACTATAACCGTAATATTCTGCTGCGGCATTGTTTGCGTCAACGATTAGACCGGTAGACGGATCAATCAACAATTTTACGGTCTTATCTTTTTTGAAAATAGTCTGAAATCTCTCTTCACTCTCTTTCAAAAGCTTTTGGTGTTCATACCTTTCCGATATATCTCTAATGAATGAAATTAGTCTTCCATCAACAAGGATTTTTGATTTCATCTCCACCGGAATTTGTTTTCCATTCCTTTTCCTCAGCTGCCTTTCTTTAAGTACTTCATAACCACTATACACTTTATCATACTGCAGCGGGTTTAATTTTAGTTCGGATTTATCGAACAGTGTTTCTATTTTTTTACCAATCAGTTCTGCCTTTTTATAACCGGTCAATTTTAGAAAAGTTTTATTTACCTCAGTGATTATTCCGTTCTTTTTGCCAATCAATATTGCATCGGCGGCATGCTCAAATAAAAGTGCATAATCAGTTTCTTTTTTCTCTAAGCTCATTTGAACTTTTTTAGATTCAGTAACATCCGTTGCAATTCCATGTACCATTACTTCGTCTTTTGTTCTCTTTACACAAATAAATCTGTCGCGAAGCCAGATTAACTTTCCGGATGGTTTGATAAACCGATACTCAATATCTGCAACTTTATTTGTCTTAAGTTTTTTTAGGGAATCCATTACAAAATCAATATCATCTTCATGAATCGATTGATACCAAAGTTTTGGATTCGCCTCCAATTGCTTGGTTGAAAAGCCGAGAAGGGATTTGGTATTCGACGAGTAAAATGCACCTCCCGATTTGGAGGAATAATGATAAATTACTTCTTTTGTGTTTTCGGATATTTTATTATAAATCCGTTCAATGTTTTTGAGCGCATTGAATTCAAGTTGGATTTTATTAATTTCTTTTTCGTAGTTCGGTCTCCCCTTTCCTGAACTGGTTTTACTACCTGACTTCCTTTTCATAAGACCATCACTTTGTTAACAATAAAGATAATTGTTATTTACTCAAGAAATCAAACTTCATAAACAGACTAATTATTCATATCTCAAATGTTAGAAATGACTATTTAAACCGGTTTGTAGGATTTACCTTATTAAAATAGATTGTATGATGTTTTTCAATTGTCCCAGTTTAATTGGCTTACCTGCAATAGGTCTCACTACGTAATGAAGGGCAGATTTTCCAATGGAAAATCTGGGTTTAACAGTAATTCATCTATATCTGATTATCCACACTCTTTTACACTGTACAATTAAAACTCTCTTGCAAATTGATGAATCACACCAATATATTTGGCTCTATTGACAAGCAAAATATTCTGAGATGGTTTATAGAAAAACGATAATTGATCGCGGAATATTCATCGATAAATTTTTTCCGTTTTTCTTCAATCAGGAAATTCTCAGATTTGTTTTTATCATTTCCAAAGTGTTTTTTTTATTGATTATTTTTCTTCGTAAACAACTACTTGAATAGATGTTGAACCGGATTTTGTTTTTTCTTTTATTATCAATAACATATCCAAAATTAATAGTTAATACGGTATTTCCTATAAACGAAACATATAACTCCTTATAACTGAATTATTTACAGAAAACAAACTTTCACTTTATCTCACCCGTCAAATCTCATCAATAAGAACACCATTTGATCTAATTGAATATCCGGATCTATCAGACTGTTCATTGTGTCTTCGTTCCGAGACTTTGAATTTTCCTATCAGCGATTGCAGGTTCTCTGTCAACCTGTTCAGATCTTCTGCCGCTCTTGCTATCTGCTGTGTTCCCGCTGCCGACTGCTGCGTTACAGAGCTTATTCCTTCTATACTCTTACTTATCTGTTCTGCCGTGGATGATTGTTCTTCGCTTGCCGTGGCTA
>JAIOZI010000112.1 GCA_021740785.1 Melioribacteraceae bacterium
GGTTCTGGTGTTACTTCGACGGCGAGCTTCTCGGCGGAAGCCCGGTTTATGATACCAGCGCTCACCAAATGAGTTCGGGACAATTCGGATTATACAGTTTTCAGCAGGATGATGACGGTCTACCTGCTTATTTCGATAATATAACTGTTGATAATATTGATCCGGTAACTTCAATTAAATACATGAATGAAAATGAAATACCGACGGAATTTACACTGCTGCAGAATTATCCAAATCCGTTTAACCCGGAAACAAAAATATCATTTGTTCTGCCGGAAAGTAGAAACATCTCTTTGATTGTGTATGATATGTTGGGCAGAAAAGTAAATACAATTATTTCGGAAAACATGCATGCAGGTCAACATTCCGTTGTTTGGGATGGGAAAGATGATTCCGGCAAAAATTTATCATCCGGAATTTATATTTACACGCTAAAATACGGCAGTAGTATTCAGAGCAAGAAAATGATATTATTAAAGTGAGAATCATCCTCAATCAATTATCGAATCACCGGCTTATTAAAAAATGATCCGGTAAAAACGAGGCGGATACTTGAAAATAAATCTCTCTATGAATCGAAAGAGATAAACGGTTAAGAGTGTGCGTGATGATTCAAGTTTGCAGAAAAACATTTTGATATTGACTTAGGAATATAGAAGGATTAAAGTCGGAATAGTATTTAAGCGCACACTCATAATCATATTTATAAATTAGAAAATCCTACTGTTATAATAAAATTATAATAAAGAGGAGCAAGTGAGAATACAATCTAAAAGAATTTTTATCTGCTTTATCATTATAATGCTGATAATTCCTGCGGTTCATTGGGCGGGAACAGTCGGAAAAATCGCGGGAACCGTTAAAGATGCCGCCACAGGCGAAGCTTTACCCGGATGCAATATAATTATTGAAGGAACTACAATGGGCAGTGCAGCAGATATAAACGGTGAATATTTTATATTAAACGTACCCCCCGGAACATATACCGTAAAAGCAACAATTGTTGGTTACAAAGTTGTAAGTGTTACTAATGTTCGCGTAAAAGTTGATCTTACAACAGAAATTAATTTCGAGATGGAGCCTTCCACTGTTGAGATGGACGAAATAGTCGTAGTTGCCGAACGCCCTTTGATTCAAAAAGATGTTACATCAAAACAATCGATTGTAAGTTCTGATGAAATAATTAACATGCCGGTTGAAGACTTCCAGGGAGTTTTATCCACCAAAGCAGGCTTCACAACTGATGCCGAAGGTAACCTGCACGTTCGGGGAGGAAGAACCGGCGAAATTGCATATATTATTGACGGTATGTACGTTGATGAACCGCTTTACGGTGGATTTCAAGGTTTAGTAAACAACGATGCCATTGAAGAAATGATTATTCTCAGCGGTACTTATAATGCCGAATACGGCAATGCAATGTCTAGTATTGTGAATATTGTTACCAAAGAAGGCGGCAATAAAATTCAGGGTAAATTCGAATATACGACTGCGATGCTTAACCAATCGCCCTACCGAAAGAAAAATCCTTTCACCGGGGTCGAAGATACTTATGAATACACGGAAAAAAGTGTAATCGATGGGATGGATTTTAAACCGCTCGATTTGGAAATCCCGGTTTCGGGAACTTTTAATTTATCTCTCAGCGGTCCAACCTACATTATTCCGGATTTGTATTTTTTTGTTTCGGGAAGATATAAAAATGAAGACAGTTACCTGCCGCACGGTTATAATCTGCAGCGTGACGGCTTTGGTAAACTGACTTATTACTTGAGTCCGTCTTTTAAACTTTCCCTTTCTCACCAGGACACGGAAAACAAAACTCAGGGTTACAACCACGCCTGGAAATATTTAAGCGAAAACCAGGCTCATACCATGCAGAAAACGAATCGAACCGGTTTAACATTTACACATACAATCAGCAACAGCTTGTTTTATACAGCACAATTTTCTCATTTCGTAAATGATCTAAAAACTCAAGTGGGTAACAAGCTGCCGGGAGAATATGTACGCGGGCAAACCGGCGAAACAGTCTATTTCTACGTTAAAGGGGATGATTCTCAATACGCAGACGATCAATCGACAACTTACACGGGTAAGTTTGATCTAACTTTCCAGGCAAATAAATCTCATCTATTTAAAAGCGGTGTCGAATTTAAAAGTCACCGGATTAAAGTTCATGAAGAATCGCAGCCATGGGAAGGTGGCGCTCAATTTAAAGATCAATATACTCGGTATCCTTTTGAATTTGCCGGCTACCTGCAGGATAAAATCGAGTATAACTATCTAATTGTAAATCTCGGTTTCCGGTTAGATTATGCCGATCCGAAAGCTGCTATGTGGGAGGATATTCGCCGCTTCGGTTATTTTGATGCTGATAATAATTGGATAATTGCCGAAGAAACGAAAGTCGATCCCAAATTACAGTTAAGTCCCAGGATCGGCTTGGCGCACCCTATTACCGATGTTGCGGTTCTCCATTTTTCGTACGGGCACTTTTTCCAGAATCCTAACTACAATTCACTTTATTATAATATGCACAAAGATTTAAGCTCGTCGCTGCCGCTTGTCGGCAACCCTGCTGTTAAAGCTCAGAAAACGGTAGCTTATGAAACCGGCATAAAATACAAACTTGCGGAAGACTGGGCTTTGGATGTTTCGGCATGGTATAAAGATATTACCGATCTGCTTTCAACTCTTCATATAACTTATTTATCGAAGGGATATGTTGTCTTCTACAATTCCGATTATGCGAGTGTGAAAGGCTTTGATTTGACTCTTCGAAAACGGTACAGCGATTATCTCTCCGGCTCAATCGATTACACCTATATGATTGCAAAAGGAAATAACTCGCAGCCCCTCGGGGGTTACATTAATGCGTTTGAACAGGAAGAAATTCCGCATCAGGAATATTATTTGGATTTTGATCAACGGCATGATATTTCCGTAACCGTCAACTTTAATGTTCCGCGTGATCAAGGTCCAGAATTTTTCGGAATTAAACCTTTCTCCGATGTTTACTTAAGCATACTATTCCAGGCTTCAAGCGGGCTGCCTTATACACCTTATGTAGATCCAACGGTACGAATTGAAATTAATTCGGATAGAAAGCCCTGGACATCCACGCTTGATTTCCGAATGTCTAAGAGAGTTTGGATTTCAAATTTCGCCATGGCGCTGTTTGTTGAAGTTACAAATCTGTTCGATCAGCAAAATGTTAGGTATGTCTATTCCCGTACGGGGAAACCATTTGATACCGGGCTTGCGGGTTTGGTCGGGTCCTCGCCTGATGCAAATTATAATCCCAATCATGTTGGTCCCCCGAGAATTATAAAAGCCGGAATTCAACTTATATGGTAACAGGAGATAAAGATATGTATAAATATTTTTCGAGATTTTATACTCTGTTCATTGTGCTTCCGCTGTTGTTTAGCTCGTTTGTATTTTCCCAGGATCTCGATTGCTCGAGCTGCCATACAAACCTTAAGCCTGAAGAAATGGCTCGGTTGAAAAAAGTCTATTCTACTTTTGAACGCGGTTTGGGAATTATGGACAAGGGTGAAATCTCAAACTATCTCGGTAATTACGGTGTGCTTTCAAGCTTTCACGAATATTTTAATAATTCCATTCACTGGCCTAAAAACGCAAATGCCGAAACTCAATATTGTTTCGGGTTGGGACTTGTAGCAGCGGTTGACGGAAATGTAATCACTTCGGTTGTAGGCGGTCCTTCCGAGAAAGTTGACTGGTCGCCTAAAACCGGATCGCGCGGCAAAATATTTTCCGGAGATGTAACAGCTCCACCCCCGGATGAAACTCCCTTCCTTCCATTAAGCGATACTCCCGAAACCTGGCCTGAAGGATACTGGGATGAATTAAATAACTGGGTTAACACTCCTTCGGAACGGCATTGGCCCGGTCATTTTAGAATCAACCTCGATCCGAATTCCTCGAATTACGGAAGCGAAGTTATCGGAGAATTTTCATCCGACCGCGATATTTACGCTGTTTTTGACGATGCTGAAAATTCACACCCGGATGGACCGGTCGGAATTGAAGTTGAACAAACGGCTTATTCTTACGGGCGTCCATATGCCGAAGATATTTTGTTCTGGGATTTTGCAATTCATAATAAAAGCGGAAAGCAGCTTAATAACGTTTATATTGGATATGCGTCTATTTTCAGACCGGACTATGATAACGAGGATTTGATAAATATTATCGACAGCGATAATGACGGGAACCCGGATTTCGTTTATGTTTGGGATAGAAACAACACTAAAGACGGTGCTTGGGCAAATGATCCGACTGATATGGGAGTTATGGGATTAAGTATTTTAAAAACACCAAAGGATATTGGAATCACCGATTTCCATTACTTTAACCGCGAAGTTATGCCTAAAGTGGATGAGGAAATGTGGCCCGTTATCACAAGCAGCCCGAACGATCCTAACATCGGAATACCCGAAGCATTCTTCCACGGATCGAATCAACGTTTGGATACAACTCATCCCGATTCACTATTAAATTATTTTCCTGAAGGCGCGCCGATTAATTTTTTTATTATGAGCGGACCATTGGATTTAGCCCCGGACGAAACCGTTAATTCTTCCGTGGCTGTGGTTATGGGAAGCGCAGGCAGCGTTCCGTTTGAAACAGATACAACCGACCTGATGAAAAATTTAAGAATTGCTCAACAAATGTATGAACGAAAATTCCAGGGCTCCGGTCCTCCAGCAACGCCTTCTCTTAAAGCATATGCAGGCAATAAAACGGTAAGACTAGCCTGGGATTCCAGGGCTGAAGATTCGGTTGATCCGCTTACTAGTGAACGCGATTTTGAAGGATATAAAATTTATAGAAGTGATGATAAAGGAAAAACTTGGGGCAAACCTATTACCGACGCTTTTGGAAATGTTATCGGCTATCAGCCGTTAAAAATTTTCGACCTGATCGACGGAATTAAAGGGCAGGACCCGGCTTTCAATCAATCACTGGGAAATGATTCCGGCATAAAGCACAGTTTTATCGACGACAACTTAATTAACGGTGTGGAATACTGGTACTGCGTTACTGCTTATGACCAAGGGAATCAAGACCCCGATAATCTCGAACAATCTTATCAATCTCCTCTGGGCAGTTCGTCTATCGAT
This sequence comes from Melioribacteraceae bacterium, assembly GCA_021740785.1. Taxonomy (GTDB): domain Bacteria; phylum Bacteroidota; class Ignavibacteria; order Ignavibacteriales; family Melioribacteraceae; genus JAIOZI01. The sequence goes on from JAIOZI010000112.1 coordinate 5,154, forward strand.
GCAAATACTGTTTCGGTAATTCCGGGAGTTAATCCTCAAAACTACATTCCCCCGGTTTACAGCCCAGGTATCGATACTACCGGCGCTGTTCAGCCAATCGGCGGAATTTGTCAAGGACTGGTAAAAGTTGATGTTGTTCAACCGGAATTTATAACAGGAGACGATTACCTCGTGACTTTTGTCGATTCGGTTATGCAGGTTTCCGATAATGATACAACCTATGTTCTCGGATTTAATCTATACAGTATTTCCTCCGAATCCGGCGATACCGTCTTGCTGCTCGATCACTATAAATTCTCTGATGAAACCCTTGACAACCTGCCGATAGTTGATGGTTTCAGGCTGACTGTTTTTGACTCTCCGGCAGGAGTTGAATTTATTGGGTGGACAAAAATCCACGGTGATACCTGCACATTCGATTGGCGGACGGGACCGATAGAAAAATATCAGGGCAGGCAGGATATTGTACCCGAAACAATTTACTCCGTAGATGATTTTCGAATTACAATTGATACTAATAGTTCCGGCGGACTTAATGCACAATGGTACGATTTCTTTACCGGTGAAGTTCAGGATTCATTACATCTATTACCTCTTAAAGTAGAAATAATTACCGATCCTGAAGACCCGATAGATATCAGCAATAACACGTGGTTATTTGAGTTTGCAATTAATGCCCCCGAATCATATAGGGGCAGTTTCTACAGTCCACTCGGGTGGGATTTGGTTCCAGGAGGGAATGGATTTACGAAAGGAAGTCCCGGCTATTATGAAAAATATCCCGACATTCTTGTTCTCGAACAAGTTAATATTGATGAAGTTACTAATGATACTTCCTATTCAGGTCTTTACTTAAACACTAATAATTTTCCCGATGAATATATCAATGCCGACGGTGATTCGGTTTACAAACCGGCTGTTGGTCCTTCTCACGGAGATCAATTTACAATTAGAACTTATAAACCGTTTAGGAAAGAGATCTCTTATAAGTTCAATATCCGGAAAGAAAGTTTTAATACTTCGCAAAATATTGATCTGAATAAAATCCGTGTTGTGCCCGACCCGTATGTTGTTTCCAATATTTGGGAAACAAACCAGTTCGGGAAAAAACTTATGTTTAACCATTTGCCGAATGAATGTAAAATATCAATATTTACCGTTGCGGGAGATTTTATAGCGGAAATAAATCATAACGACGGGAAAGGATACGAGTTTTGGGATATGCGAACATTAAATGATCAGTACATCTCATACGGATTATATGTTTACGTGGTTTCTGTTCCCAACGGTCAAAAGAAAGTCGGAAAATTTTTAGTTATCAAATAATTACTTCCGAACCGCAGGAGAAAAGTTGATGAAAAAAATTATTTTATCGTTTATAATATTCTTAATGCCGGTTTCTATTTACAGCGGTGGATTTTCAAAGGTTGGCACTGCTGTTGCCCAGTTCCTAAAAATTGGGGTGGGCGCCAGGGCTTCGGCAATGGGTGAATCCTTCGCTGCGATTTCGAACGATATCACTGCTTTATACTGGAACCCGGCGGGCATAACAAATATAAACACTATCACATTCGGAGCAAGCCACAGCCAATGGTTTGCAGAAATTTATCATAATTATGCAGGCATTGTGGTTCCTTTATCTGCCAGCGATGTGCTCGGTATCAGCGCTGTTTCACTTAGCACGGACGAGCAGGAAGTAACTACTGTTCAACAACCGGACGGTGCGGGGATATTCTACAACGTCAGCGATCTCGCCATAGGATTATCTTATGCGCGGGCTTTAACCGATAGGTTTTCAGTCGGATTAACTGTTAAATACATTCAGCAGAACATGTATAATGTTTCAGCTCAAACCGTTGCAATTGACCTGGGCACTTACTTAAGAACAGGTTTTCACAATCTTGTTGTTGCGATGTGTGTTTCCAACTTCGGCGGCAATATGCAGCTTGAAGGTCGCGACCTAATTGCACTGGTTGATGTTAATAAAAATATTTCCGGTGAATATAACCCTGATGCATTCCTTAAAACGGAAGCATACCCCCTGCCGTTAAATTTCCGTGTCGGTATAGCTATGGATATTGTCGGCGGGCTTGATCCAGTTATTCAATCTAATGATTTCAGGGTTACGCTTGCTGTGGATGGAAATCATCCTAACGACAATAACGAGCGGTTAAACCTCGGGAGCGAATTTGGATGGAATGAAATGCTCTTTGCAAGGATAGGTTATAAAATTAATTACGATGTTGAAAATTGGACGTTCGGCGCCGGCGTAAAAGTTTCTACCGGCAGTCAAGATGTTAGTTTCGACTATGCCATGGTCGATTACTACGACCTCGGCACAGTATCACGCTTTTCATTCGAAGTAAGTTTCTAATTTTCTGTTACAGTATAAAGGAATATTTACATGCTAAAAAAAATTGTTTTTGCTTTTTTGTCCGTACTTTTATTTGTCGTAAATGATCAAATATTATCTCAAAACTATGACACGTCAATTAATGACGGATTCAAATCGCGGGTTATGCCGCTGCCTGAAGGCGTTTCAATTCATCAATTAAATAGCGGGATGGAAGTCCTTTTAATTGAAAATCCTGTTCTGCCTATGACGGGTGTTAATGTTGCAGTTAAAATCGGTTCGGCGTATGAAACTTTTTCAACCAGCGGTATGAGCCACATGCTTGAGCATTTGCTTTTTAACGGCACAACCGGCAGATCGCAAAAGGAATTGTATGATGAAGTTGATCTTATCGGGGGATACAATAACGCTCACACCTCTGCCTACTATACTAATTATATGATGGTGACGCCTGCAGAAAACATAACCAAAGGCATGGAACTTCAGGCTGATATGCTTTTTAATTCTACGCTGCCGGAGGATAAATTTGAAAAGGAAAAGGGGATTGTGCTTGAGGAAATATCCAAGAGTCTCGCCAATCCCCAAGAGCAATTTGAACGGAATACTTCATCGGTGCTATACAAAGGGCATGCGCTTTCATTGCCGACATTGGGAACATATTCAACAATCGAATCACTCTCCCGCGATGATGTTTATTCCTTTTATAAAAATAATTATGTACCCAACAATATGATATTAACGGCTATCGGAAATTTTGAAACCGATGAAATGCTGAAACAAATTAAAGAAATTTACGGTAAAGCAGCTCCGGGTTTAGTTAAAGCCGAAAAATATTTCAACTGGAATACAGGCTTCCAGTTACCGCAGCACATTATTCAAAAAGATATTGTTTATAACAGGTTTTACGATGGGAAAGATAATGCGCTACAATTATTTTATGAAATCCCGTCGAATAAATCCCCCGGGTTCTATGAGCTGCTGAATCTGGTGTTTGAAAAAAACAGTTCCGAAATTCAACAGTCACTGAAAACAGAATTCCCGCAGACGGTGAAATCATTTAAAGTATCAACAAGGTTAACGCCGGTTAGAAATTTTATAGAAGCCGTTATTCTTTTTGAAAATGATACCGATTTAACGGAGCTTGTTAAATCCACCACAAATAAATTGGCAAGCCTAAATTACATGCTGCCCGATGAAACAATTGAATCAATTGAAACTAAAGGTCGAACGGATTTTCTTAAAAATATAGAAAAGCCTCACATGTTCGGGATATATAATTCACAACAAATTGTTACAAGCGGATTCGAATCAATTCTATCATCTTATTCAAAAGGTAAGTATAACGATGCCGTAAAAGAATTAGCAGAATTTAAATTCACAGAACAACCGGTGATAATTATCCAAACTCCGTTTAATAAAAGCGATGAAGAAAAAACGGAATCGACAAAAGAAATAAAACTATACACGGATGAAACCGCGGGTAAAACTTTAATAGTATCTCAAAATGAACTGAGTAATTTATTGGCAATTCATTACCTCGTAAAACACAAAGCTTATTATGAAAATAAATATGGAAATGATGCAGCTAAAATATTGCACGAATGTTTCGGACAGAGATTAAACTCGGATGAAAATCAAAAAGCTAGTAATCAATTTGGGTTTACTTTTACCGTTAATGACAACCCGTTTATACCGATGGATAATATTTACCTGCACCCGGATTTTGGTTACATCCGCGTGGAAGGCTTAGCAGACGATCTCGAGGGAGCGATTAATTTTTTGAATGAACAATTAAACAGTTTTATTCCTACAGAAGAAGAATATGAAAAGGCAACGGAGAAATTCAAGAGTATCGAAATGATGACAATGGGCGGAGATAAAGCAAAACAATTGTTCGAAGAAACTTATAAAGAAATTATCAATGAACCGAATCCTTATTCTGATCCCGGGGTTGACTTGACTTATGAAAATTTAGTGTCATTCGCAAAAGAATATTTCCAACCATCCAATATGATCATATCTGTGGTTTCGCCCGCAAATCCCGGCAAGTTAAATGAATTGTTCAACGGACTTAATTTCGTTCAACGTGATGTAGAATTGGGAGTTTACACTACATCCTATAAACTACAAGATGAACCCGTATCAATTGAAAAAGAAGGCGGAGGCGAAAGGGCTTATATCTTTTGGGGATTTACAAACGAGATTGATCCTGCCGATGCTCCCGCATTAAAAGCGCTCTCATTAATTCTTTCAGACAATATAATATTTGATATAAGAGAAAAGCAGGGAATGGCATATCACATGAGCGCCGGTATAAATGTAATTGACAATAAAGCTCTCTTTTACATCAACCAGGGAACCCGCCCGCAAAATGTCGATATATTGGTATCACAGTATGAGAAATTTTTCAGTGCAAGTGTAATTGAAAATCTTACCGGGGAAGAATTGGAAAAATCGGTTAATATGTATCTCGGTAGAATGATGTTCAGAAGATTATCGAGTATTAACAAGGCTTATTACCTGGGAAGTTCTTTTTACTTCGAGAATGATTTTAATCGAGATAATGAATTTCTGGCAAAGTTGAAAAATGTAAAACTACCCGATGTAAAAAATGCTGCAGCAAAATACATGAAAATCAATAACCCTGTTTTGGTAATAGTCAGGTAGTAAAAGGAATTAACGGAGAAAAATATGTTCAGAAAAATTACTTTTTTGGTTATCGTATTTTTATTTACAACATTACTTTTTGGAGCGCCGGCTGGAAAGGCAGGTTCATTAATTCATCATAGGATAACGGCAGAAATTGACCCGGTTAATCATACAATAGATGCAGTTGATGAAATTTCTTTTCCAGCAGGTTTTATTCAATCCGGCTTAGAATTCTTGCTTAACAGCAGCTTGGAAATCACTTGCGAAACGCCGGGCGTTACTCTCAAGCTGGTTGATCAAGACGTTGAGGCAGAGGATGCCGGTATGGATAGAGAGGACTACTCTCTTATATCCGAAATTTCTCAAAACAGATATTCTCTTAATATCGATAACAATACGGGCAAGAGTGTTTCGATTGTACTAAAATACAATGGTAAAATCCACTACCCGGTTAAACAGCTTGGCGCTGAATATGCAAGAGGATTCAGTGTGTCGCCGGGTATTATTGATGAGAAAGGAGTTTATTTAGCAGGCTCAACACAATGGGTTCCGAGCTTTGGTGACGAACATATAACCTTTGAGCTAACTGCGGTTTTACCGGAATCATGGAGTGTAGTTAGTCAAGGCGATAGAACATTTAATGAAACAGAGAACGGTAAACGAAAAATAACATGGAACTCGCCCGAGCCGATGGAAGAAATCTATTTAATTGCAGCGGAGTTTAATGAATATCACATGCCGGCAGGGGCAACGGATGTAATGGCTTTCTTAAGAACACCTGATGAAACGCTTGCAAACAAATATCTTGAAACGACTGCTCAATATTTGGAGATGTACAGAAAGTTGGTGGGTCCTTACCCGTTTTCAAAATTTGCATTAGTTGAAAATTTTTGGGAAACCGGTTACGGTATGCCTTCTTTCACTTTGCTCGGTGAACAAATTATCCGCTTTCCTTTTATCCTTCACTCGTCGTATCCGCATGAACTTCTTCATAATTACTGGGGAAACAGTGTTTATGTTGATTTCAAATCAGGTAATTGGTGCGAAGGTTTAACGGCATACATGGCTGATCAACTTATTGCAGAGCAGCGGGGGCAGGGCGATGAATACCGCAGAACCACACTTCAAAAGTTTACCGATTATGTTAATCCAACAAATGATTTTTCTCTGAATAAATTTATTTCAAGATACGACCCGCCTTCCGAGGCAATCGGCTACGGGAAAACCATGATGGTTTTCAACATGCTTCGTGAAAAAGTAGGCGATGAATTATTTGTAAATGGATTTCAAAAATTTTACCGCGACAACAAATTCAAAACGGCTTCGTTCGATGATATACGCATTGCTTTTGAATCTGTTACCTCTGAAAACTTGAAATCATTTTTCGATCAATGGATAAATCGAAAAGGCGCGCCCGTATTGAATTTATCGGGTGTTTCCGTTAACCGGGTTAATGACGTGTACGAACTTCAATTTACCCTGAGACAATTACAGGATGATGACGCCTTTGTTTTAGCAGTGCCGGCTGCCGTTTATTTCGAGAATAAAGTTGAGTTGAAACATTTTGAAATGACATCGAAGGAACATACTTACACAATGGATTTCCAGGAACATCCCCTTATGATTCAAGTCGATCCGCAATTTAGCATTTTCCGAAAGCTTCACTACAATGAAATTCCTCCTTCATTATCAAAAATATTCGGTTCTGAAAAAGTATTGATACTTCTGCCTTCGGGAGCAGATGAATCCCGCTTAAATTATTATAAAGCATTGGCTGAAACATGGTCAACAGACGCAACGAAAAATATAGAAATAAAGTTTGACAACGAGATAACCAAACTTCCTGCAGATGTAAGCGCTTGGATTTTCGGGAATGAAAATTTATTCACAAAAGTAGTTTCAGATGCCGTTAAAGATTATGATGCCGAATTAACCGCCGGTACGGTTCGTTTCGGTAAAACATCATTTGATACCGGCAAGAACAGTTATGTTGTTTCCGTACGTCATCCTGAAAATCCAGATGCGGTATTAGTAATGCTTTCAAGTGATAATAAAAGCGCTGCTGAAGGACTTGCAAGAAAGCTGCCTCATTATGGAAAATACAGTTACCTGGTTTTTGAAGGGGATGAACCTGTCAATATCGCCAAAGGCGAATGGGAAGCGGTTAACTCGCCTTTAAGCGCAAAGATTAACATGGTTGATGGAACCGAAGCAAAAGAAATTTCTTCAACCTTACCGAGGCGCAAAGCTTTAGCTTCTCTTGAACCTTTATTCTCATCGGAAAGAATGATGCAGGCTGTTGAATATCTCGCAAGCAAAGAATTGGCAGGACGCGCGCCCGGCACCGAAGGAATTGATAAAGCCGCAAATTATATTGCCGAACAATTTAAAGCTGCAGGCTTACTTCCCGGCGCTGATGACGAATCATATTTTCAAACCTGGGAAGAAGTTGTTGATGAAGACGGAAACAAAGCCGTTGTAAAAAATATTATTGGTATCATCCCGGGAACCAACCCCGGTATGAAAGATGAATCTGTTATTGTTTCCGCTCATTTTGATCACATCGGGTTAGGATGGCCCGGCGCAAGCAAGCAGAACATCGGTAAAATTCATTACGGCGCAGATGATAATGCGAGCGGCGTCGCAGTGATGCTTGAACTGGCTCACCTGCTTGGAAAAACTCTCAAGCCACAACGTACAATTATTTTTGCTGCATTTACTTCCGAAGAAAGCGGACTGCTCGGCTCAAAATATTACGTGAAAAATATGAAACACTTCCCCGCAAAAAAAGTAATCGGCATTTTAAATTTTGACACTGTAGGCAGACTTGGTAAAAACAAACTTTTCGTTCTCAATAGTTCAAGCGCACGGGAATGGAAATTTATTTTTATGGGCACTTCTTATGTTACGGGAATTGAGGCTGAAATGGTTACGCAGGATCTCGACGCAAGTGATCAAAGAAGTTTCATTGAAATCGGTGTTCCGGGTGTTCAATTTTTTACAAAGCCGCATGAAGATTATCATAAGCCTACAGATACAGCGGATAAAATTGATGCCGACGGCTTGGTGAAAGTTGCAACCTTCGGTCGGGAAGCCGTTCTTTACCTGGCTGAAAGAGTAGAGCCTCTTACATTTCAAGGGAAAGCTGCAAGTGAAGAAAAGCCAAAATCAACCGGGACAAGAAAAGTAACTACCGGCAGTATGCCCGATTTTGCATACTCCGGCGAAGGTGTGCGCATTGCCGATCTATCCTCAGGTTCACCTGCAGATAAAGCGGGTCTTAAGCAAGGCGATGTAATAATAAAATTAGGCAGCTATGATGTGAAAAATTTAAGCTCCTATTCGGAGGCGTTGAAAAACTTTAATCCCGGTGATATAGTTGAACTCATTTATACACGGGATGGGAATGAATATAAAACACAAATCGAGCTGATCGAAAGATAATGGATAAATTTTCAATAAATCATCACGAGGAAAAAATGATTAACTACAATATTCCATTCAGACTATTAATTGTACTTTCTTTAATCCTAATAGCATTTCTAACTTACGGGTTGATTTTTATCGATACCGAAAATATTTCACAAGAAAAAGAGCAGTTCAAAGTTTGGGCAGTACCGAATATTGAAGAAGGGGCTGAGTTTTATTTTTCACCTGACGGAAAAAGTTTGATCGGTAATGCAAAGTTTGAGGATGATCCCACACATCAAGTCTATACCTTTAACATTGACGGAACAAACATCCGTCGTATTAATGACAAAGGCGAGGATGCATGTTCATATTATTTTCCCGATGGCAAACGATTGATTTATACATCAACGAAAGATCACACTGACTTACCGAAAGGAAATTGGTCGGATGCTAGAAATTATCCTCAAGGCGCGGAATTATATAGCTGCGATTTGGATGGAAGTAATGTTAAAAGACTGACGAATAACGAATATTATGACGCCGAAGTTTGTGTTTCGCCCGACGGTAAGTGGATTTTATTCGGCAGGCAGATAGAAGGCAAAATGAACTTGTGGCTGATGAAACCCGACGGAACCGGAGAAAAACAAATTACATTTACCGATGATCGGCAAGAAGGCGGCGCTTTTTGGATTGATAACGAAACTATAATTTACAGAGCCTGGGAAAGAAAGGTTGAAGGAACTCGCCCCATGCCGATGACGATCTTTACTATGAAAAAAGATGGTTCTGATGTGAAACGTATTACTCATGACGATGGAACAAATTGGGCGCCTTACCCAACACCGGATAAAGAACATTTTGTGTTCGTAAAATTTCTTAAACCGCATAATTATGAAATATTTTTGATGAGTTTGGTTACAGGCGAACAAACGCGTCTAACTTATGACGATGGATTTGACGGTCTGCCCTCCATATCACCCGACGGGAAATTGCTGCAGTTCGCTTCAAACCGTGCCGCTGATCCTGATCAGCCGAGGAGTATCAGACCTTATTTAATGGATATATCATCATTAAATCTTGGTCCCAAGGAATGATACGGTGTATCTAATTACTTTTTAAAAAAATCAGAAAGTTTTCAGATGATAATTTGCCGTTCGCTTGTATTGTTAATTTTTATTACTGCGGTTTTGTATCCTCAGGAAGGTTCACTAAATCATGATGCGGAAAATGATTTAAGATATTCTGTGTTCGGTCCGCCTCGTCCTTCGGTCTGGGAATTTCAATTGTCATATATGAAAGAAGACCTTGAGAATGTTTCCACTTTTAATTTCTATAAAAACAATCAGAGGAATAAAACAATCTTTTTCAAGATGGCGGTAAACGAATTAAACAATAGAAATGAATTCCGCGTAAAAGAAATAACCGGCGGAACAATTCTTTTCCCGGTTAACGATGATGATCGTTACCAGCTTGATATCGGCGGAACGTACGATGTGTTAAAGGGTACTTCGTTAAGTGAAAAAGCCGTCTTCTCAAGGATTACACTTCGTCCCGAACCTTATTTGTGGCTACGCGCGGGATATGAACTTTTCGACGGATATACAACCGGGGCTTTATCATCTTATAAGAACACGAATCTAAATTCTTATTATTTTGCTGGAAAATTTACTTTAAACAGATTTTCAGTATTGGCGATTGCAGGCAGAGGAAAATCAGATAACGATAATTTCAACCGGTACGGTTTAGCCGGTATTTTTAACACTCCTTTTAATACATATTTCCTTGGCGGTTATATTAAAAGCGATCAACAGGATGAAAATGTCCGGACTTTAGCCTTGGGGCGTTATGCCCCTTTTCGTCCCGATGGCTTGCCCAGCGGATTTGTTATCTGGAAACATAGAGAAAGTTACGACTTCATACTAGGTGGAATATTTTACGGGAAAACCAATCTCTTTGTTCAACCGGCGGCTATTGGGATGAGTCAAGGAATATTTATCAGCAGCGCTGCTCTAAGAGAAAACAGTGAACTAAGGCAGGGCAAGCTGATGAGCATAACCGATGATTACCGGAACTCCGACATTACCATGTTCTATGTTTCACTTGATCAGGAAATAGAAATGATACCCGGTAAGAAAAACCACATTGGATTTAGAGCAGTACAATTGTATAAAATATTTAATGAAATTAGTTTCTCCGATATTTCCAATCCTGTAATCGGGTTGTTTTATAATGAAGAAACATTACCGGAATTTAATCCGGCTCGACGTTCATTTGTCGACTCAAAAACAAATTATTGGTCGTTTCAAACCGGGGTAACCATAGCCGATTTTGTAATAGTTAATGCTATCTACTCACCGGAAAAATCTAACTTGATTTTTGCCCTTTCCATCATTTACGATTAGTCAAAAAAAAATTGCCAAACTAAAGTAGAAGTGAATAATAATTCTTTATTTTCTCTAAATGAAAGTCCGGGTTGGAAGTTTTTCCGTTTGACCTGTGGCTCCGATGTCGGCTGCTGGTATTATTTCATTTTTCGTAAGCTCTTCTATAATTTTATCCGGTATATTTTTCAGTGAAGCATCAAATCGGTCAAGCTGGCTAATCAGTCGAATTAGCTCCCAGTCAATATTCAACGAAAAAGTATATACTCTATATTCCTACTTCAATTATACTGTTTTTGATTAAATCTTGATACGATATGATCCGTTTTTATCCGGTAAATATCCGAAATTCCTGATATGACCTGTCTGCCACTGGGGAATTAAATGGACCCTGACATTTTTAGTTATAGTAAATATAATAAGTCAAAATAATAGCTGTCATATTATAAATTCCGTGAGCTGCGATGGAAGCGGTCAATCGTTTTGTTTTAATGAACAGTAGGGTATACATCAAAGTAGGTATTAGAATGTCGAACCAATCCAATGAGGTGCTCGGTAAATGACCGAGTGAAAAAAACACAATAGATAATATTGCAGAAAACCATAACCCTGTATTTGAATTTTTAAATACATCTTTAAGTATATTTATAAAATATCCTCTATTAAAAAGCTCTTCCGTAATTCCTCCGCCTATCACTCCCAATGCAATAAATGAGAGAGTTCCAATCAAACTGCCATCATACATTCCTAACATTCCATCGATGTCCGGTCGGTTTATTCCGCCTGTGTTCGGAATGATAAGAGCAAATTGAAGGATAGTCCACGAAGCCCCAAAAATAAGACCTAATAAGATGTCCTTCTTGATGTTTACAAACTTGAGCCCGATATAACTAAAGTCCTTCTTTAAGATTTTGAGTGAAAAATAAAGGAGAGTTGTAATTGAGAAAAATTGAAATAAAGCTATGTAGAATAAATTTATTCCAATTTTACCGCCATTAATTTTAGTAACTCCAAAGAATACATCCGGAATTATGAAAAGGGCATAGCCAAATACGATTGTTAGTATGAAAACGATTAAAGTCTTTGTATTGCTTACGATTTTTTGATTTGTTCCTGACAATGTATATTTAATCCTTCTGTTTATTTTTGGTAAGTTCCCAGCATAAGACGTTTAACTAACCCTTTTGTTGCATCATTAATGTTTGGCGGTATGTGCTTTATTCTTTATCACTATCAACCGACTAAAATCTAATTCAGATAAATAAGTTTATAAAATCGGACATTTTCAAACAAAATATATCTTTACCAAAAACAGACCCCCCTTAAGTTACCACAGAAAATAAATTCGGCATAATAGTCCCTGTGTTTTTCTTGGTATATGTTCTCTTTACATTCCGAAGTAACTGAGAGATATCTAATAAACTTATCAAATGTATCCTAACTAATGTAGCTACGGTTGAAAATGCTTTCTTCACATTTGCCATTTTTTGTAATACGG
>JAIOZI010000020.1 GCA_021740785.1 Melioribacteraceae bacterium
TGCTCCTAGGTTTAACAGAGCGGCAAAACGATTGGCCGAATTATTAAATGAAACTCACACAATATTTCCGGGTACAAATTTACGCTTAATTTTCAAAACCACTGCACTTTCATTTTGCGGGGGGTAAGGTGTTCTGATATTACTATTTTTGACATCCTGTATTCTGCAGATAAATTATTGGTTAGAAAGGAATTACGATTGTTAAACCCAAAAAAATCATTGGAAATAAATTTTTTGCCGTTTGTCACTCATAAAATGTTTTATAAAAACATTTAATGTTGCGGGGTTAACCCCGACAATTTGTAAGAAAAATATTTTACTCAAATAACGAATTCCAAAATTTCTATGGCTGAGTATTTGATATTTCACAACTTACAAATTGTCGGCACGAAGGGCAGATTTTCCAATGGAAAATCTGGGTTAAAAGTAAATGAAATATATTTTTCAATTCAGGGTGAGAGCTCAAGAGCTGATCTACAAAATAAATGACCATATTTATTCATCGTAATCAATATTTTTTCTTATAGATCATTTTTATCACAAAATCGTACTTAAAAAGTGGTTATTGGCAGCGGCAGTTTGACTTAAATTTATTGCTGTAGTTCCAGTAGTGCCACATATTGGAGGGTCATTGCTTGCATATGAAATGGATAATATACTTAATAGGAGAATACTCATAACAACTAAATTCCTCTTAAAATATTTCATAATTCTCTTCCTTATTTTAATAATATCATAGATTTTGTTTTAACTGGTTTTGAATTTTGTAAAATAGAATAAAAATAAATTCCGCTTGAAACCGTTTGTTTGTATCTGTTTTTACCATCCCAGTAAATTGAATAATTGCCAGGTAAGTAATCTTTATTATTAAGTAATCTATTTACCTCTTTGCCCTCAACATTATAAATTATCAACGATAATGTAGCAAATCGAGAGAGAGAGAAGTTAATAGTTGTACCAGCATTAAAAGGATTTGGATAGTTTTGTTCAAGTTCTAATGTTGATGGGAAAATACTATTTTTATAATTTTCAACAGAGGTTATTACATTAGTTGTATCACCATATAATACGCCGTCAATTACAGCGCCTCTTAAATTACTACTGCCTATGATATCACCTCCACCTAACCACACACAACCTAAACCTTTTGCTAGGTCTACTCCATGGCGAACTAAGCCAAGTGTATCAGTAGTATCAGGAGTAAAGTAATAGTATGTATTCATAACTGTATATATTTTCCCAAAATAGTTTTCTTCATATATTATACCAACTCTTGCCATTTCGTAACCTTGAACTTCACCATTATCATAGTAAGTCTTCAATATCCACTGGTCACCTTTTTCTGCATTTAGTTTGAATGCTATCACATTATCCGACTCAAAAACTCTTCCCCAAACTTGGTTTAAGGTGTCAATTTTATATTGAATTGTATCTGGAAAAGGAACAGCTGGAACTGAGATAGGATTTATATACCTGCTTGTTTGTGTAATATAGACATTACCAAAAGCATCTGTTGAATCATAATGATTGAATACTTGAGCAGTGTCAACATATAACGGGCCATCATAGAAAAAGTACTCCCACATATCGCCGTCGTGTTGGGGAAAATAATCTAAATTGCTTTCTGTCTGTGCTATAATACAAGAGGTTAGAACAAATATTAAAATAAAATTTTTCATTTTAGAACTCCATTATCAAGTTTTATTGAAACTATACTCCTTAAGCTAAGTAAAGCCGGAAAAGAAGATATACAAGTTTAACAAACTGTTCTTAAGGCATTTACATGAAGAAGTAAAGTAAATGCTGCAAACAAATATGTTGCTTATAATTAATATAGACATTATAAAAATAATCATCTTCAAATGAATGTAAGTATAACTATGAATATCAAGAATATCACCGGAGCCGGGAAAATCGCTCCAACCTGGTTAGGTGCACTGTATTGAATTTATTCATTGTTGTTATTCCTTATTTTATTAATATCATTTGTTTTGTTTGTCGGAACGATCCTTTGGAAACATATTTTGAATCCATAAAAATGGTATAAAAATAGACGCCGCTTGTGAGTTTCTGATTGTATTTATCTTTAGCATTCCAATAGATAGAATAATTTCCCGGAGGATAGTATTTGTTGGTAATTAGTTCCGTCACTTCTTCGCCATTAATATTGTAGATGAGCAATGATAAATTAGCAGGCTGAGAAAGTGAGAAATTTATATTTGTTCCGGCATTAAAGGGATTGGGATAATTTTGTCTAAGTTCAAATATCTTAGGTAAATTCTTTTCAATTAGTCCTTCAACGGAGGTAATAATATTTGTTGTATCTCCATATAATACATCAGCAATAACAGCGCCTATTAAATATACACTGCCGGGAGATTCTCCGCCACCCTTCCAAACACAACCTAATCCTTTAGCTAAATCTTGTCCATAAATTACATATTCTTCTTGTGTATTTGCTGTATCTGATGTGAAGTAATAATATGTATCCATTATGGTATATATTTTTCCAAAATAATTTTGTTCATAAATCGAACCTACTTTAGCCATAGCGTAACCCATTATTTCATCATTATCATAGTAAGTTTTCTGTATCCACTGTTCACCTTTTTCTGCATCCAATTTAAAGGCGATTACATTGTCTAACTCATGCACTCTTCCCCAAACTTGGTTTAAGGTGTCAATTTTATATCTCATTGTATCCGCAAAAGGAACTGCCGGTGTTTGAATTGGATTTATATACCTGCTTGTTTGGGTAATATAGACATTACCAAAAGCATCTGTTGAATCATAATGATTGAATACTTGAGCAGTGTCAACATATAACGGACCATCATAGTAAAAGTACTCCCACATATCGCCGTCGTGTTGGGGAAAATAATCTAAATTGCTTTCTGTCTGTGCTATAATACAAGAGGTTAGAACAAATATTAAAATAAAATTTTTCATTTTAGAACTCCATTATAAAGTTTTATTGAAACTATACTCCTTAAGCTAAGTAAAGCCGGAAAAGAAGATATACAAGTTTAACAAACTGTTCTTAAGGCATTTACTTGTAGAAGTAAAGTAAATGCTGCAAACAAATATGTTGCTTATAATTAATATAGACATTATAAACTCAAGGCTCATCCCGAAGAATCGGGATGTCCACTTTGTTACCATTTCCGGTTAAAATACAGTTGCCCCAAAGGGATAAATGCGTAACCAACCCCCTCTGCATTATGGGGATTTAATCGCTTTTTATTTTTTCTTAATAAAACATTATTTGTCATGTTCGTAATTTATCCTGGTTCGAGAACTATCCGTCTAACGGACTCCCAATTCCCATCCCAATATTTGCAGTACGTGTATAATTTATATTCAGTACTCAAAAACTAAACGCTTGCTGCCCGGCAAATTTTGAGTCCGCTTAATTGCTGTTTGTAAGGATTTATTTTTATCTATAAGATTAGTTAGGTTACTTTCGAAATGTAAATCAAGAATAAAAGTAAATGGGTACATGTTTCAACTCCCCATATAATGAGAATTTAGCACAACTTAAAAAAAACTTAATTAATTTCAAATCTTTTTCAATCTAAATATATTTTGGATTTTCCATTGGCAAATCTGTGATAAATTGAGGGGTTACGTTTTCAAGATTTTCCGAATTACATTTTCAATTTGTATCGATCGCTTCTGTTGAAATATCAAAGTATTTTGGACTGCTATGATTGTTCACAATAAATGATCTACCGTTTTAAGGGGTATATTGCTATTTTTGACATCCTGTATTCTGCAGAAAAATTATTGGTTAGAAAGGAATTACGATTGTTAAAAGTAAATGAAATATATTTTTCAATTCAGGGTGAGAGCTCGAAAGCAGGTTTACCGTGTGTTTTTGTGCGCTTAACGTACTGTAATCTGCGCTGTACTTATTGTGATACCGAATACGCATTTTACGAAGGGAAGGATCAATCAATTGATGAAATCATCTCTGAAGTAAAAAAATTTAACTGTAATCTTGTTGAAATAACAGGCGGAGAACCGCTCGTTCAGGAAGAATCGATCGACCTGATGAAACGGTTATGTGATGATGGATTTGATGTCATGCTCGAAACAGGCGGAAGTTTATCGATCAAAAACATTGATGAACGGGTGATGATAATTCTTGATTTGAAAACTCCTTCAAGCGGAATGTTAAAGAAGAATCTTTATGATAATATCGATATCATTAAGCAAAGAGATGAAATTAAATTTGTAATAGGCTCAAGAGAAGATTACGAATGGACAAAAGAAGTAATCGAAAAATATAATCTTACTTCAAAATGCGGAATTCTTTTCTCGGTTGTATTCGGTAAACTGGAACCGGTGAAATTAGTAAATTGGATTTTGGAAGATAATCTTAATGTAAGATTTCAACTGCAGATGCATAAATTTATTTGGGAACCCGGTAAAAAAGGTGTGTGATGAAAATTGCTAAAGAGTTTAAATGGGAAATGGGGCACCGGCTGCCTTTTCATAAAGGGAAATGTAAAAACCTGCACGGACATACATATAAATTACTCGTTGAATTTTCCGGCGATCTTGATGTGAACGGCATGGTGATGGATTATTATGATGTTAAAAAAGTAGTGGGACCAATAGTAGAAGAACTTGATCATTCCTTCATTATTAAAAATGATGATACGGAAGTGATTGAATTCTTACAAAAAATCAATTCCAAACATGTAGTGGTCAATTTTGAAACAACTGCAGAAAATATCTGCTATTATTTTTTAGATAAAATTTCTGATGCAGATCTGCCTTCAAATATCTCAAAAATAATGGTGAAAGTATATGAAACTGAATCCACATATGCTGAAAGTGAACGAACGTTAATTTAACCTAAAAAATTCATTGAAAATGAATTTTTTACCGCTGGTCGCTCATTAAACGTTTTAATAAAACATTTAATGTTGCGGGGTTAATCCCGCCAATTTGTAAGAAAAATATTTTACTTAAATAACGAATGCCGAAATTTCTATATAGCTTAGTATCTGATATTTCTTAACTTACAAATTGTCGGCTCGAAGGGCAGATTTTCCATTGGAAAATCTGGATTTAATTTATTCTTATTTCTTTCGCTTTTTCAACTATTTTGGGTAAAACTTCTCCGGCTTTCCCGAAGAAGGATTCATCTGCAATTCGAGTCATTTCCGTGCTTTCGATATTAACTTCAACAATGAAAGCTCCGGATTGGCGCGCGGTTATAGGGATGTAAGCTGCCGGATAGACAATTGCCGAAGTTCCCACAACAAAGCAGATATCACAACCGGAGGCTTTCCTTTCCGCCTCCGAAAATACGTCCTGAGGTAAAAATTCACCGAACCAAACCACATCGGGACGAATCAACCCGCTGCATTTAGAACAACGGGGCGATTCACTGCCCGATTCATTTTCCAGTTTAGATATTTCGTCGGGAGAAAAAAATGTTCTACAGTCAGTACAGTAATTTCTTTCAATATTTCCGTGAAGTTCCAATACATTTTTGCTTCCCGCGCGGTTATGAAGGTTGTCGACATTTTGAGTAACAACCGTCACTTCATCCACAAGCTTTTCAAATTGTTTAATTGCCTCGTGACCTAAATTCGGTTTAGTATCATGTGCAATTTTTCTTCTGTATTGATACCACTCCCAAACCAATTTGGGATTGCGCATAAATGCATCAAAACTGGCAAGTTCTTCGGGTTTAAGTTTATTCCAAATACCGTCTTTACCGCGGAAAGTAGATATGCCGCTCTCAGCAGATATTCCCGCACCGGTAAAAAAAACCACTTTCTGTGCAGTCTTCAATTTTGAGAGAAAATGATCATTAAACTTCATTTTATTCGGTCAATTCCTTTAACATTGCCATTGCTTCTTCTTTACGCTTTTCATCATCCTCATCTTGATTCGGACTGTTAAGCGCTTTTCTAAGCATGGCAATCGCAGCATTTTCTTGGTCGGCTTCAACCAGCGCAATTGCGTAATCAACATAGAACATAACATAATCCGGTCTTAACTCAATTGCTTTTGCAAAATGATCCAAACCGATTTCCAATTCAGCCCATCCTAATCCAAGTACGGCTCTAGCCGGAGCCCATTTCTCACTAATTTTTGCATGAGTCCTGCCCAGCACATAATGAGAAGTTGATAAAATTTCATCTCCGCCCGTTGCCAATTGTATGGCTTTTTCAGAATCATCACGAACTTTATTTACAACATCCGCAACCGAAAAGACACCTTTAAAGAGTGCGATTCTACCATTTGCAATTGCACGACGCAAATATGTTTCGGATCTTTCAGGCGCCGCTTGAACTGCTTTATCCGCATAATCCAAAGCCATTTCGTATGTTTTAACCTGCTGCTCTTCCTGCTCACCGGTGCTTGCAGGCAGATGCTCGCCGATATCAACATATGCGCGGCTGATTCTCCAAAGTACTTCCCAATTATTCGGCTCTAATTTTTCGGCTTTTTTTAATACATCTAAAGCGGCTTGATTTAGAAATGACTTTGTTAAACTATCCGATTGAGATATCAATCTTTCTACGGACTGTGAATAAAGCGTAGATGACAGTACAAAAAATAAAATTACAAGCCCCCATGATACTTTGGTTTTCATATTCCGTCCCCTTGTTGAATTAATTATTATTCGAATAAATTTTCCTTGAAATCTTTTTCGTTATCATTTTTACTTATGTAGAGAGATGTATTTGCAAGCGGCAGGTAACGAGTCCATATATTTTCTGATGTTTCTTCTGCTTGGATTGCAGATTTATACGCATTCGTTTTAGCGCTCAATTCATCCGCATGATAAAGCACGATAGCTTCTAAAGTTTTGGGTTCCACGGGTGAAGCAAATTCCAGTTTACCTTGGTGACTCAAAACCAAATGTATAATTTGATCTTTTAATTTTTCGGGAAATCCTTCAATCTCTTTTGTTTTTGATTCTATTTCCATTGCCGCAATTACAATATGACCGAGCAGTTTACCTTTATCCGTATAATCAAATCCTGTTTCGAATGTAAGTTCTTCAGTTTTGCCAAAGTCATGAAGCGCCGCACCTGCAATTAAAATATCCCGGTTAATCTCCGGATGAATATCGCACATCAGGTCACAAATTTTTATAATTTCAAGAGTGTGCTCAATCAATCCGCCGATATATGCGTGGTGCCAAGCCTTACCTGCCGGCACTTTGGTATACTTTTCAAATTTTTCGTCAGTTAAAATTTTATCGAGCAGCTCTTTAATAAGGGGCTCTTCCACTTTTTCCAATCTCTCTTTCAGCTCCGTAATCATTTCTTCCAGGCTGCGTTTAGATTTCGGGAGAAAAGATTCGTGTTTAACATTATCGGAGGGAATTGCTAGTCTTATCTTGTCGATTTTAACCTGTTTCTGTCCTTGAAAATCTTCAATAGTTCCGGCAACTTTTACAATTGAACCATCGGAAACGGTTTTTTCAAAATCCTCAAAATTATCCCACATCTTTGCAGTAACTTCAGCGGACTTATCCCTAAACATCAAATTGAGATAGGGTTTTCCTGCCCTTGTTAATTTTTTTTCTACCTTAGTAAGAATAAAAAATTGACTGATTTGTTCTCCAACTTGAATATCAATAAGTTCTTTTTTACTTGGCATACCAAATAGCTATTAATAATGTGTGACAATAAATTAATTTAAGAAAAAAATCGATGCTAATCTAAGGATTTCAATCAGACTTTTTTTTAACAACATGCTCGGGAGGAAGATAGACAAGTATCGATCTATTGATAAATTCGATTGAAATTGCCAGCATACGGTTTTTTTCGGGAGTGAAATAAATCACCCCTTCAATTCCGTCGAATGGACCATTTACAACTTTAACCCTGGTGCCCACTTTCAATTCGTCGGCAATTGAAAACTCCGATTTTGATGAAAGCATTTTCTTCACACTTTCAATCTGCCAATCGGGGATAACAGCCGGTGCGCCGTCAAACATGATTGTTCGAATTACCGACTTCTGTATAACTGCTTTAAATCTTTCTTTCGGCAAAGCTTTTATAAAAATATAACCTCTAAACAACGGTTCCGTAACTTTCTTTTTTCTATCGCTCCACTGTTTTACGGTTGTAATCACCGGCAGATATGTTTCGATGTTTTCTGCCAAGAGTTCAGCTTCTGCTTTAAACTCATGGCGCGGTTTTGTATAAAGCGCATACCACTTTTTTTCGGATACAACTACATTTTCATTTTCAGTATTGGTCATATTCTCTAGTAATTTATTTGTATAAGCCCCTTTAGAACTCTAAGACTGAGGAATGCAAATGTAGCAAAATTAATTCATACTTTTTTGAATCTGTTCAATCAAATCTTCATTTTCAAATGGCTTTGGGAGCATATAATCAACACCGAGTGCTTTGTATTTGTTTTTAATTTCTTTTGTAAACTCGGCTGAAATTACTATTACCGGTATATTCTTATTCGATTCCCTCTTTCTAATTGCTTCAAGCAGTTGTATTCCGTTCATCAGGGGCATTTCATGATCGGTGATAAGGAGAGAAGGAGATTTTTGCATCAGCATAGTCATTGCCTCATAACCGTTACTCGCCTGTACTATTTCATAAGTAGGAACTGCCATGTTAATAATTTTTAGATAGAGCGATCGAACAATTTTATCGTCTTCAACCAACATTATTATATTTTTAGCTTCCGGCATCGTGATATGAAACTCCGATCCTTCTCCTTCTTTAGAATAAAACCAAATCTGACCGCCGTGTTTTTCAACAATTTCTTTAACCAGCATTAAACCCAACCCGCTTCCTTTTTCACCCTTCGTTCCTGCCGTCGAGTGCTTTTCGTCTATACGGAAAAGTTTTGATTGGTCGGCTTCGGGAATGCCGACTCCCTGGTCAGTAATTATCAACTCAACCATCCCTTGCTTGAATTGATTGGCTGTGATGTGTACTGATTTTTTTTCGGGTGTGAATTTTATCGCATTGCTAATTAAATTAGTGATTACCTGCTGCATTAACCTGTCATCAACATTAACATGTAAGTCTTTGCTTATTTCGGTTTTGATATCGATGCTTTTTCGAATAGCCGCACCGGTTAACGACGAGACACAGTTGGAAACCATTGTGCGGAGTTTGATTCTCTGGGTGTCTATTTGGAGTCTGCCCGATTGCAGTCTTGACCAATCCAAAAGATGATTAACAAGCGCAAGCTGAGTTTTGGAAGCGTCATATATATAATTCAAATATTCCCGTCTCTCTTCGCGTGAAAGGTCTTCTTCATTTAAAAGTATCTCTGAAAATCCCAGCAGACTCGTAAAAGGAGCCCTTAAATCATGTGAGACAATACTAATAAATTTATCCTTAGTCGAATTTAACTCCTGAAGTTTTTCAAGCGATTCCCTTAGTTCTGATTCAACCTCTTTTATATCCGAAATGTTGCATAATAATCTGAAAATTTCTTCGGCGTTGCCGTCATCATCTCTTTTCACACAAATGTTTTCACGTATCCATAACGTTCTTTCATCTTTATTAATTATTCTGTAAATAACTTTAAAAATATTCTTTTTGCCTCTGTTCTCAGCCTCGGTATAAATTCTTTTTACTTCACCCTTATCATCCTCGTGAACAATAAAAAGCAGTTGCCCGGGTTTCTTTTCTAAATCTTTCGCTTTATAACCGGTAAGTTTCTCTATCGTGCCGGAAATAAAATTTTGGGCTGAATCATTTGAATAAGTTATCGACCAGGAATAATCACTTGTTCTGACAAAAAAATTATTTATTTCTTCAAAAAAAATTAATTCTTCTTTGGAATAATTTTCTGATAGTGATTCCTGGATTATATTAAGAATTTCATTGAGAGATTCTTCGTCTTTAGTTAGGTGTTTTAATTTTTCTCGGTCGAAAGAATTTTTCATGATCAATCTTATGGAATAAGAATTAAATTGAATTATAAAATAAGAATAATAACTATATGTCACAATTAGAACTTAAAATCCATCCGATTTGTTATTGCTGAAAATATGAGGAGAAAATGAAATTTACAGCAACAATTAATTTTATTTTACTGATGATATCATTTACGGTTTCTGCTCAAAACAGGGGCGGAAGCATAACCGGGAAAGTAATTGATAAGATTACAAAAGAATCACTCCCCGGTGTAAATATTATAGTTGTCGGAACAGCGTATGGAACTGCAACAGATTTAGACGGTCAATTTTCGATTGACGATCTGCCCGTAGGTCTTTATCAATTAAAAGCTTCTTTTATCGGTTATGATCCGATTACAAAAACCGATGTTGTGGTTAATTCAGCCAGACCCGCATACGTTGAATTTCAAATGATTGAGTCTGTTATCGAGCTTGAAGGAGTTACTGTTACGTCAGATTTTTTTGAAATGGATCCAACCGAACTCAACAGTGTAACAAATTTTTCCTATGAAGAAATTCGCAGGGCGCCCGGCGGATTCGAAGATGTAGTGAGAGCTTTGTCAATTCTTCCCGGTGTAGCACAACAATCACCCGGCAGAAATGATTTAGTTGTTCGCGGCGGAGCCCCTTCAGAAAACCTGTATGTAGTTGATGGCTTTGTTGTTCCCAACATTAATCACTTCGGCAGCCAGGGCGCAACCGGCGGACCGTTGAGTTATATCAATCTTGATTTTGTGAAAGAAACTTCTTTTTCTACCGGTGGATTTTCTTCCATTTACGGCGATAAACTTTCTTCGGTATTAAAAATCGATCTGCGTAACGGCAGAACAGATCAGTTCGGCGGAAAAGCGTTGGTGTCGGCAACACAATTCGGATTGAATTTGGAGGGACCCGTTTCCGAAAAAGGGAGTTTTCTTTTTTCAATCAGAAGAAGTTATCTGGATTTTATTTTTGATGCCGCGGGATTTAACTTTGTTCCCGAATATTATGACCTGATTACAAAGTGGAATTACAATTTAAGTACATCTGACAGATTGTCCTTCCTCTTCGTCGGCGCTTATGACCGCGTGAAATTCAATAACAAAAACACGGAAGATATTTATGATAACGCAAGAATTCTCGGGAATGATCAAAATCAATATCTTGCCGGTTTGTCTTACAGACATCTGTTCAAAAACGGTTTTTCAACTTTAAGCTTCAGCAGAAACTATGTGAAATATGATTTTATTCAAAAGGATACCCTTTTAAACCCGGTATTTATTAATAAATCTATAGAAGCAGAAAATGAATTAAAAGCCGATTTGGTTTATAAATTATCATCAACTTCCGAAATTAATGCTGGTTTCTCCGGTAAGCTGATTAATTTTGAAACTGACGTCAGGTTCCCCCCGTTCGTAACTACATTCGGAGAAGTGCTGACGGTAAACTCTTTATCGGCGAAAAAAGATTATTACAAAGGAGCATTCTACACACAATATTCGGATGTACTTTTTAATCGATTAAGAATTACTTTAGGCGGACGCGCAGATTATTTCAGCGGAATTGAGAAGTCCTTTTATTTCAGTCCGCGTTTCCTCACATCTTTTATGATTAACGAAATTTCAAATATAAGTTTCAGTACAGGAATTTATTACCAGAATCCTTCTTATATATGGCTAAGCGGAAATCCACAGAACAACAATTTAACTGCAGTTCGTGTTGATCAATTTGTGCTTGGATACGAACACATGCTGAGGAGTGATATAAGAGTAAAAATAGAAGGCTTTTACAAGGATTACAAAGATTATCCCACCAGCACATTGCGCCCATATTTAGTTTTAGCCAATACGGGAGCGGGTTACGCGGGGGCAGATAATAATTTTCAATCGTTTGGTTTAGAGCCGCTGGTAAGCAGCGGATCTGGTTATTCGAGAGGTCTTGAATTTTCGATGCAGAAAAAATCTTCCGAGATACCGCATTACGGGTTCTTTAGTTTGACATACAGCGAAACCTATTTCACTGCACTGGATGGAGTGGAGCGTGCAGGCAGTTATGATCAAAGATGGATAATGAATCTGAGTGCAGGTTATATCTTTAACCAAAAATGGGAAGCAAGCATAAAATTCCGTTTAGCAACCGGCTTCCCTTATACGCCGTACAACAGCAACGGGACTCAAAGTATTTCTGATTTTAATACCGAAAGATTCCCGGTTAATCACAGTCTGGATATTCGTTTTGACAGGCGATGGGATTTTGAAGGATGGGCATTGATAACTTATCTCGATATACAAAACATTTACAACCGTCAAAATGTAAATCAGAACAGATGGGATTACCAAAAAATGAAAGTGCGTGACGAAAGCTCAATTGGAATATTGCCTAGTATTGGTGTTAGTTTGGAATGGTGAAAAATATTAATGTACGTTTTTAAAATGACATCATAATATGTTCGAGAAATATAATTTATCGTCGGTTAAATTTATTTCCGGATTTGTTTTTTCAAGCAATGAAATTTTTTCAAGAAGTGATTTTAAAAACTCTTTGTGTTTTGGTGAATTCGGATTTCGCGGACGGTGTTCTCTTGCCGCAGTAATTTTTGAAACTTCTTTCATTAATTCCATTGTGTTTTCACTGAACCAGCATTCGGAAAACTTTTGCCAAATGTATTCAGTCGCAATTTTATTTGGATGTATTAAATCCCGTTCATAAAATCTGTAATCTCTTAAATCATCCATCATTATTTCATAGGATGGAAAATAAAAAGCGCTTCTGTTATTAATCATTTTATTCACGGCTAATAGAAGCGACGCCTTACTCAATTGATTATTGATCGAACCGTCTTTCAAATGTCTTACGGGACTAACTGTAAAAATCACTTGTAATTTTGGATTTATCTCATGCAGCAAATCGATTATTTTTGCTAAATAGTTATTAATCTCATCAACGGATAATCTATATCGTAAAAATTTGTTCTGCGGAATTTTATGACAGTTGGAAACAATCATTTTTCGTTCGATATGTTCATAAACATATGCTGTTCCAAAGGTAATAATCAGCCAGTCTGCCTGCCGAATATATTTCCCGGTTATATTTAATCCGTCATTTATCTTTTTAAGTACTTCTTCAGGTTGGTGATGTGAGAAACAACTATGGTGACTAAAACTGTGATACTCTCCCTGATCAAAGATGAGATCATTCTCTGTAAATGTTTTTTTTTCAACAAGTAGTTTTATTGAGTTATGAATCGATGCAGGATTATACAAAACGCCGAACGGGTTTTCCAAAACATGAAATCGACCTTGCTTAAAATATTGCGCAATGTTTTCGGCAAAGCATGACCCGATTGTAATTATTTTATCTTCATAGCTGATTTTAATTTCAGCCGGATCAACATTAATTTCTGTTCTGAACTGCATCATATATGTTTTTCTTATTTTTGATGTTAATTTTGTTATCTATATGAAAAATATAAAAATCGCTTACTCAAAGGAATACATACTCCCGCTTCCTTCGGATCATAAGTTTCCAATACAAAAATACAAACTTATTCCTGAAAAGCTTTTAGATGAGAATGTAATTTCAGAAGCAAATTTATTTATTCCCTCTATGGCAAAGCGTGAAATAGTAGAATTGACACATACCAGCGAATATATTCGAAGAGAACGAAAAGGTTTTTACATTCAGCATGCACGGTGAGGCTAACTATCCGCTTCGTAAAGAAAGAAGCGATCTCGATCTCCCGCTCAAATTCAATACTGGTGATGAAGAATACTTAAGTCTTCTTCAAGCTGTTCTGCCGAAATTAATTGATGATTTTCAACTTGACTTTTTGTTCTACATTTCCGGTGTGGATGTGTTATCGACCGATAAATGGGGACGCCTTAACCTTTCCTTGAACGGATGTAAAAATCGTGATGAATTTGTATTGCGAACTTCCCAAAAACATTTTATTCCTCTTATGATTTCTATGGGCGGCGGTTATTCACCAAATATTGATGATATTGTTGAGGCTCATTGCAATACTTTCAGATCGGCATTCGATATTTTCTGAATTTGCAACTTACAATTTCTTGCTATCATATCACAATATCGGCTAACGATATATTGATAATTTACTATAAATCATGTTTTTCAATTGATTTTCACAATCAGCGAACCAGTTGTGTTTTCCTTTTTTTTGAAATGAACAAATTTATTGAAATCAGCTCTATTTTATATTATATTACGATATCGGATTGTGATATTATAAATCGTAGGTCCCATGGATGAGAAAATATTAACCCGTGATGTATTTATCAGCTTGCTAAAAATTCATATTTTGCAAGAAGCGCAGTTAAAGCCAGTCTACGGCAAGGATTATCAAAAAAAACTGGCTGAGCTGGGATATGAAATTTCCTTTGGAACGATTTATCCGTTATTTCACAAACTTGAAAAATGGGGAATGCTAAAGGCGGAGGAATTTAATGTAAACGGGAAGGTGAGAAAGTATTATTCAACAACATTTCTCGGCAAAATTATTCTTCGTGAGACAAAAGAAAATATTTCCGGACTTTTATCCCTCCTGCTAGGCATCGATTCTAATGTCACAAAAAATTAAGAGAAGTGATTTTCACCCCTTCAGCATCCTATCAAAAAATTCAACAAATTTTTCATGCTTAATCGAAACACAAATTCTTGAGTAACTCTCTGCACGTTGCTTATCGGATTGAGTAAAGAACGGGAGCGCCACACTACCTATTCTATATTTTAGTAGTTCATCATATGTGCGGTTTACAATTACAAATATCCCGACCGGCTTCGAATGGCGGTAATACTCATCAGCCAATATCGAGTTTTCATGCAGGTATTCTATATTCTTCGTTATATCCGTAACAGTTTTTTGTTGAAATTCTTTTGCTGCTTTTTGTCCTTGCGGAGTAGATAAGATTTTTTGTACCAAAACCTGTGCAAAGGCATTAATTCCGTTTGTTGCATAAAGTAGATGAATATTAAACTCATCATTAAATTCTTTATTCGTCGAGTGCATAAAGCCTAACCGCTGTCCGCTTAACCCGATCGATTTGCTGAAGCTGTCTGTAATTATCACATTCTCAAAATCGATAAGCTTTGCGTAAAAGTCATCATCGCTGCCGTAGAAAAGTTTACGGTAGGGGCTGTCCCATATCACGACTGTACCGTTGGCATTCAATAATGCAACTAGTCTCAGCAATTCTTCGTCGTCAAATTTATCACCCAGCGGATTGTTGGGATCGCAGATAATTACGGCTGAATTTTTTATTTCATCCAATTTAGATTCAAGTTCTTCGAAACTTTTGTAATCACTATAATCTACTCCGTTGATCGTCATAATCTTAGTGTAGGAACCCCAATAATACCGGGAGACGTAAATTTTATCTACATCCAAACATTGTGTTACAAGGTCAAGCGCATTCATTCCTCCGTTAGTAATAAAAATATTCCCGGGTGATGAATTTCCCATGAAATAATAATGATTGATTGCTTTCCTCAGAGATTCTATTCCATTGTTCGATGGATAAACCTGTATTTCATTCGAATTGAAATCTATCAACGGAATAACTTCGGTAAGATCGATATTTACTACGGCATTCACTCCCCGGTTTAAGTATAAATATTCTTTCCCGGTTTCTAAACTTTTCTTTTTTAACTGTTCGCCTATTCCTACAATGGACGAATAGGTTGCACCACTCACCTTAGTTCTCATTTTATTATTCCTTAGTCTTGTAAATAAAGATCAACGGGTTGTAAATCTAGGAGGAGATTTTATTAGCGCTAAATTACTTGCAACCGGAATTAAAATCAAAAAATTTTTACTGTAGATAAAAAATTTAAGCGGGAATCAATCCTTCTCAATTTTCTTATCATCTTCTGATTCATCCTCATCTTCTCGGTCTTTAATAGATTTTCTAAAATCTTTAATTCCTTTACCTATACCTTTAGCAAGTTCCGGGATTTTCTTTCCCCCAAACAACAGGATTAAAACAAACGCTATAATTATTATTTCAGCTGCGCCAAATGATCCGAACATAAAATACCTTTTCCATTTTGTACTACTTTAGAATCTAGTTCATGGAATTTACGAATCTTAATTCAAATAAAAAACGAACTTTGCACTAAAGCTGAGTAATAAGCTGTGTTTATTAAAATTAGAATGAATTTCATCTTAAAATAAGAACCTTGTGGCTGATACTTCATAAATAGAAAAAATGATTTTAATTTGATTTTTTTGCGACGGTTTAATACAATTTATTGAGTGACATAGTTAGCTGTTGTAGAATAATGCTTTAATATAGACATATTGATCGAAAAGAAAGTTGCTAGGTATCGAGATTTTTTCATAAAGACAACCTGCCTGATTTTTAAACTTGACAAATCCAATTCAACACCTTATATTTATTAGTGAGTGTTAACAAACATTGTGAAAAGGAAAATTATGGCGCGATTAACTACGGTAGAAAGACAGAAAATGATAATTGATGAAGCAATTAACATTATTCATGAAGGCGGGTATGAATCCTTGTCCATCCGCGAATTAGCCGGAAAAGTAAAAATCAGCGAACCGGCGATATACAGACACTTTTTGAATAAAGAAGATATAATACTTGGTATTTTATCCCGTATTGGAGAGTTTGATCATTTATTGGAAGAAAATTTAGCACTTGGAAATACGGCGGTTGAGAAGCTGCGAAAGTTTATTCAATTTCACTTCGATTTTCTTCAAAAAAACAAAGAGATGACCTCAATTCTATTTTCGGAAGATATTTTTAATCAAAGCAATCTTCTCAAACAAAAATTACTTAAAATAATCAAATACAGGAAAAGTTTACTTACCTCAATTGTTGAACAGGGAAAAGCTGAAAATGAGTTTAAGCAAATCGGAACAAGCGATGTTGTAACAATGATCTTGGGATTTATCAGGTTAACGGTTTTGGAATGGCGGCTCGGAGGTTTTGGATTTAATATTTCGAATAAAAGCGAAAAAACACTTGGTACAATAAAAGAAATGATCAGCAAATAAATATTTTTTTAGTAAAAAAGTTAGTTAGTGTTAACTCATAATTGAAATGAAGAAAAAAGAAATTAAAAAATATCTGGCAATGAGATTTCAAGAGGAAGGATTTAGTTCGCTTCCGTTAGATGAACTAGCCTCGGAACTTAAGATCAGCAAGAAAACTATCTACAGGGAATTCGGCGCCAAGCACGATTTAATTGATACAACAATAATGGATATGCTCAACGAAGCATACAGCAATGTAATTTCTGCAGTTGCAAATGAATCCCCATTTATCGAAAAGTTCTATACAATTTTTGATACTGTAAAGAAAAATTTGAAATCGTTTGATGACATATCGCTTGCCGAATTAAAGCGGGCTTATCCTGATATATGGATCAAAGTCGCCCGGTTTAGAAAATACAATATTATCCCGATGCTGCTGCTTCTAATAAACAGCGGAAGAAAAAAAGGTGTACTGAATGATTATCCTGCCGAACTTTATCTAAAATTAATCTACGGTGCAATAAATGAAGTTACGAAAAGGAACGCCGAACACATTGAAAATGAACTCGATCTCTTAATGAAGATTGTACTCAACGGCGCCCTTACTAAAAAGGGGAAAAGATTTTTAAATCAAAAGTTAGTTAACTAAAATGAGTGAAATATGAAATGCCCTAAAAACAAACATCTAATCGGATCGATAATTGCTCTTGTATTAATTCTAATTGTATCCCTGTTATTCATGGATAGAATGATAGAAAATTCGAGAATGGAAACCGATCTTGATGAATACATGCCGTACGATCACCCTGCATTTGTTTTCAGTGATCAAGCCGAAGAAATATTTAATATTAATGACGGCATATTGATTGCCGTCGAAAATAAAGAAGGAATATATAATCCCTCTACATTAAAAAAGATAAAAGACCTTACCCGCCAACTTCAAAAAATGGATGAGATTAATAAAGATGATGTTACTTCGCTTTATACTGCCGAAAATATTGTTGGAACCGAAGGGAGTCTGGATGTAAAAGATTTTTACAATAAAATTCCTCAAACCGAAGAAGAATTAAAGCAATTGCAATCAGCTGTTCGAAGCAATGAAATGGTTTTCAAACGAATTGTATCTGAAAATGAACAGATTGCACTCATCGTCGCGGAAATTGATGATGATGTTTTTACAATCGAATTCTATCACGCAATTTTGGATTTGACAAAATCATACGAAGGACCTGAAAAACTGCATGTAGCCGGTGTTCCAATAGTAGAAGGAACTCTGGCTTATCTCGCGCCTAAAGATATGATGATAATGGTGCCGATCGTAATTGCGGTAATTATCCTGGTTCTTTATTTCGTAATGCGAAGTGTACGAAACACTATTTTCACTTTGTTGGTAGTTTTATTCAGTACAATTTGGGCGTTCGGATTAATGGCGGTTATCGGGATTCCGATTTACTCGGTTTCTACTATGATTCCCGTTATGCTTATTGCTATAGGGGTTGCCGACGGCATCCATCTTTACAGTCATCTTGATCTCTATCTATTTGAACATCCTGATGCGAAAAAATTAGATGCAGTAAAAGATATGATCAAGGGGATGTGGAAACCGATTGTTATGACTTCGGTAACAACTGCTGTAGGATTCATCTCGCTTCTGACTTCCGAAGTCTATCCGATAAAATATTTCGGATTGTTTACGGCATTCGGAGTCTTGATGGCAATGGTGTTTTCGCTTGTTCTAATTCCGGCGTCGATCATCGTATTCGGACTGCCGAGAAGAAAAGTTCATCAAGAAAAATCTAAAGAAGAAAGCGGTAAGTTTTCTTATAAATTCGCTGAAGGCGCGGTGAAGTTTAAAGCGCTTGTTATTTCAGTTACCGTAATTATTATTGTTATATCAGTTATTGGGATAAACGAAGTTTGGATTAACTCCAGTTTTCTCGACAAGTTTGAAAAAGACAGCGATATAGTTCTAACCGATGCGTTTATAAATCAACACTTCGGCGGTACGAATACATTAAATGTAATTCTCGAGTCCGATGATCAAGATAAATTCAAAGAACCGGAAGTTCAGCGGTTAATCGACAAAATGCAGGCTGATGTTGAATCGATTGATGTGGTAGGAAATTCATTTTCGTTGGCGGATTACATTAAAAGAATGAACAAAGTAATGAACGCCGATAATGAAGCCTATAACACAATTCCAGAATCGCAAAATTTGATTGCTCAATATCTGCTTCTTTATGAAATGTCGGGCGACCCGGATAATCTATGGAAGGTTGTCGATTACGATTACAAACTGGCAAACGTCAATGTTCAATTAAAAAGTGATAACTCAAAAGAAGTAAACCGCGCAATCGAGATACTCGATAAGTACAAAGCTGATTTCGAAAAATATAACGTTAATATTAATTATGCCGGTTCAGGTTACAAAGCGCTCGTATTTACCGATCTTATCCTCGAAGGGCAGATTACAAGTCTGCTTCTTTCTCTGCTGCTTATAATTATTCTTCTTTCGGTAATGTTCAGAAAAATTTCAATCGGTTTTATCGGATCGATACCGATAGTTATCACGGCTGTAATAAGTTTCGGATTAATGGGCATATTCAATATAGCGTTAAGCACAACCACCGCATTAATTTCAAGCATTGCAGTCGGGATAGGAATTGACTACGCTGTTCACTTTATTGAAAGATATAAAATTTACGCGCTCGAATCGGGTAATAAAGAATTAACAATTAAAGAAACGATGCATCATTCCGGAAGAGCAATAAGTTTTAATGCTGTTGTAGTGATAGCAGGTTTCTTAGTCCTTTTGTTTTCCGTATTTCCGCCCAACAGGTCTCTTGGTGCATTGGTCTCCCTAAATATGTTTACAAGCTTTATCGGTACGGTTACAATAATGTTCTTAGTTCTTTATAAATCAAACATGTATTTCAAAAAGAAAAGGAATAGTAATGAGAATAAATAAAAATCATAATTTTATTAAAACTATAAGCCGGTTAGTGATAATGATTTTCTTTTTATCGCTTTCGGTAAGCGCTCAAGTTGAGATAAATAAAAATCCGCCCGAAGTATTTTTGGATAAAGAAAACGGCGGAAACATTGACGGATATTCGTGGTCAAGTAAAGAACTAAAAGGAAAAATTAACTTACTATTATATGTTGCGCCCGATCAACAGGGCAGTGTTCAAAAATTTCTTGAAAGGATCGACAAACGGAATTATCAAAAAGAAAGATTTCAAGTAACGCTCATTCTAAACACCGAAGCAACCTGGATTCCAAATTCACTTATTGAAGATAAAGTCAGAGGTAAAGCTGAAGAAGATACGACAAAAATTTATGTACTCGATAAAGATGAAGTAGTATTGAACGAATGGAACTTATCAGAGGATAATCCGAATATTCTTTTGATTAATGACGGCGGTCTCGTTGTCTTTCTTTATTCGGATGAATTAAACGAAGAGGTTGAAAACGAATTACTAAGCAGAATTGAATTACAAATAAATAAAGGAGAATCAAAATGAAACTTACAAAAATAATAATGACATTACTGGTATTTGCTATTGGAATTACGATACATGCCCAGGAAAATTTAACCGGACAGAAAATCATCGAAAACGTTTATTACCGTGAAACCGGTGAAGATGCGACATCAGAATTAACTATGACACTGATTAATTCGCGTGGAGATGAAAGAGTCCGTGAAATCAAACAATACAGTAAAGATTTCGGGAAGGAAGAAAAGAGCATTATGTTCTTTCAAGCTCCGGCTGATGTAAGAAACACATCATTTATGAATTGGAGCTATGATGAAGAAGGCAAAGACGATGATCAGTGGATATATCTTCCTGCGTTGAAAAAAGTAAAACGAATTTCAAGCGACAGCAAAAGCGATTACTTTATGGGATCCGATTTTACTTACGACGATCTCGGCGACAGGCACCCGTCAGAAGATACGCATAAATTACTGCGTGAAGAAAAATTAAACGGCGAAGACTGCTATGTTGTTGAAAGCATTCCGAAAGAAGAAAATTATATGTATTCGAAAACGGTTGTTTGGGTTAGTAAAGACAAATGGATCGGACTAAAGAAAGAGTTTTATGACGAAGACGGAGATCACCTTAAAAATCTTACCGTCGAAAAGTATGATAAGATAGACGGTTTTTGGACAATACTTCATTCCGTGATGCACAATATTCAAAAAGATCATAGAACCATAATGAATCTGAAAGATGTAAAACTCAACACCGGTATTGATGATAACATGTTCACCGAAAGAATGATGAAGCGAGGTATCTAAAATGATTAGCAAAAAACTAATTGTTCCTTTGCTGTTGTTATTGTTTACGGTTAGTAATGCACAGGATTTATTTCTAAGCGGTTATGCCAGAACATATCTCGGCGCATTAACAACCGGCGAAAGTGAATATTCAATTATACAAAACACATTCGATCTGAATCTTGAACACAGCCGGGGCGACGTCTATTTTAAAGTGAACCCGTTTCTTTATCATTATTCAGACAAAGATTTGGAATTGGGATTTAGACAGGCGTATATGGATTTATACTTTGATTCCTTCGATTTACGAATCGGAAAACAGCAGATTGTTTGGGGAAAAGCAGACGGCGTATTTATTACCGATATTGTTTCTCCGAAAGATATGAGAGAGTTTCTGCTCCCGGAATTCAGCGAAATCCGCGTAGGTGTAACTTCACTCAAGTTTAATTATTACTTAGGCAGCAGTGCTTTCGAACTTGTGTGGATCCCGGTTTTTACTCCGACACAAATGCCGGATCAAAATTCAATATGGGGCGTAAAACCTGATTACCCGCTTCCCTACAGCTTCAATTATGCAAATACCGATGTAAAAGATAAACTGTCGAATAGCGAGGTATTTGCAAAGTATTCGCTTCTTTCTTCCGCAATCGATTTTGAATTAATGGCGGCGTACTCATGGGATGATGATCCGGCTTTTCATTCTGAAAAAATTCTTAACGCCGCTTCCGGCATTGTTGATTCAATTATAATAAAGCCGGAACACCACAGACTGACAACTTTAGGCGGAAGTTTTAGTACAACGATCGGACCTGCAGTACTCAGGGGAGAAGGTGCTTTTAATAACGGGAAACATTTTCAATCGACGAATCCTTTGAGCGCCGGCGGAACCGAAGAAAAGAATTATTTCCACTATTTATTGGGAGTTGATTACAACATTGGCGATTTAAGACTAAGCAGCCAATTCATTCAGCAGGCAATCATGGATTACGATGATTTTTTAATTAACGATGAATTTGAAAATACAATGACGTTTCTAGCATCTATGGATTTCTTAAGAGAAACACTTAATGTTGAACTGTTCACATACATCGGTTTGAATGATGGCGATGCGCTTATTCGTCCCAAAGTAACTTATGATTTTATTGACGGTTTTGAAATTATGTTTGGCGCTAATCTATTTGTCGGAGATGAAGGTCAGTTCGGAAGGTTTGATAAGAACGATATGGTTTACACAAAAATTAAATACAGCTTTTAAGGTGACCAACATCCGTCAAAACGCTTAATGTGCCGGGCAGGAATTGTCATCATAGTATTGTTTTTAACGGTAGAAGATTATTGAAATGATATGAAAAAGAATAATTTAACAACTCGATTAATTGCAGCAATGCTATTTGGTTTAATTTTATTCTACGCCGGTGAATCCCATGCGCAAAGCAATTTTACCAACAAGTTGCCGTCGGGATTATCTGCTGGGTCTAACGTAATATTCAAGAAAGTTAATGAAAGCGATGTTGAAGAAAAAAATTATCTGCTCCCGGCAGTTGAAGTAATAGGGCTGAATCTTACGCTCGGCGCTGTTAACAATTATATTTTCGATCAGAATTTCGCAAAGATCAGCTTCGGGTCAATTAAGGATAATTTTAAAACCGGGTTTGCTTGGGATGAAGATAATTATCTAATGAATCAATTCTTTCACCCGTTTCATGGAGCGAATTATTTTAATTCAGCTCGATCAAATGGTTTGAGTTTTTGGGAATCGGTGCCATACACTTTAGGCGGCAGCCTCATGTGGGAATATTTTATGGAAAATGAACCTCCTTCCTACAATGATCTTATTAATACTTCGGTCAGCGGTATAACATTAGGCGAAATATCATACCGTGTTTCCAACTTAATTATTGATGAAAGCACAGGCGGTTTTGAAAGATTTCTGCGGGAGTTCAGTTCAACTCTAATTAATCCGATGCAGGGTTTTAACCGCTTGATTAAAGGGAAAATGTGGAGACCCGGTAAAGCATCCAAAACGCCTGACTATACTTTAACGCTTTCAACCGGTGTTCATAATGTATTTTTCAGCAATAGAATAAATAACAGCAAATCATACTTCACCCTTCGAGCAAATCTTATTTACGGAGAGAAATTTTCAGTATCGTCACATAAACAACCGTTCGACTATTTCTCCCTACACACCGAGTTTAACTTTGCCGAGGGAGATGATATTCAAGGAATTTTTGCCAGCGGTGTTTTATGGGATGGAAAAATTAAATTATTCGAAAATTCAAAAAATATCATCGGGCTTTATAAAGAGATCGATATTCTTACAAATGTGATTTATAAACTTGCCGCAGCCAGTTTTACCGGACAAATAATTAATCAAAATCCGTTTTCTTCTTCTCTTATGCTGGAAACAAGCTTAAGCATATCTTCAATATTGATTGGCGCTACAAATTCCCGGTATGCTTCCGCTGAAGGAAAGGATTATAACCTTGGACCTGGTTTAAGCGGAAAGTTAGGTGCAGCTTTATTCATTGCAAATTTCGGTGAAATCTATGGTAATTATAAAAGGTATTGGATTCATACGCTAAGCGGCGCTGAAGGAGAAGAATTTGTCGGTTTGCTTATGACCGGCATAAATTATCACTTATTTGAAAAAACCGCACTCGGACTTGAATTCCTTCTTTATGAACGATACGGCGAATACAATTATTATCCTGATTACAGCAATTCAAATACAGCGGTAAGATTTTATGTCAAACAATCAATCAAATAATTTTAACATAGATTGTGAAGCAACGTACTATTCGCACCAATGCAACAGACTTTTAATCTGTGGATTAATGAAATGATCTACAAATCAACAACCGCCATCATATAAAACCAAGTTGAGTTATCTTTACCAAAGTTCTCTTCAAAGATTTCACCCGGTAAAAATAATCCACCGCCGATTTCAAAATCCAAGTAATCATTATAGTCGTAAGTTAAAACAAGATCGAACTCTGTTCCGAAACTATTTGATTTGGAATTATCGGCTAAAGTATAATCTCCAGCGGAATTAAAAATGTGTAAAGCCGATTTTATTTTTAGCTTATCAATTAATTTCAACCCTGCTTTAAAATGTATATCCATTAAGCCTACGCCAAAAGTATTGCCCGGGAAGTAATCCATATAACCGAGATACTTATGTCCGGCTCCAAACCAGCGGCTGAACTCTTTATACTTATTGTCAGCCGGATCATCATCGCCGCTGTAATAATCTATTCCCGCTCCCAACCATGGTTGAATTTCTGTACTAAAAGTGTAACGTGCATTGTAACCGGCAAAGAAAGCTGATAAACTTTGCGGACCATCATCTCTTTCATCGCCAAACTGTGAAATAAACTCAGCTTGATGCCAAATACCGTTAATAGTTCCGGTTAAATATGCACCGACAGCAAAGGCATTAAAGGGATAGGAAGCGGCGGTCGAACTTCGGTAAATTACAAACGGCTGGAGCTTGTGTCCTTCGATAAATTGTAATTCCGCAAAAGCGCCCAAAACATTTTCATCGAGAGAATCTTCCGGCAACCACCTTTCGGCTGTTCTGAATGCAAACAAATCGAGTTTAGTCTCGCTGTCGCGGCTGAAATCAATTTGCAAAGAAACGCCGTCAAAACTTCTGCCGAGGTTATTCCAATTGTTTCTAGCCATTATCCGCTCGGTTCCGTATGACGCTTCCATTCTTCCCGCTTTCAGATTAATTGGAAGATCAAAAAGGTTGTTTACTTGCAGGTAAACTTGATGGACATCAACATTTTTCGTGTTGGAAATTGTGCTGGGCTCTTCGCCGAAAATTCTTGAATCTTGAACTTGAAAAAATGCCGTTAAGTTTTTTGTTGGATTAAATTTCACTCCCAAACGAGAACGTATTTCGCCGTAAGTGTGGAAGCCTGTATTGCTGTTGAAATCTTTGTCGCTAAAAATGTAACGGGGTCTTAATTGTGCAGAGAAATCTAGATCTGATTGTGCGAATAAGAACCCGCTCATAAAAAAAAGTACATTGATAATCGATAAAATAATTCTTTTCATTTTTTCTCCATATGCTGTATAAATTTTTTTTTAATGCTGAATTTCCATCTATAGAGTTACTAATTAATATTTTTTCAAAGTACCTTGTCTTTCCTTTGCCAGAGAATCCCATTCAACAACAGTTGTTCGAAGTAATTCTTCCTTATCTTTTTCTAGCGCTGCCATCTTTAATCCTATTACTGCCTGAGCTTTCGCTTTTGTAGAATAATCCGGCAGTTCAATTGGATATGAAACCCCGCGCTTAATTAGTATTTCAGCAAGAAGTCTTCTGGCATTCTCCGCCTTGCTTATTGAAGTTCCCAAAACTCTAAGAGCCTCTACTGGGGCATGGAATCCCATCCCGTTAGCGGCGGCGACCCAATCCCATCTCCATTGTGCGTGCCGGATAAATGTCAGCACTTCTTTCATTTCCTGTTCTGCTGCCCCATTATCCCAAGCGGCTTTAGCTTCAAGATGAACTTTTGCAAGTGTCTGCTCGGCAATTGTTCTTAATTCAGAAATTCGATCCTGTCTTTCATAAACATCCCGAACCAAGTCTTCCGTTTCTTCTCTATGACAAACCTGGCATGAGTTTGAAATATTCTGAAGCGGGCTGCTTATATGGTGATCGGTGAATTTAACACCGCCTTCACTCTTATACGGCATGTGACAATCGGCGCAGGATACTCCCCGCTTAGCGTGAATACCTGTCATGAATAATTCATAATCAGGATGCTGAGCTTTTAACATCGGCGCGCGGCTGAGTTTATGAGTCCAGTCGACAAATTCAATATTGTCATAATAAGCTTCCATATCATCAGCGCTGAACCCGTTATCCCACGGAAATGTCAAATAATTTTCAGGATCTTTTTTGAAATAATATTCCACATGACATTGAGCGCAAACGAGCGATCTCATTTCATTATGAGTAAAATCATTGATGTCTTTTCCTCTTCGTTCAAATGCTTCAATTAATGCGGGTCGTGAAATCCTTAACTCCATCGTTTCGTTATCGTGGCAATCCATACATCCTATTGGGTTGATAATCTCCTCACCTTTATCAATCCAGTCTCCTTTGTAAAATTCTTCGGGTCCGAGTTTTTGCATTACCCTGGGAACGTCCGGACTTTTACACGTCCAGCATGTCGCGGGCATCGGGCTTTCTTTAACACCGCCGGTTCGCAGAATATTTCTGATATCTTTTACGGCATAAGCATGTCCCCGTCCTTGATTATATTCTTTCGAAAAACCATATCCCGCCCACATTACAACCAATTCGGGATGTTTCTCCAAATAATCGATCATTTTTGAGCCGCCGAATTTACTGGCATAGGTTGTGTCTAGAGTTTGTAGATAAGTCTCATATTCCCTTGGATAATTTTCGCCCCAAACTTCATTGCGCGTTTCATTTGCAGGAATCGGCTTTACGGTCTGAAGTGTGTAAGTCTCGCCTCTTCTTTCAACAATAGATGATGCAAATAAGCCAAGGACAAATACCACAATAGCTGTCGCACCGAAAATCAACCAATTAATCCATGGTTTTCTTTTGTCGTTTTGATCTGTCATTTTTCTCCCTTTCTATTTTTATTACTCTCTTTTAACCAATCCGGAATAATTGGATTTAATCCCGGAACCTGCGCATTGGGTGTAGACGACAAACTGTTAACCCGTCCGTGCGGAACCTCCCTGTGGCAGTCCCAGCAAAATCTTTCACCGTTTTCCAATGTGCTTTCCGTTGTGAGGGCTCTCATCGATATTGGATGAATTACATTCTCATGACAGCGTATACAATTTTCCTGCACAGCCCTTTGACCAGCTTCTTTTATTTGAATCACCTGCGGTTCCAGTCTGAATGTAAACATTGTTGCATGCCGTAATCCGTCGCTTGCTTTGAAATAATATTTTTCAATAAAATTGTTATGCGGTACGTGACAATCATTGCAGTTAGTGTCTCTGCCGTGACTACTTTTCTGCCATGTTGCAAATTGGGGAACCATTACATGACAATTAATACACGTCTCCGGTTTATCGGATAGGTATGAAACAGCGTTCGATGCATAAAAAATGTGAAATGAAATTCCTGTAATTATTCCCGACATTAGTAAAGCCGGCAGCCTCCAGCTTGGCGGTGGCATAAAAAATTGAATAAGTTTTTTCATTATTTCCTATTCTTTCATTTTGCTGCTTTCGTTGGATAGCTTGTTTAATTTCTCTATATCTGCCGTGCTTCGCGGGTGACCAAGGCTGTTTAAATTCTTTTGATACATCAAATATTCTTCTTTCGATATGTTGTTCTGCCAATTACCTGAAACAATACCAAAACCTATTATTATTATATAAACAGCAACAATTCCAAATGCAACAAGTTTTTTCGAAATTTTTGTTTTATTCGTAATTGTTTTTAACTGAAGCGTGTCTTTAACCGGACAAGCATCAACACAGTTCATACATGTTGAACACTCATCTGAAAAAACTGTTTTTACACTGTCAACTTTTATAAATGACGGGCAGGCTTTATTGCATAATCCGCAGTCAATACACGAAACCGGATCGCGCTTAATTTTATTGGGGCTTAATAAACTTGTAATTCCAAGCAAAGCTCCGTAAGGACAAAGATACCTGCACCAAAAATTTCTAAAAATAATTGATAGTCCGAACAACACTGCAATCACAATTAAAGAGAATCGAGAAATATCGGCAAAGAATAAGTACATCTTAACATCCGCAACTAAGTTGTATGGACTGTCAAGAAAGTACTTAAGTGAGGCTGCAGTCATGGCGAAAAATATTGAGTAAACAAAGAACGCAAGCAATAAGTATTTAATACTTCGCAGCGGGTAGTCTAATATCTTCGGTATCTTAATTCTTTTTTTGAAAAGCTTTTTGGCAACCTTGTCACCGAAGTCGCCTATTAGCTCGGATAAAAAACCAACCGGACACATCCAACTGCAGAATGCTTTTCCGAAAATAAGCGAGACAGAAATTATACCGACAAGAATTACAAATCCTGCAGGATGAGCTTGATGAATTTCACCGGTTAAGAAGAAATAATAAAGACTCATAAGCGCGCTGATGGGTAAAAAGCCTTCAACTCCGGGCGGGCGGGATCCAACATCTGACGGATTACCGACACTAAGTGATTCAACAAAAAAGTGAAACTCAATTCCAATCCAAACACAGAGCAGTGCAAATCCCGCCTGTATCCAAAATCTATATTTTTGTACCGGTTTTTCGGTATTTCTATTTTCTTTTGTAAGTTTTTTCACGTCATTTCTTAATCAGATTATAAATTCCGATTACAAATTAGCCTTTCTTACAAATTTTGTCAACAAAAAAATATATTCTCATCCTGTTGTATTTTTCACACAAATAACATATTTTTAAATCGGACTTATAGTTCTGCTTACAAGGAAAAAGCTAAATGATTAGAGAAATTATAAAAATAGATGAGCATCTCTGCGACGGCTGCGGTGATTGTGTGCCATCCTGCCGCGAAGGGGCTCTTCAGGTAATTGACGGAAAGGTTAGATTAATCAGCGATTTGTTCTGTGACGGACTCGGTGCATGCATCGGGCACTGTCCCCAAGACGCCCTAACAATCGAAAAACGGGAAGCCGAACCATACAACGAAACAAAGGTGATGGATTATATAGTAAAAGGCGGACCAAATGTTATCAAGGCTCATCTCGAACATTTAATTGATCACAATGAACTTGATTATGTTACCGAAGCAATTGAGTACTTAAATAAAAATGAAATTCCCATCCCGGAATTGAAGAGGGAAAAAGCTGAACATTCAGGATGTCCCGGTTCGAAAGAAATGGAGATCGATACGACGGAAAACATTTCAGAAGCCGGAGCGCGGCAGTCGCATCTGGCAAACTGGCCTATTCAACTTCATCTTGCGAATCCGAACGCCGCATATTTCAAGAATTCTGATTTGCTCTTGTCTGCTGATTGCTGCGGATTTTCTTATCCCGATTTTCATAAGGATTTTTTGAAAGGAAAATCGTTAATAATTGCATGTCCAAAACTTGATACCAACAAACAATCCTATTTTGATAAGCTGATTTCAATGATGGAAAATTCTAATCTTAATTCTATTACGATATTGGTTATGCAAGTTCCCTGCTGCAGTGGTCTGGTACAGATGGTTCAGCAGGCAGTTGAAATTAGCGGATGTGAAATTCCCGTTCATGTAAAAGTGATCGGCATTGACGGAACAATTTTGAAAGAAGCGCAAATAAATTAAAATGATCGAATGTGGCTAAAGCCCTACATTCTTTGGGAACTATATTGTCCGGCCGCTAAAGCAGACGGCAATTGATAGTGTTTATTCCATCTATTTTTTTTACTTTGTAATTAATTGCTCCGAGTTATTGTTTTACATGTGATGCTCAAACAATATTTATTGAAAAATAATGTTATTGAAAGGAAATAAAATGAAAAGACATGAGGCATTAATTCCGCTATCGCACGATCATCATCACGGTTTATTGCTCGCTCAATTGATTAAAAAGAACGCGCCGGAATACAAAGACCTACCCGCCGATCTAAATGGAAAAATCGAATACACACTCACCGCATGGGAAAAAGAACTACGGTATCATTTTGAAAACGAAGAAAAAATTCTCTTCCCGGCTGTGAGAGGAGTTAATGATTCCATTGATAATCTGATCGATGAGATATTGGCGGAACATATTGAAATTGAAGATAGGATTCATTCACTTAAAGATTCCGAAAATAAGATTGATGATTTAGATACACTCGGCATTCTGCTGAATAATCACATCAGAAAAGAAGAGCGGGAATTGTTCGTTTTAATTCAAGAATACATTGATGAAAAAACACTAAATGATCTTTCGAATAAAATAATTTCCGCCGAGCAAACGTGCAAACTCAGGAGTTGATTAAACATCAGCTCTATAAAATACATTCAAAGACATAATTGGAGGA
Source organism: Melioribacteraceae bacterium (assembly GCA_021740785.1). Classification (GTDB taxonomy): domain Bacteria; phylum Bacteroidota; class Ignavibacteria; order Ignavibacteriales; family Melioribacteraceae; genus JAIOZI01. The sequence continues at coordinate 30,190 of JAIOZI010000020.1, forward strand.
ATAATGAAGTCAATCTATGTAGTAATATTATTGTTTTTGTTTGCACTGGTTGTAACAGGGCAGGATTGTATTGAATGCCATTACGAAGTAACACCAAAAGTTGTCTCGGACTGGCAGATAAGCAAACATTCCGAGAATGATATCGACTGCTCTGTTTGTCATGGCAGTGAACATACCACGATGGAAGATTACGCAAAAGCGAAACTGCCCACGTATGAAACTTGCGATATGTGCCATTCAACACAATCCGAACAGTACCAAAAGGGAAAGCATGCATTAGCCTGGGCGGCAATGAATGCGATGCCCACAACTCACATGCAGCCGATGGGATTGATTGAAGGACAAAAAGGATGCGGCGGCTGTCATAAGATCGGAATTAAATCAGAAGATGAAATTCAAAAGATGAAAGCCGGGGGATCAACTTTTGGTCATGCTTCATGCGACGCATGCCATACCCGTCACACATTTTCCATCGAAGAAGCGCGCCAACCTCAGGCATGTCAAACATGTCATCAAGGTTTCGATCACGCTCAATGGGAAATGTATTCAACTTCGAAACACGGCGTGCGCTACCTCTTAAAACAAAACGGAACTCTTCCTGAAAACACCGCAGCGCCGACTTGCCAAACTTGTCACATGCCTGAAGGCAATCACGAAGTTAGAACTGCATGGGGATTTCTTGCCGTTAAATTACCGTTACCCGAAGATGAACAATGGGCAAGCGATCAAGCTACAATTTTAAAGGCGCTCGGAGCTTTAGACCCGCAAGGCAATCCGACAGAATTAGTGGAAACCATTAAAGCAGCCGATGTCGCAAGATTAACTGCTGAAGATTGGCAGAGAGAACGTGATAAGATGATTGGTATCTGCGGCGACTGTCATTCAGAAAATTTTGTAAAAGAGGAACTGCTGAAAGCCGATAATATGATTCGCGAAGCAGATAGATTAATGGCAGAAGCAATAAATGTAGTTGCCGGTTTATACACAGACGGTATTTTAGAGAAACCGGAAAGTTATCCCTACAATTACCCGATGCTTCTAACATTTCATGATGCCCCGACAGTTATCGAACAAGATTTGTTTGTAATGTTTCTTAAACATCGTATGAGAACTTTTCAAGGTGCGTTTCATGCTAATCCCGATTATTCGCTTTGGTACGGCTGGAATGAGATGGTTCGCGACTTAACCAAAATAAAAGAAGCTGCCGAAAGTATGCGGATGGCAAAAAGGTAGATTGAACTGCAACAATAACTATTAAGAAAAATATATGCCGCAAATGCCTGGATAAGAATTGGCAATTCTAGCATTTGCGGCTGTAATATACTACACAGTTTCTAATTCGTTGTATAAATTATGTATTTCTTCAACCATTTTTTCATAAACCTCATATTCATCTTCCAAATTAATCTTTGTATTTAATTGCTTTTTCAAATTGTAATCGGTAAGAGTTATATGTTTATCCGGTTCAACGCCGATATTATTCAAACATGCTTTTGCACATTTGAGTGGACAGTCGTCAATTACAATTATCGGTCTTCCCGATAATGCTGTTTTTACAAGAGGTTTAACTTTTCCGCCGACGCCGGCAATGCAGGACATTTCAGCAACTTCTTCTTCATTTATTTTAGCAGCTATTTCATTAGCGATCTGGGCTACATTGCTGCTGCCGAGCATGAATAGATTATCGGCTTCTCTATATTTCTTCTTTCCATAATTTCAGACTAATTTTTTATCATTGTCAAAAGCATTTTCGTTTTCTCTTTCGCTGCCAATCCGTGTGGTACATCCCCGGTTTAACACTTGCAGTTAAAATTTTGTCAAAAAGTGCTGATTTCAGCGCAAAAACACAATATTTCGATTATCACTCGAAGCATTGTAGATACAACCATGATGTTGACAATTCACATTACATCTATTATATTAGTGAGTATATTTCATAAGATGTAGGACAATATCATGGCAAGATTCAGAAGAACCACAGCAAGGGACAAAACCTATCTCCAATATGTTAGCTCATACCGTAACGAGAAAAAACAACCCGCCACAAAAGTAATAGCCAACCTTGGTAATATCTCCGAGATGACTGAAACAGATGTAGAGCGATTAACCCTTTCCTTTATAAAAGCAGTAGAAGCCGAGGATAAATTTCCCATGAGCCGTTTTAGTTTAGGGAAGGGTTATCATTATGGTAGTTGTCTACCGGCAATAGCAATATGGGAGCAATTGGGATTAGACGGAATAATAAATAATGCTGTATCAAGGAAGGTAAAGATACCGGTATCAAAAATTTCTCTAATTCAAACGGCAAATCGTTTTTCTGAGCCGAGCAGTAAATTAGCGTGCTATCGATGGCATAGTAACTCAATGTTTTCCCAACTAAAGGACTTTGTGTTTAGCGACATTTAGAATTACCGATTAACGACAATTAGAATTCCCGAAAAAAAAACAGGAATTTTAACCATCCAAGAATAATGAAAAACGGAGAAAAGGGTGGTAACAGATAATCAAGTGAGGAAACTAATGAAGCTAAACCAAAGTGAAAAGAGAAAATCAATTACGGCAATAAAAGCGGGGATGGATGAAAAGACTGCAAGAAAGTATCTAAGGGAGGGTAAACTACCAAGTGAGTTACAGAAAAAGCATAATTGGAAAACGAGAAAGGATCCGTTTGAAAAAGAATGGGGAGTTCTAGAAAAAGAGTTGGAAATAAATCCGGGATTAGAAGCGAAGACATTATTCGAGGATTTACAAAGAAAGCAACAAGGAAAATATTCGGACGGACAACTACGAACATTTCAAAGGAAAGTAAAACAATGGAGAGCGCTCCATGGGCCGGGAAAGGAAATATTTTTCACACAAAAACACCAACCCGGTCAAATGTGTCAGTCAGATTTTACTCACATGGAAAAACTGGGAATAACAATAGAACGGGAAAGATTCGAACATTTAATATATCATTTTGTATTACCCTACTCAAACTGGGAGAGCGGGACAATCTGTTTTTCGGAGAGTTACGAATCGTTGAGCGCCGGTTTTCAGAATGCGCTGTGGGAGCTAGGCGGAGTACCGGAAAAACATCAAACCGATAGTTTAAGTGCCGCAGTGCGGAAACCAAATAATCAAGAAGAATTTACTGATCGTTATTCGGCTTTATTAAGACATTACAAAATATTGGGACAAAAAACCAATCCAAGCAAACCGCATGAAAACGGATCGATAGAGCAAAGACATAATAGGTTTAAGAAAGCATTGGAACAATCCTTATTGCTTCGAGGCAGTAGAGATTTTCAAAGTAGAAAAGAATATGATGATTTTTTGAAAAAGCTATTCGAGCAATTGAATAGAGGACGCAAAACACGTTTTCTAGAAGAGGTAAAGCACTTGGGTTTGTTACCGAAGGCGCCGTTAGAAGCAGTCAAGACAATGAAAATAAAGGTCGGTAAATCAAGCACAATACGAGTAAATCATAATGTATATTCGGTAAAGAGCAGATTGATAGGCGAAGAAGTAAATGTTCGGTTATATATGGAAAAACTGGAAATATGGTATGCTCAAAAGAAAGTCGATGAAATACCAAGATTGAAAGGCGTAGAGAAAAATAGAATTGATTATCGACATGTAATTGGTTGGTTGGTTCGGAAACCGGGAGCGTTAACAAATTACATATACCGGGAAGAGATGTTCCCGAGCCACATGTTTAGAATGGCCTTTGACTTGATAGAGAGGAAACATCCTACAAAAGCAAACAAAGAATATTTGCAGATACTTTACTTGGCAGCAAGAGAGAATCAAACAAAAGTAGAATGGATAATAGCCTACTTATTGGAAAAAGAGATAGATATAACGGAAAAGAAAGTAGAAGAATTACTGCAGAAAACCGAAGAAGAAATACTACGCCCGAAAAATGCAGAGATCGAAGCGATAAATTTGCATGGATATGATAATCTTCTGTCTTCGTTCAATGGTGGTAATTATGCCAAATAAAGAAGATATAAATACCCGGATAATCGAATCGTTGAAAGCGTTACATCTTCCAACAATACGCAAAATATATAAAGAGCAATCAGAAACAGCGTTAAAAGAGTCATTAAGTTACGAAGAATATATCCTGGAGTTATTAGAGAGAGAAATAGAGGTAAGAAGGCAAAATCGAATAGACCGTTTGCTCAGGGCATCGAAACTACCTCTGGAAAAGACAATGGATAGCTTTGAGAGGGGAAGATTACCAAGAAGATTAGATATGCAAATCAGCGTATTGCTGGAAGGAAGTTTTTTGAATAGGAAGGAAAATGTATTAGCTTTTGGAAATCCCGGAAGTGGTAAAACACATTTACTTTGTGGAATTGCACACGCAATAGTGAGTCAATCTAGAAGCGTGTTATTTAAGTCATGCAGCCTTCTAGTCCAAGAACTTCTGATAGCAAAACGAGATTTGAGACTACCACGAGTACTGAAACAGTTTTCAAAATATGAACTGATAGTAATCGATGATATCGGCTATGTGCAGCAAAGCCGTGAAGAAATGGAAGTTCTATTTACATTGTTAGCCGATAGATACGAAAGAGGAAGTATAATGCTAACGAGTAATCTTCCTTTTTCAAAATGGGAGCAGATATTTAAGGATCCGATGACAACGGCGGCAGCAATAGATAGGTTGGTGCATCATAGCGTAATATTGGAATTAAATTTACCGAGTTATCGGTTGGAAGAATCAAAAAAGGAGAAAAAATGATAGTACGGAAGAAAATCTGGATGGTGAGAAATTTTTCGAGCCGGGGCTAACTCCAGTCGCCCTACGGGCTCCTTCCGTTAGCCCCGGCTGAACCACCCCCCTAGGCTTACGCCTAGTGTAAGAATAATAACGGGAAATATAATTGTCGCTGAAAGGAAAAATAATTGACATTGATCAACTTTGTTAGCTTCCCTGAGAAAGAAGAAGAAAAACTGCATACTTATTATCGCTCACTGGATTACTTGTGCAAAGCAAAGGAAAAGATAGAAAAAGAATTATACTATCAATTAAAAAGTTATGGAATAAATAACCGGTTGGTACTCTATGATATAACCTCGGTTTATTTTGAGGGTTTAGAAACCGAACTGGGCGAAAAAGGATACTCAAGAGACAACCGCCCAGATGCCCAACAGATAGTAATCGGATTGGTAATGAGCCGTGACGGAATACCAATAGCCCACCATGTCTTTGAGGGTAACCGTCCGGACAAAACAACGGTAGAGGAAGTTATAGAAGATTTGGAGAAACGTTTTTCAATTAAGGAGGTGGTTTTTGTTGGAGATCGTGGAATGCTGACGGTTGATAATCTTGAGTGTGTTAAATCTCGAGGCAATAATTATATGCTGGGTATGCATAAGCGAAATAGGCGAATAATAAAATATATAATGAAGCGAATAGAAAAGAAAAAGGAATTTCAAGAGATTACTTACGCTGATTTGAGTGACGAATTTAAGGAAGAGTATAGCGAAAATATAAGGCTGGTTGCCTGCTATAATCCGGATGTGGCAAAGCTTAATAAATCGACTCGAGAAAAAAACATCGGTAGTTTTGAAGAATTAAAAAACGAGACCTTGCTTGAAGGGAAATTAGACGAAATTAAGGAATCACACTTTAAGTTGAAGTCATATTTATCGAAGTATCATATGACTAAATTTTACAAAATAAATATTGAGAAAAAGGAATCGCTGGAATGCAGAACGCCTAAGAAAACAGTGGCGAAAAAGCCCACCAAGGTTAGACAGAAGAAAGAAGAAATTTACAAAATACATATCGAGAAACAAGAGATGGTCATAGCAGAAGAGGCGGATTTAGACGGACGCTATTTTATCCAGACAGAAGTCGATAAGAGAGAATTTCCAACTCAAGAAGTTGTAGTATCTTATAAATCATTGCAGAAAGTAGAGCGGGCATTCAGAATTATAAAAAATGAATTGGATATCCGACCGGTCTTTGTTCGTCTTGAGAGTAGAATTAGAGGACATGTAATGATTTGCTTCTTCGCATTGTTGATAGAGATTTTATTAGAAAAGAAAATGTGTGAAATATTTCCCGAGCTTGAAGATGTTGATCTTAGGAAAGCGAACTTAAAAAAATCTAAAAGATGTCAAGATGATCCGTTAACAATGAAAACATTGACAGAGGAATTGGACACAATACGATTAATCCCATTATCGATAAATGCTCTTTCTTCTCACAGAAGTAGGAATGAAAAACCGAAGTATATAACCACTCAAATAGGTGATAATATAAAAAAATTCTTTTCTGCGATTGGAATTAAAAATGCAACGGAACCAACAAAATTGAGGATTGATATAGGTAAAAAGAAGCGAGAAAATGGTCAACTGGAGCTTATTTTCGAAGAATAGAAAACGCAAATATAGTCTCCGGTTGTAAATGTAAAATAATCTCAAAAACCGGTTGTAGTACAACATGACAATTCTCACATGGCTAAGTCATTGTTTTTAAAATGGTTAGCTTTTACAAGTGTTAAACTTGGGCTACAAGGTCATATGAGTTAAAGAATATAAGATAAACAAATTGAGAATTCTTTTAATCTATTATTTTTAGGAAAATCTAATTGATTACACAGTACCCATAATTTTTTTAATCGTTTCGAAGTAATAAAAACAAGTAAGGTGAGTTGTTTAAATGTTTCTAAAATCGAAACCAACCTGAAGCAAGTAATTCTTTAACGGTATGATTATGTATAATATCGAAGAATTCATCCCTAACTCTACTCAACGAATCATGCATTGGGCATTTTCCTCCGAAATTACATTCCTTAAAACCGAAAAGACACAATTTTAAGTCCGCTGTTTTATCAAGTTCAAGAATTACGTCAATGATTCTAATATTCGCAGGATCTTTCGCCAAACGGAATCCTCCCCCTTTACCTTTCTGTGAATATATTATACCGCTTTGCGTAAGAGACTGAAGTACTTTCGAAGTAAACTCCTTTGGAATGCGGAGCGCTTGTGAAATCTCTTTCAAGGATCGGAACTCATCGTCATCAAACTTTGATAAATAAAGCACCGCCTTTATTCCGTATGTAACGTTTTTATGAAAGAACATATTCAACTATGGTTGTCCGTGTAATATTATAATTTTTTTCAAGACCCAGTCTCATAACTTTATCAACTAGTTTAAGCGATTGGTTGAATGAATAGATGAATGTATGATCGAAGTTCCAATCAGTCATTCAACAAATCATCCAATCTCTGCAACACTTCCAGGTAACATTGCTGCCGGTTTATTTCATTTGTTTAAATTCATCTTTGTCAAACAATTTCATCGCTTGCGAGAAGAGAATATTTTCTTCTCTAAAAATGTGCAGTTTCATCGTTTCAATTATTGCAATACCTTGATCAAAAGCGGCTTCAAACGTTATCTCTTTTGAACGTTGATCCGGCAAACGAGAACCCAATCCCAAAAAGTTGAAAACAATTGCTGCAGCCTGCGCTACTTTTATATGTTCATCTTCCATAATACTTATTCCGGTTAGAGAAGAATCTTTCGAATTGTGCTCGCCTATCTCAATAAGTTTTTTGTTCAAGAGAGGAAATAAATCTTTTTCTTCTTTCTGATTGTGCACCGGAACTTTCTCGTCAATAAACTCAAAGAAGTTTTTGAATTTCTCGTCGATATCTTCGTTGAACTGCCAATTGTTTTCACGCCATTTTAATAATGCTTCTTCAAACCCATTTAGAACAACTGAAAATGCATTGTGTTCATCAACGAGTTTTTGTAAAAACGGATTCATGTTTTCGTAAGGTACCGGTTCAATATTTTGGGGATCGTAAGCATCCGGCGGATCCATAGGCGAAAGTTCTTCGCCGGAATCTTTTTCAACAAATCTTTTTATCGGGTCGTCTGATTTATTCATAGTTCATCTCCTTTACGGATTTTTAATTTCCGCGTTTTTGCGAGTGTAATACCACCAATTCAAAAAGAAGCAAACAGCATAATAGAAAGTAAAGCCGTACATGGCGTATTCCGGAGTTCCGTTCTCAATCTGCTGCCCGAAAACTTTCGGAATAATAAACGCCCCGTAAGCGGCTATTGCGGAAGTCCAACCCAAAACAGGTCCCGCTTGTTCTTTATTAAATATGTTCGGAATGCTTCTGAATGTAGATCCGTTCCCGATACCGGTTGTGAGAAATAAAACCATGAAACCGGAAAAGAACGGGATCCAATAATCTTCCGGCGTCGGACTCGCTTTTGCTTGAATGATAAAATAAGCTACAAAAGCCGCAGCAATAATTTGAACAACTGTAATATAGCCTGTCACTTTTACGCCGCTGTTAACTTTATCGGACAACCATCCGCCAACGGGACGGATCAACGCGCCGATCATCGGCCCGATAAAAACCCAAGTTAGAAAATCGGGTGCATTCGGATTTATATATGAAGGGTCCGCCTCGTTTGAATAAACAAAAATATCCTGGCTCAATTTCGGGAAGGCTGCGGAAAATCCGATGAACGAACCGAACGTCATCGTGTAAATGACAGTCATTATCCAGTTATGTTTGTTATTGAAAATGGCGAACTGCCTGTTGAGGTTTGAACGTATCTCGCTCGGAGTAGTGTATTTTATCAACGCAAGCGTAATTAAAATAACGACAGGTAAAACGATCCACATATTAAGATCGATGGCAACCAGCAGATATGCGCCGATTGCCGCGGCAATAAAACCGAGCAGAACAAGATATAATGATTTGGCTATTCCCTGCAGAGTACCAGGCAAGTTCGGAGTTCCCGTTATTACATTATTCATCCCGAAGAATGCGGCAATTGCAGAAATAGTCAAGAATGGAACCCACACCCATCCGGCATTTTGGATTCCTGATAATCCTTCGTTCGAAACGATTTCGCCGGATTGATTAACTGCGCCGAAAAGAAAAATTCCCGTTACCCATGGAATTACTTTCTGCATAATACCAACACCGAGATTACCTATTCCCGCATTAAGACCGAGCGAAGTTCCCTGAACTTTCTTTGGGAAGAAGTAACTGATGTTGCTCATCGATGACGCAAAGTTACCGCCGCCGATACCCGAGAATGCAGCAAAAACCGCAAATGTTAAATATGGAGTATTAACATCCTGCAATGCAACAGCCGTACCGATAACCGGTATCAATAAAAGTGCAGTTGTTATAAAGATTACATTTCTTCCGCCGCCGAGTGAAATTAAAAATGAATTTGGAATACGCAGCGTTGCACCTGCGAGTCCGGCAATTGCCGGCAGAGTATAATAAAGCGTGTTGATCTCTTTTAACTTTTCGGTTATTTCATCGGGACTCATACCATCGGTTATCATTCCGAAATTGTAGCCGTACTCTTTCATCTTTGCCGCAATAATACTCCACATCATCCAAACGGCAAAAGCTAGCAGCAGCGCCGGAATTGAAATTGCAAGATTTCTGTAAGCAACTTTTTTCCCTTTCGAATTCCAGAACTGCTCGTTTTCTACATTCCATTCTTCAATATTAATAGGAGGCAATTTTTTCACCTTTGTCTATTCACTTTGAACATTATGTTTTGGACTCATATCAATATGTTCTAAAACATCGGGAGCTTCGGATTCCATTAATTTTTTAGTCGAAAGATGCAGCCAAACCAAACAAGCGGCGGATAGAATAAACATAAACATCCAGCAGCTTGTCCATAAGCCTGTACCTTCAAGCAGATAACCGAAAATAATAGGCCCGAAGAAACCGCCGAGCCCGCCGAGCACTCCAACCATTCCACCCACAACGCCAACTTCATTCGGAAAGTGATCGGGAATTAATTTATAAACACCTGCCTTACCGATTCCCCAAATACTTCCGATAAGAATCACGAGAACTGCAAATATCCAAACGTTTGCCTGGAAATAGATTCTTGTAACGCCTTTTGCAAGAAGTTCTTTTTTAGCGACTTTATCGCCGACTTCAACAACCGGTTCCTGCCAAACTTCCTTTGTCGGGAAGATCAACAATTCATCATCGACAATTTCGTTCTTTGCCGATTTTGAAATAACCGGGTATTCAACATCATCAACCATAATCAAACTATCGGTAACTTTTTCAACCGTGCCGCTTCTTTTATTCATTATTCCTTGTCCGGGCGAATAAATTTCCATTCTCGGCACGGTAAGCATAAGACTAATAACAACGGAAGCTGCCAATACAAAAAACATAACTTTACGCGCGCCCCATTTATCCGACATCCAGCCGCCTAAAGCGCGAATAACACCGGAGGGAAAGCTAAACAGCGACGCAAATATCCCGGCAGTAACCAGAGGGAGGTAATAAACATTTACAAAGTAAGGAACAAGCCATTGCGAGAAAGCAACAAAGCAGCCGAACACTAGGAAGTAATATAAACCGAACCGCCATACTTTAATATCTTTTAAAGGAAGAAGAAGTTGTTTAATAGTTTTATTGTTGCTCGCGGGTTTTTTGTTTTCTGTAAAGATGAGAAAAACAATTCCCATGAAAAGAAGTACCGCCGCATAGATAACAGGTAAACTTCGCCAATTATCCAGCGTTGTTCCGTTATCGGTTAAATAATTCAGTAAAGTCGGGGCAAATAAAGTTGTAAGTGCAGCTCCCGCATTCCCTGCGCCGAAGATACCGAGCGCTCTCCCCTGCCAATTTTTCGGATACCAAACCGAAGTGTAAGCGATACCGATAGCAAAACTAATTCCGGTTAAACCGAACAAAAAACTTAAAACCGCATACGAATAAAAATCATTTGCATAAGAAAGAAAAAACATCGGAACGGCTGAAAACAAGAGGAGTCCGCCGAAGACCGGTTTACCCCCGAATTTATCTGTCAACATTCCTGCGGGCAAACGAAAAACTGAACCTGCCAAAACGGGAATACCCATCAGCCAGCCTATTTCAACCGGACCCCAGTCGAAGACTTGGTTGTCGACAAGAAAAGTAACCAGCACGCCGTTGAGCATCCAAGCTGCAAAACAAATAGTGAACGCGAGCGTGTTAAAGAATAATGTCTTATGAGCTTTTGAAGTAACGTTTTTTTCCATAACTCTATGTTGATTTATTTATAATTGACAATTTTCTTCCTCTGTGGTTCTCGGTGTAACAAAGGTGTAATAAAAAAGGACACACAGAGTTCACGGAGAAGCACAGAGACTTGCCTGACGGCAGTCAGGAACCACGGAGAATCGTATATTTATTTCTTCTTTCAAAATAATTTTTGATCCACCTCTCTTTATTTGTGATGCTAATTATTTCTAGGTTTATGAATTGTCCATTTTGTCTGTGTACTTCGAATTTGCTTTCTATCCCAATTCCAAATTACTTTTTGATAAGGACGCCACAAATAGCTAAGCGGATAAACGAGTACGTGAACAAGACGAGTGAACGGAATTATCAGAAATATTACGAATGCAAGAATTATGTGTAATTGAATAATGAACGGAAGCATTACAACCGCATCAATGTTCGGGCTGAATGTAAAAATGGATTTTAAGTAAGGCGAAAGAACAGTTGCAAACCAGGATGAGCCCCATCTGTATCCGAATGCAACCCAAAGTCCCAAAAATATTTCGGTGATCAAGAGCGCTTCTAAAAGTATATCTATCAGGCTTGTAACTTTTCTCAATCGTGCATCGGTTAGGCGTCTGTAAAACAAATTGATCAATCCCAGTAGTGTAACAACACCGCCGACAAAAGCACTGACCTCAAGAATGATCAATCTTACCGGCTGTTGATTCCATGCTAAAATTGAACTCGGAAAAAGAAAAGCAATTAAGTGTCCGAAGAACAAAAACAATATTCCCCAATGAAACGGAACCGAGCCCCAATAAAGCTTCCTTGTTTCCAAAAACTGAGATGACAAGGAAGAAAATTTAAACTTTGTCGCCTTATACCTGTAAATCGTTCCGACAAAAAACATCAACAAAGCTGCATAAGGGAGTGCAATAAAAAATATTACGTTGAACGGAGTCATTTTTGTTTATCCTAATTTTTCAATTTCCAATTCTTTTGTGATTTGATTCGAAAAACTTTTGTCGTTGACCGGGATGTCGATAATCTCCGAAAAATCTTCTTCGAGCATGACCAGCAATGTTTGAATAGTTCGGCGGTATATTAATCCGTAAGATTCATTTCTCTCAATTATCGTTCTATGATGTTTGTGATATACTTTGCTCTTCTTTTCAATATGTTTTGAATCAAACTCGGATTCGATTTTTCGCAACGCCGGGTAGAGTATTAAAGAAATAATATCGGCGCGCAATTCTTCATCTTCTAATTTTGCGAGTAATCTTAAAACATTGGGAAGATGATCGCTCAATTCATTCCCGCAAGCATTGTCTGCTTTCTTATGTTCGTTGTTAAGATTAACAAGCAGTTCGCCTCTCTTATAATCATCGCCGAAAAGAACGTAACCGAGATCAAGAGTTGTTAATGCTTGTACATCGAATGAACGTGTGTAGATTTCTTCCCACGATTTCGGATCCGCAGATTTTGCAAACACGGTAAAGTCATTAAACAATTTTGCCGCTTCGGGATAATTGGTATTCAAGTACTGCTGAACAGTATCTATTTTGCCTTTTAAAGAATCGCCCGGATATGCGAAGACATCCGCATAAATCTCATAACTTCTATTTACATCAATCTTGCTTAGCATTTATAATCCTCTCTGCGGTGTTTCTTTGAAACCGAACCCCGTTGAACCTTTTGTATCACCGGCGTTTTCAAGCATTTCAATTGCCTGTTCTCTATGTGCAGGCGGAATGTTAAATCTATCATCAAACTTGGCAAGTGAAGTTAAGCGATAAATATCATCTGCAATTTCTGCAGTTAATTTTACTTCGTTCAAAGTATCGTTTGTTAAACCGGCATCAACATCACCGACGGTTACGTGTCTCCTGTGAACTCTTACTGCAAGCTGCTTTTTGAGTACCTCAATTAATTTTTCTTCATTGCCGGTTCCGAAAAGATTAGCCATATATTTAACAGGGAAACGAGCTTGTTCAACCGTCTGCATAATTGTTTTTGAAGTTGTATCGTACCGGTGATTCTTATCCCAAAACTTCGCAATCGGATCTAGCTTTACCGCTTGTCCGCTGTCATCGGTTGTGCTGAGTGAAGCCATAACAGGGAGCATCGGCGGAACGTAAAAGAGCATCGGCAGCGTTCTGTATTCGGCGTGAAGCGGAAGAGCCAATCCCCATTCTTTTACAAATTTATAAACCGGTGAAGTCTGAGCCGCTTTAATTGTTGAATCAGCAACACCGTTTTCTTTTGCATTTCGAATCACTTCTTCGTCAAACGGATCGAGTATCAAATCAAGTTGACTGTCAATTAGTTCTTCATCGGAAACTGATGCGGCTTCTTCGATTTTATCGGCATCATAAAGTAAAACTCCGAGATAACGAATTCTTCCGACGCACGAATGCATACAAGCCGGCGCATGCCCGGCTTCCAAACGGGGATAACATAAAATACATTTTTCCGATTTGCCGGTGTTCCAATTGTAATATGATTTTTTGTACGGACAAGCAGTAACACACATTCGCCATGCGCGGCAGACTTTTTGGTTTATTAGCACAACTCCGTCTTCGCCCCGTTTATAAATTGCGCCGGACGGACACGAAGCAACGCAGGCGGGATTCAAACAATGGTTGCAAATTCTCGGCAGGTAAAACATCGCCATCTTTTCCAATTGAAACATTGCCTCCTGCTCTGCTTTACTTAAATTTTCCAGATTGGGATCGCGACGGGCATATTCGGGTGTTCCGCTTAAATCATCATCCCAATTCGGTCCCGATTTTATATCGAGCGGTTTACCGGTTACAAGCGAAACCGGTCTTGCAGTCGGCTGATCATCGCCCGCGGGTGATTCAATCAAATCGAGATATTTATAAGTCCACGGTTCATAATAATCATCGAGTACCGGCAGATGAGGATTGTGAAAAATGTTAAGCAGTCCTTTGTATTTCCCTGAACCGCGCAGTGAAATTTTTTCTTTACCGTTTTTCTTCCACCCGCCTTTGTAAATATCCTGGTCTTCCCATTTAGTGGGATAGCCGGTACCGGGTTTTGTCTCGACATTATTCCACCACATATATTCGGCGCCTTTCCTGTCGGTCCAAATATTTTTACAAGCTATCGAACAAGTGTGGCACCCGATACATTTATCGAGATGAAATACCATTGCTATTTGTGAGCGTACATCCATGATTTTTATTTTATGTTTGTTATTGTTTTTAATCAATTAAGTATCAATGGAACGCAGATGACGCTGATTAAACAGATCTTCACAGATTTTAAATCTGCGATAATCTTGCCTCATCTGTGTATGCCCGTCTTTGACGGGTCATCAGCGTTCAATTACAGGTCAAAACTCCACTTTCGACATCTTCTTAACCACAACGTGCGTATCACGGTTGGGTGCAGTCGGTCCCCAATAATTAAAGTGATACGAAAACTGTCCGTAACCGCCTGCGAGCAGATTCGGTTTTAAGTGTGTACGCGTAACACTGTTATTTCCGCCGGCTCTTTTGTTTCCTCTTTCCGGTGATTTTGGAATTGTAATTGTTCTTTCAACGGTATGATAAACAATGCATACGCCTTTAGGAATTCTGCTGCTGACTACTGCCCGTGTACAGTAAACTCCGTTATCGTTATAAACCTCCACCCAATCATTATCTCGTATTCTTAATTCATCGGCATCCTCTTCGCTCAACCAGCATGGTTCGCATCCCCTTGAAAGAGTGAGCATTCTTAAATTATCCATATAGGTTGAATGAATATGCCATTTGCCGTGAGGAGTTAGACAATTGAGCGCTTTCGCATCTTTGTTTTTTAAAGTTTCTTTTAAGTCGCCGAATACTTCCGGTCTTGGCGACGGTTTATAAGTTGGAAGATGCTCACCGAATTTAATATACATTTCGTGATCGAGATAGAAATGCTGCCTGCCGGTTAATGTTCTCCACGGTACTAATCTCTCTACATTATAAGTGAATGCCGAGTAAGCCCTGCCGTTGTTCATCAAACCGGACCAAACCGGGGAAGTATTGTATCTTCTCGGCTGAGCCTGCAGGTCTTTAAAATCCATTCTTACATCTTTACTTCCCTCGGCTAAATCCGATAAAACCAAGCCGGACTTTTCTTCCATGAAATCATAAGCGCGTTTGGTTAACTCTCCGTTTGTTAATGAGGATAGGTGAAGCACAGCGTTTGCTGCCGAAATTGCTTCCTTTAAAGACGGATAAACTTTTCCGTCAACCTTTTCTTTCGGGAAATAATTCGAGGTTAACATATCATCATAAAAGTCTTCACACTGATAATGATTACCGTGAGCGCCGAGTCCCGTTTTCTTAATATTATCACCGAGTGAAATAAATTTATCGTAAATCTTTGTGTAGTCTCTTTCAACTACGGCAATCTTGTGCATAGTTTTACCGGGAACCGCTTCGCATTCACCGGTGAACCAATCTTTCATTTCAGGCTGTGTGATTTCATCTGCGGAATCGTGAGAGAGAGGAGCTGTTATGATGTCCGTCTGCGGTTCGTTGAAATGAGTTTTTGCTAGTTTACTTGTTTTCTGTGCAACAGCTTTAAAAATTTCCCAATCCGATTTCGATTCCCAAACCGGCGCAATAGCAGCCGAGAGCGGATGAATGAACGAGTGCATATCGGTACTGTTCAAATCATCTTTTTCGTACCAGGAAGCGGCAGGCAAAACTATGTCGGAATATAACGCCGATGAATCCATTCTAAAGTTCAGGTCAACCACCAAATCCATTTTGCCTACCGGCGCAACTTCATGCCATTTTAATTCTTCGGTTTTCTCTTCGTTATCTTTTGCTATAGTATTGTTGTGAGTTCCGAGATAATGCTTGAGTGCATATTCGTGTCCTTTCATACTTCCCGATATTGCATTGCCGCGCCAGATGTACCAAACACGGGGGAAGTTTATCTCGTTATCGGGATCTGCAATTGAATATTCCATTTCTCGATTTTTTAATTTCTCTAAAACAAATTTCTTTATTTCTTCAGGATCTTTTGAGCCGGCTTCTTTGCTTAACTCTAATGTGTTTTTGTTGAATTGCGGATAGAAAGGCATCCATCCCATGCGAACAGATTTGAAGATCAAATCGCCCATATGTTTATTCGTTAGCTCATTATCCGGACCGGTGCTGTATTTTGAGGTAAGTCCGTCATAGCGATACTGACAGGTATTAATGTAATGCCAGATTGGAGTTTGCTGAAGCCGCGATGGACCGATCCAATCTTTAGCAAAAGCAATTGCACCCCAAGAATCGGAAGGAGCTAATTTTTCCTGTCCCACATAGTGATTCAATCCTCCGCCGTTTTTACCGATGCACCCGGTTAACATTAACGACATAATTCCTGCACGGTACATAAGGTTATTATGATACCAATGGTTCACACCCGCACCGATAATAATCATACACTTACCTTCGGTTGCCTCTGCGGTGTTTGCCCATTCTCTTGCATAACTGATTACTGTTTTAGAATCAATGCCGGTGAAAATCTCCTGCCAGGCAGGTGTGTAAGCAGCATCTTTATCAGAATAATCTACCGGGTAATCGCCTTCCAATCCTCGACTGACGCCGTACTGCGCCATTGTTAGATCGTAAACGGTTGTAACGGCAATAATTTTCTTCCCGTCTTTTGTTTGAATCAATTTTACAGGAACGCCGCGTTGACGTTTTTGATTCAATCCGTATTCGACAAATTCTATTTGTAAGATTTCGTCATTATTATCAATCAAAGTGAGCAAGGGATCAAACTTGGAATTGTCGGTTGAGTTTTCGTACTTCATATTCCAACCGCCCTTTTCTTTGTCCCATCTGTGACCCATACTTCCTTTCGGGACGACAAGCTTGCCGGTCCCTGAATCGATGTTTAAAAATTTCCAATCACCGTTTGAAATATCTTTGTAATCCTCAATTTGATTCGCTCGAACTAATCGATCAGGTTTATAAGTTCCGTTTTCATTTTTTAATTCAACAAGGTAGGGTGAGTCAGTGTATTTTTTTACGTAATCAATAAAGTAAGGAGCTTTCTTTTCGTGATGAAATTCTTTTAGAATTACGTGAGTAACCGCCATCCAAAAAGCGCCGTCGCTTCCGGCATGAAGCGGTATCCACTGGTCTGCATATTTAGCAACTTGATTGAAATCGGGCGCGAATACAACAGCCTTAGTACCGTTATGTCTTGATTCCGCGAAAAAGTGACAGTCGGGTGTACGCGTCATATTCAAGTTAGCGCCCATCACAGCAATCATTTTTGAGTTGTACCAGTCTGCGCTTTCGCATACATCGGTTTGCTCGCCCCAAATTTCGGGTGAAGCGTTCGGCAGATCGCAGTACCAATCATAAAAGCTTAAGTTCACTCCGCCGAATAATTGAAGAAACCTGCTGCCGGCTGCGTAACTTAACATCGACATTGCGGGAATAGGTGAGAAACCGATTACTCTATCGGGTCCATATTTTTTAGCCGTATAGATATTTGCTGCTGAAATAATTTCGAGAACTTCATCCCACGAAGTTCTTCTGAATCCCCCTTTACCGCGGGCTGTTTGGTATTCTTTCCTTTTTCCTTTGTTGTTCTGTAAATTTTCCCATGCTTTCAAAGGATCGCCCGTTTTTTCTTTTTCCTCTCTGTAGGCATCAATCAATGCTCCTCTAATAAGAGGATATTTAATTCTAAGCGGACTGTACAAATACCACGAAAATGAAATTCCTCGTTGGCAGCCGCGCGGTTCATAAGGGGGCAGGGTGCTTTCGAGTAAAGGATAATCTAATTGCTGCGTTTCCCAAACAACGATGCCGTCTTTAACATGAATCTGCCAAGAGCAGCCACCCGTGCAGTTTACACCGTGAGTGCTTCTGACTATTCTATCGTGTTGAAAACGGTTACGGTAAAATTCCTCCCACTTTCTCGTATCGGGAGAAACGATGTCTTTAATCCAGCTCATATAATCACGCCATGTATTTATATTCGAAAAAAGTTAACACTATGTTTTTTTACTTTTCTCCACCTCCAAAGGAAAAAGAGAAAAACAATATTCAAACCAAATATTGAAACTGCTAAGAAAATAATATTTCCGTTCCCGGAAAAATTTTGATATAAATTCCAATCATCGGAATAATATAAAAAGGCTAGTAAATCTTTAACTTCCTGATCAGCAAGAGGTTTATTGGCGAAACTGTTTACCATTGCAGGGAACGGGGGGTTTCTGATAATACCGTCAACTCCTGCCGGGCTTAAACGGGTAAAAGAAACCGTCAAATCTTTAGCTAAGGTTCCTCCTGTAAGCATTCCCGGCAGCTGCACGTTATGGCAAACAATACATGGGGCACCGCCATTTTCAAATTTTACGGTTCCCTCGAATAATTTTTTCCCTCTATCTATATCCGCTTGGGTTATGGCTGTGGGATCAAAAATTTGTTTTGGTGTTCTTATATTGGGATTATTTGGGTCGGGACTATTTGTGGAAATGTATTCAATCACTGATTTTATTTCGCTTTCATTTAAGGGCTGATCCGGCATTATTACTTTATTGTTCTCTTCAAAAACGGCTGCTGCTAATGAATCTCCCGACTTAATTAATGATTGGGAAGATTGAATAAATTTAACAATCCAGTTCTGCTCCCTTCTTTGATGAACATTTGCTAAGTCCGGACCGACTCTTTTCCCTTCGCCTATTGTGTGGCATGCTGTGCATTTTTCGAAGAAAATTTTTTCTCCGCCGCCCTGGGCGATCAGCGGACTGAAAACAATAATATTAATTACCGTTAATAATAGAATCTTCCTTTTCATAAAGATAATCCCAAGTAAATTACGATAAATTTATAACTAGAACAGAAGTCAATAGAGAGTATTAAATCAGAATATATATTCTGATTAACAACATATTATTTCTTATGCATAATAGCAAAAGAAAAATTAAAAAAATCAGGAGAACTATTCTTGCATTTTTTACTTCTTCGATCTTTTATCTGTGAGCAATATGGTTGCTTCCCCCGGATAATAATTTTACCAAAAGGGGGCATGGTGAATATCGTTCCTTTATTCTCACTTTCACGGCATAATCGAAATGATTTAACTCTTCCACCTATCATCAAGAAACTGTTAGATTACTGCAACTTCCAATTCGAAAGCGCCGGTAAGATTCGGGATAACTATTGCTCTCGGGAGTTTTGAGGGATACTACAACCGAAATAGAGCTGTTTGTTAAAAATATTGCTCAATTTAAAACGACAAAAATAGTGGTGGAATTAAAAACCTGGTCTCAACCAAAAGTTGATTCCTTATATAACGAATACTTAAAAGGGAATTATGAACTACCGATATACGAAAGTTATCAAGCAGGTTTTCGTCTAGCCAAATTATTGAAACACACAAAAGTTTACTGCATAGACGTATGGGGAAATATTGATGAATATCTAGAGGGAGATAATAGAAATGTGTTTAAATCAAAAGCAAGAAAACTTTCTTTGCTGGAAAAGCTGCAAGAATTTTCAGAAACATACAACGAATAACAGAAAGCACTGATGACAGAATTTTCGTCCTTTACGGTTTGGGACATTTATTTCTACTGAAAAATTATTTGGAAGCATCTCAAAAATATAACGTGATCCCGGTATTAGATTATCTCAACCAAAGGATTTCGGAGCAGACATATTTTCAAATAAATTAATAGATCGATTAGCGATTGAATAAAAACAATCATTCAATCACGCAATCCTGTGCAACCCGTCCACCGAAGTCTGCGTGACGCAGATGGATAAAACGAATGATTTTGGCTGCCCGCTTACCAACGATAAGACACAAGAATAACTTGATACAATAGATTACAAATAACAGCTCTTATTTGGGATAATTCAAATGAAACTTTCCTACCGACCTTCTACTTCTAATTGCTTTAATGAGAATATTCCGCAAAATAAATCATTGCAAACGCAAAAATAAATCGTACATGTAAGCTTTACCGGAATAATTTATCCGACTTTATATTTCACACATGAGAAATTACGGGCATAAGTAAATCCTTTATTATGTGTTTCTAATCTCTTAACAAGATTTTTTGCATTGTGATTCTATGATTGGTATTTAACTGCTGCTATTAATTAACCGCGTATTACTTACTCGATAATAAACTTCAATAAAAAATATAAGTTCACTTGACATTACAAAAATTATTTACTACCTTTAAGCGGAACAAAAATTCTTATTAAATATTTTTGTTTTGTATTCAATTTTGGACCATTGAACATAAGCCTCACACTCTCCATCGTTCATCCGCTTTCTTATTTATTCACTGTATTTGTCTTCGCTAAAAATAATGCCGCTTTGAAATAATTTAAAAAGTCCTTTGGAGGTAATTATGTTTTCACTTAAATCAAATAAGCTCTTCCGGTATTCTGTTATGCTTACTTTTTTATTATTTGCACAAATTCAGGCTCAAGCGCCCGATATTTTATGGTCGAAATCATACGGCGGGCTTGGCGATGATTGGATTAGTCAGTCTATCGTCCCGACACCGGAGGGCGGCTTTATAATGACAGGATGGTATTCCAGAGATAGTAGTGATACAGATGTTTGGCTCTTAAAAACCAATGCTGACGGCGATACACTTTGGACTAAAACTTTCGGCGGCAGTGCAATTGATTATGGGAGTGATATTGTTATTACTTCGGAGGGAGATTTCGTAATAGCCGGAATTACAGAATCCTTCGGCGCCGGTGAAGACGATTGGTGGCTTATCAAAACCGATGCAGACGGAAATGAAATTTGGAATAGAACCTTCGGCGGTGCAGAGGATGATGAGGATATTTCGATAAGTAAAACTACAGACAACGGTTACATATTGACGGGCCAGCATGCCGTTTCCGCTGACGGGCAGGTCCGGCTGCTGAAAGTTGATGCAGAGGGTGATATTATTTGGGAGAATTATTCTTTCCCCAATGCCGAAGATGGCAGCGCCGGTCATTGCGTAAAGCAAACTGCAGATGGCGGTTATATTATTGTAGGTGAAAACGATGATCTGGGTATTTGGCTTATTAAAACAGATCCAAATGGAAATATGGAATGGAATAATAGTTTCGGCGGTACGACTACACCGTGGGGAGATGAGGGATATGTTGTAGAACAAACTTCAGACGGCGGATACATAATCGGAGGCGAAACCGAATCATTTGGACCCTCTGCCGACAGCTCTACTTATGCATGGCTGATTAAAACCGACTCTGCCGGAGATTCCATTTGGACCAGAAAATTCTTTACGGATTTGCCTGATAGTATCGGCGCTTCAATGGGTTATGGAAATTCAGTTATACAGACTAATGACGGCGGTTACGTTTTTACCGGCTTTCGTGGACCGAATTTAGCGAACCTGGAGTTATTCTTAACAAAAACAGATGGAAATGGATTCGAGCAGTGGACGGCAATTGTTGAAGATGCAGCCGGTATGTGTCTTACTCAAACTGAAAATGGAGATTTCATTGTTGGCGGTTTAACTTACTCACAGGCAGGAGATATTGACATTTTCTTAGCGCGGTTCGAAGCCGACCCTACCGGCTTGAATGATGATGTTAGCCCGGTACCGGTTAATTATAGGCTAAATCAAAATTACCCGAATCCGTTTAATCCGTCAACAAAAATTTCATATTCAATCCCGGAGCCCGGTCTTGTTACACTAGAAATCTTTGATGTGCTCGGCAGAGAAATTCAGACTTTAGTCAACGAGTTTCAAAAACCGGATAATTACGAATTGGACTTTACTGCGGGTGAACTTTCAAGCGGCGTTTACTTTTATACATTGAGAGCAGGTGAATTTTCTAAAACTAAGAAGATGATCTTGTTAAGGTAAGGATGAATTATCATTATTTTCATAAACACAGTAAAAATAACAAGGTAAATTCAAATATGATAAATCTAAAAACCAGCATGCCGGTTAAACTTAAAAAACCATGCTATGATTTCTTTTTATTTTCGTTATTAGTATCGATGGTTTTTCTAACTTCTTGTGATGTTGCTGATTCTGAAAATGAACCTACCGGCGAAGAGACGCCCTATTTTTCTTATCAAATTAAA
Source organism: Melioribacteraceae bacterium (assembly GCA_021740785.1). GTDB lineage: Bacteria > Bacteroidota > Ignavibacteria > Ignavibacteriales > Melioribacteraceae > JAIOZI01. Next base: position 52,288 of record JAIOZI010000020.1, read on the forward strand.
GAAAATCAAGCGGTAATGGTAAATTGTGAAAAAATCAACTTTATAGCCGAATCCGGAGGTGATTATGTTCAACCCATATTTGCTGCATCCGCATCAACTAATTCCACTTTTTCCTATGCGTTTTACGGTTCTGCGGAAATAATTGATACACTTAGTACCGGTGAATATCCAATTATTCCATACACCGGGTGGGCGTCTCAAATACCGATGCATTTTAGTTTAAAAGTTCCGCGTACTAAAGGTGGAAACGATTTTTACTTGACTATCAACTCCGATTCACCCGAACATAAACATCTAATAGATTTAATTGAAAAAAAGGGGCTCGAAAATGGAATGAGAGTCTATTTTGTCCAGGGATCATATAATCTTCAAGCGAAAAATGTTGTTGATAGTGATACCGTAAATATATCTGGTAAATATTTTTTTAAGCTCTTGACAATTGAAGAATGAGACTGCGATAATAAACAAAGTGATGTTTTACCATAACTTGGACATTAGCAACTTAACAACAGTAAAAATCGAGGAAATTAGAAGCTAAGCAAATTTTTGATGAAGCTCTGTGTAAGGATACTCAAAAAAAAATATGTAGTGTACCACTGAGATCTTTAAGTGCTTGCATTTACACAACTTATCCTTCTCAGATTGATACGGTTATAATTATATCTTAAATCAAGAAAAGCATCACCGGAAGAAGACTTTTAAGGATGAACATTTCATTTGGAGTTTGTGGATATGTTTCAAGTTGAGTATAAGCAAAAGTATTTTTTTTGATTGGGTAAAAGAATAATACTGCATATTCAGAGCTTGAGTTGTATTGGGTGTATGATAATTTCACCGCTTCGCGGTATTAAGGTGTGTTAAGTTTCTTTTTATAAAAATGTCATCCATTCGGGATTCGATCCTGATATAAGAGATTTGATACTAGAGTAATGCTGAAAGCGTGAAATAAAACTTTGAACAGTTAGCGGGACATGTCCCTCCTTACCCCTCGATAACTTGAAATAAAAAAATCATTAATTCATTTGCTGAAAACCAAAAATATTTGTATTATTCAATTGTTTAATAGAATAATGGAGCAATTGAATGACAGGCAGAGAGTTTAAGGATATCACGTTTCAGCAATTTGCAAATATTGCGAATGCATTTTCAAGTCCAAAGCGACTCGAAATAATCGACGTACTTTCACAAGGCGAGCGAGATGTAGAATCTTTGGTAAAACAAACCAACATGAGCTTTGCAAACACTTCTCGTCATCTTCAAATTCTAAAAAATTCTCATCTAATTAAGTCCCGGAAGGAAGGCGTGAGGGTTTATTACTCTCTTGCGGATAGGGAAGTATATAATTGCTGGAGGAGTCTTCAATCATTAGCCGAAAAGACAACAGCGGAAATCCGCGAGGTTACAAGATTATTTTTTGATGAGAGGTTAGCGCTCGAACCGATTTCAATGACGGAACTTTCGGAACGATTGGAAAAGGGAAATATCACTTTGATTGATGTGCGTCCGAAAGAAGAATATGAAAGCGGTCACATCCGTAAAGCGGTAGGAGCTACTTTGGATAACATCAAATCGGGGAAACTTAATTTCCCGAAGAGCAAAAAAATTGTTGCATACTGCAGGGGGAAATACTGTGTTCTTGCCGCCGAAGCCGCAAAGTATCTTAACAGCAAGGGATACAAAGTAACAATAATGAAAGAGGATATTAACAGTTGGCAGGAATCAGGATTACCGGTTGAAAAGTAAACGGTAAAAGAATAAAGTGGAGGAACCAATGACAGGAAAAAATATAGTAATACTCGGTGGTGGTATCGGCGGAATTGTAGCGGCGAATGAACTAAGAAAAAAACTGCCTAAAAATATTAAGATCACGTTAATCGAAAAGAACAGCACACATTCTTTTGCAGCTTCATATCTCTGGTTGATGGTTGACCAAAGAAAAGCGGATAAAATAACCGCTCCTTTAAATACACTGGTGAGCGAAGGGGTTGATATTATTTATGAAGAGGCAAAGTCTATCGATATTTCAAGCAAACTAATTCAAACTGAAAATCAAAAAATAGACTATGACTATTTAATAATTGCCGCGGGCGCTAAATTAGAGAGCAAATTCCTGAATATGCTCGATCAAGATATTCATAATTTTTTCACATTCGAAGGAGCTAGAAAACTAAGGGATAAACTGAATCAAATTGAATCGGGCGAAATAGTTTTACTGATTGAAGCAATGCCGTACAAATGTCCCGGCGCTCCTTATGAAGCAGCAATGTTGATCGCTGACCATATTGCGAAACGCGGGTTTAACGAAAGCGTTAAAGTAAGTCTGTACACACCCGAACCGCAGCCGCTGCCTGTTGCCGGTCCCGAGCTTGGGAATTCAGTTAGTCAAATACTGGAAAGTAAAAATGTAAGATTATATACTGATCACCAGTTAACTGAGGTAAGCGAAAGAGATAAAAGAATTATCTTTCAAAACGGAGCGGAACAAAAGTATGACTTGCTGATTGTTGTTCCGAAACATGTGCCGCCCGAAGTAATAGGTAATTCGGGACTTGCCGACGAGAGTAATTGGGTGCCTGTCGATAAAAACAGCCTGCGGACAAATGCCGAAAATGTTTATGCTATAGGCGATGTTACTTCAATTACAATACCTGGTAAATGGAAGCCGGGTAAACCGATGAAGCTTCCTAAAGCAGGTGTTTTTGCCCACTCACAAGCTTTAACTGTCTCGGATATTATTGCATCGGAAATTTTGGGAAAAGAATCGAAAGAGATTTTCTGCGGCGACGGATTCTGCATGCTCGAAGCCGGAGAAGATTTAGCCGGGTTTGCATACGGTGATTTCTTCGGTGAACCGAACCCAAAAGTCAAGATGAAGAAACTCGGCAAGCTATGGCATCTCGGAAAAGTTCTATTCGAAAAATGGTGGCTTGCACCTATTGGATTTACAAAATCATTTTATAGAATGGTTCTTATTCTCGGCGGAAAATTGCTTGGCATTCCAATAAAATTATAATTTTGTCACAAAACTAAAAGGAAAAATATGCGGCTGAATAACGTAGATTTAGAAAAAATACAAAACTTTGAAGACCAGATTAAAAACGATCCTTCCACAGCAAAAAAAACTCAGGTAATTAAAGGCGAGTGGATAGCGAGTGACAGCGAGGTTCAATTTCAATCGAGTATAGAATTTGAGGGAGGCACAACTTTACTCAAAGTTGATAACCCGACATTTATGGGAGGCGGAGGAAATTTCCCCGGTCCAATGCATTACTGCTTCTTCGGATTAGCATCATGTTACATGGGTACTTTTGCAACAATGGCTGCAATGCTCGGCATTAAAATAAAAAGCTTAACTACCAGAGTTGAGGCGGATATTAATTTTTCCCGCGTCTTCGGGGTTAGTGAAGAACCAACAATTGATGAAGTACGAGTAATAATAAATATTCAAAGTGATGCGCCTGAGGATAAAATTAAAGAAGCGGAAAAGTTAGCTTTAGAAAGATGCCCTGTTGTTTTTACTTTGAGGAATCCTGTTAAACTTGTTCCTAAACTGGAAATTTCATAACAAACGTAATTCTAACAAAGGAAAAATTAATTATGATGAACGGAATGGAATTTGGCGGAATGTGGTTCGGCTGGTTATTCTGGTTAGTTATTCTAGCTGTTATTGTTTGGGCGGTTGTTACCGTAGTTAATAAAAACCAGAACAACACTAATGGAAATACTCTCCGGCACGGAGATGCTCTGGAAATATTAAAAGAACGATATGCCCGCGGAGAAATTAACCGTGATCAATTTGAACAAATGAAACGAGATTTAACTTCTTAAGCATAGGAAAAAATGAAAGTAAGAGACAGCGCAATGCCGAACGAAGATATGTGGAATTCATTTTTCGATCCGCCGGAAATACTTAGCAAACTTAAATTAAATAAAGAAGTAAAAGATGCTGTTGAATTTGGATCCGGTTACGGTACTTTTAGTATTCCGGCATCTTTAATCATAAACGGCAACCTATATGCAATTGATATTGAATCCGAAATGATTGGGTTACTCAAAAAGAAAATGAGCGCACAAGAGATTGCAAACATAAAACTATTACATAAAGATTTTATGAAAGAGGGAACCGGCTTAGCGGATAATTCAGTTGATTACGTTATGTTATTTAATATTTTACATACAGAGAAGCCCGAAAAATTATTAAGTGAGACTTATCGTATTTTAGCAATCGGAGGCAAAGCTGCTGTTATTCACTGGATTTATTCAGCCGATACTCCGCGCGGTCCGTCCTTAGAGATACGACCTACTCCCGAAATGTGCATCAGATGGTTAACGAATAGCGGGTTCTCTTTAAATAATGAAATAATCGATCTTCCGCCTTATCATTACGGATTAATCGGAGTGAAAACTTGAATAAAATAAATTAGGAGTTATTTTTTTTATGAAAATACTTATCATTATTAACGACGCACCTTACGGAACAGAGAAAGCATACAACGCACTAAGAATTGCGATGAACATTCAAAAAGAAAGTCCCGAAACAGAAGTTAGTATATTTTTAATGGCAGATGCGGTTGGTTGTGCTCTTCCAAATCAAACTACACCTTCGGGTTACTATAATATTCAGATTATGATGAAATCGGTTATAAGAAAGGGAGCCGTTGTTAGAGCATGCGGCACCTGTATGGATGCGCGGGGATTTGCGGAAATTAAATTAATTGACGGAGTAGAACGAAGTAATATGAAGGAACTAACCGAACTAATATTAAAAGCAGATAAGGTTATCAATTATTAATCCCGGATTTTCCAATGAAAAATCTGCCCTCAAAAACGACAAGTTAATTTTGCAAATTGTAGGGGACGAATACCTTGCCTGCCGGCAGGCGGGTTTTCGTCCCCTACAAACCTTCTTTCCCCGCGGCATTTACGACAAAGAACACCGGAATCAAGCATGCCTGTCTAAGCTTCGAGATAACCGGTCAATTAATAAAACACAAAAATTCATTAAAAAAGCATTTCTCATTTGTATAGCCCACTTCTTTTTAAATATCAATATCTGTTGGATAATTATGATTTTGATAGGTTTAATGGATTCTAAGTAGGGACAGTTCACGAGCTGTCTCTACAAATCATTTGGGCAGAATCATCATCAGTTACCAATAAAAAATTATGAACAAAGTAGGGGACGAAAACCTGCCGGCAGAGTCTGTTGCAGAACTAATAAACCCGGATTTTCCATTTGAGAATCCGCCCTTCAAGCCGACAATTTGTAAGTTAATAAATTGAGCCCCGTATCTTTTCTATACGGGGCAATATTTTACACATCCTCAAATATGCCTCCTTCTAACATCCGTTTATTTTTAACAACAGCAATTTCAATAACCCGTAAAAATCTTTTGTCGCAATAACTATTGCCAAAGTGTTGTCAGTTTGCTAAATTAATACTTAAATAAAACAGACGAGATGATTTGCTAAATCATTCTTCCTGTAAAAAGATATGTTTTTATTGATCTATTGAAAATATCTCGACCATATTTACACTTTACTATCATAATTGCAGAGATTAGATGAAAAAAATTAAAATACTTTTAATTGAGGATAACAGACTTCTCCGCGAAGGTATTTCTGCAATGTTGAAAAAGAAGGATGATATGCATGTGGTAGCTACGGTTGGTGATGGTGAAAATATTTTGAAGATGATAGGTAAGTCAAAACCGGATATTGTTCTGCTTGATCTTGGATTGCGAAGTCAAAACAGTCTGCATGTTGTAAAATTGATTTCAAAAAATTACGAAAAAACTAAAATAATTGTGATGGACCTTATCCCGTCGCAGGATGATGTTTTAGAGTATGTTCAAGCAGGTGTTTCCGGTTTCATTCTCAAAGATGCGAACATTGAAGATTTCTTCAAAACAATCAGATCAGTACATGAAGGCGTGCAAGTTCTGCCTCCCAATTTAACCGGTTCGCTGTTTTCACAAATTGTCGAACATGCGATAAACGGAGATAAACCTTCAAAAGTTTTTGATGCAGTCCGGATGACTAAACGTGAACGTCAAGTAATTGAATTAATTTCCGATGGTTCAACAAATAAAGAGATCGCACAAAAACTTCATCTTTCAACTTTTACCATTAAGAGTCATGTACACAACATTCTTGAAAAATTAGCGCTTAATTCCCGCGTTCAGATTGCAAAACATGCACATTTTTCAGATGGGTATAAGCCCACGAAAGAGACAAATTCTTCTAACAGCAAATAATTCCAGCCACAAATCTACACGGAAAGATTTAATCCGTTTTTCATCCTTTTGGACTATACTATTCTTCCCAAAATGTTGTTAATATCAATTGTGAAAAAATGATAAGCCGGAAATATTCTGTTTTTATCGAATAATGAATGTGTGATCAATTGTAATTAATGAACAGCAATGTTCGTTGCACATAAATAAAAATAAGTCGTCTTACTCATGTGTCATGCCCGAAATTTTTAATCGGGCATGTATTAGAGAATTGGAGAGATTCCCGGCACAAACATGCCGCGCCTTCGGCGGGTAAACGGGAATGACAGGCTGCTTTCAAGATTTTGTGTAACGTGAGTAAATAATTGGAAATAATTTCAGGAGATAATCTGATGAACAAAAACAAAACAAAATTTCAACGAAAAACTCTTACGAAAGCTCCCACAAGCATAAAAGGATTGGATGAAATAACCGGCGGAGGTTTGCCTAAAGGGAGACCCACATTAATGTGCGGCGATGCCGGATGTGGAAAAACTTTGTTTGCAATGGAGTTTCTTGTGCGCGGCGCCACTGTTTATAATGAGCCGGGTGTATTCATTTCCTTTGAGGAAACCGAAAAAGAGTTAACGGCAAATGTTGCCTCTCTGGGTTTCGATTTAAATGATCTCGTATCAAAGAAAAAGATTTGGCTTGAACATATTTTTATAGATCGCGGCGAAATTGAAGAGACGGGCGAATATGATTTGAAAGGATTATTCGTTCGAATTCACCGTGCAATAGAAAGCATAAAAGCCAAACGAGTAGTGTTGGATACAATAGAATCTCTCTTTTCGGCGCTTCCAAATCCGACTATTATTCGTACCGAACTTAGAAGATTATTCGGGTGGTTGAAAAAGAAAGGCGTTACCGCAGTAATAACAGGCGAACGAGGTACCGGCAGTTTAACCCGCCAAGGATTGGAAGAGTATGTCTCGGATTGTGTAATTCTTTTGGATCATCGTGTAAGCGATCAATCATCTATACGGAGATTACGAATAGTAAAATACCGTGGTTCAACCCACGGCACAAATGAATATCCCTTTCTCATTGATGAAGATGGCTTTTCAATTTTGCCTGTAACATCCTTGGGGTTAAATCATATCTCTTCCAACGAAAGAATTTCAACCGGAATTCCGCGCTTGGATACAATGTTTTCGGGAAAAGGCTATTACCGCGGCAGTACTATTCTTGTTTCGGGTACGGCAGGTACTGGTAAAACAAGTTTGGCAGCGCAGTTTGTTGAAGCGACATGTAAGAGAAGTGAACGTGTTTTATACTTCGCTTTTGAAGAATCGCCAAGTCAATTTATGCGTAATATGTCTTCCATCGGTATGAACTTAGAACCGTTTGTAAAAAAAGGGATTCTTCATTTTCATGCTACACGTCCTACGCTGTATGGATTGGAGCATCACCTTACAACCACGATAAAGTTAATTAACAAAGTTAAACCGCATGTTGTTGTTCTTGACCCGATTGATGCATTTGTAATGGGAGAAAATCAATCCGAAGTAAAAATTATGCTGCTGCGGCTTGTAGATTTTCTGAAAGAAAAAAATATAACCGCACTTTTCGCAAGTCTGACTAATGGCGGTGAAAATCAAGAACTTACCGATATGTCAATATCCTCACTAATTGATACATGGCTGCTTCTGCGTGATATTGAAATTGGCGGAGAACGAAATAGGGGATTATACATTCTTAAATCACGGGGTATGTCGCATTCCAATCAGATCCGTGAATTTAAATTAACAGACAAAGGAATAGATTTACTCGACGTCTATGTTGGTCCGGAAGGAGTTTTAACCGGCACAGCGCGTATATCGCAGGAAGAAAAAAACAATGAGGAACAATTTCAACGTCAGCAGGAAATTGAGCGTAAACAATCTTCATTAGAACTTAAGCGTGCCGCAAAAGATGCACAGATAGTTGTGCTGCAATCCGAATATAAAGCCGAAGAATCTGAAACACTAAAGAATATTGAGATGGAAAAAGCAAAAGCTAAAAGATTCGAGCAATATCAGAAGAAAGTTGCGGAAAGCAGAAAAGCGGATTTATCGTCCAGTGCTTAAAAAAAACATTAGGCGGGATTATAAAGCCCTCAAGTTGATTTTGCTATGTACTTACAAATAGAACATTAGATTAAAATTTGAGCTTAAGTGTCAAACAATAAAGGAGAAACATCATGAGTAAAGGTCAAAACAGCAAAAGCGGTTCGAAGAAAGAACCTGCTAAAACAATGAAGGAAAAAAAAGCGGCAAAGAGAGAGAAAAAAAACGATAGAAATAATCATGGTCTGCTTGATGATATAAAAAAATAAAGGACTTAGTAATGATGGTAAGGTGAGAATACAAAACGCTTTCCAAATAAAATGGAAATTTTGAAATATGATAAAAGTGAAAAAAATACCTTCACTAAAAGCTAAAATCAAGCAATACAAAGAGAAGACAAAATCGAAATATTCCATTGACTCAATATTTGCTAAATTTTTTATAGAAGTATATTCTATTACAGCCTTTGCAATCCGCTTTTTCAAAGAGGTTTTAAAGCCGCCTTATGAATTCGGCGAATTTATGAAGCAGTCATTTCTGATTGGTTATAAATCTCTTCCCTTGATAGCAATTACGGGATTTATTATTGGGTTAGTGCTGACGATTCAGTCAAGACCAACGTTAGCAAAGTTCGGCGCAGAATCATGGCTGCCTGCAATGGTTGCGGTTTCACTGATAAGAGAAATTGGACCGGTAATTACTGCATTAATTTTTGCAGGCAAGGTTGGTTCGGGAATCGGAGCTGAACTGGCATCTATGAATGTAACCGAACAAATTGACGCTATGCAGGTTTCTGACACAAACCCGTTTAAATATCTTGTTGTTACAAGAGTTCTTTCAGCCACTCTTATGCTCCCGCTTCTCGTAGTTTTTGCTGATGCCGTCGGTTTGCTTGGGACTTATGTCGGTGTTAACCTTAAAGGAAATGTAAGCTCTTTATTATTCTTTCCTAAGGTTTTTCAAAGTATAGAATTCAGTGATCTTTTCCCCGCATTTATTAAAACATTTGTATTCGGTTTTGCTATCGGACTGATTGGATGTTACAAAGGATATACTTCAAATAAAGGAACCGAGAGTGTCGGTAAAGCGGCAAACTCTGCTGTAGTATTATCGTCTTTAATGGTTTTCATAATTGATATGATTGCGGTACAAATTACAAGTTTACTTCAATACTAAAATAGGCAGCTAAGAGAATGACCGAAGTTACAACTTCAATAGAAAAAGAAAATGATTTTCAGCAGGATGATTCTGTTGTAGTTGAAATGCAGCATCTCAAAAAATCTTTTGGGAATAATCATGTACTTCGGGATATAAACCTGGTTATAAACAAAGGAGAAAACCTTGTAATACTTGGTCAATCCGGAACGGGCAAATCCGTGCTTATAAAGTGCATTGTGGGCTTAGTTCAGATTGACGACGGTAAATTAATAATTTTCGGGCAGGATGTTTCCGAATTGGAAAATAATGAATTGGTACAAATGTATAAGAGAATCGGTTTCCTTTTTCAGAGCGGTGCTCTTTACGATTCGATGTCGGTAAGAGAAAATTTAGAATTTCCCTTAAGAAGAAAAAAGCGGTTGATGAAAACTGGTGAGCTTGATTCGATAATTAAAGATGCATTGGAAGATGTCGGTTTAGATGATGCAATCGACTTGACACCTTCCGAACTTTCCGGGGGAATGCGTAAACGTTTGGGATTAGCAAGAACGTTAATTCTAAAACCCGAGATAATGCTTTATGATGAACCGACAACAGGTCTCGATCCTATTACTTCAAAAGAGATAAGCAACCTAATACTGGAAGTGCAAAATAAATATAATACGTCGTCAATAATTATTACTCATGATATTGATTGCGCTAAACTTACGGCTAACAGAATAATAGTAATTAAAGATGGTGTGTGCTGCGCAGAAGGATCGTATGCGGAGCTTGAAAAATCAGAAGATCCATGGATTAGATCGTTCTTTGAATAAAATTGTGTATGGGATAGTATGTTATGTGTTGTATAAGACACAATAGCCTGTGGCTAAAGGGTCTGTTGCATAACTGTCATTCTGAACGGAACGAAGTGGAGTGAAGAATCTCACCTTAAATAAAATGAGAATATCAGCAATTTAAGATTGAGATTCCTCACTCACTCAAAAACAGTTCGTTCGGAATGACAATTTATTCAGTTGCGAAACAAACTCTAAAGAGGCTGTTTGAAAATTGGTTGTCAAGGAGGGAACTCATCCCCAAACCCCTTCTCTTATAAAGAGAAGGGGCTTAAAAGCTGTTTTTAAAAAGTCCCTCTCTTTTCAAGAGAGGGATTTTCCCAAAGGGATGCCTGCGGCAAGGGTGAGTTCCTAGTTCTCACACAGCCTCTTTAGGTCGGACAAAAAAATGAATTTATTTCTGTAACACAAATTAGCAGACGGGAATGACAATTTTTAGTCAAGCATAAGAATCAAAAACTAAAGAAAACTGAAAATATGACTGTTGGCTTATGCAAGCATAAATAAAAAGAAAAGCAAAAAGTAAGAGTTGAGAAAATGATAAAGAAAACAGGCAATAAAATCAAATTGGGAATATTCATTTCCCTTGGAGTGATGCTGTTGATTGTCGGAATTTACTTCATCGGCGAAGGTCAGCAATTATTCAGAACTACATTCAGCGTAACAGGTGTGTTTAAAGACGTGGCGGGACTTCAAGCCGGCAACAATGTAAGATTATCCGGCGTAAATGTGGGTACCGTAAAAAACATCGTTATTGTTAGCGATACTTCTGTAAGTGTAGAAATTTTAATTGATGAAAGCATACGGGAATTTATCAAAAAAGATGCAGTTGCAATTATCGGTTCCGAAGGACTAATGGGAAATAAAGCTTTGATAATAAATCCCGGCACAGGCAAAAAACAAGTAATAGAGAACAACGACATTATCCAAACAATTCAACCGGTTACAATTGACGACATAATGATAGAGTTGTATACAACTATGGGAAACACCTCAAATATCACAAGTGATCTAGCGAGTATGACCCAAAACATTGAGTCGGGAGAAGGAACAATTGGAAGATTAATAATGGATAAAAAGTGGCGGGAGAGTTTTGAAACTACTTTTATAAACCTGAGAGAAGGCTCGGCACATTTCAGAAACCTTATGTCAAAAGCAAATGAGATCGACGAGATTATATTGTCCGTAAAGGAAACGATAAAAAATACATCCGATATTACACGTGATTTGGCAAGCATTTCAGGAAACATTGAATCCGGTCATGGTACTCTCGGTCGATTTTTGATGGATCAAAGTACGGCAAATAATCTTGATTCAACTATAATTTTTTTGAAAGACGGATCTAAGAACCTTAACATTCTTTTAAAAGAAGCAAAAAGCAGTTGGCTGCTATGGGGGTTTTAATCAAGAGAACTTCTGAAAATATATCAGTCATAATTTGTCGCTGCCAATTTATTTCACTTTTATTTAAAAAAACTCATCCTTTAGATGTAATCCCTTTTTCATTCCTTTGATCGATTGTGCTGATAGCACAAATAGTGTTATTCTTTACCCAAAAGAGGAGAAGGAAAATGAAAGGTTTAATTCTAATTACATTGCTGTTTATTTCAACAAATTATTTTGCCCAAGATAAAAACGTCATAAAAACTGAATTAGCTACTGATCAAGCAAATCACTGGATGACTAATATTGCATCTAACCCTCATATGCGTTTGCAAATGATGCAGATGATGATTGAACAAACAGCAGATAAGCCTGATGAGATGCAGTTACTTATTAACCAAATACTGAACAATGCTGAAATGAAAAAAATGATAAGAAAAACCTCATTTCAAAATAACGGAGACACTAAAAATTCTATGAATATGATGAAAAGGTATAATCATATTATGAAAGAGACCGCGCCTAAGAAGAAACCGGAAATTAAGAAGTAACATATTATTCTTCCTCATTGTACGCTATTAATGTGTAATAAAAGAAAATTATGAGAGAGGTTAACATGAAAAAAATTCGATTACTATTAGTTGAAGACGACTGTCTTATAAGAAAAAGAATTCAGTCGACAAACAATACTAACAATGATATTACAATTATTGCTTTGCGCAGCGAACTAAAAAATACTCTTGCGGAAATTAAAGAGTTAAAGCCGGGTGTTGTCTTAATAGATATGGGTTTGTTAAGCCAAAGTTGTTTCTCTGTAATAGAAATTGTAAAAAGAGATATGCCTTCGACAAAAATTATAGTTGCCGGACTTAAGATAGATCAAGATGAAATTTTAAAATTTGTGCAAGCAAGAGTAAACGGTTTTGTTTTGAAAAATTCTTCTCCAAAAGAAATTATAACTACAATAAAGAATGTTGATGGCGGGTCTACAGTCCTGCCCCCTTTATTAATAAATGAGTTGTTTTCTCAAATAGTGGCGCACTCGCAACGAAAAGTCAATCTTAATCATACTGAAAAAAATAATATGACTAATAGAGAATTAGAAGTTATGCAATTTTTGGGTGACGGAATGAGCAACAAAGAGATCGGCAGCAAAATGCAAATTTCCACTTTTACGGTTAAGAGTCACATCCATAATGTAATGGAAAAGCTTTCATTACATACGCGTTTAGAAATAGCTAATCATTCTTTTAACTCCTATTCCTAATAAGAACAATCGATATTAAATGACTTGCTTCCAAAGGTGTAATCCCTTTTTCATCCCTTTGCTCTATTTACACTTGTATGACATCGTTTTATCTTAATTACAAGCAATAAGCCCAACTAAATTATTCTGAATAATAAAAAGTCAGAATCATTTGGAGACATATTAATAAATAATTTCATAAGGAGAATTTTTATGAAAACCTTTATACAGCTTCAACAAAACAGGTGGAAGCAATTTTACGGGATGATGTTAATTAGTATATTTCTAATTTCATCTGTGCTTACAGCTCAGTCATCCCCTCCACCGGTTAATCTTGGTTCAGCCGATGCATTTGTATTGTTGGCTAAAACCGGGATCACCGCGACCGGCGCTACTGATGTTACGGGCGATTTGGGAGTTAGTCCTACTTCTGCAACTGCAATAACCGGTTTCGATTTAATCCTCGATCCGTCAGGCACATTTTCGACCTCGTCATTAGTTACCGGAAAGATTTATGCCGCAGACTATACAGACCCAACTCCGACAATGCTAACAACGGCTATCAGCGATATGGAAACTGCATATACCGATGCAGCAGGACGAACTTTACCAGATTATACCGAGCTGCATACCGGAGATCTTACCGGACAAACTCTCACCCGTGGAGTTTATAAATGGAGCACAGGAGTTATGGTGGCTGCCGGCGGTGTTACAATTTCCGGAACAGCGGATGATGTTTGGATATTCCAGGTTGCCCAGGATTTGGTTTTATCAAACGGAGCTAATGTTTATTTAAGCGGCGGCGCTAAAGCTTCCAACATATTTTGGCAGGTTGCCGGACAAACAACTCTCGGAACCACATCGGTAATGCACGGAATCATATTATGTCAAACACAGATAGTAATGAGCACCGGCGCTACATTTAACGGTAGAGCTTTTGCTCAAACAGCAGCTACTTTGGATGCAAATCAAGTAACAGATCCTATAATTACTTCCTTCAATGATGAAACAATTATTACAACATTTTTCCTTAAGCAAAATTATCCCAACCCCTTTAATCCATCTACTGAAATTCAATACGGCATAGAAAACGCCGCCAATGTTACCTTAAAGGTGTACAATATTCTTGGCAGCGAAATTGCTACTCTTGTAAACGAATATCAAGAGGCAGGCGGTTATTCAATCCCGTTTAATACAAATGACTTGGTTGATGAACTATCTAGCGGTATTTACTTCTATCGATTGCAGGCGGGATCAAATGTATCAACTAAGAAAATTGTTCTTATGAAATAGTATCAATTGACCACTGCGGTGGTTAAAGTGTTGCAACACAAATGTCATTCTTAATCGGTAAACAAACAGATTGAGAATGGCATAATTGGTTTGTAAATGTTGAAGAGATAAACTAAATGAGGAGATATTTTTGTGTTAACAACTATCGCAATTATATTGCTTGTTTTATGGGTGTTGGGTTTTCTCACATCATATACGTTTGGAGGAATAATTCACATATTACTAGTTCTTGCTGTGATCATTCTGCTGGTAAGAATTATAAAGAGAAAACCTGCTAATTAATTTATAAAGCAATTATGAATAAACTAAATGATTCCGGAAGCGGAACAAAGTATATTGTCTTCGCTGCCGCACTGGTGATAATTATTGCCGGGATATATCTGGCTCAATCCGTTGTTGTATTAATACTCATATCGATATTCCTTGCATTACTTGGGACACCCCCGGTGTTATGGTTAAAGGCAAAGAAAATCCCATCTGTTCTAGCAGTAATAATTATTATGTCGTGCATGGTAATTATTTTAATTTTAATCGGCGCTCAGATAGGCACATCATTCAGTGGTTTTTCCCAGGATCTTCCAATATTACAAGAACAACTTAAAGAACAAGTGAAATCGCTTAGCAAGTTTCTAACCACTAACGGAATAGCTGTGAATGAAAAATTTTTCTTAGAGTATATAAATCCCGAATCTATTATGATACTTACAGCATCGTTACTAACAGGATTAAGTTCTGTTCTCTCAGACGTGGTGCTGATTTTATTAACCGTAACTTTTATATTACTCGAAGTATCCGATTTCCCGGTAAAACTCCGCGCGATACTTGGTGACCCGGAACAGGCATTTCCCCAGTTTACAAAGTTTGCAAACGACATGAAACGCTATATGATTATGAAAACGATACTCAGTCTTATCACCGGAGTTTTAATAGGCTTGTGGCTTTTTATTCTGGGAGTTGATTATCCACTCCTATGGGGTTTTCTTGCTTTTTTACTAAATTATATTCCCAACCTAGGTTCAATAATTGCCGCTGTTCCCGTCACTATTCTTTCTCTTATTCAGCTTGGGTTTGGCAGCGCGGTATTAGTTTTGGCGGGATATCTGCTGGTTAACTTCATCATCGGGAATGTAGTTGAACCAAGATTAATGGGAAGAAAACTTGGTCTCTCTACTTTAGTAATCTTTATCTCCTTAATTTTTTGGGGAAGCCTGCTCGGTTTGGTTGGCGCAATTCTTTGTATCCCTCTCACAATAACTGCCAAATTCGCTTTTGAAGGAAATGAAAAAACACGGTGGATTGCTATTCTTCTGGGTTCAGATACACTTACAGATGTTTCAAAATTCAGCGCAAAGTCGAAAAAGTAAAATTATCCCGGTATCATTAATGAATAAAATTGCGTTGATTAAAAACTTCTAAAGATGTAGTTCTTTTTTCATCCCTCTGGACGATTGCCGTATACTCGATTTCTTTTTATAATTATTCAGCAATGGATATTTCCATTTATGGTTAGTGGGTGGAGATAGTTTGCTGACTTTTGATCTTGTCAGTTCTTCATTGCTAAATAAATTATAACCCGGCTGCAATTTATAACCCTTTTTGCGGTCGGGTTAATTTTTTAATCATATGTGTTTACATTAAACTATAACCAGGCTATTACGTATTCAACCATGGTTTAATCAACAAATATAATTGGAATGAAAGAACAAACATGAATAAAAATTTGAGACGCCTTACACTAATTATTATCGTTACACTCTCATTAACTTCTTTAATTACTACCAAAAACAATCCATCGAAGATTTCAACAAATTATTTCCCGGTTGAAAACAATATAGCGATGGTTTATAAATCATCATTTGGTGAAGCCATAACAGAGTATTTTCAAGATGGTGAATTTGCAATTAGTTCGAGCGAAGCTGATGATTTTAAATACAGACAAATAATGATTATAAAAGAGAACGGAGTATATGTAAAAGAAACTTATCAGTTCCTAAATATATTCTTATTCATCAATAAAGAATCAACACTTACTTATGAAGAACCCTTGCTGCGTTTCCCGCTTCCTCTTTCTCCAGGAATGGTGTGGAGTTGGGAGGGAGATGAATATTCAGATGGAGATACAAGCAGAATAAAAGTCACCGGACAAGTTTTTGACACAGAATTTATTACAACAACTGCCGGTAGATTCGAAACGATAAAACTGAAAACTATTGTTGAAGGTGCATCAGGTTCTAAAAATAGCGTAACCGAATGGTTTGCCGAGGATATCGGATTGATAAAAGCCGAAATAGTTATTGAAGGCGGCGGCATGATGGGATTTCTAAGGGATCTTTTAGGCTACGGAACGATTGAGTTTGAGTTGGAAGAAATACGGGAAAAATAAGCGAATATTTTACTGCACCGAAAAAACAAAATAAATTTATTGAACCCCTACCAGTGCTAAAATATCTCGAGCCAACGCCATGATGTTAATTCAAGGAAAAAGCCTCGAGAAGTCTCGCCAAACTTGTCAGTTACTGCAAAAGGTTCTCGAGACCAGTGTATTTTTGATTTACTGCAAGGATCAAATTTTATTCTTACCTCCCAGCCAAAAATCTACTGTTGCGGATTTGCGGATTGTCGAATTCACGAATCAACGAATTTTCGGATTACCGAACCTGCCTGCCGCAGGCTGGTTAGCGGATTGGTGGATTATTGGATGTGTGGATGGATGGATTTGTGGATAAACGAATTCCGAATTTTCGGATTGATGGCTTTTAGAATTTTTTGCTTTTGCCTTTGCTCTCTGCCCCATGCGCTATGCCCTCTGCCGTTGACCCTTCACCCTTAACCCTTTACCCTTCACCGTTTGCACTTTTACATCTCATTCACTTAATAACATAATAACTCAATAACTATCAGGGAATTAACGAATTGGCGAATTTACGGATTGATGGATTAATGGATAGTTGTCCGATAACAAACATCGGGATGTCGCATCCGATAACAAACATCGGGATGTTCCACAAAACGCTCCAGATACTGGATGATCAATTGTCTTTCCATTACGTTGCGCTCGCTGCGCCGTTGCGAGAAAGAGGTTTTGAAAACCGAATTTGCGAATTGCGAATTAACGAATTGCGTATTTGCGGCTTTTGGATTGGTGGATAAACGAATTCCGAATTTTCGGATTGATGGCTTTTAGGATTTTTTGCTTTTGCTTTTGCCTTTGCTCTCTGCCCCATGCGCTATGCCCTCTGCCGTTGACCCTTAACCGTTTACCCTCTTTGCTCTCTGCGCTATGCCCTCTGCCCTTTGCCTAAACGGTAGATTCACAAATTAGCGACAAATTTCCCTTAGTTGACAGCATTGCCCGGGTATAAAGATGTAGTTCCCTTTTCATCCTTTCGCTCGATTTATTTTAGCGGCTATCCTGGTTACATTCAAATGAAATTAAAAAAGGAATTTTCCGTCAACAGAAAACTGAAAATTCAACAATAACTTAAAAGGAGGAATCCATGAAAAATATTCATATTTCAATTTTAGCGGGACTTATACTCATCGCCTTTGGATTTGCCGGTTGCGGAAGCAGTCCGGAAGTTGTTAATAAAGAAGCTTCCACTTCAGCAATCCGCGCTGCACAAGAAGTAGGTGCAACGGATGTTCCGGATGCGTCACTTTATTTACAGCTCGCACAAGAGGGATTGGTAAAAGCCGAAGCTCTTGCGAAAGAAGGCGAAAAAGAACAGGCAGAGTCAATGTTGCTGCGTGCCCAAGCTGATGCAGAATTAGCAATTGTTCTTTCGCACGGAGATGAAAACAAGACCGAAGCTACTGCGGCTTTAGCACGAGTTAAAAAACTACGACAAAATAACAAGTGAAATTAAAAAAGGAATTAACAAATGAAATCAATAAAATATTTAATCATAACAGCAATCACTGCGATTCTTATAGGCTGTTCGGCAAGTACACCGCCTCAAGAACTGGTAAACGCACGCCAGTCTTATCAAAAGGCTAGTCAAGGACAAGCAGTAAAATTAGTTCCTGCAGAACTGCATAAAGCGGAAATAGCTCTTGCATCTGCAGAGAGAGCATTTCGGGATGATCCGGATTCCTATTCAACTCGAGACCTTGCATACATTGCTGATAGAAAAGCAAAAATGGCTGAAGGACTTGCCAACAGTGCAATCGAAAAAGCTGCAACAGAAAAAGCAAATAAAGATTATGAGACTGAACAAGCAGAAATTATTGAGGATTCAAAAGAGGACTTAGCTGCTGCGGAAAAAAAGACCGCGCTTAAAACTGCACAATTGGCTGAAGAGCAAAGGGCAAGAATTGAAGCCGAAGCTGCATTAGCCAAACTTGCCGCAAAAGAAGAAGAACGCGGCTTGGTGATTACACTTTCGGGAAGTGTTCTTTTTGCATCTAATGAATCAGTACTTATGCCTGCGGCACAAAATAAATTGAACGAAGTTGCCGATGCACTTCTTGCAACAAAAGAACGTAAACTGACAATTGAAGGTCATACCGATTCACAGGGCAGTTCAAGTCATAACATGGATCTAGCTCAGAAACGTGCTGATGCAGTGCGTTCATACATTGTGTCACGCGGCTACCCGAGCAATATGATTTTTGCACAAGGTATAGGCGAAGGCAGACCAATTGCAGATAATAACTCCGCCGAAGGAAGAGCAAATAATAGAAGAGTAGAAATAATTATTGATCATAATGGTAATTAGAAGAGTTAATTGATAAAGAATAATCTTATGAATCATTTTATAAACTTGCGGACTTTTTACACTCATAGTCCGCAAGATGTCGAGTTAATGATTTAGGAAATTTTTTCAAAGGAAAATTGATTTATAAATAAGTAAAAGAGAAGAATAATGAAAACTAAAGAATTAGTAATAGTAACAGTAGTGTTAATTGGAATTTTTCTGTTTTTAGGCTGTAACGAAAAACAAGAAACTGCAGAGCAAGATGTGAAGGATGCAAGTGAAGATATGATGGAAGCGAAAGCTCAATATGAAAATGAATGGCAGCAATTTAAAAGTAATGTTGAAGCTGCTATTATAACCAACGAACAAAGAATTGCCGATCTAAAAAAAGAGATGGAAAGCACAAGCGACGAATTCAAAACCAAGTACGAAAACAAAATACTTACTTTGGAACAAAAAAATATTGAGCTTAAGAAAAAACTAAATGAATATACGTACGATGGAAAAGAAGGCTGGCAGAAATTCAAACAAGAATTCTCGGATGATATTGACGGTCTTGAAAGATCGCTCAATGAAATTTTCGAAAACAAATAGGTAAAATGAGTAAATAATTTGCATTTAATAACTGCTGTGAATTTCTCTATAAATAGAATTATACAGCAAAGAACGAGGTATAAAATGTTGAATAAAATGAATTCGCCAAAGGCGAACCGATTAGTGGGGAAAATAATTATTGGTATTTTCAGCATGTTGCTCTTGATTGCCTTAAGCAGCTGCTCAGATGATACAGATCCTAAATTTCGTATCCATAATGAGCGGTCTGATAAAGCCAATGTACAAGTACAAACAACCGGCGGGAATACAATAAATATTAACGATGTGGAACCTGGACAAACAACGGCGTATCAAATTGCTTCTAAAGGAAATATTATTGCAACGGCGGTAATTCAGAATGCATCAGTTTCGCCGACTTTAACATTCTTTGCCGACAATGACGAACGATATACTATTGTTATAAAGGCAGGCGATCTACCGACTCTTTCTGTGTACAATGAATAAAAAATGGATCCTTGGAAAGTTTGAGCCTTCGATTAATGATAGCGATAAAAAATGAAGTTAATTAAATTTTTTTTCACGTGATACGGGTGAAGAACATTAACAGCATTATAGTAATCGACACATTAATATTTTCCTTAGCCAAAACTTGGTCATCCAAACGGTGTGTTCTTTTTTCAATCGTTTGACCCAATGAAACATCATTAATCAAGTGATTACATACCGCTGAAATTGAAGAACCACAATTTAGAATGATGATCTATAATTATAAGAGAGCCATCAAATGAAGTAAAATAAATCAATAAGGAGAGTCATGAAAGCTAATCGTTTCATATTAATTGGACTTGTATTAATTACAGGACTAATATTTATAGGATGTAATGAAAACCGGGAGCAAAAAGTTGAAGATGCCAAAGAAGATGTTCAACAGGCAAATGAAGATTTAATAACTGCCGAAAAAGAATATAACAGTGAATGGCTGCAATTCAAAAGTAATGTCGAAGCAAAAATTCTTGCCAACAAACAACTAATTAATGATTTCAAAATAGCTATGAAAGCAACTAGTGCAACCTTTAGAACCAAATATGAAAATGAAATACTAACCTTAGAGCAGAAGAACATCGAGTTAACAAAAAAATTAAATGAGTATAAGTACGAAGGAAAAGATAAGTGGGAAGAATTCAAAACCGAATTCAATAATGATGTCGATATCGTTGGAACTGCACTAAAAGATATTTTTGATAAAAAGGAATGACCTAAAATAGGTTTTAAGATTTCATAAAAAAAACGGATAAATAATTCTAACAATAATGGTAAATCTATTGCATTTCAGTATAGCAATATAATTATAAACATTCCTGGTTTAGCATGGAGCCCCATGGAGTTTGTAAGCAATGCTGTAAACTTAGTACACCTAAGAATGCGGCCTGCCTATCGGCAGACAGGCTAAAGCCGAATGACTTTTCGGATATTAAATCCGTTCGCTAAAGCGAACGGCTATATAAAACCTTAATAGCCGTTGCCTTTAGAGGCTGTGTGAAAATTAATATACCCACCCTAAATCCTCATCAGAGTGCGCCGAAGTCTGGCGACCTCTCTTAAAAAGCAATGCTGTCAACTTAGTGAAATTAGTCGTAAATACTATAACCTATTGCTCATTGAATTTCTATCTGCGGTCTGTTACGAAACAATATATTTTTTAAGAAGAAGGGTGAAAGGCAGAGAGCAAAGGCATAGAGAGGCTGGGTTAAAATGTTTTTGAACCCCGG
>JAIOZI010000080.1 GCA_021740785.1 Melioribacteraceae bacterium
GGTACAACAAAGTATTCGTACGGATGAATAATGGAATAGGTGGATTCTTAGATGAAATTAGTTATACAACAAGCGAATATGTTCATAGATGCGCTTCGGCAGACTTAGATGGTAACGGTTATAATGATATTGTTTCAGTACATTATCTCCATGCATATTTAGAGAATAATTTACATGTTCTATTTAATGACGGTACCGGTAATTTTGTTGAAGACCCGGTGACCGGGATTAATGAAAATAATGCACAGCCAACCGAATTTACTTTATATCAGAACTACCCCAATCCGTTTAATGGTACAACAAATATTTCTTTTTATCTCCCAAGTGATTTAAAAATCAGTCTGATAATTTATGACATAACTGGCAAGGAAGTAGTAAGATTAATAGATGATGAAAGACTTCCGGAGGGTAAAAACCAGGTTGAATGGAATTCAAAAAACAAGCTTGGTCAAAATGTTTCAAGTGGCGTTTATCTATATTCACTACGTGTTCATAATACTGAAATAACGAAGAAAATGGTTGTGGTTGAGTAGAGCCACAACGTAAAAATATATTTCAATAAAAAACCCGGAGGTTTTATGGACACATTTAAATCAAAGATTTATGTGCTTTTTCAGTTAACGGTTTTCCTAATATTTATCATCTTTTTATTAGTTCCTACTTCCATCAAGGCTTCAATTTCAAAAAATGATGCCGAACAACTGGTTCTGAATCACATTCTTGAGGATGATATTGGGGACATTATAGTATATGTAAAAGATGATCTTTTGGTAAAACAAGATTCTCTTGATATTGGCTACAAACGAATTCCTGTACCTTATAACACTAACTGGGTGTTCTTTGTAGATGAAATTCCATTTGCTAACTGGGAGCATGAATGTTCTTATATATTCGTAGATGAACAAACAGGTAATTACCAAATTGTTGACGAAACAATGCGTCCAATGGACTTAAATGTTTATGAAATCATTTCATATGTAGACATTCCATATGCTTATATAAATGGTTCAATTTCTGAAAACTTGAATGCAGTTATCGATACTGCTGAACCAAATAATAACCTTTATGCGGTAATTATTCAGGGTGATGATACCGGGACATCTGCTCAAAGATTTTGGAATGATGTTTCTGCAATGTATTCTACCTTAGTATATGTTTATGGATATCCAAAAGAAAATATATTTGTTCACTTTGCTGATGGTAGTAGCCAATTTTATGGTGATTTAGACGGAGATAATATCGAAGATGACATTGATTACCCAGCATATAAAGATAGTATTGAAAAAACATTCAGAAATTTATCAGGTGAAGAGACAAATGATCCTTCAGTTCCCGAGCTTGGACCAGAAGACCAACTTTTTATCTATCTAGTTGATCATGGCTCAAAAGATGTAATGCCAATTGATGATACGACACATGAATTTCTAAGATTGGCTCATGATCCACCATTGGGCAAAAAATTGTATGATAGAGAATTAGCTGAATATGTAAATGATATAAGATGTTCTGAAATTATTTTTCTTTTGATGCAATGTTATAGTGGTGGATTTGTCAAAGAATTATCGTATACAGATACTGCACAAACAAAACAAAGAACAATTCACACTGCTGCCAACTTTAATGAATATTCTTGGCCTGAGGTATGGGAAACTGCTGACATTGTGGGCGGTATGGTGATTACATATTTTGACGAATATGTATATTATTGGACTGCGGCAGCACGCGGGTATTTCCCTGGCTCGAAATATCAACCATGGAGACTTGGACTACCTGTCGGAGATGGAGTTCAATTTCATGATGAAATTCATCCTGATTTAAATAGTGATGGACGTGTTACAATGGAAGAGGCTTTTTATTATGCGGATTATCAAGATACCTATAGTGAGTTTGGGGTTTTTGATATTCATCCAGTTGCAATAGTGGATGGAGCTACAAATGAAACACCTCAAGGCTTCCATGATATTGGCTTTAATGAAGATTTACTTACTCTAAATGGAATTTCCGGTAATATTGATACCTCTCAATCAGTAAACGGCAGTTTTTTATTAAACGGGAATCTTACAATTAATTCCGGGGTAAGCTTACAAGCGATGCCGGGGACAAAATTCTTTTTCAGTGATGATAATAGAATTAATGTTTATGGTACACTAAATGTAGATGGATTAAGCGGTAATAAAGTGCTTTTTGATAGGAAGAATCCTTCTGTAACCTGGCAGGGAATAAGATTTTATAGCGGCAGTTCAGGTAGTTTGGAATTTAGCGAAATCAGAAATGTAGAAACCTACGGCGGAGCAGCAATATCCATTATATATGCATCACCCTCAATAAAAAACTGCACAATTGAAAACCTAACAAATTCATCAGGCATCTATATATATGGCTCACCAAGCGCTTCCTATATTTACAATAACACAATACGAAACGGAAATTATCACGGGATATATATAAACAGGGGCAATGCTTATATTCGAGAAAATCACATTTATGGTTTTACTTCAACCAACAAGGCAGGTGTATATTGTTATAACTACTCAACTCCGCTGTTTGCCGCACCCTCGGGTGGATATGAAGAGGGAAATAATGTAATAGAAAATAACTATCATGGAATTTTTGCCGGGTATCATACATTGTTAAATGCCGGTTCAAATGATATTGCATATTACAATCATTACGTGGATAACAGTGTTCACAATGCTCATGCGCAGTCGTATTCAACAATTTACGCACAACGCAATTATTGGAGTCCAACACCACCGTCAAAGGTCTATTCGGATGCTACCTCAACAATTTATGATTTTCCTTATTACCCGGAACCACCCAACATGCCGAATAAAGTAACTAACAATGATTTTAATGATAGACTCATTCAAGCAAGGGCATTTCTTTTCGGCGGTGAATATAATAATGCTTTCGGCATTTATAGAAACTTAATTTCGGAGTTTTCCAATTTGGATATAGTTCTCAATGTATTCTCTGACCTGTATTATCTCTCAGAGCGAACAAATGAAATAGCGCTGCCTAATTATCTTAATGGTATAACACATAATCCCAATTTGAATGAGCATGTAAAAAACAAAGCATACGAATTACTTTCTTTGATTTATGAGAACACTGGGAACTATGAACAATTTGAGCAGATCAGTGATATGCTGATACAAAATAATTCTGATACAGAAATGGAAAAGTTTACACGATTAAATATGTTCTACCATTACTATGCAGAAGAAGATTATCCTACAGCTTCAGTCTATCTTTCCGATTTCCCGTCAGAATTTTTAGATGAAGATTATGAAATGGCAACTTGGCTGCTTAATTCTTCCGGTTATAATTCAAATAATTCAAATACACCTTTGATTGCAGCAAAAGAAACGAATTCAGAGGTAGAGACAATTACGACATATAAATTATCTCAAAACTATCCCAATCCATTTAATCCGATAACAGTAATAAATTATCAGCTTCCCGAAAATGGATTTGTAACATTAAAAATTTACGATGTACTTGGTCGTGAAGTAACAACATTGGTTAACCGGGAAATGAGTGCCGGAAAATACCGGGTGGAACTTGATGCTTCAAAACTTTCCACCGGCGTTTATTTCTACCAATTGAAAACAGGTAACTTTTTAGAAATAAAGAAAATGCTGCTGCTGCGGTAAATTTTAAACAAATCCCCGGTTCAGAATTGTTCCGGGGGTTAATATTTAATGTCCACACTTTGGCGAAAAAACTTGAACTGCATCAGGAGATGGTTCTCGGTATACGAGAAAATAATTCTTAACTCACCCCAACTTTTCCCCTCTCTTTTCCGAGAGGGGAATGAGTATAATCAACAAGGGAAAGGTTTTCGGATTTGAACAAATATTTCCTCTCTTTGCAAGAGAGGTCGGCAGACTCCGCCGGACTCTGGCGAGATTAAGGTGAGTTTATAAAAAACTAAATCCGAAAACCAATAGCTGGAAAATACCGGGTTGAACTTGATGCATCAAAACTTTCCACCGGTGTTTATTTCTACCAATTGAAAACAGGTAACTTTTTAGAAATAAAGAAAATGCTGTTGCTGCGGTAAATTTTTTACAAATCCCCGGTTCAGAATTGTTCCGGGGATTAATAATTATCTTGGGTGTCAAGGTTTCATGCCTTGATGATAAAACATAGTAAAAGTGTCGGGAAATCCCACCTACACTTGTCAGTTACGGCGGTTAAAGGTTCCCGACACCCGAGCATAATAATTTTGATTTAAAATGCAAAATATTCTCTAATGATTTTACTGGTATGATTTATTTTCGATCTACCTTTACTTCTACCTCGTAAGAAGATACAGCATCATAAAATTCCTGCGGAAGCTGTATCGGCTGTTTTGTTTCACGGTTTATGTGAACAACTACACCTTTGCCCGATGCTATTATCTTTTCAGATTTATCTTTTACAACCAGATGTTCAAACGCAAAGCTGGTGTTTTTAATTAAATTTACACGGGTGAGAATTGTCAGCTCATCATCCAGATGTGCAGATTCGTAATAATCACTTTCATTGTGAACCATAATAAAAAATGAATTACCAACAAATGTATCTTTAAACCGATACTTCTTCATCATATCATTAGCGTATGCAACGCGTGCATCCTCAAAATAATTAAAATAGACCGCATTATTGCAAACGCCAAGCATATCGACTTCGTGGAATTTTACTTTTTCCTTTATATGATGTTTGAACTTACTTAGCTCCATTTTATCCCAATATTTTTTTGAAAATTTCTACAGCACTATTGATATTATCAGTATTTACATCCATATGAGTAACGGCTCTGAGATACCCGACATTTCCCGCGCCAATGAGGAGACCGTTTTCTTTACATTCCGCAATAATCTGTTCAGGTGATTTATTCAATGGTTTGAAACTGACGATATTGGTTTGAACGCTCTCCAGATCAATATCAACATTCTCAAATTCATTTAATGATTTGGCGAGCACGTGTGCATTCTCATGATCATCTGTCAGCCGTTCGATATTATTTTTCAGCGCATATAAACCTGCGGCAGCAATAACTCCAACTTGACGCATTCCCCCGCCCCACGCTTTACGTTTGCGGTATGCTTCCGTAATAAATTCTTTACTTCCGGCAATTATCGATCCTATCGGAGCGCCTAAACCTTTTGATAAACAGCAAGAGACAGTCCCGAAATATTTTGTGTAATCAGATACTGTCAATCCCGATGCAACAGAAGCGTTCCAAATCCTCGCCCCGTCTAAGTGAAAATGTAAATTATATTTTTTCGCCAAATTTGAGAGCGCTTCAATTTTGTCAACCGACCAAATCGTACCGCCCGCCCTGTTGTGAGTGTTTTCAATTTCGATCACCTTTGTCCGAGCCATGTAATAAGCACTCGTTGGACGAATAACCGGTTCAACCTGCTCAGCATCAAAAATTCCGTTCTTGCCAATCACCGGATATATTTGAATTCCACTCAATGCAGCCGGAGATCCGGATTCATAATGAAAGATGTGCGAATCGATATCACAAATTACTTCATCATGCGGCTGAGTTAATACATTTAAACAAAGCTGATTTCCCATTGTACCGCTGGGAACAAACAACGCAGCTTCTTTCCCCAATAAATTTGCCGCATACTCTTCCAATTTATTTACTGTTGGATCTTCCTTATAAATATCATCTCCTACTTCAGCATCAAACATTGCTTTGCGCATTGCTTCAGATGGTTTTGTAACCGTGTCGCTCCTTAAATCAATCACTTGCATCTGCATTACCTCTTAATTTTTTCATTAATGGATCTAATACTGCAAACAGTATTAAACTCAGTGTTATTATTAAAACCAAATTCGGGATGAGTCTCGGAAACTTTGTATAAAAAGTTTTTTCCTTTCTCAATTCAACATCACCGACAATTAAATCCTTCGTGTACATTTGTGTATAAGATAGGGTTTCGCCAATGGGATTTATAATACAGCTTATTCCTCCGTTTGCTGCGCGGATTACCGTCCGCCTGTTTTCAACTGCGCGTAACACTGCAATTTCTTTATGCTGATACGGACCGCTGGAATCACCGTACCAGCTATCGTTTGTTACAACTGAAATGAACTCAGCGCCTTTATCAACAAAGTCAGCAATAAAATCCGGGTATATTGATTCAATACAAATAATTGCGGCTGCATCAATTTCATTATCCAGCTTCAACTTTAAATTCTTGATTTCCTTCCCGGTGTTCCAGCTTGAAATTCCAACGTTCCATTTAATTATATCACCAAGTATTGGGATGTATTCAACCAGCGGAACTTTTTCACCGAATGGAACGAGCATCATTTTTTTATAAATCTGAACTTCGCCCTTCGGGGAAAATAGCAGCACGGAATTATACGATGTATAAAGTACATCGCTCTGCTGTGTCGGTTTTGCATCTTCGGGTGCTTTTTCTTTATCATAATAAAACGTTGCATGAGGCATACCGGTAATGAGATTTACATTATTTGTATCAATAAATTTCTGCAGTTTATCAACTAAGGGTTTGTAGCTTCCGGTAAGAAAATAAACCGGCAGCGCGGTTTCAGGCCATACTAAAACTTCAGCTCCTTTATCAATTGCTTCTTTCGATTGTGATAAATAAGCATCCAGCTTTTGTGCAAGATTCCCGTCATCCCATTTATTCCACGGATCAATATTTGGCTGGATAATACCCACCTTTATTTTTGATCCCGATTCTTTATACGAATTGATTTTTATGTTTCCGTAAATAACGGGGGTAATCACCAAAAGCAATGCAGCGGCAAACTCAATCTTGTTAAACTTTTTTATTGCCAGATAATTTTTGATTACTCTGAAAAGCAGAATATTTATGTAGAGTATCAAAAGAGATAATCCGTAAACTCCGATGATATCCGCTATTTGAATGTATGATTGAAAATAAGGCAGTCCGTTTCCAAGCGTCAGCCATGGAAATCGAAAATCAGTAACAGTATAAATGTATTCATAAAAAACCCAGAATACAGGGAATAGAAAAATCGCATAATTACTATTGATTTTTTTCCTGGTGATGTAGTAAAGTGTAGAAGGTATAAGCATCACGCAAGGATTCCAAAAGAAAAGCATCACACCGGAAATCATTAAGAACGGATCGGTATCAGGCTGCCAGCTCCCCACCCAATAAAGTGTAACCGCATTAAATATAAAAAAAGTGAAATACGTGAACCGGTTTATTTCGGCTAATGATTTTCGTTTTTCCAATACAAAGAAATACGGAATGAATGCGGCGAACATTAAATACGGAAGCGGAAGCGGCGGGAATGATAATCCCAGCATCAAACCGGAAACCGCACCGAACAGCAATTGTTTCCGTCTCTCTTTTCTTACTTCGGGGGTAACCGGAATTCGTTTAAACCACATTATGTAACTTTATTTTTTCTTTTGTTGATTAGGTACCGGACAAAAATAACAATAACTATTATAACAGTTAAACCAACAATAATGCTTGAATAAGTTTTTAGATAAAAATCTATGAGTTGAATGTTGTTGCCAACCTGGAATCCGAAGTAAATGATGGCTGCATTCCAAAGAAAAGCGCTGATTGCCGAAAGGAGAAATGTTTTACCAATCTCTAACTCATGCACGCCGGAAAAGAAACTTATGACCGACCGGGTGCCGGGAAGGAATCTATTGGCGAGGATTAATTTATATCCCCACTTACGAAACCATTCATCGGTTTTCTTTAAATCAACATCTCCCAGGAATTTTAACTTACCTGCCCGTAAAACTCGTTCACCGAAAAATTTTCCTACTAAGTACATCAAAATAAATCCGGCGGAACTTCCTAAACTTGTGATTATTAAAACCGGGATGTAAGTAAGATCGGTACTAACAATAAGTGTTGCGCCGAATATAACAACAACATCGCTCGGAGACGGCGGGAAAACATTCTCGATAAAAGCGAAGAAGAATAGTATCAAGTAAATTAAATTCGGGTCAACCTGACTCATATAAGAAATTATTTCTTCGAGCATCAGCTTCCTATTTCGAATAATAAAACAGTTGCATAAGCCTCAGCTCCTTCTTCTTCTCCAACAAATCCGAGGTTTTCTGCGGTAGTAGCTTTAACAGAAACTTGATCGAT
Organism: Melioribacteraceae bacterium; assembly: GCA_021740785.1. Taxonomy (GTDB): domain Bacteria; phylum Bacteroidota; class Ignavibacteria; order Ignavibacteriales; family Melioribacteraceae; genus JAIOZI01. The sequence goes on from JAIOZI010000080.1 coordinate 8,121, forward strand.
TTCACAATCTATCAGTTCTGCAATGGTTGAACGGATTTTATCAGCGTAGGGCATAATTTTTGGTCGCTGCAATATAATCGTAGAATCCAAATTGCCTAAACTATAACCTTTCTCTCTAACCAGTTCATAAGTTTTCTTCAATAAAACCTTACTATCGATATCCTTAAATTCTTCTGCTGTGTTGGGAAAGTGCTGACCAATATCACCCAATGCCAGTGCACCTAAGAGAGCATCGCAAATTGCATGAAGTAAAACATCAGCATCGGAATGACCGGCTAATCCCTTTTCGAAAGGAATTTCTACTCCGCCCAAAAATAATTTTCTATTATCACCGAATGCGTGTACGTCATATCCGAAACCGATACGGAATTTATTACTCAATATCTAACTCCAAATTCATTGAATTCATTTTTTGGATCAGACCATTTGATGGAAGCATTTTTAACTTGTGCATGCATTGGTCCGACTTTAATCACTTTAAACAATTCCTCAATTAAACTTTTATCACCTTCAACAACAGTAAGAACTTCACCTGTGTATAAATTCTTTGTGTAGCCGAGCACTCCAAGTCTTTCGGCATTGTGCAGTACAAAATACCTGAATCCAACTCCCTGAACTAAACCGTTTACAATTATTTCAGCTCTCTTTGGATTTGACTGCATAATTTTTAACCCAGCTTTCGTAAGTTTCCGAAATAACTAATCCCAGAAAAATCATTAGACTGCCTATCAATCCAAAATTACTGATTTTTTCATTTAATAAAAAGAAAGCGAAAACCGCTGCAAATATTGGCTCAAAAGCAAATATAATTCCTGCTTTCGTAGGTGTTACTTCCCTTTGGTAACGCGTCTGCAAAATTGTTGTTACCAGCGTTGCAAGGAGCGCCGTGTACAGTAATCCGAATAAAAGATATTCAGAATAAACGATTCTCATCGGTTCAATGTTTGCCGCAGAAAACAAAAATGAGAAAAAGAAACTTGCCAGTGCCGTGACAATAATCTGAACAAAAACGAGAGTCCAAAAATCATATTTGGTGCTGATAATATCCAGGTAAACGATGTAAAGCGCAAAGAAGAGAGCGCAGATTAGAGTCATAAAATCGCCGAAATTAAAACTGCTGCCCAGTTCTGAAAGAAATGTAAAAATTGAATTCCCGCCGCTTGATAAAAATAGAATTCCGATAAAGACGAGAATCACACCAAGGGTTGTACCCATTGTTGGTTTTCGTTTTTCAATAATTGTCTGGAGAACTGGAATCATCACTACAGAAGAACCGGTAATAAATCCGGATTTAGTTGCAGTGGTGTATTGGAGTCCGACAGTCTGTGCCGCAAATCCGGCGAACAAAAATATTCCGAGAATAAATCCGCCTTTAACGGCAGTCCATTTCAAATCTCTTTTTTTGCTGATAAAAAACGGCAACACAAATAAAGCCGCAATGGAAAAACGGGATGCCAAAAACAGCATCGATGAAATATCGTTTAAGGATTCTTTTACGATTACGAATGTTGCGCCCCAGATCAATGTGACTAATAAAAGAACCGATTCACCTATTAATTTGCGGGGATTTTTACTCATCATCTAACTTGGCATATCCGAAATTATTTAACAGGTTCGAATTGGAGCGCCACTTACTCTTAACTTTAACGAAAAGTTCAAGGTAAACTTCGCGCTGTAAAAAAGATTCTATATCTTCGCGTGAATTTTTACCGAGCCGTTTTATCATATCTCCCTTATTCCCGATAAGAATTGGTTTCTGTGAATCGCGTTCAACTATAATTGCCGCCCGCACATAATCTTTTCGTTCAGGTCTCTCAATAAAATCTTCAATCTGAACTTCGGTGCTGTAAGGAACTTCCTCTTTATATAGTTCAAAAATGTTTTCGCGAATAATTTCCGAAACGAAGAACCTTTCTGTTTCATCACTCACTTGATCATCGGGATAAAGTTTCGGATGAAAAGGTAAAAACTCCTTGATCGTATCCATCACAATCCCCATACCGAAATTCTTCAGCGCCGATACCGGGATTATTCTTTCAAATACATTTAATTTTTCCGCAATCTTAATTAGTGATTCTACCAGAGTTTCATTTGCCAAATCAATTTTGTTGATGAGCAGAATTTTCTTCTTGTTGGATTCTCGTAAAATTTTTCGAACTAGATCGTCATTTAAGGATTTATCGCCGCGTGGATCGTCATCGATATCAATGATTAATATAATCACATCCGCATCTTTAACGGAAAGATGTACATGATCCATCATTCTTTCCTGAAGCAGATAGTTCGGCTGAAGAATGCCGGGTGTATCAAGAACGATAATTTGAGTTTCATCATCGGAAAGAATTCCGAGCACGCGCTTGCGGGTTGTCTGCGGCTTATTTGTAATTATTGATAATTTTTCACTGAGCAGGGCATTCATTAATGTCGATTTGCCTGCATTCGGTTTACCGATTATCGTCACGTAACCGGTTTTAACATTTTCGTTTATTCGGGACATATCACTCACTTATTAAATCGGTCGAAATATAGAGATAAGCAATCTGAAAGGCAATTTGGATGGAAATACAATGGTTGATCATTGTGGCAGAAGATATGAAATATTGATAAGGTACAGAATTAGAATTAACTTTTTCAAAACAACTTCCCATTATTTTAATAGTACTATTGTTATTGTCTTACTATAAGTTTCCTTTCCCATAGTTTTATAAATAAATTGTGCAAAATAAACTCCGCTTGGTAAATTACTTCCATTAAACTCAACTTCATAACTTCCAGGAGTTTGTTTTTCGTTCACCAAGGTTGCCACTTGGTGTCCGAGGATGTCGTAGATTTTCATCGTAATCATTTGTGGACGAACACCTTGCCAGCCGGCAGGCAGGTTTTCGTCCCCTACAGTGTTGGGAATTGAATATTGTATTTTAGTCGATGAATTAAATGGATTGGGGTAATTCTGTACGCTAATAAAATCTGATTTATTTTGAGCGTCAAACTTAACAGATACAATATTACCATATTCAATTCCATTGATTATTGCCCCTGTTAAATAGGTCGGCATACCTTCCAACATGCTCCATACTTCCCCATAAGCGTCAGCAATATCAACAATTAAAAATTCATCTAGATACTCAACTTTCTTTATTGTTACTGAATCTCCGAATATTATTCCCCAATAAGTATCCTTAACTATTGTTTTAGATGGTGCACCGTGATTAAAAATAGAACCTCTCCAAGAGTATTTATAAGAATAGTATTCGATGTATTCTTCAATTGATAATGAATCAACCAATAATTCATCATTATAATACCCATCATTATCTAAATCCTCAACATCAAGTTTGTAGGTTGTAGATGAGATTGTATCATACCTTTCCCAGTTATAAAACTCGCCATAAGTTTTATAATAATATCTCGTATTGTTTATTATGGTGTCTTTTACAACCCTTTGCTCTGCAACACTTTCATTGCCACTATAGGTATACTGCCAAAGATCACCAACATGTAATGGATTGAAAATATTGATTTCATTTTGATATCTAGTCTTAAATGTTTCTGATGCAGAATCCATATATTTTATCCCGCCTTGAGCAGATATTTTTAAAGAAATAAATCCCGATGTTAAAACCACAACTACAATTAAAACTTTTTTTTTCAATTGAATACCTCCATGCTGCTTTAAATGAAAATAACGAAAATTAAAGTGTGCTTTATATAAACCCGCTGGGATGCGAGATGGAGAAACAGTGATGTTGAAACAATATTTTTATTGTGTTAGTCACTTACAATTTATTATAGATAATTATTTTTCCCGGAACATAGACTGCATAACTCAGCATTTGAAGATAACTTAATGTAAATATTAGAAAATACCAATAGACAAATTGATAAGCTAATTTCATTCTGTAATACCGTTTTTCTGCTTTTTATTTATTAAGTAAAAAATCCGGTAAAAATTTATGTTCAATTCCGTTGTAATCGGATGGAAAATATTTATCCATTGAGAGAACAAGCTTTCTATAATTATCTGGAGCTTTTTCTAAATTTCCAAATTCTCTTTTTATGGTTTTCTCCTCTTCAAGGTTTCTGCAGACTTGAATATATATGCGTTCATTTTGTTTTTCGGCAATAAAATCTATTTCCTTTCTATCAATCACGCCAATGTTAATTTTATAACCTCTCTTTTTCATTTCAAGTAGTACTATATTTTCAAGAATTCCAGAAATATCTCTATCTTTATAACCAATTATTCCACTTCTTAAACCAATATCGCCAAGATAAATTTTGTCATAATATTCCAGAAATCTCTTTCCTTTCAAATCAAATCTTGGAACTCTATAGAATAAAAATGCAGCCTCCAGGAAACGAATATAGTTCTGAACGGTATCAACAGAAACCTTTGTCTTCTGGGATTTGAAAAATTCCGAAATGCTTTTTGCCGTGGTAATGTTTCCGCAATTATCTATCAAATAAATATTTATTTTCTCAAGTAATTGTACGTCTCTAATTTTATTTCGTTCAATAACATCCTTCAATAAAAGAGTATCAATTATTGAATTCAAATAATTATAAATGGCATCTTCATTATCAAATAAATGAATACCGGGAAGCCCGCCGAATTTAATGAATGATTTGAACTCCTCTTCAAGTGAGTCTACATTGTCACCTTTAAAAATCAAATGTTCAGAAAAAGTTAATGGAAATACGGGGATTGTAACATATCTTCCGCTTATTAATGTTGCAATCTCAGATGAAAGCAGGTGTGCATTCGACCCAGTAATAATAATATCAGCAAGATTTTCAGATAATATTGATAGCACAGCTTTTTCCCAACTTTGAATTTCTTGTATCTCATCAATTATTACATATTTTTTACCATTTCGACCGGTTAATTTAGAAGTGACAAAGCGGTACAAATCTTCATAATTTTGAATAAAATCAAATTCGAGCGATTCTTTATTGATCCATATAATGTTATGTGATTTTGTTCTTGTCTGCAATTCTTTATAAAGCAATTTAAGAATTGTACTCTTTCCAACTCTTCTCATTCCGGTTATTACTTTAATGATCGGTTTATCAATGTAGTCCATTATTTTTTCCACATAATAATCCCTGCTAACAACCATTTACGACCTCATAATATTCGTTTATAATCGAAGTTGTGACAAAATACTTAAAAATATTCGAGTATACAAGAAGTTATTGTGATGCTATTCGAAATTGTCTAATTTTTGGAATTATGAAATATGGCAATACTGAGCTGATTTGCAGATAAGATTAAAGACTTGTTCTATAGGTTATCAATCTGCTCTTTGAATTTTTTATGGGATTCGAATACAAAATATGTTGTAATCAGAAGTACAACGGTTAATGAGAAACCAATTATTAATATAAAATTGGAATCAAAAGATATGCTTATACTTCCGAATGTATTAGAGAAGAATTTCTCAACATCAGTGTATACAGTTGTAATTTTTTTGTCGGCAGTTCCTGAAGAACTTGGTTCCAGCGAGAAAACATATCCAACTAAAATTGCGAAAACAACGCCGAAGAAAGCCAGCATAGATTTCATGAAAGCGCTGCTGTCCTTAATTTTTATTGATGCGTTTGAAATTTGATTCATCACTTTGTGCGTAAAATTTTCCGGTGCGTTCTCAATTTCAATTTCGCGCAATATCTGATCAACAAAGCGGTGAGCTTTTACGAGAGCTAATACTTCATTGTCACTATTTATAATTGATTTCAATTCGGTGATTTCCTGAGGCGTTAATTCACCGTCGATATATTTGTTCAAAACTTCATCTGTAATTTTTATCATCTTAATTCCTCCTGGTAATTATGCTTCAACAGTAAATCTCTTAAAGCATTCCTTGATCTGTGAAGAAGTACTTTTACATTCACTAGAGAAACATCCATTACCTGACTAATTTCATTCAGCGACATATTATCAATATAAAATAAAATTAAAACCAATGCGTATCTAATCGGAAGCCGGTCAACCATCTTCAGTAAATATTCTTTAGCATTATCAGTTTCAGCATAAATCTTATTATCAAACGCACCCAAATCAAAATGATCTTCAATAGAAGTCATTTCCTTTTCAATTTGGCGCTTCTTGCTTGCAATCATTGTCAATGCCGTGTTATAAACAATTCTGTAAAACCACGTGGAAAATTTTGCATCGGCACGGAAAGAGCTTAATGAATTATACGCTTTTAAAAAACTATCCTGCAAAGCTTCTTCTGCATCCATCTCATTTTTCAACATTCTACGAAGCAGTGAAAATGCCCTGTTTTTATAACGGTCCACAATAAGAGAATAATCTCCCTCGTTTCCTCGTTTCACCGACTCAATTATTTCCAAATCAGATAAGTTTTTCATTACGTCTTATAGACAAACATAAATAGAAAAAGGTTACAAAAAAATATTTTCTTTAACGTGTAACCTTTTGCAGTGTGTCTCCAGTCAAAAGTACTGAACGAAAAAATGATGAAAAAAATAATTGAAATAAAATAAGGAGAATTATCATGCCGGAAGGAGTTCCATTAGTAGTGTTTTTCAGCGTAGTTGTTCCGGTTTTAGTACTCGGAGCCGTCGTTGTTACCTTGATCTATTACCGATCGAGAGAAAAGCAGTTGATGATTGAAAAAGGCATTCCACCCGAACAAATGCTCGAGATGCTGAAATCGAAAAGGAGTCCATATACATTAATGAAAATAGGAATTATAATATTCTTTTTTGGGTTCGGGCTCGGTTTTGGAATTTTAATGGCTGAAACAACCGGGGATGATCCGTGGGGATTTTTCTTAACCTTCACATTTACGGGACTCGGATTTGTTGCAGCTTCATTAATTGCTAAAAAGTTGGAAGATAGAGATAAAGAAAAAGAGAGACAATTAAACTCATAATCTTCATAACCTCCCCTGCAAAAAGCCTGCAATTTCGCAGGCTTTTTTTATAAATATTAACATTCAAATTGAGATTCCGACTGAAATTATTCCGGAATGACATCGGTTAATAACTTCAAACGACAATACTTTATTCTATTCCTTGATCGGCTAACCATCTCTCCGCATCGATTGCAGCTTTACAGCCCATCCCGGCTGCTGTAACAGCTTGACGATAAGTTTTATCAGCAACATCACCTGCAGCGAATACACCTTCGATATTGGTGTACGTCGATGAATCTTTGACTTGAAGGTAACCCGTTTCATCCATATCAAGAACTCCCTTAAACAGGTCGGTGTTTGGTTTATGTCCGATCGCCATAAATATTCCGTCAACTTCAACTTCTTGTGTTGTACCATCCTTAGTATTTTCAATGAGCGCGCCGGTTACTTTCTTCAAACCGTTTTCTTCTGTACCAAGAATTTCCTTTATCGCAAAAGGAGTCATAAATTTTATTTTAGGATTTTTTCGCACACGTTCTTCCATAATTTTTGATGAACGAAATTCATTTCTTCGGTGAACAACCATAACTTCCGATGCAAATTTTGTAAGATAATTTGCCTCTTCCATTGCCGAATCTCCGCCGCCTATTACAATAACTTTCTGATTACGGAAGAAAAATCCATCGCAAGTTGCGCATGCAGACACGCCGTGACCTTTATACTCATCTTCGCCCTTTGTACCCAGCCATTTTGCGGAAGCGCCTGTTGAAATAATCACGGCATCGGCTGTATAAACTTCTTTTCCGGATTCAACTACAAAAGGTCGTTTTGAAAAATCTACCTTTGTTACTTCTTTAAAAAATGTTTTTGCTCCGAATTTCTGAGCTTGCTTTCGCATTACGTCCATTAATTCCGGACCTTGAATTCCAGCTTCGAAACCGGGATAATTTTCCACTTCAGTTGTAATTGTCAACTGTCCCCCAGGTTGAATTCCTTCAAATACTACCGGGTTCAGGTTAGCTCGTGCATTGTATAAAGCAGCAGTTAGTCCGGCAGGTCCCGAACCAATAATAATTACTTTGTGATGATTATCTGACATTGTAAATCTCCGTTTTTCAAATATTTCAAAATTTTCGTGAACAAAGTTACTGTAATTAATTAAAACTTTCTGTCGATTAAACGACATTTATAACAAATTCAATTGCTGTAAATTCTTTGTGTTGCAAGATTAAGATTAGTCCCTTAGCTGTTAAAATCTACGTAAATCGGAAACTTTTTAATTAGCTAATGCAGGAATTATATTTTTTTCTTTTAACATCATAATTATAGCAATAGCTTTTTTACCCAAAGCTGTCAAATAATATTTTGTTGTTTTTC
>JAIOZI010000021.1 GCA_021740785.1 Melioribacteraceae bacterium
GCTTTTCAAATACTTCTCAAATTTTTGTGCCTTTTCTTTTTCTTCGAAGGATATTATTGTCTGAAGTTTCCATGGCCTGTATTTTACTGTATATTTTACTCCCCCTTCATTATGCTTTATTAATCTTTTCTCGTAATCTTCTGTGTAACCAACATAATGCTTTTCCGGGTAGCTCAAACTTTTTAGAATATATACATGATAACCTAACATGGTATTTACTCTGATTTTGTGAATGTTTGTCATTTGCCTGCACGGGCGTAGTTTCGAGCGGATCTTCTCTTTGGTTTGGCTGGTTCTATTTTCGGCTTCGTTTTCACTTCGCTTCAACTACGCCGGAAAAGGCTTCATTTCTCGCGAGCGAGAAACGAAGCCTTGTGGAGCTAAGCGGGTTCGAACCGCTGACCTCTTGAATGCCATTCAAGCGCTCTCCCAACTGAGCTATAGCCCCAATCATTTTTTTTATGATATGAAATTAACGAAAATTTATTCTCTGTTTCAACTACTAATCTTTCAGATCATTTTCATTTATTTTATATTTCCAAATTTCCTTTCCGTTTGAATCATAGATGGTACATTCTAATTGCCGGTTTTTTCTCGCACCAGTAATTTCAAACTTAGCAAAATTTCTTTCTGTGAAATGAGTCCCTTCAACGCGATAAAAATTTGGCTCAGGTTCTCGTTTGTTAGGTCCGGCTGTCAAAGGTGAAATTGTAAAATCATATAGAGGATAAGTTCCGTGTCTCTCCATTTTGCTCAATTCGGTAAAATGTCTATCGCCGCTTAAAAATATCACTCCCTCAATTCCCTCTTGATCTATTGATTTCAATATTTTCACACGCTCTTCAGGATAGGTAATGTGATTTTCACCTTCGGGTACGGGACTCAAAAACTGTCCGCCAATACAAACAAACTTAAACGGAGCACGTGATGATACCAATTCATCAATCAACCATTGGATTTGTTCATCACCCAGCATTTCTCTTTTGTTAAACTCCCTATAATTTGGCGATTTAAAGTAACGGTTATCAAGCATAAAAAATGCGGCATCTCCCCATTCAAAATAATTGGTTATTCCCGGTTGTCCGTTAACTCCAAAAGTTGGATTTGACCAAAATAACTTAAAAGCCTTCAACGTTTTCTCTTTACCCCACCAACTTCTATCTGCATTATTCGGACCAAAATCATGATCATCCCAAATTGCATAGTGATGCACGGAACCTAGTAAAGGCTGCAATTCCGGTAATGATCGTGTATGTGTGTATCGTTCGACAATGCCGGTCCATGAATTCCAATCGGCTTCTCTCAAATAAGTATTATCACCGAGCCAAATCATGAAATCCGGATCTTGTAAAAGAATATTTTCAAAAATTTGATACTGCCCGCCGTAAGGTGTTCCCGGACGATCATAAATTTCTTCATTAACATAAGCGCAGCTTCCCGCAACAAATGAAAATTCAGGCGGTTCTTCCCGCCACTGCCAAAGTTTTTGAGTCTGGAATTCAAGATTATACGATATATTTATTTTACTGTCATTAATCCAGAGTTGATAAAAATATTTTTTCCCGGGTTCAACACTGTCGGCAAATAATTTTGCGGTGTATGCTTCTTCTTTAATAGTTTGGTAACTATCGGTAAAATATTTTTTATCCGGATTGCTTTGTTCCCAGTATTCGATTTGAACATCGGCGGGTTCTGTTGTCTGCACCCATAAACAAACTTCACGCATTGTCGAGTAACCAACCATCGGTCCGGATTGAAGTAATTCAACTTGACCAAAATTTGCAGTATTAACTAAAAAAAATAGTACCGATATGAAAAAGAAATTTTGTAACATTTTTGCTCCATACATTGTACAATTATATTTTAATCTAACAATTTTTGATATCTTTCGTTGATAAATAATTCAAAAAAAATTACTTATAAAAACTTATGCCGACTCAAATAAAACTCCAGTTCATTTTATTAACTATTTTTTCAGCATTCATTTTTTTTATTTCATGCGACGATACAGTAACAGGAGATGACATAGACAATAGAGTGATTCCCGATAGTAATGTCAGTTACAGCAAACATATTCAACCTGTGCTTAATCTTAAGTGTACAAGTTCCGGATGCCACGATGACGCCGCAAGAGCCGGTGGTTTAAGCTTAACCACATGGTCTAACACTACTTCCGATCCGAACATTGTTTTTCCCGGGAAACCCGAGAACAGTGTTTTGGTTTGGTCAGTTGAAGGATTAAACGGTGCATCTCTTATGCCTCCTCCTCCGCCCGAAGGAAACGTTCCACCGTTTACCGAAAATCAAGTTGAAGGCTTGAAAACATGGATTCGTGAAGGTGCAAAAAATAATTGATGTCAATTTTGGAGTTTATCTTCTTGAACTGAAGCTCGAAGATAACTTTCTGTTTTCCACCGGTAAATTTTCCGGGTTAAAGATTCCAAAAGGATTTTATTATTATGCCGGAAGCGCTCAGAAAAATCTCAAACAGCGAGTCCGGCGGCATCTAAGAAAGAATAAAACTATTTACTGGCACATTGATCACCTAACATGCGGAATGAAAACAAAAATCACAAGTATCTATTTATTACCCGGAAATGATAAGTCAGTGGAATGTGAAATAGTAAGATTTTTACGAGATGAATTATTACTTACATTTCCACTAGCTGGATTCGGGAATTCGGATTGCCGAAACTGCAAATCACATTTACTTTTTTCAAAAACAAAAATTGATTACAACCATTTCATTTCACGATACCAATCAACAGTACGCTTTATTCCCTCTTCTAACGAAACTTTCTGAGTATAACCCAAATCCTGCTTTGCTTTTGAAACATCAATCGTCCAAAAACTCTGAACAAAATCTCTAGCTTTCTCAATATTAAAAGTAGCAGCCTTCGAGCTAAACATGGCAAAAAATTGAGCAATGCCTGCAACAGTATAAACTAGCGAATGTGGAAGTCTCAGATTAATGGCTTTCTTTCCGATCGATTTATGCATCTGCTCAGCAACTTCGCCCCACGTATAGGAATTTTCTGATCCTATAAAATAAATTTGACCTTCGGCTTTATCTGTAATTGCTGTTAAATAAATTCCTTCGACAAGATCGGCAACATGAACAAGATTAACTTTCTTCTCGTCAAAACCGATCAGAGTCATCAACCCTGCTTTATAGGTTTTGAATACTAAATATATTTCAGTATCTCTTTCACCAAAAATTGCAGGCGGGCGCACGATTGAAATCGGGAGTTTATCCTTAAAATTCAGAGCTAATCTTTCCTGTTCATATTTACTTTTTCCATAACGTGTTATTGGATGAGGAACTGTTTCTTCATTACACGGTTCATGTTCTGATGGTGAAGGTCCGCATGCAGTTTGACTGCTGACAATTACGATTCTATTAATTCCGGGATTTACCTCCGCCAATACATGCAGAAGGTTTTCCGTAGTCTTCACATTACCGTTGTAATATTCTTCCTCGGTTTTTGCTTTCACTACTCCGGCAACATGGAATAAATAATTGGCATCTTTTAATACTTCCTTCATTCCAACTTTATCAAATAATCCGCAGTCGTAAATTTTGAACGGTTTGTCTTTAAGCCATTTTCTATCGCTTGTTTTTCTTATCAAACATCTCACTTCGTGTCCCTGCTCTAACAAATAATCTGCAAGGTGGCTGCCGACAAATCCGTTCGCACCGGTTACAACCGAGATTTTCTTTTCATTCATCAATTACCAAACTCGAAGTTTCGTTTTGTGTTTTATTTGATTTTATTTACCTATAGTAATAAATTACTATATTTGGATATATTATAGCAGCAATTTAGTTAAAATTACATTTAATTCGAATTCATGGTGGAGGAATAATTGGATTTATTCAAGAAGTGTTATGAGTTTACACGTGCTGATGAAATTAAGGCGCTGGGTGTTTATCCTTACTTTCGAGCGATAGAAGAAAACGAGGGACCGGTTGTAAGTATAGAAGGACGTAAAATAATAATGGCAGGATCCAATAATTATCTAGGATTAACAGCTCATCCAAAAGTAAAAGAAGCTGCAGCTACTGCATTGGAAAAATATGGAACCGGATGTTCTGGTTCGAGGTATCTTACCGGTACATTAGACTTGCATATCGAACTGGAAGAGAGACTTGCAAAGTTTTTCAACAAAGAATCTGTTCTATTATTTAGTACTGGATATCAAACTGCACAAGGTATTATCCCTACGTTAGTCCAGCGCGGTGATTACGTAATTTCCGATCGTGACAACCATGCATGTATTGTTGCCGGGAATTTAATGGCTAGAGGCGCCACTGCAGAATTACTAAGATACAAACACAACAACATGGATGACTTGCAGAGAGTGATGCAGAAAGTTCCTAAAGATGCTGGTAAATTAATTGTTAGTGACGGTGTTTTTAGTACGGGCGGTGAAATTGTTGACTTACCACGGCTAGTTAAAATTGCAAAAGAATTCAATGCAAAAATATTAATTGATGATGCACATTCGGTCGGCGTTATCGGAAAAGGCGGAAGAGGAACGGCGAGCGAATTCGATTTAGTTGATCAAGTTGATTTAACAATGGGAACATTTAGTAAAACATTTGCATCTTTAGGCGGATTTGTTGCCGGTGATGCCAAAGTTGTTGATTACATTAAACATCATTCTCCTGCCCTTATTTTCAGCGCATCCCCTACTCCTTCATCTGTTGCTGCTGCATTAGCCGCACTAACTATTTTGGAAGAGGAACCGGAGAGGGTTGATCAATTGGTTGGAAATGCGGAGTATATAAGAAAAAATCTTAAAGACCATGGTTTTAATGTTATTGAAGGAAGAACCGGTATTGTTCCGGTAATTGTTGGCGATGATGCGCTCTCATTCCAAATGTGGCGAAGACTTTTCGACGAGGGCGTATTCGTAAATGTATTTATTTCACCCGGTGTACCGCAGGGCAGACAAATGATGCGCACCAGCTATATGTCTACACATGAAAAAGGACATCTCGATTTCATCATTGATACATTTGTAAAAGTAGGAAAAGAAATTAATCTGATTTAAAATTAACTAAAAAGGGGTTGCTATTGATTTTTTAATTGCGCCCTTTTTTATTTCGGGAGATATCAATGAGTTCCGTTACAATTAAAAAAGTTGCCGATAAAAAAGACCTGATGACATTTATTAAAATGCCGTGGTCAATTTATAAAAATGATCCATATTGGGTTCCGCCTTTGCTGATGGAGAAGAAGGACATTTTAAATAAAAAGAAAAATCCCTTCTTCAAACATGCAGAGATGGATAACTTTCTCGCTTATAAAGATAACAATCTCGTTGGCAGAATCTCCGCAATAAAAAACGATCAGCATAATAATATTCATAACGAGAACATTGGTTTCTTCGGATTCTTCGACTCCATTAATGATCAAGAAGTTGCTGACGCTCTTTTTGATGAAGCAAAAAAGTGGTTGATTGAAAAAGGAGTTGACGAAATTCGCGGTCCGGCTAATCCGTCATCAAATGATGAATACGGTTTACTCATTGAAGGGTTTGACGATTCCCCTCGATTAATGATGCCTTACAATTATAAATATTATATGGATTTGATTGAGAATTATGGTTTTACAAAAGCAAAAGATCTGTATGCATATAAAATTTCTCAGGAGCTACTTCTAAAATCAGAAAAAGTCGTGAGGATTTCTCAACTGGCAGCTAAAAGAGCAAATCTGAAAATCCGTCAAATCGATATGAAAAATTTTAAAGAGGAATTGGAAATCGTAAAGTATGTTTATAATAAAGCTTGGGCTCCTAACTGGGGCTTCGTTCCAATGTCCGATGATGAAATCGATCTGCTTGCATCTCAACTCAAACCAATTGTTGAACCGAGTTTAGTCTTGTTCGGTGAAATTGATAATAAGGTTGTAGGTTTTGCATTGGTAATGCCCGATTATAATCAAATTTTTAAAGAGATGAACGGAAGACTTCTGCCATTTAATTTTATAAAACTTTTTACAAAGAAAAGGACAATTAAATGGGCAAGAGTAATCACTCTTGGAATTATTCCCGAATATCAAAAACGAGGCTTGGATGCAGCCTTTTATTATGATGTGGTTCAGCGAGCTGATAAAGTTGGAATTAAACTCGGTGAAGCTAGTTGGGTTCTTGAAGATAACGATATGATGAATCGCGGCGCGAAAATGATGAACGGAGAGATATATAAAAAGTATAGAATCTACTCCCTGATGCTCAAATGAAAACACGGCTGATACTTTTAATATTCTTATCTTCTTTTTCAATTTCATATGCACAGTTCACTTCTGAAGATTATGAATTAGCTAAAGCTAATTTTACTCGCAATTATGAAAGCCCGGTTTTTAAAACCTATCTCAATTCTTCTGATCAGAATAAAGTTGCCGCCTCATTATTAAGCATTGCTCACAGCGCCGATACAAATTTTGTGAACGATATAATTAAACTCAATTACGATGAGTCCGGAGACTATATTGCGTTTGCTTTGGGTCAGATTGGTTATTCCAAAACAAGTATTAAATATTTATTGGATAAAATCTATTCACCGCAAAACAAATTCGAGAAAGAATGTTTTGATGCTCTTGGAAAAATATTCACCGTTAAGGAATATCAAAAACTCTGTGAAGATTATTTGGATAACAAAATATCGCAAACAAATTACTTTGCTTTGACTATTGCCAACGCAGCAATTCGGGGTTTGGAAATCAATACTAAGTTACGGGCCAAAGTTTTAATTAAAATCATAGGTAAGGGAAATCTTGACAATAAGTTTTATGCACTTTATGCATTGTACAGGTCCGGCGGAAGTAGACAAGCTGATAAATATTTGCTGGATATTCTTTCTATGAAAGATGAAGAAATACTATTCCCTCATAAAATTTATGCATTGTCATGTTTCCGAAGAGTTGAATCATTTCCGGGTAAATTTGATTTAGTAAAACATTTTATAAATCATAGATCATGGCAGTTAAGAACCGAAGCGGCAAGAACTTTTATTTACTACAATTTTACAAATCAAAATGAAATTGATGAATATCTTGCTTTGCTTAATGATGTTAATCCAAATGTATCAAGACAGGCTGCTATTTCGATTAAGTTGATGAAACCGAATGGAAATTTGAAAAATCATTTAATTCATCGAATTGAAGAATTTCTCGATGAAAATTTACTTACAAATAATTCATTCGGAGAACTGCTGCTCAGTTATTCAGAGCTGACCGATGCTGATATATTACTCCTGATTGAAAAATATAAAAATAAACTTGATCAAAATTTTATTCTGCTGTTATTAACAAAATTGAATACCAATTGTGACTTAAAACTCAAGTACCTTTCTAAATTTGAACCGGTTACAAATGATATCGTAGTAAATTGGACAACTGCATTGATATCCATGCATGACTCACTTTATAATTCTGATAAATATAAAAACCTTGTTTTAAAATCTTTGGCGAGCGACTCACCTGAAATGGTAAATATTGTTGCAACCAATTTAGATTCGGAATTTATTCAAAACAATCTCAATGAGATAAAAATAATTTTGAAAAAATATATCACTGAGTATTCAAATAATCCGGATTTCCTTGAAACCACGGTTGCAATAATCAATTTAGCACCCGGCTTGGGAGAAGATTTTTCGAATAATTTATTTACGGAATTATCCGAAAGTAAATTACCGGGAGTTATAAATGCAATTGCCGGAATTACCGGTGAAAATATTCCGTTTCAAAAGACCAATAGAAGATTTGATATTTTCTGGGAATTCGCATTTAATTATTCTGCAATAAAATTTACAACGAACAAAGGTGAATTCACTATTAAACTCTACCCTGAAATTGCACCCGTTACGGTTGGAAATTTATTATATCTGTCTCACAAAGGATTTTATAACAATGTAAGTTTTCACCGTGTTGTTCCGAATTTTGTTATTCAAACGGGCGACACTTCCGGTACGGGCTGGCGCGGTCCGGGTTATGATATCATTTCCGAATTTTCGTTTTTACCATTCGAAGAAGGTTATGTTGGAATGGCAAGTGCCGGTAAAGATACCGAGGGTTCGCAATGGTTTGTAATGCATTCAAACTTCCCGCACTTAAACGGAAGATACACTAATTTCGGAAAAGTCATTTCCGGTTTTGATACTGTTTCAATTATTGATCAAGATGATTTTATTATTAGTGCGGAACTAATTAAAAATTGATTGATGCTTTATCGGAATTTATTAAACTCTCACCAAACAATCATTTCGAATTATTTTTTTCTAACAGCAATTCAATAAACTGCTGATCTATAAATGTTTCTAAAAAAGAAAAAGATTTTATACGATTTCGATCCACCCGGATGTTATAATCACGAACGAGCATCAATTGCTTCATTGTATTTCGCCGTATGCGGAGGATCAATCTTTTTTAATTTTTCAAAAATTTCAACTTCCCTGTAGCTTTTAAGATACTCAACAATTTCTCCGCTTTTGGCATCGAAAAAAGTTTTCATTAAAACACTGCGCGGGTTCAGTTTATCTTTCTTTTCGGCAAGATTATTAATCAATTTTAAGAAATTCTTTTGTGCTTCCCCGGGATATTTGAAAAATATGTCAATCCCGTTGTAGTGGTAATCGAAATAATCCTGACGGAACTGTTGAAAGATTGTGTTGGACAAATCATCCACTAATCCTCTTCTGTTGTAAGATGAAGAAGATGACTGCCAACCGTTGGATGAACCGGAATTAGCACCCAGCACACTGATCTCCATCGCTTTTGAGAAAAATGGTGAACCGCTTAAAGGTTCGTATGAATCAAAATCCAAACCGATAATCACGTACGCATAAAAATCTAAAAAACTAAGTAATGGATTAAAATTGGTGGGATCGAAATACATCGGTTGTCCGGATTCATATCTAAAATCCCAATTTTCATCTCTGACGTTTAACATTAATGAACTTCTCTGCACTCCATAGACCGGTCTTTGACTTGATATCACAACCTGTGCACTGTAGCTTGTTTCATCAGCCGAACCTGTGAAGAATATATTGAAACTACACTTGATTTTTTCATTCTCCCAATAATCACCGGTATAACGATTATTATTCAAATAGTTTTCAATAGCGTTCGTGAAACCGTCAAGTCGTTCTTTACTTTGATTGGTCAATTGTTCAACATTCATCGTAACAGTTGCACTAAGTTCCTGCGCAATTAAGAATGTTGGAAATAATAAGAGTGCCAGAATAATGTTTTTCATTCGATTACCAGTTTTAATTGATCGGAATACTAAAATATAAATTTGCGATTTACAAAACAATTTTTTAAACTTCAATTGTCATGCGGGGAGTTTCAATAATATTAATGATACTTTTGATTAATTCAATTTGTTCCTCACAAATTAATCCCGGGTCGAGGCAAATTGCATTATCTCATTCCACAACTGCGCTTTCAAATGATGTCTTCGCAATTTTCAATAATCCATCAGGATTAGCACAGTTAAATTGGCGTGAACTCGGTGTGTATTATTCCCCGTCCCCCTTCGGATTGAAGGAGTTAGCAAACGGGTATGCTGCATATAACGAACCGTTCGAATTCGGAAATCTTGCAGCCGGATTTATGACTTATGGATTTGAACTTTACAGAGAAAATAAATTCCTTCTCTCATTCTCGAAAAGATTTTATGATAACTTCTTTGCCGGAATATCTTTGATTTATCAATCACTAAAAATTGAACGCTACGGCAATGACGGTGCATTCAATATGGTTATTGGCGGACTCGCATATTTATCCCCCAATATTCGGCTCGGTTTTTCAATTGAGAATTTAATGCGGTCAACCTATGGAAATGAAGATGATCAAATTCCGGTCATTTATAATTCCGGTTTGAGTTACAATCCCTTAACGAATATTTCTTTAAATATTTCGGCACAGAAGGAATTGAATTACCCTGCTTCATTTAGATTTGGAATCGAATACAATTTACTTAAATACGTTTATATTCGAAGCGGTATTATGAATGAACCCGATAGTTATTCTGCCGGGATTGGGATCAATTATCTTTTCTTTAATTTGGATTATGCAGTCTTTACTCACAATGATCTCGGATTAACTCATCAAGCCGGACTAATAATATATTTCAACGATGATACACCACGTGAAGAAAAAATTAGGCGTCACTTAAATTTAGAAATGTAATGCGATTTATTTTTACGGCAATTATTTATCTATCTGCTGCCTCATATATTATTCCGCAGATTGATACTAACTTTATCTCAAAAGATTTTATCGATCAATTATTGGAGGATTCTTCCATTGAAGAAGAGGATTCCGAATTATACGATCTAATCGAGTATTACTATAATAATCCCGTAAACATTAACTCTGCGGATTACAATTCACTATCGGCGGTTCCGTTCCTCAACGAAGTAACTGCTGAGGCAATTATTAATTACAGGAATCAAAATCAAAAATTCTTTTCAGTTTCTGAATTGAAATTGATTGAGGAAATCGACAACCAATTATTCCAAAAAATTAGATTATTTGTATCCGTCAAGAAAAGAGAAATCATGGTTAAAGAGCAGCCAAAAAGTTTTTACTCCGAAATAGATCTTGAAATCAGGAACAGGGTAATAAGTAATTTGCAAAACGCAAAAGGATATATTGATAAAAATTATTCAGGGAATAAATTAAAAAGTTACAACCGGTTAAAAGCCGGGTATAAAAATTACAAAGCCGGAATACTTATTGAAAAAGATGCGGGCGAAATGAGTTACACGGATTATGTATCCGCACACATTTCGATTGAAAATTTTTCCATATTTCGTAAAATCATTCTTGGTGATTACTTAGTGGAGTTCGGACAGGGTTTGGCGATGTGGAGCCCTTATTCGTTTTCCAAGGGAAGCGATGCCGTGGGTACTATCAATAAACGGAACAGGGGAATTATCCAATATACAAGTGCAGACGAAAATAATTTTTTGCGCGGAGCTGCCGTAAAATTTGAATTTGAGAATCTTACACTAACAACATTTCTCTCAAAAAATGAAGTCGATGCAAATATAGATCCAGTTTCTAACGTAATTACATCTTTGCCGGTTACCGGTTATCATCGAACAATAAATGAGATTAATAATAAAAATAGACTGACCTTAAACACGTTCGGAGCTTCGGCTGATTTTCATCCGTTACAAAACATCAGTTTGAGTTTATTAACAATACAGAATAATTTCAGTTCAGAATTTCCGGATGATAGTCCGTTCGATTTATCAGGCAACGAATTCAGGCAGTATTCATTCGCATATACATTTTTCATCGATAAAGTTTCATTAACCGGGGAGACATCATTCAATTCAGTGTCGGTTGCGAATCTTCACAATCTCAAGCTATTTATTAATGATAATCTTACCTTCGTCACTTCTGTAAGAAATTATCCCAGAAACTTTTTCACGGTCTTTGCAAATGGATTCGGGGAATCAAACAACACACAAAATGAATTCGGTTTTTATTCCGGTCTGCAATTAAAAATAAATCCGCTCAGAATAAATATTTATTACGACCACTTTAAATTTCCTTTTGCATCATATTTAAATCCGCTCCCCGCTTCCGGGAACGAATTTATGACAAACATTGAGTACAAACTAAACCGGGATATATTTTTTACGTTTCGTTATCAGAATGAAACAAAAGAAATAAGTTACGTGACCGCTTCCGAAGAATTAATCACAAAAAGATTAACCAATAAATACCGCATTGAAATGAAAAACCGGGCTGCTAATAATTTATTTTTAAAGACGCGAATTGAATACCATACTTTTGAATTGGACGAACTAAATAATTTCGAAGATGGTTTTTTGATTTATCAGGATATAAAAACAATTCCGTTCGATAATCTATCCGCATATTTCCGGTTCGTAATATTCAACACGCAAAGTTACAATACCCGCATCTACGAATTTGAAAATGATTTATACGGAATGATGAGTAATACTGCACTGTTCGGTGAAGGTTACAGATGGTATCTATTGATAAAGTATAAGGTCTTTAACATGCTGACATTTTCTATAAAATATTCGGAGACAATCAAACCCGCAGAAGAAAGTTTCGGTTCCGGCAATTCGGAAAAATTCACCGATCACGATAATTATCTTAACCTGCAATTCGATCTCAAATTTTAAATCGATAAAGCTGACCGTAAGAACTAATCTCTGGTTTTGGGAAGCTTTATCCCTCTTAACTGATAAGTGTATGAGGGACTTCCCGGAACTGCTTTCTGTTTCATTTGATTTCTTTTCGAGAGCTCGCTCTCCTCTCTGAAAAGGAAAGGTTAATTCGTAGGGACAGAAAATATTCTGTCCCTACAGCCATTTTGGAATTAAAATAATATTCCCCTTTTCTCCCACTCAAAATCAATAGAAAACACTTCTCCTTCCCTGATAAAAAACATCTGAGCGGGTCTGTCGAAATGAAAATATTTGATTTTGAGATGGTTTGTGTGAGCCTTTACGCCCGAGGTATTGATTCTCGAACATCTTAGATATTCAAATTTTTGTAGAGAACCATTTTCATTAACCCAGATTTTCCATTGGAAAATCTGCCCTTCGGGCCGACAATTTGTAAGTTAGGAAATATCAGATATTTAGTCATATAGAAATTTTAGAATTTGTTATTTAAGTAAAATATTTATCTTACAAATTGTCGGGGTTAACCCCGCAATCTAAAATGTTTTATTAAAACATTTTATGAGCGGCCAACGGCAAAAAGTTCATTTCCAATGAATTTTTTGGGTTTAACAATCAGATCATTGGAGATGATCAATAAAATCATATCCACAGATTGTTTTCAATTATGAATCCTCTACAAGGATTAAATCATATGGTCATTTCATCAGTCTAAAATAATTTTAACCTCTACGAGGTTGACAGTTCTTTCAGTGACGGGAACTGTTACCCAAATCAACTATGATTTATGGCTTATGCTCGAGTGTCGTAAACCTTTATCCGTTGTAACTAACAAGTGTAGGCGGGATTTCCCGACACCATGCTTTATGGCTTATCTATCGTCATGATGTGGGTCTTGACGACCTAGATATTGGGCTAAAGCCCACTTACTTTTTTCAATTTATCTATCTCCGCCATAAATGACGGAGCTATTTTAGTGAACGAGTGATTAAGATTCAGAAACTGTTTTTTCTTTTGCTCTTTATCTTATTCTTAATCTTCTATGTCCGGGTGTCGGGAACCTATATCCCTCGTAACTGATAAGCGTATGAGGAACTTCCCGACACTGGTTTCTGTTTCATTTGGTTTTCAGATTTAGTTTTTTGTAAACTCACCTTTATCTCGTCAGAGTCCACCGAAGTTCGTAGAATCTCGTAGAGTCCGAAAGACGCTTCGGAGTCTTTAGACCGTTAGATTCTATCCGACAGACCTCGTCGGTTTGTTCGAGACCGAAGGGCGGAATCTAACGATCTGCCGACCTCCCAACCTTCATTTTATTATAGTTGGTAAATCTTCATAAGAGGGGACAGATTTGTATAAATCCGAAAACCTAAGTTTCTTTTCAAGAACTCGTTCCCCTCTCAAAAAAGAGAGGGGAAAAGTTGGGGTGAGTTATGAATTGCTTTTTAGCAATCTATCTTTTGGTTTTGCAATAAGTTTAATTGGCAATACCGGAATCTCAATTGCTGCTACGGATGCGCGAATGGTTGTTCAGTTGTTTAGTAATGTAGAGCCGATCGCCTGATCGGCTCTAAAAATTCTTTCATTCAAATTAATTTTAGCGATTCAGCGAATCGCTCTACAATCATTGCATCAACACAAACTTCTTACTAGCCGAAAACTCACCTGACGTTATTCTATAAATATAAACACCGCTGGAAAGTTTGCTGCCGTCAAATGTGAACTCGTATCGTCCTTGTGTTTTGAATTCATTCACTAGGGTTTGTATTTCTCTGCCGAGTATGTCGTATAATTTTATTACTACTCGTCCTTCTTTAGGAAGCTGATACACGATGTTGGTAGTTGGGTTGAAGGGGTTAGGATAATTCTGATACAATTCATATTCATCCGGAATCTTTACTACTTTTTCTTTTACATCTGTTTCCACATCAGGGGTGTAAATTATACTGAAATCCTCTCTAACTCCATCAACTGTTTGACCTTGGTTAATAAATATTTCTTCCCACCCATCATTATCCATATCATACATGGTTGCACCAAAATACTTGCCGCCATTATTTGCCCGCGGATTTTTCTTATAATAATATATCTCATAATTGTGTTGATTAGAATTACCGGTAAATTTTAATATTATTACTCGTTGATCTACACAAATGAATAATTCCTCCGTTCCGTCTTTGTCGATATCTATTGCAAAACTGTTGCCCGCCCAGAATGAAAACACACCCACAATATCAATAATATGTACCGGGAGATAAGAATTATCCCCTATAGCTTCAAAGCATGTAAACCTTGTGATAGGAACTCCGTTGTAATATGCATCTCCCCCCACCCAGAACTCTTTAAAACCATTCTTGTTTATATCATTTGTAGCAATATGATGATAAATGTTATATGTGGATACGTAAGACTGCCAAGTCACCCGGTATCCACTTGAGGGATCATATTCAATTATTTCTACTTTACCTTCCGGGTCGCCGAACACAATTTCTTCATATCCGTCATTATCAATATCCTTAACTGAAAATCCAACCGACCAATTCAGATCCTCATAATCATAGGTAAATGTAGTATCAAAATTATTTTTAATTTCATTATACTCAACAATTCTAACTACAGTTGGTTCAGATCCAACCGTAACATAAACCATATCTTGAATACCATTTTTATCAAAATCACCGAAGGTCGGATTGTTAAACTGAACATTAGGACGATAAATAAAATCTAATTCCGTCGGAAGTGAATCCGGAGCGGGTTGTTTATAAACATATCCGGCATATCCCAGCCATGTTGACATTGTGGAAGCCATCAATCTATTTGGTATATCGCTATTCTCAGCGCTGAAAACACCAAGCATACCGCCTATCGTGTCCTGATACACATACTTTTCTTTAAACACTTCTTCTAAAGAATCGTACTCCATAACAAAATTATACGATACTAACCCTTTGGAAAGTAGCACATATCTCCCATATAGTTCTGTTTGATTATCATTATCAAAATCTGCAATAGTAATTGTTCTAAATGAATTCATTGATACATTAACTCTGCTATGAAATAAATACTTTGAACTGTATAGACTAGTATCTATATCGGCAAGAAAAATAGTAGTCGTATCAATTGCTTTATCTGAAAGGTTTTTATCATTGTTGAAATCCCATGATATTTTATAAGGCATATCTTCATTCAAAATACTTTGCTGTGCTGAGAGAATTATTGTAATTGATAACATACAAACTAAGTATAATAATTTTTTCTGTATAAACATGCTTTTTACCTTTAATATATTAACTCCCCCGGGTTGGGGGAGTTGATAGTTGAATTAATTACTTTTGCAATATCATTTTCGATGTGGATACGAAATCACCTGCAATAAGCCTATAGATATAAATACCGCTCGAAAGATTACCGCCTGTGAAAGGAACTTCATAAATTCCTTTTTCAAGATTGTCGTTTACCAAATCAGCTATCTTTTCTCCTAAGTTATTGTAAACAGCCAAATGAACATCGCTGGCTTTCGGCACTGCAAAACGTATGTTCGTTGTCGGGTTGAATGGATTCGGGTAATTTGAGTACAGTTTATATTCTTTTATCTCCATTTGATTTTCAGAAATGTCGATTCTTTTCCAAAGGTAATCTGTGGTCCCGGTTACAGATTCAACATCTGTGTAATCAGATTCGTGATTATTTTTATCTACTGCTTTAATTTTATATTCAATCGTGTAAACCGGGTCAAATTTACCGAGTTTATCAACATAGAGATCAGTCCATGTAGATACAGTGCCGGAAACATAACCTGTTTGTGCCCAGCCGGTTTCACCTACTACTCTTTTATAAATGTCATAAGTATCTATATCCGGTTCTGAATTTTTGTCCCAATTTAATACCGGGTGAGCGCCGCCGGTAAAAGAAGCGTCAAAGTTTTGCGGCACAAAAGGTACTGCATCATACTGCTTAAATTGATAGCTTGTCTCATCCCAGCATACAAATATCTCGTTATTCACAGCAAATGCTCTTGCCAAATACGAATCATTTGAGGATAAAGTGGAAGGACTTGACCATGAACTCCCATTGAAAGTACGATATACTAAATCTTCATCAAGTTCCTGATAAAATACATATTCAGTACCATTATAGCACTGGACGAAAGAAACTAAGTTTTCATAAGTTGCTGCTTGTTCTAACCTAACTGGTGTGGCCCAGTTTGCACTTCCGTGATTTCTCCATGTCACATATAAGTCATTGTGGAAATTGTTCATACCTGCTACGAACTTATAATAAAAATGGAATAGTTGTGATGAAGTAGAAAACAACTTTTCTACACTTGATCCATCAGCTTGTGATTGCTCCGGATTATCCCATGTATCACTAGTTATTGTACATTTCCTTAGCTTAGTATTTCCGTAATTACTATAAGGGTCGTTGTAATCACCTGTATTATACCCTATATAAACACTATCTTCACAGTATGTTATTGAAGGAAGTGTTCCTACTTCATCTACTACATCAGTTACATGTTTATACCCTTCTTGACTATGATTTATATAATCATATCTTTGGTAATAGGTTTCGTAATCCCCGCTTACTTTCTTAGCCCAAGTAACATTTATTCCATCAGGAGTTAAAACTGCATCAACACCACCGCAATCTGTTGTACCCATGCTAATTGCAGTAACAAGACTCCAATTACTACCGGAATCTGTGGAATACTTTATTCTAACATAGCTGCTCTTCTGATAAGCTAAATAAATTCTATTATTATCACCGGTTATGCTTATAAATTTCGAGATACTTGTATCAACGTTTGTCTCAGTCTGTACTGCGCCGGAAGAGTTCAGAAGATAGTACTTAAGATATTTTGTTCCGCTAACATCTTCGTATGCAGCAACATGAATTCCATCATCATTCGCGAATATTTCATGTCCGCCGTTTAGCCCATACGAATGGTACAAATCTATATCATTTATTGTTACTGTTGAATTCCAGCCTTGAGCAAACAACATTGAACTAAATAGAATAATGATTAAGAGTGAGTGAGTGAGTGAGTGAGTGAGTGAGTGAGTGAGTGAGTGAGAATCTAACCGGATGCGATATCTTTTCCATTATAATTTCTCCTAATTATTTTAATTATAGTAATTAATTTACTTTTAGTCAATTCAATTGGACCTGCACATAGTTCAGCATCACAATCAAAGCTATATAAACCCAGAAGTAAATATTTGAAAACCAAGCAGCATGCACTGCCCTGCTATTTTGTAATTAGAGTTAAGATGAATATAAGAATAAATAAGCGTCTGCGCATCCGTAAATTTACGGAAAGCCTTCCGTAAATTTACTGAAGACTATTAAACTATATGTTCTTTAAGTATGCGCATTTCTTGCGTTTTCAGTCTAAAACGCAAATTCTTTGTTAAGACTTCCATAATCAAACTGCGGGCATAAAAAAAAGAATAAATTTGGCGATGCTTTTCAAATTCCAATTCACTCATTTCATTTCTTAACATTTCTGGTTGGATTTATTCAAGAATTTCGAGAACTTCTTCCCTTATTTTTCGCAACCTTCATTATATAGCGGTAAGTAAATCTTAACAAAAGAGAAAATATTATTTAATTCCGAAAACCTTTTTTATCTCGGGTGTCGGGAACCACTTCCCGACACCGGCACATAAAATATTCGGAGACAATCAAACCCGCAGAGGAAAGTTTCGGTTCCGGCAATTCGGAAAAATTCACTGATCGCGATAATTATCTTAACTTGCAAATTGATCTCAAATTTTAAAGCGGTAGTGTTAATTGCCTTTAAGCTGAAAATCTAAAAATCATAATTAGCAGCTACTCATTCAATAATAAACTTGCAATCGTTATTATTTTCCCTATTTTCCTTGCTAAATAAGTCATGTCTCTCTAATTTTGATCAAACAAATTCTTCATATTTATTGAGGTGAAAGTAATGAGAACAATCGTTGCCCTGCCCGGCGATGGGATCGGGAAAACTGTATTACCGGAATCAATTAGATTACTGGATGCTGTAGGTTTTGAAGCAAATTATGTACACGGAGATATTGGCTGGGAATTTTGGCAGAAGGAAGGGAATGCACTTCCTCAAAGGACAATCGACTTACTGGAAGAACATAAAATCGGACTATTCGGAGCCATTACAAGCAAACCGAAAGACGACGCTGTGAATGAATTAGCGCCTGAACTTAAAGATAAAGGTTATGTTTATTTTAGTCCTATCGTTGGATTGCGCCAGCATTTTAATTTGGATATCTGCATCAGACCTTGTAAAGCGTTTAAAGGCAATCCCCTTAATTTTATCAGAAAAGACAGCACAGGCGGATTTGTTGAACCGCCGGTTGATACTGTTATCTTCAGGCAGAATACAGAGGGAATGTACGGCGGAATAGAATGGACAAACCCGCCGCAAATAGTTCGCGAAGCTTTTGAAACTCATCCTAAAATGAAAAAATTCGCACATGTAAAGAGTGAGGATCTGGCTATTTCTACAAGAATAGTTTCCCGGCAGGCTACCGAAAGGATATTCAGGGCAGCTTTTGAATATGCAACAAAATTCGGGTATAAGAACGTTACTGTATGCGAAAAACCAAACGTACTTAGAGAAACTTCCGGGATGTACATAAAGATTGCAAGACAAATACATAAAGAATATCCCGGAATTCAATTGTGGGATACTAACATCGATGCACAAATGATGTGGCTTACTAAGAATCCCGAAGATTACGGAGTAATTGTTGCTGAAAATATGTTCGGTGATATCATCAGCGATGGTTTTGCTGGTTTAGTCGGCGGATTGGGATTTGCATGCAGTGCCAACATAGGCGATGAAGTTGCGGTTTTCGAACCAACTCATGGATCAGCACCGAAATATGAAAAACTGAATCCCTCAATCGTTAATCCTATTGCAATGTTTCTAAGCGCTTGCATGATGCTCGAACATCTCGGAGAAGCAGAGAAAGCCGAACAAATTAGGAAAGCAATTGCCGAAGTTATTGAAGAAGGTAAGGTGCAGACTTATGATATGAAAAAACTTAGAGGCGGAGCGGATGTGTTTGAGAATGGAGCCTGTACTACCCAAGAAATGACCGATGCAGTAATTTCTAAACTATA
Organism: Melioribacteraceae bacterium; assembly: GCA_021740785.1. Classification (GTDB taxonomy): domain Bacteria; phylum Bacteroidota; class Ignavibacteria; order Ignavibacteriales; family Melioribacteraceae; genus JAIOZI01. The sequence continues at coordinate 19,310 of JAIOZI010000021.1, forward strand.
AACTAATGTTACGCATAACTGTCATTCTGAACGAAGTGAAGAATCTCAAAGTTTATAATTTGCACAATTTTGAGAAATTTCGCTCCACTCAATATGACAAAATGAATAATTTGCGTAACATGCGTTATCAAGTAATGAGGAAATCATGACCGCAATAATACTGATACTTGCGGCTGTCGTTATTTATTTTATTAGTTACAATACTTACGGGAAATTTATATCCGGTAAAATTTCAATTGATGATAATCATGAAACTCCGTCGCATACTCAATACGACGGAGTTGATTACATTCCTGCCAAATCACCTATCTTACTCGGACATCATTTTGCATCAATTGCCGGAGCCGGACCAATAGTAGGACCCGTAATTGCCGTTGCTTTCGGATGGATCCCTGTGTATGTCTGGATTTTAATCGGTGCAGTCTTTATTGGCGGCGTCCATGATTACACAACAATCATTGCATCAGTCAGACATAAAAGTAAATCAATCGGACAAATAATTGAAGCATACATCGGTATTTCCGGTAAACGCATGTTTCTATTTTTTGCATGGGCAACATTAATATTAATTATTGCCGTGTTTGCAATTATTGTCGGTGATACTTTTACGAGCATACCTGCCGTTGGAACATCGGCAATCCTGTTTATCCTTCTCGCCATTGTGTTTGGTTTAACAATCTACCGGTTTAATATTCCTTTGTGGATTGCCACAATAATTGGTGTCACTCTTTTATTTTTATCGGCTTATGCTGGACAAGTTTTCCCGATTTATCTCAGTAAAGAATTGTGGATGATAATCATATTCGCTTACATTTTCGTTGCATCAATCACGCCGGTTTGGATTCTGCTTCAGCCTCGAGATTATCTTAATTCATTTTTTCTGTATGCTATTCTCATTTTGGGTGTGTTGGGAATAATCTTCGCAGCTCCGGCATTAAATGTTCCGACATTTACACAATTCCATCTCGATAAACTGGGATTCCTCTTCCCAGCCCTATTTGTTACCGTTGCATGCGGAGCAATCAGCGGATTCCACTCAATAGTTGCAAGCGGTACAACAGCAAAACAATTGGATAAAGAAAGCGATGCCCGGCTGATAGGTTACGGGGGAATGTTAATTGAAGGCGTGCTGGCGGTACTCGCAATGATCGCAGTTGCATCTCTTGATCATGATGTATTTCTTAATACATTGCAAAATAACGGACCGGTTGCCGCATTTTCATTGGGCGTTGGTAATTTCATATCGGCAGTACCGGTTTTAAATTTATCATTTGAAGCTGCACAGGCTTTTGCTGCGCTTGCAGTTGCAGCCTTTGCATTAACTACTTTGGATACCGCAACCAGGCTGGCTCGATATTCGTTCCAAGAATTTTTCGAAGTTTCGACAAAAGAAGAAAATCCCAAATGGAATAACCGATTCACTGCAACTGCTGTTTCGGTATTTGTCGGCATTGCTCTTACATTCAGCGGACAAACAATGGCAATCTGGCCTATCTTCGGAAGTGCAAATCAAATGTTGGCTGCTTTAGCATTACTGGCAATTACCGTTTGGCTGTCACATCTTAAGAAAAGCTATACATTCACAATTATTCCGATGTATTTCATGTTCGCAGTAACATTAGCGGCGTTGTTGATGCTTTTTTATAATAACTTGGTACATAATAATAATATTGTTCTTGCGCTGATCTCTTTGTTTTTATTTTTATTGGCAATTGTTTTAGGCGTGAAAGCATATAAAGCAATAAGACTTGAAGAATCCTTAATCAAACCGATTACCTGAATAATGGAGAATATATGAAAGAAGAATTAAAAAATATCTGGCCGGAAATAGAATGGATAAAAGATAATGAACTAAAAGAAAAAGTTTATAAATGCTGGGAATACGCAATTGATAATAGTGTTCTCACAATTGAAGATTTGGAAATAATTCCCTTTTCCCTTTTGATTGATAACTGCAGCATCTCTTTTATGAATCACAAACGAACCGCTGTACAGCTCTCGGTTGAGATTGCCAAAATTATGCAGAATAATTTTAATGATGATGTTAATATCGATATGGATTTTCTAATAGCCGGCGCAATTTTAATTGATGTAGGCAAACTGCTTGAATATGAAAAAGTTGACGGCAAATTGACAACCAGCAAGGAAGGGAAATTATTACGTCATCCTTTCAGCGGAGTTTCGATTGCCGATAGATTCGATCTTCCTGTTGAAGTGCAGCATATAATTGCATATCATTCAAAGGAGGGGGATTTAGGAAAGCGTACAATTGAATCGATAATTGTTCATCACGCTGATTTTGTAAGCTTCGAACCCTTCAAGGATTCAGCATGTTTAAAATTATAGTTTATTAAAGAAAAGTTTATTGAGGAACAGATGCCACAAAATATGATAGAAAAAATAGTACAGAAATTTGCAGTTGGACTGGATGAGGGACAAATCGTTAAATCCGGTGATTACGTATCAATAAAACCCGCTTACGTTATGACTCACGACAACACAGGCGCAGTTATTCCTAAATTTAAAAGTATCGGTGCAGAAAAATTTGCCGATCCGCGTCAAGTTGTTCACACTCTCGATCATAACATCCAGGATAAGAGTGAAAAGAATCTGCAAAAATATCAGAAGATAGAAGAGTTTTCCAAATCAATGGGTGCGGATTTTTATCCCGCCGGTCGCGGAATTGGTCACCAAATTATGTGTGAAGAAGGTTACGCCTTCCCGGGAACTATGGTTGTGGCTTCGGACAGTCATTCCAACATGTACGGCGGATTGGGCTGTTTGGGAACTCCGATAGTTAGAACCGATGCGGCTGCTATTTGGGCTACCGGAAGAACATGGTGGCAGATTCCGCCGGTCGCAAAAGTAGAATTAAAAGGTAAGCTTAACCCGGGAGTAGTCGGGAAAGATGTGATAATTGCACTTTGCGGATTTTTTAATAATGACGAAGTTCTCAATCATGTTATTGAATTCACCGGCAGCGGTGTAGAGTACTTATCGATTGATCAAAGATTATCAATTGCAAATATGACAACCGAATGGGGCGCGCTTGCTGGTGTTTTCCCAATTGATAATAAAACAATCGATTGGCTTGAGAATCGTACTGAATTTATATCGGAGCGAGGACTCGCAGGAGTTAATTCTGATTCAGACTCCAACGGAATTCATCCCAGAATTAATAAATCTAAAATTGAACAGCTCAAAAGTACGATGGACGAGATCAAACCGGATGAGAATTCATATTATGCAAAAACACTAACCATTGAATTGACAACAATAGAACCGCATATATCCGGACCGAATTCAGTAAAAGTGATGAACCCGGTTTCCAAATTAAAATCTGAAAGGATTAAAGTTGACAAAGCATACCTGGTTTCGTGTGTAAATTCCAGGTTGGAAGATATAGCCGAAGCGGCAAATGTAGTTAAGGAAAAGAAAATTGCCGATCATGTTAAATTTTATATTGCGGCAGCTTCGAGTGAAGTTCAGGCTGAAAGTGAAAAGTTGGGATACTGGCAATTATTAATTGATGCCGGTGCAATTGAGCTTCCTCCCGGATGCGGACCATGTATCGGACTTGGAACCGGTTTGCTCGAAGATGGTGAAGTCGGGATTTCAGCAACAAACAGAAATTTTAAGGGAAGAATGGGATCGCGTGATGCCGCCGCATATTTGGCTTCTCCGGCAGTTGTAGCGGCTTCTGCTATATCAGGATTTATTGATTATTATGGTGATATTTCTCCAACAAATATTAATGCCGGGATGATTGAAAATGAAAGTCAGGATGAAGGAGCTTCATCGGTAAAAATCCTTGATGGTTTCCCGGGGAAACTTGAAGGCAGGCTGTTGTTTTGTCATCAGAATAATTTAAACACGGATGGGATTTATCCTGGTAAATATACATACGTAGATGACTTCACACCGCGACAGCAGGCTGATGTGGTGATGGAAAACTATGATCCCGAATTTAAGAAAATTGTTCTAGAGGGAGATATTTTAGCAGGCGGATTCAATTTCGGCAGCGGCAGTTCAAGAGAACAAGCTGCCACCGCATTGAAATACCGGGGGATTCAATGTGTTATCGCAGGTTCGTTCAGTGCTACATATATGCGGAATGCTATAAACAACGGCTTTCTTGTAATCGAATGCCCGAAACTTGCTAAAGATTTGTTAACCGAATTTGGATCGGATAAACTAACAATAAACACCGGTCTGCCTGTTACAATTGATTTTCAAAAATCGGTTGTGTCGTTCAATAACAAAGATTACAAAATTCCGCCTGTAGGTGAGGCTGCTCAGGAATTAATAATCGACGGCGGATTGGAAAATTGGGTAAAGAATAATTTGTAATATAATTACCGATTTAGATTGACAGTTTCCGAAATTTTGATTTATTGTAGGTAACTGAATTTTGTTGTTTATTTCGCTCACTCTGGTAAATAATAAAATAAATAAATTAAATGGAGGTGAGCTATGCAATTCGTACATGAATTTCAAAATCCGCGTAACCTTTATGAAAAATTGATTCGTGATTATGAACAGTTAGATATGGTAATCAGCGGAGATAATATTTTTAATTTTGTTACTTCAGCCTACTTAATTCTTGAATGGGTTAAAAAATGCGACGTTTCCGAAGGAATGAAAAGATTTCTGAAGAGAGCTTCGTCTGATAAGAATGTAAAAATCTGTAAGGATATTCTTTTCTGCAAAAAGAAATTTACCGTATTTATTGAAGACCCGAATTTAGAAGACGGGTCTGAATTCAAACACAAAAGACGCGTATCCGAATACGATATACATGCGTATAAAAACGGGACTAAAAAATTTCTTCTACGGATAGATGATGAAGAATATGATCCGTTTCAATTCAAAGAAGACATTATAGAATTGTATGATGTCTATTTCAAATTAAAAGGCTATTCCCGTTCCGAAATGTTATAAATAGAATGGTTTCTATTTCGGATCGATACTGTTTTAAATCATGGCTGTAATTTCTGTAAATGAAATGAAAATTATACTGCCGGTAATGATGATCAGCGGATATTTGTGTTCATTGCCGGTATTTTTTTTGATCACGAATGCTCTCACAAAAATCATTTGAACCACAATAAAAAATTTACAGCACTACATAAATCGCCTGAATTTGTATCGATCGAATTAACCCGGATTATTCAATAAGAATAATAGCACGGCGCAGTTTATAATCCTATTATTTCTGTATCGTGTTATAAAGCATAATTCCGGATTAAACAATAATACAAGAATCTGACAATTTTAGTGACTCGGATATCATAATTTTTCTCAAGAATTATTGTTTTATTCATCGCTTTATTCTGCTTATTTTACCGGGATTATTTAAGTTAGAATATCAAATTATTCTAAAATAGCGGGGACATTTTATGGGAAAATCAATATCTAGAATCATTTCCGAATTTGCGGTTAACCTCAAATATGAAGACCTTCCACAAAATGTAATTCACGAAGTAAAGAGATTTCTCTACGACTCTATCGGATGTGCATTCGGCGGATTTCACACGAAAGATGTAAATATTATGCGTGATATTTATAAGGAAATTGGCGGTAAGGAAGAAGCAATTGTTATAGGATTCGGTGATAAAATTCCGGCTGTTAACGCTGCACTTGTAAATTCATTAGCTGTAAGATCGCTTGATTTTAATGATATTTATTGGAAAGAAGATCCGTCTCATCCGTCTGATTTAATTCCCGCTGCATTAGCTGCCGGTGAAATGGTAAACGCATCAATGAAGGAAGTAATTACAGCAATAGTTTTAGCATATGAGTTTGAGCAGAGACTTTGTTTATTTGCAGCACCCGGAATAAGGGAGCGTAAATGGCATCATGCAACTTTAACTCAATTTGTTTCACCGGTAGTAGCGAGCAAAGTGATGGGTTTAAGTGTTGAACAAATGATTAATGCTATTGGAATCAGCGGTTCGCATAACCATACAATCGGATGCCCAACCGCAGGCAAATTAACAATGATGAAAAATACCGTTGACCCAATGGCTGTGCAATCCGGTGTATTTGCTGCATTGATGGCGAAGAAAGGTTACAGTGGCACCGAGAAAGTTTTTGAAGGTAAAGAAGGATTTATGGATTGTTTTATGGGATGGGATTCAAAAAATGAAACTGTAAAACCTGTCAATATGGAAGGAAGGGAAGGACAAAGTAAATGGGGTTGGAATGTTGAAGCGCTTACCAGTGGACTTGGTGAAAACTATAAAATTCTTGAATGCAGTATGAAAGCTTTTCCAACTGAGGCGCTGACGCATACACATATCAGCGCAACATTAAAGACGGTAATAAATAATAATATTTCTTATGACCAAATTGATGAAGTAACGGTAACTACAATTGCTCGTGCTTGCGATATACTTTTCGATCCGCATAAATACAGACCGGAATCTCGTGAAACTGCAGATCACTCCCTACCCTATTGTATTGCCGCTGCATTGGTCGATCATAAAATTTCAACACAGTCATTTAGTGACGAAAAAATGCAAGACCCGAAAATTTGGGAAGTGATTGATAAAATTAAAGGGGAAGCCTCTGAAGAATTTGAAAAAATGTTCCCGGTAAAACAACCTTCGAAGGTAGTCGTGAAAACAAAAGACGGAAATGTGTATTCGGAATATTTAGAATATCCTAAAGGTGACCTGCGTGAACCGATGACGCAGGATGATCTTGATAATAAATTTGAAGGATTATCTTCTGAATTGGTGAGCAAAGAAAAGCAAAAAGAAATAAAAGAAATGATCTTCAACGCCGAAAAATATTCTGCAAAAGAATTTATGAATAACTTGGTTTTTTAAAGAGAAATGAATGTAAGGTAAGATGAGAGCGTATGAAAAAACAATTTACTGAATTTGATTTGACTTGCTTTATAATCGGAAAACATTTTTTATTATCTTAATGCGATAAAATAATATGAGCATATAATGACGGAAATATTATTTCAATCTCAGGTTTATTATATCCAATCGGCAATAAATAAATGGGACAAACAACATTCAGACAATCAAGAAATCAAACAATCTTTTTGTTTACCCCTTTCGCATAGTTGCGATTGCGGCGAAATATAAAATTGATATTGCAAATAATTGTCCGTAAATTATGTCAGTATTCTGTCATTATAACTAGGTGAATCTATGCAGACGATTCAATACACGGATGCAAGGAATAAATTAAATAAACTTATTAATTCTCTAGACGAAAACAGTGAACCGATAATAATTGTGGGATCAAAAGGGAGAAAGGATGCCGTGATTATGTCCAAAGAGGATTATGATAATCTCGTTGAGAATTTATACATCTTATCAAATCCGAAATGGATTAAAAGTGTTGAAAAAGGATTGAAGGAAATAAAATCCGGGAAAGGTAAAAAACTAAATCCGAAAGAAGTTCTGGGGATTTAGTTGCCGAAAAAACGAGACATAATTTGGTCTCCAGAATCCCTACGGCAAATCAAAAAAATAAAATCAAATATCCCGGATGCCGAAAAGTATTTACAAAAAATTGCAGCATTATTAGAGAGTGTTCAAAAATCACCATTTAAGGGAATTGGGAAACCGGAACCATTGAAGCACAAATTCGAAGGCTGCTGGTCAAGACGGATTAACATCAGGGATAGATTGATTTATTCAGTTGATAAAAACAGTATAAATATTATTTCAATATTAGGGCATTACGATTCATGAATAATTTTAAAAACGGTTTGAAATGAAAAACAAAATCACAAAATCATTTGCAGGTAAGCGGGGTGATAAAATTAAATCTGATTGCTACATTGAGTTGAAAAAGAAATCCGCCGGCGGAATAAAATTAAAATTGGAGAGCAAAGTAAGTTCAATGTACGGCAGCCAGATTGAGGATTTAATTTTTGACATGTGCCGCTCATTTCGCTTGAGACACGCCGAGATTATTATTAATGATTTCGGCGCACTCCCCTTCGTTATTGCTGCCAGATTTGAATCAGCAGTACGGCGATCGGAACCGGAATTCAATTGCGAATACCTCCTTGAAATTAGCAAGAAGAATAAGTATAAATCATCCAAAGAAAGAATGCGCCGCAGCCGTTTATATCTTCCGGGAAACGAACCGAAATTTTATCCCAATGCCGGGTTGCATCAACCCGACGGAATTATCTTGGATTTGGAAGATAGCGTTGCTCATTCCGAAAAAGATTCCGCTCAAATTCTCGTTAGAAATGCTCTCAGAAGCGTTGACTTTTACAAAGCCGAGAGGATGGTTAGAATTAATCAGCTTCCAAAAGGTTTGGATGATCTAAAATTTATTGTACCGCACAATGTTCATGTAATCTTGATACCAAAATGTGAATCGGCAGAACAAATAAATTTGGTTGAAGAAGAAATCGGCAGATTGAAATCAAAACATAAAATTAAGAATGACATTTTCTTTATGCCTATTATCGAAAGTGCGCTGGGCGTTATTAATTCATTCGATATTGCCTCTGCATCGAATATGAATTGTGCCCTGGCTGTTGGACTTGAAGATTACACCGCGGATATCGGGGTGCAGCGAACGGATGAAGGTAAGGAAAGTTTGTGGGCAAGATCAATGATTATTAATTCAGCTAAAGCAGCAGGTATTCAAGCCATCGATACTGTTTATTCCGATGTAACAAATATGGAAGGTTTGCATGAGAGTGTGATCGAAGCAAAAATGCTGGGATTCGAAGGAAAAGGTTGTATTCATCCACGGCAAATTAAAGTCGTTCATGAAGCATTTGCTCCAACGAGTGAAGAAATTGATAAAGCAAAAAAAATTGTTATGGCATTTGAAGAAGCCGAAGCAAAAGGAATTGGTGTAGTTTCAATCGGCAGCAAAATGATTGATGCCCCGGTAGTAAAACGAGCGAGAAAAATTGTGAAGCTTGCAGAAAATAATAATTTGCTGTCAAAGAATTGGAGAGAAGAGAATTGAAAATGAAATTGATAAAAAATGCAGCGGGCAGATTAGTACCGGGAATAGTTAATAATCAAAAACAAATTCCATTTAAAGGAATCGGGAAACACAAGCCAACCGGCAGAAAGGCAAAACCAATGATAAAAAGTTGTGCCGATTTCCCGGAGGATGGAAACAAGGTTGTGAAGAATCTCAAAGATGCTTTGAAGAAATCCGGGTTGAAAGACGGGATGACAATATCAACGCATCATCATCTTCGAAACGGTGATGTTGTAACCAACTACCTTTTTGATGTAATAAAATCTATGGGTATAAAAAATATCAGGTGGTATCCGACTGCATCATTCCCCTGTCATGAACACTTAATAAAATATCTTGATGACGGAACAATTCACCACATCGAAGGCAGTATGAACGGACCTTTGGGCAGATATACTTCTCACGGGAAAATGAAGGGTATTGGCGTACTCCGTTCACACGGAGGCAGATATCAATCAATTCAGGATGGTGAAGTTCATATTGATATTGCAGTGATTGCCTCACCAACCGCAGATCAATTCGGTAACGCTACAGGTGACCGGGGACCATCAGCGTGCGGCTTACTTGGTTTTGCTCTCGCAGATTCGGAGTATGCAGATAATGTGATTGTTGTTACAGATAATTTGGTTGAATTCCCTTGTTACCCATGGCAGATTCAGGGCAACAATGTTGATCATGTTGTAAAGATTGATTCATTAGGCGATCCGGCTAAGATTGTAAGCGGAACTACGCAGGTAACTAAAAGCCCGGACAGACTACTAATAGCCGAATACGTTGCACAATTTTTGGATGAATCCGGAATCATGAAAAATGGATTTTCATTTCAAGCCGGAGCCGGCGGGACTAACCTGGCATTTGCTCTTTACTTAAAAGAAAGAATGATAAAAAAGAATGTGAAAGCTAAATTCATTCGCGGCGGAAGCACAAAATATCTAGTTGAAATGCTTAAAGAAGGATTAACCGAATATATACTGGATGGTCAAACATTCGATCTTGATGGTGTTCGTTCGATGCGTGAAAATCCGAATCATGTTAACACTTCCCCGTTCACAAGTTATAACTATCACGGTAAAGGAAATTTTGCATCGATGGTTGATGCTGTTGTTTTAGGCGCAACCGAAGTAGACTTAAATTTTAATGCTAATGTTGTAACTCACTCCGACGGTTATTTATTACACGGAATCGGAGGCTGGCAGAATTGTCTCTTCTCTAAATGTACAATACTTGCTATCCCGTCTTTTAGGGACAGAATACCTGTTATTGTTGATGAAGTAACAACATTAGTCGGACCCGGTGAACTGATTGATGTAATTGTAACAGAACGTGGTATTGCAATCAATCCTAAACGGAAAGATTTGCTTAAAGCTGTTAAAGGAAGCGGTCTGCCGGTAAAATCAATTAATGAAATCAAAAAAGAAATAGATGATATCTGCGGTGTTCCGGCAAAACCAAAATTGAATAAAGATAAAGTTGTTGCTGTAATTAAATGGGTTGATGGTACTTTGCTGGATTCAGTTTTTCAGGTTGAATAAAAAAGACGGGCGAATACCCGTCTTAATAATTTTATCTTTTGCAATCAGTGCAAGTAAAAACACTGCAAGCATAAGTGCATTTTCCGCATTTAATACACTTTTCCTCGTCGACTATAGGCGCATCAAATACTGTCTCTTGTTTGATTGCATCAACAGGACAAACACGAATAACAGGGCAGCTATGGTTTTTGGGGCAGTAATCCGCTTGAACATTTACCATTACTTTCTTCCATCATTAATTATACAATAAAATCCTAATCAGTGATTTGATGCAGAAATTGTAATAAGGTTTCTCATATTTTGTAGCCTTACCCAATCGAAATAGGAATTTATTCCAATTCCTTTTTTTTATAAAATAAAGTAGTTAACACCGATCCCAATTTTGCTGAAGGAGTAATCAACAGGTAAGGAATCTGCAAATTTTTTCATATATGGAACGGTACTTGTTTTATAAAACAATTTGAAAAATAGATTTTTAAGCATCGGCTTTCTTCTATCGAACGGAAAATATGTCAGTTCAAATGTCAATTTATTTCCATCCAAGCGCATCTCATCGCCCGTACCTTTAATAAAGTAGTACCAATCATATTGAACCAACAGCATAGCCAAATCGCCGGGGAATATTTGCGTAACATAACCGATGCTGGGACCGAAGTATAGATCAACTGCTTCGTTAAAATTGACCAAGCCTGTACCATCATTATTTATTTCACTTGGTTCATGTCCTTCCTGAACCTTTGCAAAATGAACTCCGAAATTTCCAACCCCGCCCTGAAATCCAAGCATAACCGGGAGGTTAAGGAAATCCTGCATTGTGCCGGCATATGCTAATCTTAGAAAATCCATATCCAAAAAGCTGGCTTCAAGTCCAAAGTTTCCTCCGGCAATTGAATTGGTTTGCTGCGATACAGAATTAGCACCATCCAGTACCGGGACGTATCCGTCCGCCCATGAATCTCCCGAATATGTTTTATCAGTTGAGTATTTATATTGCTTATTAGAATTCAACAAATTCATAACTCCCACAACAAGTTCATGAAGTGCGTAAGATGAAAATTCCGAATAACCGTTTTCTGAATAGGAGGCATAACCGAACGGGAAATACACGTGTGAAGTATTATCGGAAAATCCCTGTACTGATAATGGATTTAGAGGATCGGTACCGCCAACAAAAACATAGGGATTTGTATGTGAAGTCGACTCATATTGAACACCAACCATAAGTCCGGATCTTGTTTGTGCAATCACAGTAAAAGTAAACAGTGTAAGTACTATTAATATCTTTTTCATTTTTTCTCCTTTTTTTAATTAATCTAAATCATCAATTATATCATCAAATTCTGAATCCATATCGTCAAGAAAGTCGTCCATAAAGTCATCGAAGTAATCAATAAAATCATCGCCGGTGAATGATTTGTCAAAATTGTATGTGGCAACAACCCAAATATTATTCGGTAAATCAGTGGGAATTAAAACATCAATCTGCGGATTTCCCTCCGGTTTGTTCTCTTGTGCATACGTCTTTAATTTATCAACAATTGAGGCATCATTAGAGTGATCATCCGGCAAAAAATCCTCATAGACTAGCTCTATTCTTTTACCGTGATTTCTAACTTCAACATCAATCCCTCTTAATGTGTAACCGTAACTTCCTTCGGTTACAGCAGCATCTTCTTTAGCATACTTCTCAAAATTTTCATTAGGCATCAAGCTGTTCAAATCATATCTTGATAAATAATCAAGCTGTATATCCTCTAATTCATCTTTCCAGTCATACATCGTAATTACATTTTGTTCTTTGATTTTATATGATATTCGTTGAGCGGTTGCCATAAGAAAGTGAATTCTATCCTGAATATCACCTCCGTCATCATTATAAAAATATTTTGCCGTTAGATATATTTTACTGTTGTTATCGATAACCCATGTTGGATTTATATCATCATATTCATCTATGTAATCTTCTTTAATATCCTCAAGTTCTTCTAATATTATATCCTTAAATTTTGGTTGAAATGCAGGTGAGTAATAAGCAAATGTGAAATACTTACCATAATTCAAAAATGCTGAAGGTGTATATTCCCAGAATACATCTGTCATTCCATATCCACCGGGAGCATACTCTCCGTATATATATGCTCTGAATGCGTTTACTGTGTTATCAATTACAATCTCTTCCGTTTTAAGATTAGTCACATTATTGCACGCACGACTAAAAATATCAGAAAAGTATCTTGCATCAACATACTCTTGTGCATATATATTGAACGAAAAAATTAAAAAAAATACGACTATTACTTTGTTGCTGACCATCATATTGATTCCCCTTACTTTGTTAAAATAAATTTTCTAGTTTGATTAAACCCATTAGTTCTTAGCCGATAAAAATATACGCCGCTTGATAATTCCATATTCAGCGTTGATTTATCAAACTTGATTTTATAACTGCCCGGTGATAGTTCTTGATTTATAAGAGTTGCAATTTCATTCCCCAGAATGTCATAAACTTTTAACGAGACAAAACTACTTCTTGGAATTGAAATTTGGATGGTCGTTGAAGGATTGAAAGGATTGGGGTAATTCTGATGCAATACATATCCATCAGGAATAACATTATTTTTTTCTACTGAAGTAGTGACGAGATTTATTCGCCATAATTGACCTGTTCCGCTTGCATATTGACCGGCGTAAAGATATGAATCATTTGCAGAAAGTACCGTCATATTATTAGGACGGATACCTGAATCCTGAAGCACAAACCAATTTGATCCATCATCATCCGAAAAGTAAACATGACCACCAGTTGCAGCGTATAATTTACCGTCATGTTTTATTAATGTATGTACTGAAGCAGAATCATTGCCCTGAAATCCGCTTACCGCAGCCCATGTGTCACCTTCATCTGTTGATTGATAAATTCCCGTATTCTGAGCAACTGCAATTAAATTATCACCGGAAGCCATCAAGTTCGAAATGGAAATAAACGGGAGGTTAGTGTTTTCAGTAATGCTCCAATCAAAACCATCGATGGATTTATATACTTTTTTATAACTGCAATAGAAGTATGTTCCGTCGTAAGTTACATCATAAATACTTCCGCCAACCGGAAGCCCGTTTGTTGATTCTATCCAGTTCTCACCTTCATCATCGGAAACAAAAAGTTTATGGGCAGATAAGAAAAGCTTTCCATCATATGTTCCAAGTAAATTATTTCCGGTAATTCCAAGCGATTCATCTGCAAGACCATTTGACAAGGTATCCCAATTCTCCCCATCATCATTTGATACGAAAACACCAATACCAGTCCATGAAGAGCCTGCAAACAATTTATTGTTTAAAACCGCAGTACCGTTAAAATCCGGACCTTTCGGATAGGTACCAACCGGTCGTCTCCATGTGTCGCCGTTATCATCACTTATGTAAATATCATTATCTATTGTTGATAATATAACTTTGTTATTGATCGTCCCTATCGCTGAAACTTTGATCTGGTATGATGGTAATCCTTGAGGTGTACCAATCTGCTCCCACTGTGCATTTAGATTAGAAAAAATAATTAATATAAAAATAATTAATAAGTACGGTCGCATATAACATCTCCCCGTTTTGTTCAAATTGGGGAATTAACTCAAATAGCATGCCATATCTTATTTTGTTCAATAGGATAGAATAAAAGACAATGTGTTGCATTATGCCGACAAATACCGTCTATAACATGTTTCAAAATTCAGACAGTATAATTACAAAGATATTTTAGTCTAATAAAAGGATGTTGGTTTTTGAGTAGAAAGGTTAACAGATATGAAAGCTCCCGAATCAACAAAATTCAGGAGCTTTTGTGAATTAAATATCGAATTTAATACCTTGTGCAAGAGGCAGTTCAGTACTCCAGTTAATTGTGTTAGTTTGGCGGCGCATATAAGCTTTCCATGCATCGGAACCGGATTCACGACCACCGCCGGTTTCTTTCTCACCGCCGAATGCTCCACCGATTTCAGCTCCGGATGTTCCAATATTTACATTAGCAATTCCGCAATCCGAACCGGTATGCGATAGAAATTCTTCCGCTTCTCGCATATTTAAAGTGAATATCGCCGATGATAATCCTTGAACAACATCATTATGAATTTTTATCGCTTCGGAAACTTCACCTTTGTATTTAATCAGATATAAAATTGGTGCGAATGTTTCTTCCTGAACAATCTGATAATGATTTTCAACTTCGACAATTGCCGGTTTAACGTAACATCCCGATTCATAACCTTCACCATCAAGCACTTCACCGCCGTAAATAACTTTTCCGCCTTCTTCTGCTATCTTCTTCTGAGCATCAACGAACATTTCAACTGCAGCTTTATCAATTAGCGGACCCATATGATTATTTTCATCCAACGGCGTTCCAATCTTAATAGAGCCGTATGCTTTAACCAAAGTCTCTTTTACCTTATCGTAAATTTCTTCATGAATAATTAACCGGCGAGTTGTTGTGCATCTCTGTCCGGCAGTTCCAACAGATCCAAACACAATAGCCGGAATTGCCATTTTAAGATCTGCGCTTGGAGTCATGATTATTGCATTGTTGCCGCCGAGTTCAAGAATGGTTTTTCCAAATCTTTTTGAGACAACTTCTGCTGCATGTTGACCAACAGCGGTGGAACCGGTGACGGAAACCAGAGGTATTCTTTTATCATTCAGCATTTTTTCACCGACGCTCGATCCCCTGCCGATTATCAGTGAGAACAATCCTTCCGGCAGGTTGTTCTCTTTTATAACATTAGCTATTATTTTCTGAACTGCGATTGCAGTCAACGGAACTTTTGATGATGGTTTCCACAAATTTGAATCACCGCAGACAGCCGCGATCATTGCATTCCAAGACCATACAGCAACCGGGAAATTAAATGCACTGATTGTAGTTACGACTCCCAACGGATGATATTGATCATACATTCTGTGTTGGGGGCGCTCTGAATGCATTGTAAAACCATATAATTGACGAGATTGCCCAACTGCAAAATCACAGATGTCTATCATCTCCTGAACTTCTCCTAATCCTTCTTGAATTGATTTTCCCATTTCGTAAGTAACCAAAGCTCCGAGAGGTTCTTTATATTTTCGTAATTCCAATCCAATTTGTCTAACTATTTCACCGCGTTTTGGGGCGGGAACCATTCTCCAATCTAAATATGCTTGATGTGCTTTTTCAACTACATTATCATAATCTTTTTCAGATGCGAGGTAAACCGTCGCAATTAATTTTCCATCAACAGGAGAATGAACCTTCAGTTCACCCTGGTCATTTGTACTGTTCCATTCAGTGCCTGTAGATGCGCCCAAATTAAACTCCTCAATTCCGAGCTCTTGCAAAAACTCCATTTATAACTCCTTGTTTTCTTTTCTGAATAACTTCCTTTTACTTTTTCAATTTCTTGATCTTTCACTTTATGGTTTTTATGTGTCATCATTAAATGACATTGATCAACTTTCACTCATAAACGGATTGATCAAACTCAACCAAGTCAATATGAATTTAACCCAGAACCTCTTTCGTCTCTTTAAATTTGATATTCATTTTCTCAAGTTCATCGAGCAGCGGTTCATAAATTTCAGGCATAACCGGCACTTGCACACCTGTTATATTGATTTTTCCATCAACAATTAATTTTGTTGCAATTGCAGCAGGCAGACTCACTGTTCTAGCCATTGCCGAATCACCGTTCGGTATTCCGAAATCGATCAACAGAGAGGTGATATGTTCCTTTTTATTTCCGTCATATTCGGCAATAAAATCATGCTGAAGCACTATCATATCCCTTTCACCTTTTTTGTAAGGCATCATTTTTAACATTCGATTTGCAAGAATATCAAGATAAGTTACGGGGTCAGCATCGATTTTCTCATCACTTAATAATCCAAGCCATTCAAATCTCTTAATGATTTCAGAATCTGCTTCAATACCAAGATGATCAGCAACTTTAGACTTTATACTATCCGGGCTATCAGTTCCAATTAATTTTGCTGCAACTTCTGCAAAAGTTTTATCCGCAAGTTCCGGTCTTTCAGTATCATCAAGATAACCGAGTTTCGCAATGTTAAGCAGAGTACTGCACCATCCGGGATTTCTGAAAGTACCTCTAAAAATAGTTTCTGCATCATTTAATTGATAGAGCGGTTTGTAGATCATCGAATCCCTATTGGGATAAACTTCGAGAGTGCCGAGAGTTTCAACATCTTTATTCCAGTGATTCTTAAATAAATCCTTCCCTTCAATCGATTTTTCAATCCCGTCTTTTAAATAACGCGCATTATTTCTACCCGCCATCACAACACCGCGGGGGCTCCATGAAAATTTATAACCGAATGGATTATCATTCGCTTCAGGTGCAGGCAATCCGCCGCAAACCGATTCGAATGAGACAATCTTTCCACCGTTTTTTTCAACATCATGAATTATTTTCATTGCGCTCATATGATCAATACCGGGGTCCAATCCTATTTCATTCAGAAGTAACAATCCCTTTTCTTTTGCTTCATCATTAAGTTCATTCATCGCATCGCTGACGTAGCTGGTCGTAACCAGATTAACGCCATGTTTCAAACACAATTTAGCAACCTTAACATGATACGTATAAGGAAGCAGACTAATAGTTACAACTGAATCTATTACTAATTCTTCCAATTTCACGTCATCTTTCACATTCAATTCAATTGCTTTGCCTTTCGGGTGATTTTCAATTAAGGCTACGGCTTTACTTACAGTTCTACTTGCAACGATTAATTCAATTTCCGGTTGTTCCAGAAGATACCTTACCAAGGGTTGTGTGACTAATCCAGCTCCTAATACAAGTACTTTCTTCATAAAATACTCCTTAATAGATTGTCGATTATTGATATATCATTTACGATCATTTTAATTGATCGAGATATTCCTTCAAATGTTTGTAATTAGGTGTCAGTTCACCCTTGTACACAATTACTGCCCTTTTAATCTGTTCCGGGTAATTTACTTTCTCGAACGTAAGTGAAAGATCAGCATTTACGATACCGGGAACAAAGGGCATCAAGGATTTGCTGAACTCAATCGATGAATTTCTAGGAAGTTCAGTCGGCAAATTATCAACCGAGATGTCAACCACACCTTCACCTTCGTAGCCATCGGTTATTTCATCAGTCGAAGGATTATATACAAATGCCGGATTATCAGATTCAGTTGCTTTGACGGTAAACTCAATTCCCCCGTCAATATCGCAGCTTATATCGGCGATCACCAAAAGTTTCAGATCATCAATATTCTGTTTTACAAATTCCTTTGTTACGATACGCGGGTAACGTTCATCCCAGTAGACAGCATTTACAAGGAGCGTTACATACTTGAGATATTTTTCGAACTTTGATTTGTATTTATGCGGGTTATCATAATAATCCTGTAACTCAAATTTATTCGAACTTTCAACCGGTTCAACCAAGTCATTTTCTTTAAAGATAACTTTGTAAAATTTCCTGGTGTTTGTATTTTTTAGCGTGAGTAATTCATCCGGAGTGATTTCTTCATACGGAAGTGCGGCAAAAACCTCTTGAGCGCCGTTGGAAACATTTCCGTATCCGGCAAATCCAAAAACATAAGGCGCAAATTTTTCAGGTAATCCTTCGGATGCTATTTCCTCACCGACTTTTGCAATTTCATCTATCGCTTCAACAACGTCTTTGTACTCATAGGCTGATTTAATTTTTAGGAGAGGTGTATCATAACCCAATGCTTTTAGTCTTAATCCAAAACCATGCAGACCGTCAATCATTCCCGCCAAACCTGCATATTTACCGAAGAAAACCAATCTTCTTCCGGATTCGTTAGCAATGCATTCGTAATCAATCAATGTGCATTTAAGATCAAGAAGTTTTTGGAGCATCGGCATATTGTAATCTTGACCTTTGATTGTATGAGAAAAATAGATGTATGTTTTCTCTTCTTTCAATAATTCAGTTGGAATTTCTTTTACTGCAAAAATTACAGGCGCTTGATCAATAATTTCGTCGACACTTGCTCCAGCATCAATAAATTCCTGATCACTGAAAGCTCTTTCAGGAAAAGGTTGAATTATTGTTTTTATTTTATGATTATCATGAAGTGATTTGATGTGTTCAGGAATTAATGGTACGCGTTTTTCCCAGATATTTTTATCTTCGCGTCGAATTCCGATAAATTTTTCCATAGTCGAACCTCGGCTAAAAAGAGAATTTTTTCATCATAAAACTTCGCCAAAATCGCCCAGAACTCCAAGTAAAAAGGGTTTCCGATGCAATATTTACAGCAGTTCTGTAATAAAAATGATAAATTTCATGAACACTATATTGGTTTTGAGAAATGAGTTATTCCGGTAAAATATTTGTTATTGCAACCCCGATTGGAAATCTTGGAGACATTACGTTGAGAGCTCTCGAAACTCTTAAAAATGTCGATTTTATTCTTTGTGAGGATACGCGTACATCCGGGAATCTCCTCAGACATTACGAAATTTCCAAAGAATTGATTTCACTAAATGCAAAAAATGAAAGAGGGAAAATCGATTGGATAACCGGTAGAATAGAGAAAGGAGAATCGGGTGCGCTAATTTCCGATGCGGGAACGCCCTGCATTTCAGATCCCGGGATTAGATTGATTAATTCGTTAATAAAAAACGGGATTGATATTATCGGCATTCCCGGAGCAAATGCAGCTCTTCTCGCACTTAGTATTAACGGTCTTCCTACCGATTCTTTTTTATTCGAAGGGTTTCTACCGCAGAAAAAAGGTCGGCAAAAAAAATTAAAAGAGCTGGCTGAAGAAAAACGAACTCTTGTGTTGTATGAATCCGTGCATAGAATTGAAAAACTATTAAATGAAATATCTGAATATATGCCGGATCGTACAATTGTTGTTAACCGCGAGCTTACCAAAAAATTTGAAGAAAGCTGGCGCGGTACAGCATCCGAGATTATTGAACAACTTCCCGGCAAAACAATAAAAGGTGAATTTGTTGTTGTTATTTCACCAATAGATTGGAGAGAATAATAACAGGCAAATGATTTATAAATTGGATTAATTATTCAATTCACGCTTTTATAATCTTTCACAAATTCAAGAACAGCAATAGCCAGAGCTGTTTTCAATTTTTCGCCGAGATTTTCCGGATTAGTTATTCCCATGGCATCACGTTCCCAGGTAATACTCGAATAATGAAGCACTGTCCGGTCACGGTCTAAAATCACATCCTGAATAAATCTTAAGATTGCAGAGTATGCAATTTCAGATTGGTCTTCATTATATGCTACTCTCAACTGTAGTTCCAAACTTGGAGACCCTTTTAATCTATTTGCCTCGGAAAAATCGATAACTTTTATCCCGGCAGTTTCCAACTGCATACGTATAAAATCCTCGTACACTTTATTGTTTATATTTTTTCCAAGATCAAGGTCTTCCAATCCCCAAACATATACGCCGACCTCAGGTAAATCTTTGAGCGCCTGCAATTGAAACTCTTTAAATTGATCAATAGAACTTTGAGCATTCACAATATTTGAAAGAAATATGAATACAACAATATAACTACAGGTAAGATTCTTTCGATTAAAATGCATATTTATTTCCTATTCGCTGTCGTAATTTATTAAAGAGTGAACATCATACTTTTCTAATCTATTTCTCCCTTTAAGAAATGTTAATTCAATCAAAAAGGATATTTGCACTACCTCACCGCCCAATTTCTCAATTAACTTACATGCGGCTTCCATTGTTCCACCTGTTGCGAGTAAATCATCATGCAGTAAAACTTTATCACCGGGATTAATTGCATCTTCATGAATTTCAATTGTATCCGTACCGTATTCAAGTTCATAGGATTCGCTAATTTTCTTATAAGGAAGTTTGCCGGGTTTTCTAACCGGAACAAAACCCGTATCTAATTTTTCTGCAAGTGCGCCTCCGAAAATAAAACCACGAGATTCAATTCCAACAACTTTTGTTATTCCTTTACCTGAGGCTAAATTATATAATTCTTCAAGAGTTTGTTTAAAACCATCCTTGTCCATCAGCAAAGTTGTAATATCTTTGAAAACTATACCTTCTTTTGGAAATCCGGGAATATCTCTAATCAATTTTTCAAGGTCCATTTTAATCTCCTAGTTGAATTTTCTTTTGATTTTTCTATTGAGAAACTTCTCAAATTCAGATTTACTAAAGCAATTTATAACTTCAGAAGATTGCAATCCACCCTTCCGAGCAATTTTTATCCCGAAATTTATATCATGAATCCCGCTAGTTGAATGTGCATCTGGATTAATAGAAAATAAACATCCTTTTTCTCGGGCATAATAAATGTGCCGCCAGTCTAAATCCAGCCGGTTTGGATTCGCATTAATTTCGATTGCTACATCATTTCGGGAGCACGCATCAATAATTTTATTGATATTCACTTTATACGGAGCACGTGATAAAAGCAGCCGACCTGTTGGATGCCCCAATAAATCGGTATTTTCATTTTCAATTGCAGTGATGATTCTTTGTGTCATATCTTCTTCACTCATTCCAAAGTTAGAATGCACAGATGCCACCACAAAATCAAATATTTTTAAAATATCTAAATCATAATCCAAATTTCCATTTCGAAGAATATCACTTTCAATTCCATGATAAACTTTCAAATCAGAGTTTGAATTGAATACTTTTATATGTTTGTTTTGTAATAAGATACGTTCTTCATTTAATCCATTTGCATAAAAGGCTGACTTACTATGATCGCATACTGCTAAATATTTAAATCCGATCTTCGATGCTTCATCAGTCATTTCTTCTAACGTATTTAATCCATCCGAATCTGTTGTATGAAAATGCAGTAATCCTTTGAATTTATTTAACTCGAGGTCTGAATTGGTTTGTAAATTTTCCGGAGCAGCAAAATATTCATGCTCCCTCATTTCTGGTATGACAAAATTCATATTATTCTCATCAAAAATCTCTTGTTCGGTCTTGAACTCTTTCTCTAGTTTTGAAAAATTATTCTCATGCAAAAATTTATCAGAACCGGTAAGTCTAAACTGAATTCTATGAAATGCTGATTCTTCTGTAACACAATATAAAAATACAATCTTGGATTCGATCAAAAACTTCAATGTAAAGAACTCTATTCCTTCAGATAATAATTCATAATCGTATATTTCTTTTAGTTCACTTTGGAACTTAGTTTTTTCCTTCACAATAAGAATTAGTTCTACTTTAGATAATGTTTCCACACTCCTTCTAAGTTCACCGGTGAATTGGATGTCTGAAACCGAATCAATATTTTTTAATTCGCTAATTATTTCATTTCCCAATTGGATAGCTTTATGCAGCAGAATTTTACCGCGTGCTCCGGTAATTCTATCAATTTCTGCTAATATCTTTTCCTGTGTTTTTCTCCCGAATCCTTTCGTAGCGGCAATTTTGTCATCCTTGCAAGCTTGCTCCAATTCTTGTAGATTCGAAATGCTCAATTCCTCATTGATCTGTTTTACTTTTTTTACTCCCAATCCTCTAATTGAAAAAATTTCGAACATACCTTCAGGAATTGATGCACGGAGCTCTATATAATCATTTACAACACCGGTTTCATAATATTCTTTGATTACTGTTTGAAGTCCTTTCCCTATTCCTTTAACTTCTTTTAATTCATTATTTTCAATCATT
The DNA here is from genome assembly GCA_021740785.1 of Melioribacteraceae bacterium. GTDB lineage: Bacteria > Bacteroidota > Ignavibacteria > Ignavibacteriales > Melioribacteraceae > JAIOZI01. The sequence continues at coordinate 41,525 of JAIOZI010000021.1, forward strand.
TCAGCTAAATCTTTTTCAAGCTGCCTCAACACATTCGCGCCATTTCTAAATGCATTTATTTTAAACCGGTTCTCTCCCCGGAATTCCATCAAATCCGCCATATCTTCCAATACAGTAATTACTTCTTTTTTTAGTGACATTTAAGTGTTCAAATTTGTTAGAAGTATAATTTGTAAATAAGTTAATACAATACCGAATAGTATTCCAGCTAAAACTTGAGCCGGAGTGTGGACTTTAAGTTTTAGTCTCGACCAGCTAATGACTGCTATCACTAATAGATAATAAATTGAGCTTGCTCCGTAAATATAAATCAATGCTCCCATTGGGATTGATGCTCCGATAGCATGAGCGCTAATTTTCCAAAATTTATTGATTAGAATCATTAGAAAGGTATTTGAGGCATAGATCAGCCATAGAAAAATAGAAATACTGCTGGTTCCAAAGGAGTAAAGTGTTAACGCTGCTGATAAACTGAGTATGATCCCAATTAAGTAAGGAACTGTTCGTTCTTCTTTTATTGTAGCATCAATGTTAGATACCTTGCTCCATTTACGAAGTATAACGAAAAATATAATCGGTAAGATTAATCCGTAAAAAAGTCCGGATAACAATACAATCCATTTCCCATTAAATTCACTTTCAAAAGTGAGTGCAGCCAATAAAAATAAAAGAAAAGTAAATGAGGGCGGAACAAATATGTTCGAGATTATTCTGGCTGTTTTATAAGAGAGAGATTTTTTCAAAGTATTTTATTTTATTGAATTACGTTTTGTAAATCTTGATGCGTTTTCAGGTAATCAATGTAATTGAATAATATTTCTTCAATCGGAGCATATTCTTCATGTTTCATAATTTCCGAACGAATAGAAGATGCATTGTATAATCCTTTCAAATATCCTGTATAAAATTTTCTAAAGGGTATAATTGCTCTTCTTGGTTCATCCTTGCATTCAATTTCATACCTGAGGTGCCTCAAACAAGTCTGAATTTTATCCTCAAAAGTTATTTCGGAAGTATATTCAGCTCCCAAGATTATTTCTTTTGACTGCTTAAAAATCCATGGATTACCAATCGCTCCTCTAGCTATCATTATTGCATCCGCATTAGTTTCAGCGAATGCGCGCTTAGAATCCTCAGCAGTGAAGATTCCGCCATTTAAGCCCACGGGAATATCAACAACTTCCTTAATTCTGGGTATCCAATTCCAGTCTGCATCGCCTTTATGCCCTTGTGCACGAGTCCTACAGTGAATTGTAAGAGCTTGAGCGCCGGCATCTTCCAATCTTTTTGCGACTTCAAGAATCATAATGTTATCTTCATCCCAGCCGATTCGTGTTTTTACAGTAACGGGCTTTTCCACAGCTTTAACTATTGCTTCAACCATCTCCTGCATGTAAGGCGGATCAAGAAGCAGACCGGCGCCGGCGCCTCTTCTAGCTACCTTTTTAACCCAGCAGCCTGCATTAATATCTATCAAATCAGGATTGTTATCCCCGGCGATCTTTGCAGCTTCAACCATAGAGTTGATATCATTTCCATAAATTTGAATTCCGACAGGACGTTCTTCATCGTTAATTTCCAGTTTCTTCTTAGTTTTGAGATTATTTCTAATTAATCCATCCGAATTCACAAATTCCGTGTAAACAATATCAGCGCCGAATTCCTTACATAATTTTCTAAATCCGATTGATGTCACATCTTCCATCGGTGCAAGAAGCAGCGCTTTATTTATCTCAATATTTCCAATTTTGAACATCTGCTACCCTTTCCAACTCTCTTTCATTTTTTTTGAATTAAGAAATATAATACTCATTAAGAAAGTAATTAATGTAAAAGCAGCCCCGGTAAGAAACGGAGCTTGGTAACCAAGAAAATCATATGAGAATCCGCCCCATAACGGTCCTAGAACCCTCGCAAAAGATGCAAACGATTGATTAAGCCCGAGTATAGCTCCCTGCTCTTTATCCGGGGCATATTTTGATATCATACTTAAAATAGTTGGCTGCAGCAGACCGGTTCCGAGTGCTAAAATGGAAACAACTATTGCAACGCCCGTAAAATTCTGACCAAATGGAATCAAACCCAGTCCTATCATCATTAGAAAAGTACCAACAGTAATTAGAAAAGTATCTTCAAATTTCTTGGAAATATATCTAATTAATCCACCCTGCACTAATGCGCCAATTATTCCAATAATTCCAAACAGATAACCTGTTTGCTGATCAGTAAAATGATAAACCTTATAACCGAGAATTGCGAAAGTACCGTAAATATTAGCCATCGAGAAAACAATTATGAAGAAAAGAATTATCAACACTCCGACCGAGGGATGTTTGATAGTTTCAATCACAAATTTAGTGTCGAATAATTTTATGCTGATTTTTGTATCGGTCTTCTTTTCCTTTAAGGATTCAGGCAGAAAAAAAACAGTAAACAAAAATGCCATGAATGAAAAGGCTGCTGCACCGTAACCGGCATATGCATAACTGAATTTTGAAAGGAAACCACCGATCATCGGTCCGAAAACAAATCCCAAACCGAAAGCAGCGCCGATGAGTCCCATTCCTTTCGATCGCTGTTCTTTAGGTGTAATATCGGCAATGTATGCTTGGGCAACTCCAATATTACTTCCTCCTAAACCCGCAAGTAATCTTGAAAGAAATAAAATTAGGAATGAACTGGAGATACTGAAAATTAAATAGGAAACCGCAGTAGTCAACAAGGAAATCAAAATTATCGGTCGTCTGCCGATTCTATCCGAAATTTTACCGAGAACCGGGTTGAATAAAAACTGCATCAATGAATAGATTGCAACAACTGCCCCGATACCGAAATCGGAAATACCCAATTGTTTCGATGCAAAAGTCGGAAGAATTGGAATCAGAATACCGAATCCAAGAAGATCTATAAAAACGGTTAGAAAAATAACCGAAAGTGATGCTTTTCTATTCATAAAAGTATTAGGAGTATCTATCCAGATTAATTGTTTAATTTAAACTTACTAATATAGCAAAATCATTTTACGGGGGCGAATTTAGAATTAGTCAATTTTTTCTGAATTAATTCGGTTAGTTTAATTTTAGGATTGGATATCATTATTGATTTCGTATCTTCAAATTGTTCAGCCATTTTTGTGCTGTCTTCCGATGAAAAAAATGCGGGCAGGCTGGCATCAAGAGATAATTGTGACGGATAAATTATATATTCTCTGCCTCTATCTGAATTTCCTTTGAAAATCCAAATAGGAAGAATCGATAAATCCGAGATATTAACAGAATCTTTTGTGAAATTTTTTGTTACGGAAAAATTGAGAATTGCTCCCCCATCCGAATACCGCCATCTTTGATTCGATATAAAATTACCCAATGAATAAGCAACAAAACCTGTATCAATATTACCGGAGACTGATTCAAATAACTCAACAGGCTGCACAACATGCGGATGGCTTCCGATTATAACATCCGCACCATGGCGCTGTGCTAATTTTACAATATCAATTTGGTATGGTGTCGGTTCGGTTTTGTATTCATCACCAAAATGAAAATATACAATAATAATATCGGGATTTTGTGTTTTTGCATTTTGGAGTTCCTTAATTATATCAGATTCATCGATCATACTCAGCATAAAACTTTTACTTTCCGGCATATGCATTCCATTATTGCTGTATGAGAATGCCAGTATCGCGGTCTTGATTCCATTTAGATCGAATATCCTTATCGAATCTCGATCTTCCTGCGATAAATAAGTACCGAGATGAGTCATTCCATAATCAGATATTTTTTCTATTGTTCTCAGCACTCCCGAAAAACCTCTATCGATTGAATGATTATTGGCTGTAATCATTAAATCGAATCCAGAATACGATAATGCTTCCAAAAATTCGTCAGGCGTATTGAAGACCGGGTAACCGGAATACCCAGCTTTTTTACCTGCAAAAACCGTTTCTAAATTTCCAACGGTAAAATCGGAGTTACTGAGGTAAGGTAAAATCTCTCTGAAAACAGGTTTAAAATCAAAACTATCCCTTCCCACACTTGAATATTTATATTGGGTTGAGTGACACATAAGATCGCCGACAAATGAAAATGTAGCAGTTGTTGATGAATCGGGTTGAATAGAATGATTCGTCTGACTGAATATCCAAGCCGGATAAACAAAAATAATTAATAGAGCAATAAAGCTTCCAATAGATTTCATATACTATATTTTAAAATTGTTTATAAGTGTGAGATGAGGTACAGCCTGTGAAGCAATACAATTGAAGATGCCGGAAAAACTCCGGCATCTTGCAAAATCATTAAATACAAGAAATGAAATAAAAATCAGATATTTCCTAATTAATCAGTTTTTCTCTGATTTTTTATATCTTGAACTTCATTGCGAAGGTCTTGTGCTAATTTTTTTACTTCGCTTAATCCTTTTCTGAAACGTGTACCTGCAGCCGACTGACCTTTTTCGTAGAATTTCACTACGTCAGTCTCTAAGCTTTTTAAGTACTCGATTAAATCATAATATTTCTGGCTCATAGCTACTCCTGTTTTAGTTGATTAATTAAGGTTTTCCTGAATAATTTCAGCAATATCTTTTACTTCAACTTCATCTGCTTTATCAAATGTTTTTACCCCGTCATTCAGCATAGTCATACAAAACGGGCATGCCGAAGCTATTGTATCGGAGTTTGTTTCAAGAGCTTCATTTGTTCTATTTTCGTTAATTCGCTGTCCCGTTGTTTCTTCAAGAAACATTCTACCACCGCCGGCTCCGCAGCAAAACCCTTTATCTCTCGAACGCTCCATTTCCACCAATTCTAATCCGTTAATTTTCTTTAATGGATCGCGCGGTGAATCATAAATACCGTTATATCTTCCAAGATAACAAGAATCATGAAATGTTACACGTTTTTTTATTTTTTCATCTTTAAGTTTTATTTTGTTTTCATCCAATAATTTTTCAATTAATTCCGAGTGATGAAGCACCTCAAAATTTCCGCCGAACTGAGGATACTCATTTTTAAGAGAGTTATAGCAGTGCGGACACGCGGTAACAATCTTTTTAACCTTATAATTATTGAGTGTCTCAACATTTTCCATCATCATCATTTGGGCAAGATATTCATTGCCCAATCTTCTTGCTGTATCACCGTTGCATTTTTCTTCAGTTCCGAGTATTCGGAAATCTACATTACCTCTCTTCATAATTTTTGTAAATGCCTGACTCACTTTCTGATATCTTGCATCAAATGATCCTGCACAGCCAACCCAGAATAAGTATTCACATTCCGAATCTTCTGCCATAGTTTTAACATCGAGACCTTCAGCCCATTGTGCTCTGTCCTGCCAGTTAAATGCCCAAGGTGTAAATTGTGTTTCAATATTTTTAAATACATTATTTAATTCAGGAGGAAACTGAGATTCCATCAGCACAAGATTTCTTCTCATATCAACAATTGAATCTACATGTTCAATCGTAACCGGACATTCATACACGCATGCATTACATGTTGTGCAAGCCCACAATTCCTCATCACTGATATAATCATGAACTAATGTTTTATCAGTGATTCCCTCTTTCTCTTCACCGGCAAGAACATAGGGCGCTTTTTCTTCCGTACGCCTTCTGATATCAACTATAATCTTTCTCGGAGATAATAATTTACCTGTATTTGCAGCCGGACAAGCAGCCGTGCATCTTCCGCATTCCGTACATGCATATCCATCAAGCATCTGTTTCCAAGTAAGGTGATCAACATCAACGGCGCCGAATTGTTCGATGTTTTCATCTTCTAAGTTGATTGATTTTATTGCATACTTCTTTTCATCATACTTGGAAAAGAAAACATTCGGAATTGATGTGAATACGTGCAGGTGTTTTGAATAAGGTAGAAAATTCATAAATCCGAATACAACAAGAATGTGTATCCACCAAAATATTTCGAAATATAAATCTGCTGTTGAACTGCCGCCATTAAAAAAAACAGGACTTAATAAAGCAGTAACCGGTCTGATTTCATAATCATGAAGTACAAAATTATTTTTCGCAATAGCAGCCATATTCTGACCGAACATTGACACAACAACTAAAAGAATCAATACCAATATAAAGGTTGCATCTAGTTTCCCGGCGGTACCTGAATCCAACCTTTCAATGTTTAATACATATCTTCTAAAAAGCGCTGACAATACGGCAATTATTACTAAAATGCCGAATACATCTTGAACAATAGTTATTGCAGAAAAAAGCGGTCCTAAAAATTGAAGTGTAAACGGAGAATAAAAACCCTGTATAATTGCTTCAACAACGGCGAACAGGAATAGCATAAATCCCCAAAAAATCAAAAAGTGAATTGAGCCTGCGATTGGATCGCGTAATAATTTTGTTTGACCGAATGCTATACTCAATACTCTCTTTAAACGGGCGGGAATATTATCAAAACGATTTTCTTTAAGACCAATTGTTAGATAACTGATCAACCGCCTGATATTGTACGCAAGAAAAACAAATGCCGAAATAAAAACAATTATAAATACAACGTTCTTCATCTCCATCAGATTACCTTAATTATTTATGGGGAAGTTTAGGGTATTTTTTTGAGAACGATAAATAAATTGAAATTGCCGCTCCAATTTTAATTACACCCCAAATTGAAAAAACAGCAGCACCCGCAATAAATGCTTCGCGCCAGCTATCCATAAAGAATAATCCCAAATACATTGAGCCGAATAATAGTATTAAAAGCGAACCGGCGAGCATTGCAAGCATAACAGTAACAAATGATGAATTTTCTTTAACGATGTAACCAACCATAAATGCTGCTAGAGGAAATGATAATAAATAGCCTCCTGTTGGTCCGAATAAAACTCCAATTCCTAAGCTGAAATTTGCAAAAACCGGAATTCCGACAACACCCATCAATACATACAATATTTGACTGATTGCGCCATTTCTTGCGCCGAGAAAAGCTCCGGATAAAAGTACCAGCATCGTCTGCAGTGTAAACGGCACAGGTTGTACCGGTACAGCGACCTGAGCTGCCATAGCAGTAAATAATGAAAAAGTGATAATCCAAAATAACTGCGTGCTTACTGCCCTGCTCAAAATATTTTTACTTTCAATCGATTTAACGTTTCCGTTCATTTTATTACCTCAAGAATTATTTAATTTCGTTTTGAAAAACTCATTAGTTTTTGCCAGAACCAGATCAAACTGCTCATTACTTCCTTCAAAAGGATGTTTGATATTAAAAGTATGTCCGGCTGATTGCACAATAAACATTTCTGTTAAGTTTTTGTCAGACCATTCAAACAATTGTTCACCTTCATGTAATGGTACAGCTAAATCCTGATCTCCATGCACAATCAACAACGGTTTGTCTAAATCTCTTAGTGCGATTTTTAAATTTAAGAAATCATTTCCATTTTCTTCAATATCTTTCAACAATTCTATGCCCAGCGGCATAATTTGTTTTGTACGTGCATTCTCAATTTCGAATACACCTTTTTCCTTCCAATCCTTTTTTTGTCGTTCTGAATAGCGATCCAGTTTGGCAATAGCTGACCAAGTTACGAGTGCATCAACATTACTGTTTTTTGAAGCTGTTAATATTGATACTGCTCCTCCCCTGCTGTGACCTAATAATCCGATTTTATTTTTTTGGTTATTGCCGAAGAATCCCGAATTATATGCATCGATGATTTCCGATAACTCACGAACTTCTCTCGAAAATGTATTTGTTCTAAATTTATGAAGTTCAGTGAATTCATTTTTTTCTTCACCAATTCCATTGTGAGAAAAATTAAAAGTAATAACAAAGAAACCTTGTGCTGCAAGGTAATTACCAAGATGCGGTCCGAAACCCCAATCCTTAAAACCCTTAAAACCATGAACAAAAATTATACAATTTCCTTCAGAAATATTTTCTATTCCGAAACTGGTTATACGAATGGATTCGTTATCGGTGGTTCTAAAAAGAAATTCTTTGCTCATGCGCACAAATATGCTCATTAAGACGTGAAAAGTCAAGATTCTATAATAGATATGATTCTTAAATTTTTCAGCCGATTTTTACCCGATATGTTCCGATGAAATTATTTTTTTACGTTATTTTTATTAAATTCATTGTTTCATTCACAAAATTTAATTGGATTATATGAATTTCGATTTTACTGAAGAACAAAACATGCTGCGCGATATGGTACGCGATTTTACTGATAGTGAGATAAGACCATTAGCAAAAAAAATAGATGAAGACGAATCTATTCCTGTTAGTTTGATAAAAAAATTAGGAGAAGTTGGATTATTAGGAACGGCATTCCCGGAGAAATACGGCGGAGGCGGTTTCGGTGAATTAGGTTACTGCATTGCTCAAGAAGAGGTAACACGCGCCTGCGGATCAACAGCGGCAATGATCGGGGCTCATCAATCTATTGGAACAAATGCAATTTACATCGGAGGCTCGGAAGAACTTAAAATGAAATATCTGCCGCAGCTTACTTCCGGTGAAAAAATTGCGGCATTCTGCTTAACTGAAGCCGGCGCAGGTTCCGATTCTTTTAATCTAAAAACAACCGCAAAAAAAGTTGATGATAAGTGGATTATCAACGGTGAAAAACTGTGGATTACAAATGGTGATATCGCAGATGTGTTTTCTGTTTTTGCCAGGACTGAAAAAGGAATTACGGGATTTGTAATCGATAAAGATTTACCGGGTGTGGAAATTGGTCCGCCCGAAAAAAAACTCGGTATCAAGGGAAGTTCCACAAACGCTATCTCCTTCGAAAACGTTGAAGTTCCCGGAGAAAATATGATAGGTCAGGATGGCAGAGGATTTTTAATCGCGATGAAAACACTTGATGCGGGCAGACTTGGAATCGGGGCATGCTGCGTTGGAGCCGCAAAAGAGATGCTGGAAATTTCGGTAAATTTTGCAAATGAACGAAAGCAATTTGATCAGCCGATTGCTAAATTTCAGGCAATTCAATTTATGCTTGCTGAAATGACAACTGAAATTTATGCCATGGAAAGTATGCTTTATAGAACTGCAAAAAAATATGATGATCAATTGGATACTTCAAAGGAAGCTGCAATCGTGAAATTATATTGTTCGGAATCAGTCTCGGAGGTTGCTGATAAAGCGCTTCAAATTCATGGCGGGATGGGATTTTCAAAAGAAATTCCAATTGAGCGATTTTACCGTGATGCACGAATATTAAGAATATTCGAAGGTACCAGCGAAATTCAGAAATTAATAATCGGAAGGAAAGTAATTAAAAACAAAGGCAAGTGGAAATTATAAATGCCAGTATTAGTAATACCGTCTATTGACGTTCATCAAAATAAAACCGTTAGAGTTGTTCAGGGAATCCCGGAGCTTAATTGTCCGGAATATAAAAACGATCCCGTTGAAATGGCAATGATTTGGCGGGCTGAAAATGCAAAGATAATTCATGTTGTAGATTTTGATCACATTCACAATTACTCTAATATCAATCATAATATTATTGAAGAGATTTGCGACTCGGTAATTATCCCGGTTGAACTCGGCGGCGGGATACGAAATCTTAAAGATGCCGACGAGGCTTTCAGTCTCGGTGTATATCGACTTGTAATCGGATCACTCGCATATAATGATGAAAATGAATTTATTAAGATTATTGAAAAATACGGTCCAAAAAAAATTTCCGCTGCAATTGATGTAATTGATGATGAAGTTGTAGTACGCAGAAGAAGAATTAAAACCGGGATTGATCCTTTAATTTATGCGAAAAGACTTGCGGAATTGGGAATAGAACGTTTAATTGTAACCGACGTTAAAACGAATGGTATGATGCTCGGTCCGAATATTGAATTATCGGAAAAGACTGCTGAAGCCTCGGGATGCAAAGTAACACTCTCAGGCGGAATATCCGGTCTTGAAGATTTATTAAGAGTAAACGCAGCAACGGACAAGGGAATTGATTCGGTAATTATCGGTCGGGCATTATACGAAAATAAATTTTCCTGTCAGAAAATTTGGCGGGTAGCTGAATCGGGATTATTTAACTGAGGATAAAATATAATGGCTTCTTCAAATAATTTAATTAAGAGGAGCAGTTTTTGGGCAAACTTATTTAAATCACCAACCGAAAAAAGTGACCTTGAAAACGTATTGAAATCAATGCCTCCTTTTTGTGAACTTAATAAAAAGTATATTAAGGCACTTATTAAGATAGTTCACAACCGTGCGTTTACAAAGGATGAATTTATTTTCCTTCAGGGCGACCCGGGAATTGGTTTATACGTAATTCAATCAGGCTCGGTTGTTATTCGACAAAATACCGGGGATAACAATACAATAGACCTAGCAACATTCAACCGGGGTGATTTCTTTGGAGAGCTTGCGTTAATGGATGATGAAATAAGATCCGCATCTGCTATTGCTTTGTCGGATTCGGAAATCGGTGTAATATTTAAACCGGATTTGGATGAGTTTGTTGAAAAATATCCCGATATTGGTATAAAAATTTTGAGAGGGATTGCACATATTATCACAAAGAGACTTCATAGGCTGAATGACGACTATCTTACTCTTTACATAAAAACATTCAATAATAATTCGGAGAACGTCGATGTATAAAATTCAAAAAATATTAGTCCCGATTGATTTTTCCGATTATTCCAAGGGCGCCTTAAAATATGCAGTTGATTTTGCAAAGCATTTTGGAGCCAAGATGTACCTGGTTTATGTAGTCGAACCAATGATTTATCCTGCAGATTTCAGTTTGGGTCAGGTATCAATTCCCTCCGCTGATTTTGAAACAAACAAAAGAGCCGAAGAGGAATTAGAAAATTTGGCAAAAAGTGAAATCCCGGAAAGTATTGAAGTTGTAACGGTAATAAAAACCGGGAAACCCTTTATCGAAATCATTGAATATGCCGCTGAGGTGGATATTGATTTAATAATGATCGCAACTCACGGGCATACCGGCGTTGAACACATGCTATTCGGCAGTACAGCGGAAAAGGTTGTTAGAAAAGCCCCATGCCCTGTGATGACACTTCGTGAACCGATAAAAGGATTCAAGTTTCAAGGCGAGTAATGAGTCGGATTTTGGATTTAAAACGGTTCCCGGATTTTGAGAATCTGAAAATAATATTGGATGATAATACCTCCGGGAGCAGCGAGCTCCTTTATAAAATTCAAAATTACCTGCACCAAAATGCCGGTAATATTTCTGATTTAAATTCCTTTCTGTATCAGCTCAAAGATTATTTCAATGAGTTTCAGGTTATCACTTCTTTTTTAGATCGATTAATTGAATCCGGAGGAAATTCGCTGGATAAAATAATCTCGGATTCTCAAGAGTTTTCTACTAAATGTTATCAAAGAATTTTCGATAATTTTAATAAGAACCATGATATCCCGGAGAGGATAATAACAATTTCAAACAGTACAACCTTATTCGAGATATTCAAATTATTTTATAATGTAACGCAAAACCTGGAAATCAGAGTTTGTGAATCCAGACCACAATTGGAAGGAAGAATTTTCAGCAGTAAACTTGCTGAACAAGGAATTGCCGTAAAATTAATTACTGAAAGTCAAATACCGGAATTTATTGTTGATTGTGACTGTGCAGTTATTGGGGCTGATAAAATTTTACCTGATAATAGTATTGTAAACAAAGTTGGAAGCCGGCTTCTAGCAATAACTGCAAATCATTTTTCCGTACCGTTTTTTGTTTTTGCGAGTAAAAATAAAAATTCTGATTCAGATCACTTTGTGCCGGATGAAAGGAATACTGATGAGATTTGGGTCACAAAAAATAATTTTATTTCAATAAAGAATTATTATTTTGAAACAGTCAATTCCAAATTGATTACCGAGATAGTGCAGGAATAACTTTTATTTAATTGGTCGTTGTAATAATTATGAGGTTTGCTCATGAGTAAAGCTCCTGATATACTAATTTTCTCCGATGGGAACGGTACTTCCGCAATTTATGAATCATTTGTTTCGATGGGTAATTATTATGTTCATTTTGCTCAAAAAGATGATTCCGGGTTGAACAAACTTAATGCCCATGAATTTGATTTGATACTTGTTGAAATCTCTCAACCATTGATGTCTGAAATACTTTTTATCGAACGAATTAGATTGATCAATGCTTACGTGCCCGTTGTAATTGTATCGGAATATTTTCGTGAGACGAAGAATTCGGTTTTTGGGAACAAAATATCCCAGTTCATCGATAAACCGCTCACGCTCGATAAACTTTATTCAACAATTCAAGATACACTCAACCCCGATGCGGAATCGAAAAAATATTTATCATCAGAAGAAGCTGCAATTTCCGACAAGAAATTATTAGTCCTTTACGAATTTTCAAAGAGACTCAATTCAATAAACGATTTCGATCAATTACTGATGTCAATTATTGAACTGGCAACCGATGCATTAAAAGCCGACCGCGCCACGGTATTTGTGCTTGATAAGAAAAAAAATGAGCTTTGGTCTAGAGTCGGAACTGGAATTGAACGTAAAGAAATTAGATTTCCGAAAACAACAGGCATTGCCGGACAAGTAGTTTGCAGCGGCACCTCATTGATAATCGACGACCCTTACAGCAGCCCGCTTTTTAACCGGGAAGTTGATATTAAAACAGGATACAAAACAGAAAGCCTGCTCTGTGTTCCGATGCGCAACTTAAGCGGAGAAATTGTCGGGGCATTTCAAGTGTTGAATAAAGAGAACGGGAAATTCAGCACAGATGATGAAATGTTTCTGAGCGCTATGGCTGCCAATGTTGCTATTGCTTTGGAGAATACGCTTCTGCATGATGACTTAAAATCAAAATATGAAGAAACACAAAGATTGTATGACGATCTTTACACCGCACAGAAAATGATTGTTTGGGATACCAAGCATTCAACTATTTCAGAGATACAGGGAATGATCAACGAGATAAAACAATATGATGCCGTTCCGACGCAGGTTAAAAAGTTAATTGAAGCAAACGGCAAAGATAATGAAGTCGCCGATAAACTAATGAAGCTTCGGGCAAACAACGATAATATGTTCAAGCGTATTAATGCCAGGTTAACAGAAATGTTGAAAGAGTTGGAAACTGCATCATAACCCGCCCTATAAAATGTTTTATTAAAAAACTTTGTTCGGCGGCTATTTTGGTTAAAATCTTTTACTGATGTTTAAATAATATCGGTTAAAGCTCCTTGCTTCTTCGAATGTGCCTTCATAGTTAAGAGAGAAATAAATTTTATAAATCAGCTCGCTTCCAATATCAAAAAAGAAAATGTTTTGAGCCAGCTTCTGATTTGTTTTTGTAAAAGTGTAGTCAACTCTTCTATACCCGGAACCAACATTTAACATTCCATCAAAAATATATTTATTGAATCTAATTCCGTACGTGCCGCCATCAACATAAGAAGTCTGTAGAAAATTTAAATTTACGGTTGAGGATAAATCAACATACGGGATTCTTGAATAAGTTGTATACAGCCCATAATTTCTTGTTGAGCTTCTATCCCCGGATTGAAAACGATAACCAAATGAAGCGCCGACTGTAAAATATTTGAAAGGTCTGACATTTGTTCTAAACCGTAAACCCTGTCTTGTTTCGGCATCCAATAAACTATCTGCATAGCTTTGATATGTTTCGTAATAAATAACATTCTTTCGTGCATCGTATGAAGTGGTAAAAGACAACCATCTTTCAGGTGAATACCTGACGGAGAGATACAAACTGGTAAATTTAACTTTACTCTTCCCTACCCCGTTTCTCTTTTCATAAAGATCAAATTCCGAAGAAAGAAATAAATGAATATTATTGATAATATTATTATTGTGCTGGAAATATAAAAAGCGTCTATCGGTATTAAAATTATTAGTCTGCTCCATCACTGCGAGATTATTCTTCATAAACTTATTACTTACAGTATCTTCCCTTGAAACAAAAACTCCGTACTGGAACATCTTAATGTTGTATCCGTAATCCGAATAATTTGGACGTGAGCCAACCACACCGCCAAACAAATAATTCTTACTTCTATGCTCATATTGAATTCCGTCGATGGAACCGATGTTTGCAATATTGGGATTAATTCTCCTCCCGAAATAAAGTTTATTTTCAGTATTAAAATCATAACTGAGAGATAAATTATAAATTCTCAGCGCGTCACCAAAATTGCTTTTAACATCCTGCCACTCTTTATTTCTGTAAGAGAATCGAATATATGAATCGAAGGAAAATTTGGAACCGGAAACATTATCACCGTTCAGTGCAATTAAGTATCTCCAACGCTGGTCGTATTTACTATTAGAATAATTATTAATAGTCGAATAAGAAGAGACACTCACTCTTCCGTCAATATCACTTCTCTTTCTCGTAAGTTGTTTTCTCGGCGTAGTTATTTTTTCAATTATCCGGTCTTCAGTATTTTTTATTGAATCTTTATCGGTTTCTGCCAAATCATTTCGTTTATAAAACTTAACAAAAAAATCATCGTCAACATTTACATCAATTTCAATAATTTTTTCAGCAGCGCAAGAGCGCGAAGAGATAAACTTTGCAATTAATGCAGGTGTAAATGTTTGTCCGTCTTTTTTATACAGTGTGTCATTTTGATTTATAAATGAAGTGTTGTCGAATTTCAAATAAACATATTGCGAAGAGAAATATGTTACTTTTCCGGGGATCCAATCGTATCCTTCCTGGGCATCTACTTTTATAAATATTAATACAAACGATATGAGAAATAAAATCTTGTTCATCAGTTCTTATAAATTTCCTTCAATTTTGGTTTTAGTAATTTATCACCTTCATCCCCGTTAGGATGACAGTCGTAACAAGCGGTACTTTCATATACATAATCAGCAACTCCGCTATGTTCATCATCCATCTCGGTCCTGCTATGTTCATGACAATTTATACATTCGTAAAAAGTGAAATCAGCTTGGTTAACATGGCAATCGGCGCAGGTATTCCATTCACCATTATGTTCACCGCTGTAAATTGGGAAATAAGCGGCATCATGTTCAAAGGTTGACGGCTCCCACGCTATCTGGGAATGACAATCTTGACATGTATGAGGAAAGAATGCTGCTAAATGATTCGGATCAGTTGCAGTATTATAATCTTCCTCATGACACCCGACACATTCCACCGGTGTATTGTTATAATCATTATTATGACAATCAATACACTGATTTGAAATTGATGCATGCGCGCCGACTAACTCAAAAAATGAATTGTGAACTTCAAAGGTTGCAGGCTTCCAATCCGGTTGAGTGGAATGACACTGTGAACAATCATTTTCAAGTCCCAGTGAAATATGATCAGGATTTGTTGTTGAATTAAAATCAGTTTGATGACAATCAAAACAAACAGTTGAAGTACCGGTGAATCCGTTCTCATGACAATCACCGCACTCCATAATTTCAAGATGCGCACCAGTTAAAGGGAAATCAGTTTCATTATGATCAAAATGAGTTTCCTCCCAATTAACCGGGGAATGACAAGTACCGCACTCGGTTGGGAAACCTTGAGCTAAATGATCTTCAGTAGCATTGTAATCTTCCTCATGGCAGGCAAAACATTCCGATGAAACAATTTCCACCGTACCGACATGACAGTCGGAACATTGAATCTCAGCGTGTTGACCAAGTAATTCAAAACCGGTTTCAGCATGAGAAAATTCCGAAGGTATCCATGCTGTAGTGTTGTGGCAGTCCTCGCATACCTGTGATAACCCGGCATTAACATGATTAGGATTTACCGCAGATGTGAAATCCGTTTCATGGCATGAATTACAATCGCTGGCAGTACCGGAATAAACTTCCGTATGACACTCACTGCACTGAACATCAACATGTGAGCCGGTCAGCGGAAAATCTGTTGTTGCATGATCGAATGAAGTCTCTTCCCAGCCTATTGAGGAATGACACATTTCACAATCTGTCGGGAAATTTTGAGCAATATGATTTTCCGCGGTATTATAATTTTCTTCATGACAGCTTAGGCACTGCGGATCTGCCGTTGTAGTGTTGCCTTCATGACAATCACTGCATTGTTGAATTTCAGCATGCTTACCGGATAACTCAAAACCTGTCACCGCGTGAGTAAACTCTGAAGGTGCCCAATTGGTTGTATTGTGGCAGTCTTCACATACCTGTGATAACCCGGCGTTAACGTGATTAGGATTTACAGCAGACGTAAAATCCGTTTCATGGCATGAATTACAATCGCCTGCAGTTCCGGAATAAACTTCTGTATGGCAGTCACTGCATTGAACATCAACATGTGAGCCGGTCAACGGAAAATCTGTTGTTGCATGATCGAACGAAGTCTCTTCCCAACCTATTGCGGAATGACACATTTCACAATCTGTCGGGAAATTTTGAGCAATATGATTTTCCGCGGTATTATAATTTTCTTCATGACAGCTTAAACACTGCGGATCTGCCGTTGTAGTATTGCCTTCATGACAATCACTGCATTGTTGAATTTCGGCATGCCTGCCGGATAGTTCAAAACCGGCTGCTGCTGTATGATTAAACTCTGAGTTTGCCCATTCCGTTGATGAATGACATTCATCGCAATTTTTAGATATTCCTGCCGCTGCATGATCCGGTATTAATGCAGTATTATACGACTCAATATGGCATGTCTCACATTCCGACGAAGTCCCGCTGTAACCCGAAATGTGGCAGCCGGAACAATCTGTTGTGGAGTGAGCTCCCTCTAACGGGAAAGCTGACGAAGAATGATTAAATGCACCGTCTTCATCACCATTGGGATGACATGCGAGACATTCGGAACTTTGATACACATAACCGGATACTCCGCTGTGTTCATCGTCCATATCGGTTCTATTGTGCTCATGACAATTAATACATTCGAAAATAGAATAGTTTGTCGAGGAGGTATGACAGTCTGAACAAGCATCCCACTCCCCTCTGTGTTCACCGCTGTATATTGGAAAATACGAAGCATCATGATTAAAAGTTGATGGTTCCCATGCAGATTGAGAATGACACTCGGTACATTCAACCGGGAAATTTGCCGCCGCATGATTAGGATCGGAAGTTGAATTGTAATCGCTCTCATGACAACTAAAACATTCTTCGACCGTATTTACATAATCTCCTTGATGACAACTCTCACAATCGGAAATTATTGATGTATGAACTCCGACTAAATCATAATGTACCGGGTAATCAGCAGGCTGCCATGCATTCTGATTGTGACATGTTGTACAGTCGGTCTCAAAATTTAATTCCACGTGATTTGGATTGGCAGTCGCATTAAAATCATCTTGATGACAGTAGGTACACTCTTCAATCGTATTAACATAATCGGAAACGTGACATGAATTACAATCACCTAAAATATCGAGATGAATACCAGTCAAATCAAAATGAACAGGATAACTTGCAGGCTGCCATCCGGGATTAGTTGTATGACATTCAATACAATTAGTAGAAAAAGAAAGTTCTACGTGATTTGGATTAGCGGTGCCTTCAAAATCCGGCTGGTGGCACGAATAGCAATCCGAAGATAACCCGGTAAATGTTGAAGTTTCATGACACTGGTAACAATCAGTAATATTATGCCCGCCGGTTAACGGGAAAAAATCATGAGTGATGGATGCAAAACTCCACTCTCGCTGGTCGAGCGAATGACATTCAGTACAATCTTGAGAAAAACCTGAAGCAGCGTGATTCGGATTATTTGTCGCGACATAATCTTCCCTGTGGCAATCGATACAATCAGTACCAATTGGTTCAAATCGTAATCCGCTGGATGAAACATGGCATTGTCCGCAGTCGGCAGTATTATGATTCCCGATCAAAGGAAAGCGTGCAAGCTGATGGATTTCTGTTATATTCTTCACAACCCATGAGGATGGGTCATGACAGGTTTGGCATTCTTCACCCAAAGTATTTTCATGTACATCGGTATGACAACCGCTGCACATCATATCCACACCGGAAAAAACTAATGATTCGTGACAGTCAATGCAATTTATGCTTTTGTGCTGCCCTTCCAGTTCGAATAAAGTTTGAGTGTTGTGATCGAATTTTAGATCTAGTGTTTTTATCGCCCATGTTTCAGTTGTGTGACAAGTCGAACACTCGAGATCAAATCCGTCTCCGTGCGGTGACTGTGCATACATGACCGCAGAAAAAATTAATATTATTAAGAATGACAAGTTGCGCATTTAAATTCGTCGTATTTATAATTAATAAAAGAACCGGCATCAATTTGTACCGGTTTATGACATTGGCTGCATTGTAAATTTTTGTGTGCCCCGTCTAAAGGAAATCTTGTTGCTGCATGGTCGAATAATAACTTTTTCCATCCATTTGGTGAATGACATCGATCACAAATAGTTTTCCCTTTTTGTTTGAACTGTCCGAAGTGAACGTCATTATGACAGTCTTCACAAACACTGGTAAGTTCACTGAATACATGGATGATTTTTGATTCATCATCTTCAAGCAGGTGACATGTTCTGCACTCTACTTTTTGATGATTGCCGACCAGAGCAAATTCAGTCAATGAATGATCAAAATTATTTACTCTCCATGATTCGGATGTATGACATTTTTCACATTCATTATTACCGATAAACTCTTTACTAATAGCATCACCATGTATATTTTCATGACATTCACTGCATCTAGTTGATTCAAATGTGAAGTCCCATTCTTTTTCTGTTTTATGACATTGCTGACATGGAACTGCCAAATGAGCCCCGCTTAAAGCAAAACCAAGCATTGAATGTTCTTGGATAGAATAATTAGAAGGTATAAATCCGTTTAATGAATGACATTTACTACAATCGGTAATTACTCCCTCTTTCGTGAACTGTCCCTTATGAAAATCATTATGGCAATCCGTACATTTTTCATATTTCGGTTTATTGCTTAATCCGCCGATATGACAGCTCTTGCATTCAACTATTATATGTTTACCCTGCAAAGGATAATTAGTTAGTGAATGATCGAATTCATCCATTTGCTTAATTTGTTTGAAGGATGAAGTGGAATGACATTTTTGACAATTACTTCCAAACTTATTGTTGTGTACATCGTTGTGGCATGGGGTACAATTATTAAACTGAAGTCCTTTGAATAATTGGAACTCTTTATCATTACGATTTTCTTTCTTATGACATTTTTCACAATCAACATTAATGTGGGAACCGGTAAGCTTATAAGCGGCTTTATCGTGGTTGAATTTGGGAGCAGGTCTGAACTTTTCAGAATTATGACATGACTGGCAATCATTTGAAAGAGTACCTTGATGATAATCCTCATGACATGATGAACACTCTTGATTGAGTCCGAGAAATGTACCGGTGCGTTTCTTTAATTCCTGGTCATCAATAAATTTTGGGATGTGACAATTTTCACACTTTACGGAAGAGTGTTTCCCTTCCAACCGGTAGCCGGTTTTATCATGATTGAACGAATCTTGATCAAAACGGGCAATTTCAAATTTTCGCCCATGATGCTCACTATGGCATTCAAAACACTTTTTCGATGTTACTTCATTATTAGAATGATATCCTCGATTAGCATCAGCTAATTTTTTGATTTCGGTGTGACAGTCCAAACATTTGGAATCTAGAACTTCTTTACCAAGCTCATGACACTTTGTACAATTGCTCATTCCCTCGAGGTTTTCGTGAGCAGTAGTCAGATCCCCCGGGGATATTTGAGCAATAAGTTGGTAAGATAATAGTAAAATAATATACAGAATTAATTTCGATGCTTTAATACCGCCTCTCCGAATTTAGTAGTTATTGATATTCCGATTTTTTCAAGGAATTTATTCGGCAATTCACCGCCTGCAAAAATATATACTAAATCATTATTAATTTCCGCTATCGAATCATCGCTCATCTTCAATAAAACAGTATCATCTTTTACTTCGACTAAATTTGTATTATACATGATTTTTAGTTTACCGGAATCATTTGCAGCATTTACTTTTTCAAGATTCATTGGTTTAATACGTTTAAAAGATTCGCTTCGATAAGATAAAATAACATGATTCCCTTCATCGGCAAGCAGCATCGCCGATTCAACTGCTGAATCTCCGCCGCCTACAACTAATATTTTTTTCTTCTTAATTAATTCCGGGTCAAGAAGTTTGTAATAAACCTTTTCCTTATCTTCACCCTTGACGCCCAATTTTCTAGGTGTTCCTCTTCTTCCAATAGCCAGCAGAACATGCGAAGTTTTATAACCGGATTGATTCGTAATCACTTCAAAACTATTCGCACTTTTTTTAATATCAATTACTTTTTCGGATTCTTGAATAACAATTTTATTTTTTTCGAGAACCTCTTTCCACAAATCAATTAATTCTGTTTTACTTGTTTCGTATAATTTTACAATTCCATGTGTCGGTAATTCCATGGGTGAAGTCATCACAACTTTTGCCCGGGGAAATGAAAAAACAGTTCCGCCTAAAGTTTCTTGGTCAATAGTAATAAATTTAAGACCATGTTTTTTTGCGTTGAGGCTAGCGGCAATACCTGCCGGACCCGCGCCAACGATTACCAGATCATATTCATTATTATTTCTTTCAACCTTCTTTCTCACAATATTATCAACTGCTTGTTTACCCTGTTCAACAGCATTTTTAATTAATCCCATACCGCCGAGTTCTCCAGCGATGTACATCCCGGGAACATTAGTTTCATACTCCTGGGAAACATGCGGAAGATCGACACCGCGTTTCTCCGTCCCCATTACAAGTGAAATTGCTTCAACAGGACATGCATGAAAACATGCACCGTGACCAACGCAGCGTGATGCGTTAATTGTTGTAGCCTGCCCGTTTCGTATTCCTAAAATATCTTTTTCCGGGCATGCATTAATACATGCACCGCTGCCGATACAAATATCGGAATCTACAACCGGGTGCAGCGAAACCGGCTCGTAAAAACCTTGTTCTTTTGCTTTATTTATTTTTGCTTCTACTTTTTTTGATGCGGAGGATTTACTTTTAAGATAATACCAAACAATTCCGGAAATCATCAAGACTACGATTAAGTATGCCGCTATATTTTCTAATAGTACTTCCAATTTTTACTTTAGTTTTTGTAATGAATTTTTAGCAAGTTCGGCAATTCGCAGATCATCTGTTTGATTTGATAATTCTTCCCAAATCGACCTAGCTTTTTCTTTATTTCCCTTTGTAGCTGATATAACACCGAGGTTATACTTTGCATTCAAGTTAGATTTATCAATTTCCAATACAATGTTGGTTAATCTTTCAGCTTCATCAAATTTTTGCATCCTGTGATTAATAAAAGTCATTGCCATCAGTACATCAATACGTTTCGGATTAACAACCAATATTTTTTTATAATATTCAAGCGCTTTTTCCGGTTTATGCGCTGAGGCAAGCATTCTCGCATATTCCGATATTTTTACAGTATCCGCCGGGTTTTCATTAATCTCGTTTTCCAATTTATCCATTCGTTCTTTTACATTACTCATTACATTCGAAGACGAAGGAGTATTATCATCACCCATCATTCCTTTATGAATATCATCATTCGGCATTTCTGAATTACTCATCTCCTGTTGAGGTTCATCAGAGTTTTCTCCAACACTTAAAATTATTATAACTGCAAAAACTAATAATATCCCGATCATATATATATATAATGGTTTTATTTTCATTATTTCTCCCTTGTTAAAAAATCCATGTATAACCAAATAGAATCGTTACCACAACATGTATTAACATAATAATTAACATTATAATAGCAAAAGGCAAATGTAAAATATGCCAGTACTTAAAAAACTTCTGCATCGAGCTCAACATTCCTATCCTTCTTTGAAGCAGTAATTTCTTTTTTGCAATTTTTATAACTTCATGTAAACTTTCGTCCGAAAGTTTTGCAGTCTTCAATTCATTTTTTAGTGAATTAAAAAATTTTTTCTTCACAAAATAATCTTTTGTAAATGTGGATAGTGTTTGAATAAATCCGACATTTTTATAATCATCAATCGAAATAAATTCTTCCATCTTCAGAATAAGCGCTTCCGATACTGAAAATTCATCTCTCAATTTATTACTCATTTCTTCATTCATCTTTTTTAACTCAGAATAATTGAGAGTCTGCCCCTGCAATGTTCTGGGGATTTGTACATAAATAAATCTCCCAATAACTCCGCTTAATGCAACAGCGACCATACTGTAAAAACTTACGGAAACGATGCCGCCGAATTTAAATGCAGTGTGATACAAAACTAAAATAGGACCTACGCCGCATAGAAAAATGTGCAATTCAAGCCAATATTTCAATGCGCCGCTTCTAACAAATCGTTTACTCCTTTTACGAATCATGTAAATGGAAACACCAAGAAGCATCATTAAAGAACCGATTATTCCAAAGCCATGTCCCCAATCACCGCTCGGCTTTAATGTGTTATGCATCGTATCGAAAAATCTTTCTTCAATAGGGGTGAAATAATATCCGGCGCCTACCAATGCAATGTAAAGTGTAATTACACTCCCGATTAGGATGAACGAACCTATGTAAAAGTTATGTTGTGCTTTTGTCATTGAAGTAATCTGTATAAAACAAAAAATGAAAATTAAGTCGGGACGAATTTATGGAAATTAATTTATCAATGCAACATTCTCAACAGCCCTCATAACTCTTAATAAATTTAAGCCCCAAATTTTAGCTATCTGCTCTTCGGTGTAATCTCGTTTCAGTAATTCATATGTTATTTTCCACATATCTCTCATATCTTTTAGATCAGCTAAAACCGCACCGCCATCAAAATCACTACCTATTCCAACATGATCGATACCAATCAAATTTTTTATATAATCAATATGATCAACTAAATCTGAAACCGTTGCTAAGTTTGGCGGATACAATTCATTTATCCTCTCCCATTCTGCAGAGACCTTTTTCTTTTCGTCTTCCGGTAAGGACCTGTAATCAGGGTAACTTTTTCTAAGCTCGGTGTAAGCTGAATCAAGTTTAGGAT
This sequence comes from Melioribacteraceae bacterium, assembly GCA_021740785.1. Classification (GTDB taxonomy): domain Bacteria; phylum Bacteroidota; class Ignavibacteria; order Ignavibacteriales; family Melioribacteraceae; genus JAIOZI01. The sequence goes on from JAIOZI010000021.1 coordinate 64,554, forward strand.
TTGAAGGCAGGTCTTTTATATAATTACTGTAAAGACAAATTTGAATCACCCCATTTTTTTCTGCAAGTTTTTTCAGCATGTCATCAGAAAGATTACGAGGATAATCACACAGCGTGCGTGCACATGAATGCGATGCAATAACAGGTGCAGTGGAAACATCAATAACATCATTGAATGTATCATCGGATACGTGAGATATATCAACCATAATTCCAAGTTGGTTCATCCTGTTAACGACTCGTCTTCCGAATTCAGTAAGACCGCCTGAGTTTTTCGTCTCACGGTCTGTTGATGAACCGCAGATTTGATTATCATGGCTATGCGAAAGCGTGATATACCTTGCGCCCAATTCATAAAATTTATTGATTAAATCTATATCCTTACCAATTGGATAACCATTCTCGATTCCTATATATACGGCGCGCTTTCCTTTTTTCTCAATACTGAGTATATCATCCGCAGTATATGCAAGTTCAGCTTGATCTTCACTTGCCGAAACACTTTCATGAATTTCAGTAAAGATATTTAATGCATGCTCTTTTTCATAAGCATATGCGCTATCGGTTAGAGGACCCTGCCCGATGAATACAGCAAAAAATACACCGTCCATTCCTCCTTCTTTCATTCTGGGAAAATCAACTTGCCCGGAATTGTTTTTTATGGAAATATCAAAACCGCGCATCAATCTTAATGGAGTATCAACATGTGTATCAATAGTCACAATTGATTCGTGCAGTTTCTTTGCTTTCTCAATTAAACCATTTTCGTTGTCAGCAGGTGAAACTGTGAGCGCGATAAAAAGTGCAATGGAAAGGAAAATATTCATAATTTTTTACTCAATTGATAATATAATTCTGTTTAGTTCGTTTTGTTTAATCATGTGGTGGTGAGCCGTCCATCTTACGTTGTTATCTTTATCAAACCATACTACCTGGGGAGATTCATGCTTGATGTTATGATCGTCTGTCAGCTTTCTGCTCAGTTCTTTTGATTTTATCACATTAACTTTGACTGCAAAAATATTATCAGCTTCAGTTAATGATTGAAACCAATTATCGAATAACTTTTCCATTACAAAACTCACTGTACTTTCAGTACTGTATTTGAAAACAATTATTTCATCGTACAGATTTCTTATTTTATTAAACTCTTCAATCGAAGAAACTTCCTTAATTTGTTTCATAGCTTTCCAATTGAGAATTTAGTGTACGCTTTGTAATTTCAAAATGACTTTCGTGCCACCTAGCTTTGCCCAATTCGTCAATCCAAATAACTTGCGGGGATTGATGAATTACAAGATATTTTTCCGAAAGATAATTACTTAATTGACGCGAACCGATAACATTAACTCTAACCGCAATCAGGTTGAAAGCCGGATCAATTTCATTATACCATCTTTCGAATTTTTTCTGCGCGATTGTACTGATTGCACAAACAGGACTAAACTTAAAAATGATTATTTGCTTTGTAGAATTATTCTGAAGAAAATCTTCGAATTGTTGAACGTCGGTTAGTTCAGTAAATTCTTTACTCATTGAATGTTCCGAATATATCTCAATAATTACTGTAAAAAATGTAGCTAAATCTATTCAAATATCAGAATATTTTTTTTTGAAACCTTCCGGCAGTCCCAGCATCATACTGAATAGAAAAATTATTACATCTTAATTTATGGAGAAAATATGACTGAGCATTTAACTAAGCAGGATTTTTTAGATAAAGTATTTAATTACGAACAGAAAAAAGAATGGGATTATCAAGGCGAACTGCCCGCAATTATTGACTTTTACGCAGATTGGTGCGGTCCTTGTAAAATGGTTGCCCCTGTATTAGAAGAACTATCCGATGAATACGAAGGTAAAATAAAAATCTTCAAAATTGATACTGAAGCAGAACAGGAATTAGCAGCAGTTTTTGGTATTCGATCAATTCCTTCAATTTTATTTATACCAAAAAACGATAAACCGCAAATGGCTCAAGGCGCCTTACCCAAAGACTCGTTGATTCAAATAATTGACGATGTTTTGTTAAAAGATTCTGTTAACGCATAACTTTTACCTCCTATATGTTAATGATAAAGGGTTGCTCAACCACAGTGGGCAACCCTTTTTTAAAACCTTTCCTATAATTTTCATCGAACTTTCAAAAAACTTTTTACTTGGCAAAATTATTTTCGTTTTATAGTTTTGGCAGGTCAACCATCCATATAAGGATTTTTCTAAGTATGAAAAAAATATTTCACATTGTTACTATCATTTCTATTGTTCTGTTTTCCCGGACAATTAGTGCGCAAACTAATGATATTGACGAAGATGACATTAAAACAGCTATCAACTCTTTCTTCAACGGACTAACTTTTTCCGGGCAATATTTTTTAGCATATCAAACCGGGAAATCATCAGGAAACAGTTTCAACGAGTTTCTATTGAAAAGAGGTTATGTGACTTTAGGAAAGAAATTCTCAAATAACGTGAGTGCAAGAATAACACAAGATATTTCGGTCGATAGAGACGGCGATGGAAAAGGTGATATTGAAATCCGTCTAAAATACGGTTATATAAAATATAAATTTGATGACATCACATTTTTCACAAATTCCTTTGTTGAATTTGGTTTGGTTCACAGACCGTGGCTGGATTTCGAACAAAAAATAAATATCTACCGAGTTCAGGGCTCGATGTTTCTTGAGCGAAATGATATACTTAGCTCAGCAGATTATGGATTATTTGTATCAACATTATTCGGCGGTGAGATAAATCAAGAATATCAAGATGAGGTAAACAGCAGCTATCCCGGTAAGTACGGAAGTCTATCTTTTGGAATCTATAACGGCGGCGGATATCACGCCATCGAAGAAAATCAAAATAAATTATTAGAATATAGATTAAGCCTAAGACCGATTCCTGAATTATTTCCCGGGTTACAACTAAGTTATTTTGGTGCTTTTGGAAAAGGTAATACTTCTTTCTCTCCGGATTTTAATTTTAAAGCCGGCTATGTTTCGATGGAACATAAGTTTTTTATACTTGCCGGAACTTATTATAACGGGACCGGGAACGAACCGGGAGATGCAGTTGATTTGGCAGGTGAAGCATATAAACAAAATGGTTATTCGATTTTTGGTGAAGCTAAATTTTTTGAAGGTTCCTTTAGTCTATTCGGCAGATATGATTTTTTCAGACACAATCTAACTGGCTGGAATTTTGATTCTAAAAGAATAATTGCAGGCGCTGCTTATCACTTCTTAAAAAATAACAAAATAATTTTAGATTACGACACGAACAAATTACCTAATACGGTAGCAAGTGATAATTCCGTATTTGAAGTTGCGATCGAATTGAGATATTAATGCGCTGTTGTTGAGTGATTGGTTGAGTGAGTGAGTGAGTGGTTGAGTGGTTGGTTGATTGATTGGTTGATTGATTGATTGGTTGATTGATTGAGTGATTGGTTGAGTGATTGGTTGAATAATTGATTGGGGATTATAAAGTGTTCCGGTATGTTCGTCATTGCAACACTATGAAGTGGATCTTGTTTATCATAAATCAACCATAAATACACAAGATTGCATTGAATTGATAAAGATATAGAACACGAACAAAAGAGATACTATTTGTGAACTAGAAAATGAGCAGCCCCGCAAGTAAAAAGGCTAACATCACCGCCACTAATTTGATGCATTTGAGTTAAGTTTAGTTCTTTTATAATAGAACTTTCAATAACTATTTATAATAGTTAATATATAATTTTATACCTTTTAGTTTATTTCATCCATAATAAAAAGAGTGGGGCTCATTACATCTTGCAAAATGATCTTATTATTTGCATAATAAAGTCGGAATTGCCAACTGGTAACATTATTATTGTCAATTTCATATTCAGTTGTTTTAACAAAATTAGTATCATATTCAATAAGGAGTGGAGGTAACTCCGTACCTCTTCTCTGAAGTAAGTAGGCGCAATTATTAACAAAAACTACCTTGTGCATAGTTACAGGACTAATTTTTATTGAATTGACACCAGGAACAGGAGCACCGCCTGCTTGAGGTTCTTCCCAATATTCACTGTTTACATCAAGATCCTTAATTCCCAATAGTGTACCATTAGTATTATATATCAAGATTTTTTTAGAAGCATAACAAGTCACATATATTCTACTATCATTATAGGTGACAAAAAAACTTTCCGGACTTTGATTACTATTGAGATAGTAGGAATTATACCCTAACTTATCAATTGGTATCGCAAACAAATTCAATCGTTTTCCATTTACATTAAATTTTGCTGCAACATTTACAGTATCAAATGCAGGATACATCCAAATTGATTCGGATGCACAAATAAAAGTACTATCATCAATAAATTCAAAATTACCAGGATAGGACATCATTACATCAAAACTAATCTCGTAATCTATATATGAAATATCTTCTTTCTTTAAATCAACAACTTTTATTTTTTCGGAGTTATCCATTAGATAAAGCAAATTATTCCTAATACTAACATTATAAATTGTTGATTTAAATAAATATTCCTTTCCTGCTAAATCTATTGTATGATGAATAACAAAATTCCAGTCCGTTACATATATTTTTTTATCTTTTCCATCAACAAAAACCAAGCTATCTTTATATAGTACAAACTCATTTGCAGTTTGGAGAAATATCTTCGAACTATCTACAAGTAGAAAATCTAATTCTGCTTTGAGTTGTATTTTTTTTATACTATTGTCTTTATCAGCACAATTAAGCATTATTAAACTTAGCAGAATATTAATGACAAGTATATATTTCTTCATCTTCATAACAAACCTCGCTATTGAAAATATGCATTGTTAAGCGAATCTGGAAAAATCTGTTGGATGGATTTTTCGCTGATATCAATTGCCTTATTAAAATTATTAAATCCATTACTTTTGTCTTAGTAAGAAGGAATTTATTTTATAAATGTTATAGAATGTTAATAAAAGAATAATAATGCCCGCACCAAATAAATATTTATGCCCCATTCGCACGATTTTATTTTTTATCTCCGAGTTGACATACTAATATTTTAAAGTAATCTGGATTTTCTTCAGACAGGACATACAATTTACCTTGGTAAGTATACTGAGGAATTCCATCTACTTCACCGTCATAAATACAATTATAATTATTATTATAAACTTGGATATAGTGTTTTCCTAAGAGCAGTGAACGCTCTCTAAAATAATTCTTTGAAAGATTAACGTAATGTGAAATATAAAATTGATTGACACTATCATAAAATATATCTAAATAGACAGATGTTTGGGAAGCAAATTCAGCAACAGATTCCGCATTTGCCTGTACACTTTTAGGATCTATATTTTTCGGTATCTTTTTAAAGAATTTGGGCTTGGAACCAAAAGATTTAATCTTCCCTGTATCTGTAGATATTAAATGCAAAAAATAACTTCCCGATTGTAAAGCCAAAATTGTTTTCTCGTTTATTTTGCGCAAGTGTACCCGGAAATTAGATATTGAATAAGCTAAATTATTTTCATCCAAATAAATTTCATCCCATTTTAATAGTGAATTTACCGTTTTAAAATCGTTATTAATTTTAATAATTGATTTATTTCTTATGTAATAATCAACAGTACTAATATCTTCAGGTTTTGATGCAAAAAAGAAATAAAAATCATTTACTTTAACTGCTCTGTATGGCATGTAATAGAGCTCTTTTGGTAATTCTGCATTTGATACAATTTTATATTCTTGATCATATGAAATTATTTTCTTTAGCCTATAATCTAGAGTTCTTAACCCAACTTGGCAAATCGGGGGTATAAGTTGTGTAAAAACAACCACTTAAAGATTTCAGTGGTACACTACATATTTTTTGACTGCTTTTTGAGTCTCTTTACATAGAGCTGCATCATAAATTTGTTTGGCTTC